>JAGYIP010000003.1 GCA_018402635.1 Burkholderiaceae bacterium
CCCCGACCTGGGCTCGAACCAGGGACCTGCGGATTAACAGTCCGTCGCTCTACCGACTGAGCTATCAGGGAACTAACGACAGAAGTATAACTAAGTTCTGCCCAAGTCAGAAAACCGGCCCCACTGAAAAACAACGATGCCCCCCAGAATCAGAGCGAAGGCAAGCATGTGGTAAGGCTCAGGGGTTTCATTTAAGAAGACCATGGAAAGCAGAGCGGTTATTAAAGGCGTGGTGTTCACCACAACGCCCGCAAAGGCAGGGCCTACCCGTTCAACAGCAAGGCCCCAGGCACGAAAGGCAACGATGCCTGGAAAGATAGCAACATAAAGGGCGGCCAGGGCCAAGGATGGGCCCCATTGAATGAGCTCAAGAACAGGCTCTTGAAGCCAGGCCCATTCAAGCAGCGCAAACACAAAAGAGCAGGCCACCCCAAAGGCAATTTGAACAAACAAGAAATGAATCCAGTGATCTTTTAAGGACTGTGGGTCAGGATGCGGCCCTGGCCGAACCAAGAGCCAGCTGTACAAGGCCCAAGTAAAAGACGCAAGGACCATAAGAAGGTCGCCCGCCACAAGGTTCATGCTAAAGAGCGCAACAAGATCCCCACGGCTTACAACCACCACCACCCCAAGAATGGAGAGCCCCACACCAAGCGCCGCCTTAAGACGCACCGTGACACCAAAAAAGAAGAAGCCTACCAAGAGCATAAAAACCGGAATGGACGAGGCAACCAGCGTCACATTAATTGGGCTTGATGTCACCAAGGCCATGTACTGCAGTGCGTTGTAGCAGCCAATACCAAAGAAGCCAAGTGCCAGGTAGCGCCGCCACAAAGGCATGAAGACCGAGGTCTTGAAGAAAAGGCTGTAACTAAAGGGCAGAAGCAGCAGCAAGGCAATTGCCCAGCGAAGAAAATTCAATGTAAGAGGTGGAATGACGCCCACCATAAGCCGACCCACAATGGCATTGCCCGCCCAGAAAAGCGGAGGAAGCATCAGCAAAAAAATAGTTACAAAAATCTTATGAGAGGAGCGCATTCAGCAGACAAAAAAATAGCAAAGTCAAATGAAAAAAGAGGGTCGCATTCAAGACTGCCATGCACTGGTTAAAATTTAACCAGACCAGCTCAAGGCCCATGTTACGGGGAAATTTCAGTCACATACCCAAGGTTATCCACAGTTCCGTGGATAACTCTGTAAGCCCAATAGGACAGTTAAGACGACTAAAAAACAAAAGATGCTAGTGACCACTTTTCCCGCGGGCCAGCATGTACTTCAGAATGCAATAAAGAACAAAAGACAGGGCGTACCAAAATAAAAATAAGCCTGGCCAGATGCCTTCAACAAAAAACTCGCCCACCGTGGCAACAAGGCTTGACTCAACAAGCGCCAACAGGGCCACGCCCGTAAGCGAAAGGCGGGTAAAGAAGCTTAGGTCAAGGCTTTGAAGAAGCTTCTTCATAAGGACGAATAGTCGTTGCGCGCAGGCTGTAGCCGGTCACCCCTTGGCTGGTTGTAGACCGCACCCCCAAAAGCTCACCTTCTACCCAGATGGTCTCCATGCTCTCGGGCATACGGCTCACCTTGCTGTTGGCCTCGGGCTGCACCAAGATAATTTGGTTCGCAGGAGGCGGAGGCGAATGAATGCATGCGCCAAAATAGGGCACCAACAGAAACTCTCGGCGCTTGTCGCGGCTTGCGTCAAGTGGCACCACGTAGCCCGGAATACGAATGTGCTGGTTTAGGTGCTTGGTAACAATGGGTGCAGCATCCCATTTTTGTCTAAGCTTCTCCATGGCCTTATTTGCGGCTTCAGTGCCGTCTTGCAAGAAGCCAAGGCGGCCCAGAACAGCCATCTCGGCCTGCACCTCTTTCACCCAGGTTTCTTCAATAAGGTCGTCCCAGGTAATTTCACGGACAGCAGAGGCACTGGCCGATAGGGCTGCCGCCATAAAAAGAGCCGCCAGACAAAGCCTAATGAAGTTGCGCAGGGTTAAGACCATCTGCCAACGATAACCGATAGGCGCGCAAGGCTGGAATAAAGGCCGCAACGAAAACCCCCAAGAGCAAGCCCGCCAGCATCATAAGGCCTTGCGCACTGGGCAGGCCCAGGCTAACCGAAAGGCCAAAGCTTTCACGCAGCCATGCAGAGGCTAGAAAAAGGCCCGCCTGCTGAAGAGCAAAGCCCAGAAGAAGGCCAGCCAGCCCAAGCACAATGGCCTCAAGATAAAGCAGACCAAAGACCGCAGAGGGCGAGGCGCCAAGGGCTCGAAGAATTGAGAGCTCACGACGTCGTGCCCCCAAGGCCACCAACATAACCGCCACAACCGACAGCATGCCTGTGGTGGCCACCGCAAAGCCAATAATAAGCAAGGTATCTTCCACCAGCGAAAGCGAGCGCCAGAGGTCGTCTAGGGCCACGCCGGGCAGCACCGCTGTTAATGGGGCGCCGGGCAGCTGCTCAATGGCTCTACGGGCTGAAAACACCTGAGCCCTGCTGTGAAGACCCACAAGCACTGCTGTGTATTCCCTAGGTTGAAGGTCTTTGAATGAGGGCTTCTGCCCTGCACCTGAAAACGACCCAAGCCGAAGCCCCTGAAACTCGCCAACACCCCAGCCATGATGCAGGGCCTCGTAGCTTGAAACCGAGACCAAGACCGCGCGATCAACCGACCCACCGGTGGGTTGAAGAATGCCAACAAGGGTGAAGGGGGCGTCGTCGTGGCTTTTATCAAGCGCCTGGCCAGACCCATGGGTGACCACCAGGGCGTCGCCCAGCTTGTGATTCAGGCGCCGGGCAACCTCGGCCCCCAGCACAACCTGGTAAAGAACTATTGGAGTCAAAGGCCTGCCCTTCTTTGAAGCCTAAGGCCTGACCATGCACTTGAAACCGTTGAAAGAATTCCGCCTCGGTGCCCCAGACTGGAAAGCCCTGGTAGCTATCGCCAAGCTGAATAGGCAAGGCCCAGTTCACCAAGGGCAGTGCCCGCAGCTCGGGCAGAACCTTTGCCGACATATTGGCTGTGGGTCGGCCCAACTGAAAAACGCTGTAAAGAAGTATTTCGGTGGCGCTGCCCCGAGGACCCACAATAAGGTCAACCCCAGACACCGCCTGGGAAAAGCTTTGTCGTGAATCGGTACGCAGCTGCTGCACTGTTAGAACCAAGGCGCAGGCAAGCCCCAACGATGCAACCACAAGCCCAACTGCAAGCCGACGCGACCAGGCACTTAATAAGGCAAGCTTGAACCAGACGCTCATTGATACTGATACCCGCCCGTGGTCACCCTGTTCATTCAGAAGCCACAGCAGACCGACCCAGAACAAGATGCTGATCAAACCGCTTGGCCAGACGTTGGTCGTGGCTCACGACCACAAGGCTCGCGCCGGCCTGCCCGCCCACGGAGGCAAGCAGTTCAAGAAAGCGGTCTCGATGCAGGTCGTCAAGGGCGGAGGTGGGCTCATCGGCAAGAACAAGCAAGGGCTGGCCCATGAAGGCCCTGGCGGCCGCAACACGTTGTTGCTGACCCACCGAGAGCTGATGCGAGGCAAGGCCCCAGAGCTGCGGGGCAACGCCCAGCTGCTCAAGCAGGCTGTGAGCCTGGTTTAAGGCAGAGCCATGCAGACGACAGGCATCTTGGTTGCGACGGTCGAAAAGTCGCGCAGGCATAAGCACGTTGTCGAGGGCCGACATAAACCCCAGTAAATTGAACTGCTGAAAAAGAATGCCCATGGACTCCCCGCGAATGCGGTCGCGCGAGGTTGCGGCAAGGGCCGAGAAATCGTGGCCAAGCACCTGGCATCGACCCTTCTTAGCAACCAGCACGCCGCAGAGCACCGAGAGCAGCGAGGTTTTACCGCTTCCACTTGAACCCGAGATGAAAAGGGACTGCCCTTTTTCGAGCCTTAGGCCTGCAAGGGCAAAGAGCGGGTCTTGGCCGGGCCAGCCGACATGCAGGTCTTCAAGATCAAGCGCGGGCGTCAATGTCAAACTCGCCTTAAGCCCCTTCGCGAAGCACGAGCGTGTGACGCCCAAGCCCATGGGGCTTAGACATCGTGACCGGACTTGAAGTTAAAGACTGCCCCATCTTTAATGCCGCTGGGCCAACGACTGGTGACGGTTTTAAGGCGTGTGTTGAAGCGAACGCCTTCCATGCCATGAATATGATGGTCGCCAAACAACGAGCGCTTCCAGCCACCAAACGAGTGGTAGGCCACAGGCACAGGAATGGGCACATTCACGCCCACCATGCCAATTTTCACCCGCCGCGTGAAGTCACGTGCGGTGTCACCGTCGCGAGTAAAAATAGCCCCGCCATTGCCATACTCATGGCTGTTAATAAGCTGCAGCGCCTCTTCATAACTGCCCGCCCGAAGCGTAACGAGAACCGGGCCAAAGATTTCTTCTTTATAAATGGACATGTCGGGCGTAACGCGATCGAAGAGGCAGCCGCCCAGAAAATAGCCCTGCTCGTGGCCCGCCACCTTCACCGAACGGCCGTCAACAACCAGCCTGGCGCCCATCTTCTCGCCCTCTGAAATGTAGCCAAGAATGCGATCGAGACTCTGGCGACTAACAATAGGGCCCATGTCGGACTTGGGGTCGGTGCACGGAGCAACCTTTAGCGCCTGAATACGTGGCGTAAGCCGCTCAATAAGACGGTCTGCCGTGTCGTCGCCCACAGGCACTGCCACAGAAATGGCCATGCAGCGCTCACCTGCAGAACCATAGGCCGACCCAATGAGCGCATCGGTCACCTGATCCATGTCGGCATCGGGCATAACAACAAGATGGTTCTTCGCACCACAAAGGGCCTGAACGCGTTTTCCCGATGCGGTGCCGCGCGAATAAATGTAGTGGCCAATGGCTGTGGAGCCTACAAAGCTAATGGCCTGAACCTCGGGGTGATCGAGAAGCGCATCCACGGCCTCTTTGTCACCATTGACCACATTGAAAACACCGGCCGGCAGACCGGCCTCGGCAAACAGTTCGGCCAGCCGCATGGGCACACTTGGGTCGCGCTCTGAGGGCTTTAGAACGAATGTGTTTCCGCAGGCAATGGCCACGGGGTACATCCACATGGGCACCATGGCTGGGAAGTTAAATGGCGTAATGCCGGCGACAACCCCAAGGGGCTGACGCAGGCTGTGGGAATCCACAGCATTGGCAACCTGGTCAGAGAACTCGCCCTTCAGAAGGTGGGGAATGCCGCAGACGAACTCCACCACTTCCAGACCGCGGGCGACTTCGCCCTTGGCATCAGGAATGGTCTTTCCGTGCTCAGACGACAAGAGCTGGGCAAGCTCATCGATGTGTTTCATGATGAGTTCGCGAAACTTGAACATGATGGCGGCGCGCTTTGCAGGCGGTGTGTCGGCCCAGGCTGGAAAGGCATGGGCTGCCCTTTGAACGGCATGGTCAATGTCAGAGGCCGAGGCCAGGGCAAGGCTGGCTGTTTTGGCGCCGAGCGCCGGGTTGTAGACGTCGGTGCTGCGGCTTGAACTTCCCGCCCAGTGCTTGTTATCGACCCAATGTTGGATTACCTTCATGCGACCATGCCTGTTCTTCGAAGTGAATTGGTTAGCTAAAACTGCTTAAGGGGTCATTATGACTAAATTAGATCCGGAACTCATTGGAGATGCTGCGCGATGAGCTTGGAGAACCTGCGCTGGAACTGATGCGAAGCCTAAAACGCGCCTGGGATCCCCTGGGTATTCTGAACCCGGGCAAGGTGCTTATTTAAAGGCAGGCAGCAAGCTCGGCGGCCTCGCGAATGGCGCGCTTGGCATCAAGCGCCTTGGCATCTCGGCAGCCCCCAACGGCATGAAAGCTTCGGCCTGCGGCCTTTAGTTCCTCGGCAAGCAGGCTGTTCGATGTCTGCCCGGTGCAGAGCACCAGAGAGTCAAAGCCAAGGCATTCGTCTTGCTGTGGCCCTGAGCCTTGCTTGGACGTTGAGACCCATAAGCCTTCAGGCGTAATGCGCAGGTAACTTACACCCGAGCGCATACGAACCCCCCGTTGACGAAGGCTGGTGCGATGAATCCAGCCCGTGGTTTTGCCAAGACCCTCGCCAGGTTTGCCGGGGCTGCGCTGCAATAGGGTGATGTCCCGCGCCGCCGGCGTTGGCTTTGGTCCGGCCGGGGCAAGGCCTGCCTGATGGCTTCTTGGGTCGGCAACACCCCACTCCGCTTGCCATGCCTGCAAATGCACGGGCTGCGCATCGGGGGCATCGCAGAGGTATTGGGCCACATCAAAGCCAATACCCCCTGCACCCAGAATAAGAACCTTAGGGCCCACCGAGGCGCGGGCCTGCAAGACATCAAGGTAGCTAAGCACACGAGGATCGTCCTGGCCCGGAATTTTAGGGTCACGGGGTAGAACGCCGACCGCAAGAACAATCTCATCGAACTCCGCAAGCATGCTGGCTGTAGCCTGGGTATTGAGATGAAGCTCCACCTTGGCAAGGCCAAGCTGAACAGCGTTGTAACGAAGCATTTCAAAGAACTCGTCTTTGCCAGGAATGCGCTTGGCCATGTTCAGCTGACCGCCGATTTCCGACTGGCGATCGAAAAGACTAACCCGATGGCCTCGCTGAGCGAGCAACACTTGCCGCTGTAAAACCCGCGGGGCCTGCACCTACCACCGCAACACGTCGCCGAGTGGCGCTTGGCCTGTAGACAAGCTTCGTCTCGGCACAGGCGCGTGGGTTTACAAGACAGGAGGCGGGCTTGCCTTCAAAGACATGATCGAGGCAGGCCTGATTGCAGGCAATGCAGGTATTGATTTCCTGGCTGCGACCCTGTTGCGCCTTGCGAACAAACTCGGGGTCTGCAAGAAAAGGCCGCGCCATGGAGACCATGTCCGCGTAACCCTTCTCAATTAAGTCATTGGCAAGCTCGGGCGTATTGATGCGGTTAGTGGCAATAAGCGGAATCAACACACCCTCGGCTCGTAGCCTGTCACGCATCGTCTTTGTGACCTCGGCAAAGGCCGCACGCGGCACGCTTGTGGCAATGGTGGGAATACGCGCCTCATGCCAGCCAATGCCGGTGTTAAGAAGATCGGCACCTGCAACTGCTACGGCCTTGGCAAGCTGCACAACCTCTTCCCAAGAGCTGCCCTGCGGAATGAGGTCGAGCATGGAGAGTCTAAAAATGATTAGGAACTGAGGCCCCACGGCCTTGCGTGTGCGCGCCACAATTTCAAGCGGAAGGCGCATGCGATTCTCGTAAGACCCACCCCACTGGTCACGACGATGGTTGGTGGCCTGCACCAGGAACTCATTAATAAAGTAACCCTCGGAGCCCATAATTTCGACGCCGTCGTAGCCTGCCTCCTGAGCCCTTTGGGCCGAAAGCACAAAGTCTGCAATTTGCCCCTCGACGCCCCGCGACGATAGAGCCCAAGGCTTAAAAGGCGAGATGGGCGCCTTAATACGGCTCGGTGCAACCGCAAAGGGATGGTAGGCGTACCGACCGGCATGCAGAATCTGCATTGCAATGCGGCCGCCTGCCTCATGCACCTGCTGGGTCACCACCTTATGCCTTTGCACATCGCTGCGCGAACGCATCATGCCTGCAAAGGGTTTCACCCAGCCCACTCGATTGGGCGCAAAGCCTCCGGTCACAATGAGCCCTACCCCACCCTCGGCACGTTCACGAAAATACGCCGCGAGCTCGTGAAGGTCTTTGCCGTCCTCAAGCCCCGTATGCATCGACCCCATAAGAACGCGGTTCTTAAGGGTGACATGACCGAGCGCAAGCGGGTCGAAGAGAGAACGACGAGGTTCGTTCATTCGATTCGCCTTTTAGTGCTTGTGCATGCCCGAGCCACCATGGTGCCCGCCATGGTGCCCACCATGGTCCTTGGCCCGCATATCCACCACCGAGGCCTTCACCTCAAGCTCACCAGCCTTCTCAAAGACAAGGGTGACAGGAACAACCTGCCCCGCCTCAAGCGGCTTCTTTAAGCCCGATAAGCATAAGGTGATAGCCCTCTTTGCTGCCGCGGTGCATAAGCAGCTTTGCGCCGGCAGGCAGATCAATACCTGCAATTTCACGCATACGCATTACTGCGCCGTCCATCGTCATGTTGTGAAGCTCCACGGAGGATGCAACCGAGGAGCGCGCCGCAATTAGCCTGTCGGGCTTGCCTGCCTTGTTTGAGATGGCCTGAATAAAAATGGCGCCATTGGGCTGGCCTGCCGATGTGGCCATGGCCTGGGGGCTTTGGACTTCAATACCGGCTGCAGAGAAACTTGCTGCCTTGACCAAAGGGCTCTGGCCAGCCATTCCAAGAAGCACGAACACAGCAAAGAGAAAGGGGAGGCGAAAAGTACTAGTTGGGTTCATCACGTGTTGATTCCCAGAAAGGCGTTGACGAAAAAGGAGCCTTGGACGCGTCTACAGCTTTTCCACCACGATCTTGGGAAACTTCGACGTGTGATCTTTTGCAATGCGCGAGACGGCAATGGCAATTTGACGCGCAACCGACTTATAAATTTTAGAGACCTCGCCATCGGGCTCCGCCACAAGAGTGGGACGGCCGGCATCGGCATTTTCTCGAATGGATCGATTCAAGGGAAGGCTTCCCAGCAAAGGCACCTTGTGCTCGGCCGACATCAGTGCGCCGCCGCCTTGACCAAAGACATCGTCAGCATGGCCGCACTGCGAACAGATATGCATGGCCATGTTCTCAATAATTCCTAGTACAGGAACCGACACCTTCTCAAACATGGTGAGCCCTTTACGGGCATCCATGAGCGCAATTTCTTGTGGGGTGGTGACAATCACAGCGCCTGTAATAGGGACGTTCTGCGAGAGTGTTAGATGGATATCGCCCGTGCCTGGGGGCATATCAACAAACAGGTAATCCAGGTCGTTCCAGCGGGTCTGTCGCAACAGCTGCTCAAGCGCCTGCGTGGCCATGGGGCCTCGCCAGATCATGGCCTGGCTCTTATCGATAAGAAACCCAAGCGAGTTCACCTGAAGCCCATGCGCCATAAGTGGCTCCATGGTTTTACCGTCGCTTGACTCAGGCCTGCCGCTAGCTCCCATCATGGTTGGAATGCTTGGGCCGTAAATGTCGGCATCCAGCACACCCACTTTTGCGCCCTCGGCCGCAAGCGCTAAGGCAAGATTCACGGTGGTGGTTGATTTGCCCACGCCGCCTTTACCCGAGGCCACTGCAATCATGTTGCGAACCGAGGCTAATGGCTTAAGGCCAGGCTTTACGGCATGCGCAGTAATTTTCTGCCCAAGAGAGACGCTGACATTGCCCACACCGGCCAGACCTTTGACCGCATCCAGCACGCCAGAGCGCAGCTCGGCCCACTGGCTCTTCGAGGGGTAAGAGAACTCAATCTCAAGTGCAACATCGGTGCCCTGCACCTGAATGTCTTTCAACATGCCTGCGTCCATCAGGCTCATCTGCAGGTCTGCCACCTGCACCTTGGAAAGACTGGCTCGAACACTTTCTACCGACAAAGACACAAAGCACTCCTCGTTTGAGTAACAACCCGTTGGGCAAATCAAAAAAAGCACCTTAGCAGGGAATGGCTACAAGCACCAAAATCCATCAGGAAACTCAAGGCTAAGGGCGGCCTGCCTTACGAGTTAGATCGCCCAGGTCGTCAAGGCTGTTTGCATTGGCAAAGGCATCGGGCTGATCGAAAAGAACTTGGCTCGCCTTCTGCTCGGTAAGCCAGTCAGTAAGCCTGCGACGCCCGCTTCGAAGGTACTGGGCTAGGGGTGCCTGCATGTCTGCCTGCATCAGTAAGAAAACGGGCTGAAGCGCTACACCCTTGTTGCCTTGGGTTGCGGCAACCGCTAAGGACGTGCCCTGCTGCCTGGCAACGCCTAAGAGCCGCTCGACAAGGTTTAATGGGAAGAAGGGGCTGTCGCAGGGCACGGTGGCCAGCCAAGGAGTCTTAGAGGCCTTAAGCCCCGCCAGAAGTCCGGCCATGGGGCCCTCAAAACGCAAAGGGGCATCGGGCGCAGCCTGCGATTCACCCAAACGCCCGGCAGGCCCCACCGAGGCATCGTTTACCACTGGGCATCCAAGCTCGCTGTAAATGTCCATATGCCGATTGGCAACAATTAACAGGCGATCAACCTGGGGTTTGAGGCGGTCAACGGCATGATCAATAAGCCTCTGGCCAAGAAAGGGCTGCAGGCCTTTATCAAGGCCGCCCATTCGCTGTCCACGCCCGCCTGCCAAAATAACGCCTGTGACCTCGCCCATGTCCTCATTCTAGGGCGCAAGGGTACGGGCATGCTAGCGGGGTAATTCGGTGACAGTTCACTCAATACATATTAGTAAACTGTCACCGTATTTCTCAGTGGTAGGTGCGTGTTCCGGTAGCGTAATTCGGTGACAGTTCACTCAATACAGATTAGTAAACTGTCACCGGAATTCAGTGGTAGGTGCGTGTTCCGGAATGCAGCAGATGCAGCGGCAGGTACCGTTGCTCAGAAGGCTGTCCCATGGCTGCAAAAGCGGCAGCCGTTGCAGCCAGAGGGTCTGGCTGAACAGCTTTGGGGGGCTCCACCTCATCGCACTCAGCAGCCTTTGCAGGCGCATTTTGGGCTTGCCCGCACAGGGCCTCTAAGGTTTCAGGAAATAATTCGAGCTGCCTACCCATCATCCGACTCTCCACAAGGTTCTGGAAATGGAATCGGACGCGTCGGGACGGACTTTAGTGGGCGAGAGGCGGGGCAGAAGGAGGGGCGAGCTGGCTCACAGGCGCTAAGTGGGCGAGAGGCAGGGCGAGAGGCGGGAGCAGGAGGAGGGGCGAGCCGACCCGCAGGCGCTAGCGAGGCAGTACCGCAGGGCGGGCGCAAGGCAGGGCCAGAGCACAAGCGGGGACGGCGTATAGTGAGACACGCCCACCCTGCCCCATGTCAAACCGCTACTCCAGTGCCCTGGCACTTTTCCTTTTATCGGGTGCCTGCTTGTCCGTTCTGGATGCCAGCGGCAAATGGGTTGTCTCAAGCAGTGGCCTGCTTTTGTTGCTCTGGTTCCGATTTTCAGGGCAGGTTCTTATGGCCCTTACCATGGGGCTTAGCAAAGAAGGGCTTGCCCTCTTCCATACCCACCGGCCAGGCCTGCAACTGCTGCGCTCGGTCTTACTGATTGTGACTAGCCTGCTCTTTTTTGCGGGCGTTCAATACCTGCCCTTAGCAGAGGCCTCGGCCATTGCCTTTACCGGCCCACTCTGGGTGGTGCTGCTGTCTTGGAAGCTACTGCAGGAGCCGGTCAACGCGGTGGACCGATGGGCAACCTACCTAGGCTTTGCCGGCATTCTGTTTATTGTTCGCCCCGGCACAGATGTCTTTCATCCCGCTGCCCTGCTTCTTTTAGGAATGGCCATTGCCAATGCGCTCTACCAGTTGCTTACCCGACGTCTGGTATCGGACTCCGCCTTAACCACCTTTTTTTACAGCGGGCTTGTTGGCTTTGTAATTACAACGGGGCTTCTGTTCGTACTGCCCATTCCCACCGAACTTCCATTAATTGTCTGGCCTGTTCTGGTGCTTGTTGGTCTTCTTGGTGGGCTTGGGCATGTTCTGCTGATTCGGGCGTTCTACCAGGCTCCTGCCTCAAGCCTTTCGCCCTTTGTCTACCTGCAGATGATCTGGGCAACAAGCCTCGGCTGGTTAATTTTTGATCAGTTACCCGACGGGCTTACCTTTGTAGGTATGGGAATTATTGCCCTTAGCGGCAGCATCATTGTGGTCTACCGACGTTATGCAAAGGCTCATGGCACTAATGCAGGTGCTGCCCAAGCCGACCCGACTGCGGTTCGGCCTGAAGGCTGAAAATAGCAATAGGCGCCTCAAACCAATGGGCGTCTTCAGTAATTAGAAAATAGCTGCCCTGCATGCTCCCCACAGGGCTACCAAGGCGTGCGCCACTGGTGTACTCAAACGACTCACCCGGGCGCAAAAGAGGCTGATGCCCCACCACACCAAGGCCGCGAACCTCTTGACGCTGGCCTTTGGCGTCGTCAATAAGCCAATGCCGAGCAACCAGTTGAACCGGTTGCTTACCCTCGTTACGAATGGTGACGGTGTAGGCAAAGCTGTACATTTGGTCGTCCTGCGAGGACTCTTCGGGCAGAAATTGAGTCTTCACAGAAATACGAATCGAGTCTTCGAGGCGAGCCGATGGGGAACTGGGCGTAGTCATACCAAGATGCTAACAGAGCGAAGAATCCTTTAACCTTGCAACATGACTGAACTTCTTATTGCACTTGGGCTTGTACTTGCCTTTTTATTGGGCGCTTTTCTGGGCAGGCGGCACAGCCTTAAGGAGGCGGAAAAGAACACGGCCTCTGCCATAAGCCAAGCCCAACATCCGCTTGAGCTTGAGCTTGCAAGCCTGCGCGAGCGACTTAAAGCCATTAGCGAATCCAAACAAGCTTTTGGCGAGACATTTGAAAATCTTGCAAACCGAATCTTTCAAGAAAAGGCTCAGCTTTTTGCCCATCAGAACAAAGAGGGCCTGAACCAAATTCTTGCGCCGCTCAAAAAAGACATTGATGACTTTAAGAAACGAGTGGAGACCGTCTACGACACCGAGGGCAAGCAGCGAAGCGCGCTTCAGGCACAGGTTCAGCAGCTCATGAGCCTAAACCAAACCATTAGCCAGGACGCCAAGAACCTTACGAGTGCCTTGAAGGGTTCGGTGAAGGTGCAGGGCAACTTCGGCGAGATGATTCTTAAGCGCCTGCTTGAGACCGCTGGGCTGCGTGAGGGCCATGAGTACGAGGCACAGGCCAGTCACACCTCGGAAGAAGGCAGGCGTCTTCAGCCCGATGTGGTTATTAAAATGCCCGAGGGGCGCGCGCTGGTCATCGACTCAAAGGTCTCTTTAAATGCCTACGAGGCGTACACCTGTGCAGAGAACCCCGAGGACCAAAAGCTTGCGCTCGAGAAGCACCTTCAGTCGGTGCGCAATCACATGCGCGGCCTAAGCGAGAAAAATTATCAGTCGCTTGTGCAGGGTCAGTCCCTTGACTGCGTGCTTATGTTTGTTGCAATTGAGCCCGCCTTCATGACCGCAGTCACCCAGGACGTTGAGCTTTTCAACGATGCCTGGAAGAAAAACGTCTTGCTCGTAAGCCCCTCGACGCTTTTATTTGTTCTTCGAACGGTCTCGCATCTCTGGCGCCAGGAGGAACAGAACCAGAATGCTCAGAAGATTGCCCAGGAGGCGGCCAACCTTTACGACAAAGTCGTGGGCTTTGTGGAAGACATGGACAAGGTGGGAACTCGCCTCAAACAGGCGCAACAAGACCATGAGTCAGCGGTGCGCAAGCTTACTGGCCACGGGGGCATTACCTCGAGGGTTGAGAAATTTAAGCGCATGGGTGTGGCCACTCAGAAGCAGCTGCCGCAGTCGGCCCTGCTCGATCACGACCCTGAGCAACCTCTTTAAGGCTCTGACCGTCTGGCCTGCTGCCGCTTCTGGGCGAGCTCACAGTTCACAGTCCACAGTCCACAGTTCATCGCTCATAGCTCATGCCAGCGAGTCGATGACGAGCTGGCAAGCAGCCTGCAGAAGGTCTCTGAGTCCACGTTGCCACCACTAATTAAAATACCAACTCGTTTCCCTTTTAACTTCTCACCCAGATGAAGCGCACCTGCAAGGCTAAGGCAGCCCGTGGGCTCCACCACCATCTTCATGCGCTCAAAGAAAAACCGCATGCTCTGAATCAAGTCATCGTCCGAGACGCTAAGAATGTCTCGGGCATAGGACTTGATGATGGGAAAGGTAAGCTCACCAAGGAACTGTGTCTGAGCACCATCGGCGATGGTCTTAGGTGTTGGAATGGAGACAATCTCACCCTTACGAAACGACTGCTGGCCATCGTTTCCTGCTTCAGGTTCAACGCCATAGACCGCGCATGCGGGGTTTAAAGCCGCAGCAGCCAACAGACCGCCTGCAAGAAGCCCACCCCCACCAAGGCATATAAAAAGCATATCCAACTCGTTTACCTGCTCAAACAACTCAAGGCTTGCGGTCCCCTGGCCAGCAATAACATCGGGATGGTCATACGGCGGGATAAGGCGTGCGCCCCTTTCTTTTGCAATGCCAAGCGAGATCTCGGACCGATCTTGGGTGTAGCGGTTGTAAAGAACCACCTCGGCCCCATAGCCACGGGTTGCCGCAAGCTTTAAGGCTGGGGCATCTTCGGGCATCACAATAACGGCAGGCATTGCCAGCATCTGGGCCGACAAGGCAATGGCCTGCGCATGATTACCCGAGCTGTAAGCCACAACCCCTGCTGCGCGCTCGGCAACGGGTATTGAAGCAAGCGCGTTATAGCCGCCACGAAACTTAAAGGCTCCCATGCGCTGAAAGTTTTCGCACTTAAAGAAAAACTCTGCGCCATACCGTTTATTAAGGCTGCTGCTTGTCAGAACCGGGGTGCGATGGGCAACACCGTCGAGCCGGGCGGCGGCAGCCGTAACACTGGAAAAATTCGGTGGGGGTCGTTGCATGAGGCCGAGTCCTTGCGTCGTTAGCAGATTCAAACCAAGATTGTGCCTATTTAATCAAGCCGCCAGACATAACGAATTCGAGCCCAGGCCTGCCGGGCCACACCGTCCACCCGCTCGGGCTCAAACTCGCAGGCAGACAAGGCCTGTAATGCCGCCTGATCAAGCCGAAAGAACCCCGACGACTGGGCAACCCGTGACTCTCGAACGCGACCGTCTGCGCCAATTAAAAGCTCAAGCTGCGAGACCCCTTGCTCGTTATTCATGATCGAGCGCCGAGGATAGCTGGGCGCAACGCATTGAGCAGAGGCTCGGATACGGGCCTGGGGAAGCCCGTTGCTTTGGCCTGACGACGCGGCAGCTGCGGGATCAACAGGCCTAACAGGTGTAGGAGACGTCGGAGAATCTTGACGAGCCGGTCCCGAGGACTGCGTGGGCGGCGCCGCTGACTCTGGGGCCTCCCGCGTTTGATTGGTCTCGACAGCCTGCACGGGCTCGAGCTTCTCGGGACTCTTCACAGGCGCTGGTGACTCCACAGGCTTGGATGGCTTGGGAGGCGGCGCCGCCGAGGGCCTCGGCGTTAACCGTTGGGCGGCAGGCGCTTGGCTTGATGACAGCCTGAGCAGCAGGCGCAGTTAATACAAGGGAAACCGGGGTAGCGACCACTGGGGGCTCGGCCTGAAAGACAGCCCCCGATGCATACAGCCCCATGGCGGCAAGCACCAGGGCATGGCCGACTAGCGCTGCAAGAAGAGCGCGGTAAAAGAGCTGCGGATAGGGGTTAAAGAGAAGACGGATGCGTTCGCGTGCCATGGGCCACCGTAAGGTAGGCCCTTAGCGTAACGCGAATTGCCCACAAATTAAGCGCCAGCGCCAACAAGAGCAGCACAAAGAAGCCAGCCCCGCTTCAACGTGGCGCACGACTCACCCAGAAAATACCCAGCAAAATAAACGCGCCCCCAACAAAATGAAAGTCCGAAGGCGGCTCGTTGAGCAACAACCAGCTAATAAGACCCGCATAAAAGGGCCCTAAATAAAGTACCGTGCCCGACCGTGCGGCCCCGAGCTCTTTCTGCATAAAGGCGTAGGCAAGGTAAGAGAAGACGCCAGGAAGAAGCGCTGCAAGAACCGCCAGGCCGAGCCCTTCAGTGGTGAAAGCGTAGTCAGCCACCCAAAGCCACTCAAGGATCGTAAACGGCAACAGCACCAAAAGCCCACCGGCGGTAATTACCGCAAGCCGAGTCACGGGCGAGAAGCGCGAGCTGACTGCCTTCATTCGGATGGAATAGCCAGTCCAAGAAACAACAGCCAACAAAATCCACAGGTCACCCGGCTGCAGCTCGAGCTCTGCAATCACCATAGGTTGGCCCTTGGTCACAATCCAGACCATGCCCAACATGGCAAGAACAACACCAATGGACTGCCGAAGGCTGAAGCGCTCGCCAAGGTAACGAACCGAGGCAATGGCAATAAGAACGGGCGCAAGCGCATAGAGCAGGCCAATGTTGATGGCCGTGGTTGTCTGGCCTGCAAGGTAAACAATCGCCCCGCAGATCCACATGCCCATTGCACCCGTTATTACGGCGTCTTTCTTCTCAAAGGCCGTAAGCGGCCAGGCGCTGCGAAGCTCTTTGTAGGCAAAGGGGAAAAGAAGAATAAAGACCATCGACCAACGTAAAAACGCAAGAAGATGGGCCTCAATAAAGCCTGGCGCTGCCCTGGCAACAAAATAGTTGGTTGACCAGAGGGCAGGCGTTACCCATAAAAGAATGAGCGCAAGCCGGTGGTTCCAAGCGGGATTAACCATAGAATGGCCGTTGAGTGTCTCATAGGCAAAGCCAGAGACCCCCAGCAACCAGCCCCAGAAATTTACAAACACGGCCGTTCGCCCATGATGCAAGTTCAACAAGCCCAAGCCTTCGACAACAGTGCACGCCAGTGCCGACCTGCCCACCATAAGCCAGCGCGAGCTTATTGGTCAGCCGGTTGAGATGCTCGATACGCCCTGCCTGGTGGTTGATGAGGAGGTCTTGCAGGCAAATATTCAGGCACTGCAGACATTTATTTCAGGCCTTGGCCTGAAGCTTCGCCCGCATGCAAAAAGCCACAAGTGCCCTGACCTGGCTAAACACCAACTGGCCGCAGGCGCTGTCGGCATCTGCTGTCAAAAGGTTTCAGAGGCCGAAGCCTTTGCCGCCCAAGGCATTGGCGACATTCTTATTGCCAATGAGGTTGTTGGCAGCGCGAAACTTCAGCGACTGGTTCGGCTGCATCGCCGCTGCATAGACCTCAACGGCCAGCTAATTGTCTGTGTAGACAGCCTGGAGGCTGCCGCTCGTATGAATCAAGCCCTTGAGCAGGCTGCTGACGACCAAGGTGTAGCCAAAGCCAAATCCATAGCCATAGCCCCACTTTCGATCTACCTTGAGATCAATGTTGGACAGAATCGCTGCGGCATTGCGCCCGGACGCGCTGCCGCAGACCTTGCCAAGGCTATTGAAGAGCAGATGCCCAGGCTCTGCCTTATTGGCTTACAGGCCTACCACGGAGCAGCCCAGCACATGCGAACCCTTGAACAAAGGGCGGCTGTTGTTGAAGAGGTCTGCAACAAGGTAAGGCAGACACTTCAGGCCTTTGAGGCGCAGGGCCTTAAGCGGCCCGAGGTGATCTCGGGGGGTGGCTCGGGCAGTGTTGGCCTTGATGCACGCACAGGCCTTTTTACCGAACTGCAGGCAGGCTCCTACGTCTTTATGGATGTTGACTACATGCGCAACCAATGGGATTGCACCATTGACCTCAACTTTTCTCAAAGCCTGTTTGTTCTTACGACGGTAATGAGCCAGACCTCGTCGGACCGGGCAGTTGTGGATGCAGGGTTAAAAGCCTTAAGCGTGGACTCTGGGCTGCCGGAACTGAAAGACGCACCAGGGCTCATTTACGAAAAGGCCAACGATGAGCACGGCCTGATTCAATGCAGACACAGCGAACACGACCCGGCCCTGGAGCCGGAGTCTTTGCTAGGAAAGAAACTCTGGCTTATTCCCGGCCACTGCGACCCCACCGTGAACCTTTACGACGAGCTGGTGGTTGTGCGCAAGGGCCAGGTGGTGAACACCTGGCCTGTGCTTGCCCGTGGACGTCTTTTCTAGTTCTTCAACGGTATCGGCCGTGATTCCGCGACGCTCTTTCACTTAAATTCCGCAGCACGCCTTATCGCCTTATCGCGTTGTCGTTAGTTACCTTTTGGTAGCGGATGCGTTGCGAACGGCGGCAAATGCCGCGGCAGCGATGCGGACCATGCTCGGGTGCAAGGTGCCCAACTTGGGAGTCTGCCCATGCGGAGCGAGGGGCGGTACCGAGAAATAGTCATCGTTGTACGGAAGCTCGAGCATCTTGCTCAAATTAAACTTGGTGTCATAGCTTAGGCCCGCACTGGCATAAGCGGCGGGATGTTCACTCTTGGTAATACGGAATTCGCCGCTGTAGAGCCGATCCGTCTTTTGACTCGTTCCGTAGGCCACGCTCACGAAAATACTGCCTTGATCGTCTTCCTTGGTCAAAGCGATCAGGCCAGGACGTGGCTTAGGCTTTGGATGAATACTGTCAGGGAAGTGGCACCAGACGATATCGCCTGCGGTGGGTTCTGGCCACCACCGCATTAGTTGCTTTTTATTTCAAAGAGGCTGCTGCGCAGCTTGCCGCTTTTGGCCTTGGGCGCTGATTTTTTTACTTGGCTGAGTTGGGTTTTGGTGAGCGCGCCATCATCGGCTTCGTATTGAGGCAAGACTTTGGTGGCAAGTTCATGCAGTGCAAGATGAATCACTTGTGTTTCATCCACGCCCAGCACCTCGGCCAAACGCTTGGCGGTGGTGCGTGTCACGCCGGTTGCGCTGTCGTGCGGGCGGTAGCGAAAAGCAATTTGAGCAGTAGCGGCTGTCATGCTATTTTCTCCGAGTAGATATCTTTAAGATATCCAATGGAGTCGCACTTGTCAACCGTCTTCCCGGTGGCTGCCCCCGCGGCTTTCGCCGCCCAAAGCGTGTAAGCGCCTCACCCCGCCCTACAGGACTCACAGCATGCAACTTGTATCGGACACCCAAAATCAGCATTCAGCATCGATCGCCTACTATCGAAAGCGATCGATGGTCGAGCGTGCGTACCAAGCACTGGAAGATACACTTTGGTAAAAACTTAAGTACGCAGTGGCGATGGTTTGCCGCGCGCACCTTTGAAGGAGAAATTCATGCAAGTCACGGCAGACTGAAGTGGAGGCCTTTCTGCTGTCGACCGGGCTTGTGGCCCTTGCCGAGATTGGCGACAAGACCCAGTTGCTGTCTTTTGTTCTGGCTGCCCGTTACCGTCGCCCCCTGCCAATCATCCTGGGTATCTTGGTTGCAACCCTTGCAAACCATGGGCTTGCTGCCTATCTGGGCCATCTTATTGCCAGTCTTTTAGGTCCAGAGGCGCTTCAATGGATTCTTGGTCTGGGGTTCATTGCCATGGCCGCCTGGATTCTTATTCCCGATAAGGAAGAGGAGCTTGCAGCCGAGGACAATCAAGCAACAACCTTCTGGAAAATCTTCAACCTCACCTTGGTGCTCTTTTTCTTAGCTGAAATGGGCGATAAGACTCAGATCGCAACAATAGCCCTCGCGGCCGAATTGCAATCGGTGGTCTGGGTCATCATGGGGACAACGCTTGGTATGATGGTGGCAAATGTGCCCGCAGTGCTTGTGGGCGAAAAACTCGCCACCCGTCTTCCCGGCAACGTAATTCGAAGACTTGCGGCGCTTGGTTTTCTCCTTACAGGACTCGCAATTCTGCTTTTCAACTAAGGCTCTGCGCTTAAAGCTCGAAACAGACATACCTTCATTACAGACTTCGCTTTATTTTCTCTCTCAAGGATAACTCAACATGATTGACCTAAAGACAGCCTCACAAAAGACACAGCCATTGCGTGCTCTAGCGCTTGTGGCAGTCTGCGCTGTGGCAGTCGGTCTGCCAGTGGCCCCTGCTCAAGCGCAAGAAGGCGCAGGCTACTGGAAAGACAGCTCGGGCCAGCCTATTCGTTCAGGCTTTGGTGAGTGTGTTCGGGCGGGTTACTTCGCGCCCAGCATGGCAACCGAGCAGTGCGATCCATCGCTTGCTCCGAAAAAGGCTGTAGCAGTTCCTGCGCCAAGCCAGCCTGCGGCGGTTGCCGCGCCCGCGGTTGAGCCCAAGGCGGCCTCTCTGCCTGTTGTGGTTCCCACGCCCCAGGCGGTAACCTACAAGGCAGACAGTTTTTTTGACTTCGATAAAACCAGCCTCAAGCCCGAAGGCACAGCCGGTCTGCTGCAGATGCTTGAGCAGGCAAGGGGAAGCAACATCGAGGAGATTCGGGTTGAGGGTCATACCGACGCCGTGGGCTCAGAGGGCTATAACCTTAAGCTGTCCATTCGACGCGCCGAAGCCGTTAAGGCATTTTTAGTTAAGCAGGGTGTGCCCGCCAACCGTGATCAAGACCGAGGGCTTTGGCGAAACGCAGCCTGTTGCGAACAACGCTACAGGCCAGGGCCGTGCGCAAAACCGTCGTGTCATGGTCGAACTTATTGGCAGCAAGGTAGATAAAAAGTAACCGGGACTTAACGTGCGCACTGCTACCAACAGGCTCTTCAGAAGCCAGGGTCTATGAGCTCAACGAAGGCTCAGTCGCCATCTGCCAATGCAGATGCCGGAGAACTGCTTAAATTCAGTGAACTGGCCAGCCGCTGGTGGGACCCCACCAGCGAATTTCGGCCTCTGCACGAGATCAACCCTTTAAGGCTCGACTGGATTGACGGGCTTCACCCCGTGAAGGGCGAACGCGTTCTTGATGTTGGCTGCGGCGGAGGCATTCTTGCTGAAGCCATGGCCCGGCAGGGCGCGCAGGTTAAAGGCATCGACCTTGCTGAAAAGCCATTGGGGGTAGCCAGGCTGCACGCTTTAGAGTCTGGCGTTGAAGTGGATTACGAATGCATAGCCACCGAAGACATTGCGGCACGCGAGCCTGCCCAGTACGATCTTGTCACCTGCATGGAAATGCTTGAGCATGTGCCCGAGCCCGCCTCGGTCATTCGCGCCTGCGCTCAGCTTGTCAAGCCTGGCGGGCATGCCGTGTTCTCCACCCTGAATCGCAACCCAAAAAGTTTTCTCTTCGCCATTGTGGGTGCGGAATACGTGCTTAGGCTTTTGCCGAAGGGCACCCACGAGTATGCGAAGTTCATTCGCCCCTCAGAGCTTCATGCGGCCGCGCAAGACGCAGGCCTTGTATTGCAGTCGATGATTGGCCTGCACTACAACCCGTTTACCAAGGTCTACTCCCTTGGGCGCAATGTGGATGTGAACTACATCATGGCCTTTAGCCGGCCCCTTTAAAGAACGCAATATGCTTCCCGGTTTTGCGATGAATCCAGACACCTTGGCCAAGGACTGGAGCCTTCCTTATGCAAGACCCGACTGGCAGGCAAGCTGGTTAAAACACCGTTCACGCGCCGTGCTCTTTGACCTTGATGGCACCCTGCTCGACACCTCCCCCGACCTAGGTGGCGCAGCCAATGCCATGCGACGTGCCCGTGGAATGCCACCCCTTTCCATCGATGAGCTTCGTCCCTATTGCTCTCACGGCGCCCGCGGCATGATTCTAAAGGCCCTTGAGGTTGGGCACGAAGAGCCCGGCTACGAGGCCCTTCGCCAAGAGTTTTTAAATTACTACGAGCAGCGTCTCTGCGAAGAAACCGCCTTTCTTCCCGGTCTCGATAAGGTTATTCACGAGATCGAACAGGCGGGTATGGCCTGGGGTGTCGTAACCAACAAATTTGCGCGCTTCACCGAACCCTTGCTTAAGACCATGAACCTGCGCAGTCGTATGGCGGTCTGCATCAGTGGCGACTCGGCCGCCTACCCCAAGCCGCATCCTGCCCCAATGCAGATGGCCCTTGAACAACTTGGCCTACCTGCCCAGGCGGTGGTTTATTTGGGCGATGACCGGCGCGACGTTATAAGTGGTTTTCATGCGGGCTGCTTCACCATGGCCATTGCCATGACGCCTGTCGAACTTGGCCCTTTGCCGCACGACTGGGGTGCCGATGCACTGGCCACGAATGCCAGCGAGATCATGGCGCTTCTAGGTCTTAATTCGTAATACACTGAAGCTGCCTGTGGTGCTGTGGCATTCATGTCTTCTAACCAATGCCCTTGCGCTAGGGTAAGGAAATTACCAGGCGGGAGTGAGCGTTCCCCGTCGAATGAACCCGAAGCCTGGTTGACCTCACCCACCTGAACTCTGGTTCGGGAGCTGCAACGCCACGGTATCCACAGGCACCCCTTCTACTTCATGCGCATGGAATAGTCCGTGGCCGTCACCGACTTGGTGAGCTGGCCAATGGAGATTCGATCAACGCCCGTGGCCGCAACCCTTTGCAGGTCTTCAAGGCCCAGCCCGCCCGAGGCCTCAAGAACCGCGGGCTCAACACCCATTTTTTCGGCCATGGCCTTTGCAAGTGCCACGGCCTGGGTCATGGCGTTAAGGTCGAAGTTATCAAGAAGAATCATGGTGGCGCCCGCCGTGACTGCGCGCTCAAGCTGCTCGAGCGTCTCGACTTCCACCTGGGCCCATGCACCGCTTAGCGGCTGCTGAGCAAGCCTGGCCAGAATGACCTCAAGGCCACCTGCTGCCTCAATATGATTTTCTTTCACCAAAATGGCATCCCACAAGGCAAGCCGATGGTTGGTTCCGCCCCCCATGCGCACCGCATACTTCTGGGCATGACGCAGCCCAGGCAAGGTCTTGCGGGTATCTAGAATTCTGCATCCCCTTGGATTGGGACTTAAACCCTCAATAGCCTTGACATAGCGGCGGGTCTGGCTTGCAACGCCCGAGAGCATCTGCAGAAAATTAAGGGCCGAGCGCTCGGCGGTCACCAATGCGGTCATTGAGCCTGAGATACGGCAGACCACTTCATTGGCCGCCACCTCCTCGCCCTCGCTGACATTCCACTGAACATCAACCGCCTCATCAAGTCTTGCAAAACAGGCATCGAACCAAGGTCTGCCGCAGACGACCGCCTGTTCACGAAGTAAGACCAGAGCCTCTGCCTTGGTTGATGCTATGCGTGAGCCGCGAAGAAGATCGGCCGTGAGATCGCCCGTGCCAATGTCTTCGCGAAGCGCATCAAGCACATTGCGTGCAATGGCCTCGTCCAGACTCTCGTTTGTGGGAAAGCTAAGCGGCACCAATGTGAGGGATAAGGCCGGCTGCCGAGGCAGTGGTTGAAGCGCCACCCGACTCTGAGGCCGTAAAGGCCAGCATGCGATGGATGCAGTTCACGGCCTTTTCTGCCGTTTCAGCGGAAACGTTAATTTCATGAGCCGCACCTGAATTCGCAAGGGCATTACGAAGCGCCTTTAGGCCATTCATGGCCATCCAAGGACAATGGGCGCAGCTTTTGCAGGTGGCGCTGGTTCCTGCGGTGGGTGCCTCGATAAGCGTCTTTTCAGGGGCAAGCTGCCGCATGCGATGCAAGATGCCTTGATCGGTTGCAACAATAAAGCTCTTGGCATCGTTTTCAACAACGGCATTAATCATGGCTGTGGTTGAGCCAACACGATCGGCAAGGGCAATGACGCTGGCAGGGGCCTCGGGGTGCACAAGCACGATGGATTCGGGGTGACGCGCTTTCAGGCTGGCAAGCTCAACTGCCTTAAACTCGTCATGCACAATGCAATGACCCTCCCACAAAAGCATATCGGCCCCGGTCTGCTCGGCAACATAGCGGCCCAGATGACGATCGGGCGCAAAAAGAATTTTTTCACCTTGCGCATGCAGGTGCTTCACAATCGAGACCGCGCAAGAGCTCGTCACCATCCAGTCGGCACGAGCCTTCACTGCAGCACTGGTGTTGGCATAGACGACCACGGTGCGATCGGGATGGGCATCGCAGAATTGCGAGAAGGCGTCGGCCGGGCATCCGAGATCGAGCGAGCAGTTCGCCTGCAGGTCGGGCATAAGAACGGTTTTTTCAGGCGAGAGAATTTTGGCGGTCTCGCCCATGAAACGCACGCCTGCCACAACCAGGGTCTGCGCCGTGTGGTCACGACCAAAACGAGCCATCTCAAGGGAGTCGGCCACCAGGCCACCCGTCTCGGTGGCAAGGTCTTGAATAACCCCATCAACGTAATAGTGAGCCACCAAGACCGCGTTGCGTTCGCGCAGAAGTCTGCGAATGTCGTGAAGAAGACTTTCTTTTTCGTCCGCGCCAATAGGTTCGGGCAGGCTTGCCCAGGCCTGCCGAAGACAGACCGACCCCGAGGAATCCTGAAGAGGAAACTCGAAAGCCGTTGTTGGCTTCGCAGACATGCCCGAGGCAGGGCCTGCTGCAGGGGTAAGAAGCGAATCTGTCATCATAGACCCAAGAGTGTAGCCCTTCTACAAGAGGAGTTCGACAAGATGTTTCGCGCCATTGTTTTAACCAAATCCGACGATGAGAAAATCCCACAGGCCAGGCTTCAGACCCTTGAAGACTCGGCCCTTGCCCGTTACCGAGGGGCCCGATGTACTTGTGAAGGTGGATTACTCCACGCTGAACTACAAAGATGGCCTTGCCATTACGGGCCGCTCGCCAGTGGTTCGTAAGTACCCGATGGTGCCCGGCATCGACTTTGCGGGCAAGGTCTTGGAATCGGCAGACCCCCTTTTCAAGCCTGGCGATGAGGTTATTCTGAACGGCTGGGGGGTGGGCGAGAGCCACTGGGGAGGGCTTGCCGAAAAGGCGCGCGTAAAGGCCGATTGGCTTATTCACAAACCGCAGGGCATAACATCGCGCCAGGCCATGGCCATTGGCACGGCCGGTTACACCGCCATGCTCTGCATCCAAGCCCTGGAACGCCACGGCCTAAGCCCGAACCAGGGCGAGGTCTTGGTAACAGGCGCAGCAGGTGGCGTGGGCAGTGTGGCTGTTGCCATTCTTGCGAACAAAGGTTTTAAGGTGGTGGCATCAACCGGACGGTTATCGGAAGAGGGCTATTTGAAGAGCCTTGGGGCCCAGTCGGTCATTGACCGGGCCGAGCTTAGTGCGCCTGGTAAGCCGCTTCAAAAAGAGCGGTGGGCAGCGGTTGTTGACTCGGTTGGAAGCCACACTCTTGCCAATGCCTGCGCTGCCACCCAGTCCTGGGGTGCGGTTGCTGCCTGCGGGCTTGCCCAGGGCATGGACTTCCCCTCCTCCGTTGCGCCCTTCATTCTTCGGGGCATAAGCCTTTATGGCATTAACAGTGTCTCAGTGCCACGCGCTAAGCGCGACTTAGCCTGGAGCGAACTGGCGCGAGACCTTCCTATGGACAAGCTTGAGGCCATGACCCACGACATTCACCTCGAAGAGGCCATTGCCATGGCAGGTCGTATTCTTGATGGCCAGGTGCGTGGCCGACTGGCTGTGAAGGTTGATGCCTGAAAACGACGGTCTCGTTCGGGTTTCCAAGCTTTTAGCCGAACGAGGAATCTGTTCGCGGCGCGAGGCCGACCGCTACATTGAGCAGGGCCTTGTGCTCGTTGATGAAAAACCCGTTACCGAGCTTGGAGCCAAGGCGCATCCAAGCCAGACGGTTGGCCTTGCTGCCAAGGCCCGCGCCCAGCAATCCTCGCGTCAGACGCTTCTGCT
The DNA here is from genome assembly GCA_018402635.1 of Burkholderiaceae bacterium. GTDB lineage: Bacteria > Pseudomonadota > Gammaproteobacteria > Burkholderiales > Burkholderiaceae_A > Hahnella. Next base: position 25,174 of record JAGYIP010000003.1, read on the forward strand.
TAACAAGCCCATAGGCTATGTCTCGCACGCCGATGACGACCACCGCTACCCGGCGGCAGCCGAGCTTATTCGCCCAAGCGTTCGCGGGCTTGCACCTGCGGGCCGCCTGGACATCGATTCCACGGGCCTTTTGGTTCTAACTCAGGATGGCGTCATTGCCCGTCAACTCATTGGTCAGGACAGGCTCATTGAGAAGGAGTACCTTGTTCGGGTGGAGGGTGAGCTAACCGCGCAAGGGTTAAGCCTTTTGAGCCACGGCCTGGTGCTTGACGAGAAGCCTTTAAGACCGGCCAAGGTGCGTTGGATGAACAAAGAGCAGCTGCAGTTTGTTTTAACCGAAGGTCGCAAGCGACAGATTCGTCGCATGTGCGAGATGGTTGGGCTTAAGGTGACCGGCCTTAAACGGGTGCGCATTGGCCGGGTGATGCTGGGCGATCTTCCCGAGGGCCAGTGGCGAGCCTTACTGCCCCACGAAAAGTTCTAGCAGGGCCCCTTACTTTTAAAACCCGAAGTGGCTATTTGGCAAAGAGCCGATCGGGCTGAGCCATGGCCTTAAACTCAATGGCGTTGCCCGAGGGGTCAAGAAAGAACATGGTGGCCTGCTCACCAACCTCGCCCTTAAAACGAATGTAGGGCTCAATAATGAACTTCACTTTGGCCTGGGTAAGCCGGTCGGCAAGGCTCTGCCACTCGGGCATGGAGAGCACCACCCCAAAATGGCGCACAGGAACATCGTGACTGTCGACGGAATTCTGTGCCCCATGCCCAGCCTGCCCTTGTGCAAGGTGCGCCACAATCTGGTGCCCATAGAAATTAAAATCGATCCACTCATCGGAGCTTCGGCCCTCGGAGCAGCCAAGAAGCCCCCCGTAAAACTCGCGTGCCTGCTGAAGGTCATCAACAGGAAATGCCATATGAAAAGGATGCAGGGCAGCGGCGGTTTGCATGACTAAGGGTCCCTCTAAAAATAGGAAGACAAGCGCAGATTTAAACAGCAATGAAAAGATTAAGGCGAAGTGTAAGCCAGTTCAAATTCTGCCTGACTGAGGGTTTATCTGCCTGACTGAAGGATAATGCGGTCATGGTCAATTCATTTCACTTAACCATTCGCGAGGACATTCGTTTTCTTGGAAAGCTGCTTGGTGACACCCTTAAGGAACAAGAGGGGCTTGCCACCTATCAGCTTATTGAAAAAATTCGCCAGCTCAGCGTGGCCTACCGCCACCGAGACGACAGGCGGGCGGGGCTTGAACTCGATCGACGGCTGGCCCAGTTGTCCCCCGAGCAGACGGTCTCGGTGATTCGTGCCTTTAGTTATTTCTCGCACTTAGCCAACCTTGCCGAGGACCAGGCAAGGCTTGCCCAAGAAGACGATGAAACGCAGGGTCAGATTGCGCAGACCTTCCTTGCCCTACGAGAAGAAGGCCTGCGCGGGACGAGACTTCGAGAGGCTCTTGCAGGCTGTTGTGTCTGGCCTGTGCTTACTGCACACCCCACCGAGGTGCAGCGAAAAAGTGTGGTGGATACCGAGCGCCGCATTGCCAAGTTGCTTGGCGAGCGGCATGTGCTTAAGAAGTCCCAGGCCTCTGCAAGTCAGCAGGGCTTGAATGAACAGGCGCTGCGCGCAGAGCTTGTTCTGCTTTGGCAGACACGCATGCTGCGCACCGAGAAACTTTTGGTAAACGATGAGATTGAAAATGCGCTCTCGTTTTACAAGACCACCTTCTTGCATGAACTTCCAAGACTTCACAAAAGGGTCGAGCAGCTAAGCGGTCTTGAAAACCTGCCGCCCCTTGTGCAAATGGGCAACTGGATTGGTGGCGACCGAGACGGCAACCCGAATGTCACGGCCGAAACGCTTATTCGAACCGTGACGCGCCATGCCGAGACCGTTCTGCGTCACTACCTCCATGAAGTTCAACAGCTTAAGGCCGAACTTTCGGTCTCTGAGCTTTTGCGCGGAACAACCAAGGCACTTCGCAGCCTTGCGGCAGCCGCCCATGACCCAAGTCAGCACCGTATCGACGAGCCCTATCGGCGCGCCCTCATTGGTATTTATGCCCGACTTGCTGCAACCCTGCAACGCCTCACAGGCGTTCAGGCCCTTGGCCATGCCGTAAGGCCAGCAGAGCCCTACCTTGATAGCGAGACCTTTGTTAAGGATCTTGAAGTCATTCGGCAAGCCCTTATGGCCCACCGAGGAGAGCGGCTATGTCGTGCTCGGCTTGAACCCCTTCTTCATGCTGCTCAAACCTTTGGCTTTCACCTGGCAAGTCACGACCTGCGGCAGAACTCCGATACCCATGAGGCTTGTATGCACGAGCTGTTGGTGCATGCCAAGATCCAGCCCAACTACCGTGGCCTTAGCGAGCTGCATCGCCAGAAACTGTTGCTTGAGCTTCTTCAAGAGCCCCGGCCCCTTCGTATTCCGAGGGTTCGCTATTCGGAACAACTGGAGTCGGAGCTACGAATATTTGAGAAGGCCTTTGAAGCCCGTCAGGTCTTTGGGCCCAAGGTTATTCGGCATTGCATTGTTAGCCACACCGAGCAGGTCAGCGACCTTCTTGAGGTAATGGTCTTGCAAAAAGAGGTGGGCCTTATGAATGGCAGCCTTAAAAAGGCAAGGCTTGGTCTTATCCCGGTGCCCCTTTTCGAGACCATGGATGACCTTGATCGCTCCGAGCAGATCATGCGCGATCTCTACGCACTGCCCGGCATCGAAGCGCTGATTCAACGATCGGGCGGCGAGCAGGAGGTTATGTTGGGCTACTCCGACAGCAACAAAGACGGGGGCGTGTTTGCCAGCAGTTGGTACCTTTATAAGGCCTCTGACCGACTGGCCCGGTTTTTTGCAGGCCTTCCCGGTATACGACTGCGCCTTTTTCATGGCCGGGGTGGCACCGTGGGCCGAGGCGGCGGGCCAAGCTATCAGGCCATTCGAGCCCAGCCCCCAGGCACCGTGGGTGGCCAGCTAAGGCTTACCGAACAAGGCGAGATGATTACAAGCAAGTACGCAGAACCCGAGCTTGGGCGACGCAACCTTGAAACCCTTCTTGCTGCAACCCTAGAGACCAGTCTGCTGCGTGGCCAGAAGCAGCCCCCGGCGCATTTCACTCAGGCAGCCCAGGCAATTGCCCAGGCAAGCCAGGACGCCTACCAGGGGCTTGTCTACCGAACGCCCTCCTTCGTTGACTACTTCTTTGAGGCCACACCCATTAGCGAAATTGCAGAACTTAACATTGGGTCTAGACCCGCCTCACGACCGGGTGCGGGGCCCGCCGGACGTTCCATAGAAAAACTGCGTGCCATTCCATGGGGCTTCTCATGGGGTCAGAGCCGGGTCAACCTTCCGGGCTGGTACGGCTTTGGCACTGGCATTGAGGCCTTTCTTAACCAAAACCCGCGAGCAAACCGAGCGATTCTGCACGACATGCTTACCCACTGGCCCTTTTTCGAGACCATCGTCTCCAATGTTGACATGGTCATGGCAAAGGCTGATCGGCGCATTGCTCAGCGTTATGCAAGCCTTGTTCGAAATCGCACGGTGGCCCAGCAGGTCTGGAGTTTATTAAGTGACGAATGGGATCGAACCGAACAGGCCTTGCGTCTTATTACGGGAAAAAAAGAACGGCTTGCCCACAACCCAACCCTTGCCGCCTCTATTCAACACCGGTTTGCCTACCTCGACCCCCTAAACCATCTTCAGGTTGAACTCTTACGCCGCTGGCGAAAAGGCCAACGCGATGTCCGCAGTCAACGCGGCATTCATTTGTCGATTAACGGGGTTGCTGCAGGCCTTCGTAATACGGGCTAAAACCCGGCCAACTCCTTAATAACTTCGTAAGTCAGTTAGCCTGGTGCCGGCTGCGCGGTGAAAAGTCGCCTCTGCACAAAGGGGTAGACAAGGCAGCCAATGCCAATTGCCAGATAGGCTAAGGCCCAGGCCGGTGGCTGTGTTTCACCGCCTGCAAGATCAAGCACCGCCCCGAACACAGCAGGCCCTACAGCGCCTGCGCCAAAGCCAATTAAGGAATAGAGCCCCATGGCTGCGCCCTTCACCTCTTCGGCAGCCGCCTGCACGAAGCCAGCCGTTAAGGTGGCCGAGTCGGCCATAATCATCATCGAATAAAGACCAAGGCAAACGACAGTCATCCACCAGGCAAAACCAAGACCTGCCGACAAAGAAAGCACCACAGAAAACAGCGTGGTTGCCACCATGACGCTGCGTATCCAGGGCTGACGTCCAAGCCGCAAGGCGATTTCGTTTCCAACAATGGATGAAGGAACGGAAAGAAGATTAACGAAGGCTGCAATTGCTGCGGCGGTAAACGGCCAATGGCCCGAGCCGGGCTGAGCCATGGCAAAGACAATAAACGCCACCGTCCAGGCGCGTGAGCCAAAAAGCTCCATGCAGTGAACCCCGTAGCCAAAGGCATAACCCACCACCGCCCGACTCTGGCAGGCACGCCGCCAAGCCGAGACAGGAAAGAGCATCTGCCAATGCAGGCGCGAGGAGGAGGCTTCTGTGTTCGATTTGGGGAGCGTTTGCAGCCAGCTGGAATCGGGCGCAGCAAGACGCATAAGCAGGAGCGCGAGTAAGGGCCCGAGTGCAGGCAACCCCATGGCCCATTGCCAGCCCAGCGCCTCAAGGGCTAGACCGGACAAGAGTAAAGACAGCGCGGCTCCAACGCCAAAAAATGCGGTGTAAAAAGCAACGCCTCGGCTTTGCTCTTTCCCAGTAAAAAGAAGTGTAAGAATGCGCAGGCCAGGCATGTAAGTTGCAGCAACCCCAGCACCAAGCAGCATCTGCCAGGCAAGTGCTGAGCCAAAGCCTTGCGCCGATAAGCCAAAGCCAAGGCTTGCCAGGGCCGATGCAAGGCAGCCCATGGCATAGACCTGCCTTGCATCCCGGCGATCGGTCATGGCTGTCCACATAGGAACCGCCAACATGTAGCCAATAAAAAAGCCACTGGCAATGGCGCCGGCCTCGGTATTAGAGAGCGCCCAGAGTTCTTTAAGGCTTACAAGACTCACCGCGTAACTCGAAAAGCCAAGCATGGAAAAGACGTGGGCCGAAAGCACCAGAACAAGCGGTTTCATCTTGGTTGTCTCTTCGCTGTCTCTTCGTTCTATCTTCGTTGTCTCTTCGTTCTATCTTCGCTAACGCCCTAGCCTTCGCAAGGCATCGGGCTGAAAATCATTCCAGCGTGCGGGTCTTTGAGTTTCAAAAACAGGGCCCGACTCGGGGTCAAGCCCCGTGACAACATAGCCTCCCGAAAGCAGGTCATGGTAGACCGAAACACGTGTCTGCACGCAGCCTAAGGCTTCATGAAAGGCCAGGCCATGCAAGGCCACACGCCAAAGGCCTCCTCGGGCATCAAAGGCCTCTTCCATCACAATGGTCTTTGTTGCTGCATCAATAAGAAATAGTCGTCGCGCATAAATGTGCTGCTGACCCGGTCGCAGCCTGGCCTCAATCTGGTGCACGGTATGTCGCTCAAGACGAAAGGCCGAGCTCTTTAAGCTACCACGCCCAAGCAGCTCGTTTGCCGAGAGACTGGCCTGCGAACCTTCAAGCATGTTGTAGGCAATAAGCCGCTCGGTCTCACCAAGGTCGATCCAGTCGTAACGGTCTGTCGCCCCGTTAAAGCCATCCACCTGATCGGCGGTCATCATGCCCTCCGATCCATCGCTTACTGCGTCATAGGCCAGATCGGGCGCGCGTCGTACCCTTCGACTTCCAGACTGATAAATCCATGCCTGACGCCGTGCTGTATCCAGGGTTTCGGCCTGCGGCTGGTATTCATGCACCAGCAGCGCGTCGCCTCGCAGGCTTGATGGGGCAAGGTAGCCTCCCTTCACCGCAAACCAGAGCGCCGGAGGTGCATTGGACAGTGCCGAAGCCCCCACGCGATGCGACCAATAACGAATCTCGTAAAACCCTCCATCGGCACGCACCGGGTAGGCACGCCCCTGGCGATACAGGTTGACTGGGCGTGGCCGAAAAAGATGGCCCTGCATCTTGGCAAGCGCCGGGTTGGTCTGCGACCGAATGAGGGCATTCGACCCCGCAAAGGAGGCGAGCATGGCCTGAGCTGAAGCCGGTGGAAGAGCCTTTGACGGTTCGATAGGAAAACGAAGGCTTGGATACTGCTTTAGCAAGGCAGCAAGTCCCTGAGGAACCAATGCCCCAAGGTCTTGAAAGTTCGACGCACTGAGTTCTTTAGGCAGGCTCGTTTAAAGAGCCATAAGGCGTGGTGGAGTTGCCTGAAGATGCCTGGGCAGGTAGGCCAAGGCTTGAGGCGCAAAGGCCGGCCGCCGCGCACTGCACCGAACTTTTTAGGAAATGCCGTCGCTCAAGGGCTTTAGGCCGCATGCCCATTCGCCGGGGGCAACTTCTGAACAAGAAACGCAGCCAAGGCGGGCAGCAGAAGGACGGCACCAAAAAGATTAACCAGGAACATAAAGCCAAGCAGCAGACCCATGTCGGACTGGAACTGAAGATCGGACCCCAGCCAGGTGAGAACGGAGACCGTCATGGTGACCGCGGTAAAAAGCGAGGCCGTTCCCCGCTGCCGAAGGGCCTCAAACACTGCCTGTTCAAGCACCTCACCCTTTTGCAGCTCATGGCGAATACGTTCAAAAAGGTAAATGCCATAGTCCACGCCAACGCCCACTCCAAGGGCAACCACGGGAAGGGTGTTGACCTTCAGACCAATATCAAGCCAGGTCATCACGGCATTGCAAAGCACGGTAACAAGCGCCAAGGGAAGGATGATGCAAAGCGTAATGGCCACCGAACGAAAGGTGATGAGGCACAAAAGGGTGACCGCACCAAAGAGCGCAAGGTTCACCCAGCGATCGGAGGACTGCACCACCTCGTTGGTGGCAGCCATGACACTTAAATTACCAAGGCCAATTTCAAACCGAAGGTCGTCGCGCTCAAAGACCCTGGCAAAGTCTTCTACATCGTTGACGACCGAGCGAATGGTGGGCGCCTGATGGTCTTGCGTGTAAATGGAAACGGGCAGGGCCGTGCAGCCTGGGTTCATCAGCATATTGCCTAACCGCGTGGCCGCACCAACGCCCTGGGCAATCTGCTGCTCATCGGCAGGCAGTGCCCGCCATTTAATGTTGTTCTCGGCATAGGCCTGAGACACACGTGCGGTGAAGCCTGCCAGGCCACTCACCGCGGTGACTCCGGGGTTCTGTCGCATGATGAGTTCAAACTCGGCCAAAGGCTCCATCACCGTGGGCGAGACACACGGCGAGTCGCTGCCATCCACCTCCACAATCACCTGCATCACATCCACACCAATGGCAAAACGCTTGGTAATAAGCTCGGTGTCTTGGTTGTAGCGCGACTCGGGTCGCAGTTCGGGCACGCCCTGCCCCAGATCGCCCACCTGTCGGTCTTTGGCAATGTAGACACCCACGGCAAGCACCGCCACCGAGGCAAGAATCATGATGCTTGCAGGCCCCTTGCGCGTCAGCCGCGCCAGGACACGCCAGACACCAATCATGGATTGCTCGGACGGGGGACGGAAGGAGGCGTTCTGCCGATAAGACAGCAAAGCGGGCAGCAAGAGCTTGTTCGAGAGAATCATCACCAAGACACCCAGCGTGGCGGTGTAGGCAAGCTCGCGCACAATTCCAATGGGAACAAAGGCAATAACAAGAAAGCCCAGGCCATTGGCAAGCAGCGCCATAGCCCCAGGAACAAAGAGCTTGCAGAAGGACTGGTGGGAGGCCTGCTTGGCATCACGACCGGCCACTATCTCAAGCCGCCAGGCATTGGTCATTTGCACCGCATGCGAGACGGCAATGGCAAAAATAAGAAAGGGCACAAGAATGGAAAGGGGGTCAAGACCCAGGCCCACCAAGGGCATCAGCCCCAACAACCAGACCACGGGAACCACTGCGCAGCCCAAGGCATAGAAGGTCAGCATGACCGAGCGGCTATAGAAATACAGAAGCAATGTGGTGACAACAAAGGCCAGTCCAAAAAACACCAGCACCCCCGCCGCCCCATCGGCAATGTCGCCCACAGCTTTGGCAAAGCCAATGATATGAATGGAATGGCTGTCTGTTTGAAGCTGCTGCCGAATGGACTCAAAGCTTTTTGCAACGGCCTTCAGGTCTGTTGGCTTGCCTGTCTGTGGGTCGCTTTCCTGCAGGCTTGCCACGACCATGGCCGAGCTGCCATCGGTTGAAATAATGCGGCCCACCCAGTCGGACTTCGCCACATTGGCCTTGACCTGTTCGATCTGGTCAGGCAGTCCCGCATAGTCGGCAGACACCACATTGCCGCCACGAAAGCCCTCCTCCACCACTTCGGTAAAACGAACATTGGGCGTAAAAAGGGAGGTGACCGAACTACGCTCAACCCCTTCAATGTAGAAGACTTCTTCAGTGGCCTTCTTTAGAAGATCAAGCCCCTCGGGGGTGTAAATGGAGCCATCCTTGGCATGAACCGCAAGCAGCACCCGGTTGGCATTTCCAAAGGCCGACTGGTACTTCAAGAAGACCTGCATAAAGGGATGATCCAAAGGAATCATCTTGGTAAAGCCCGCGTCGGTGCGCAGCAAGGTTGCAGTGCCCGCAAGCACCAGGGTTAAGAGCGTGAAGAAGGCAATAAGACCGCGGCGGTAGTCAATTAGCCGGTCGGCCAGGCGCTGCAACCAGGCGGGGCCCTCGGCATTGGGCGGTGGCTTGGGTGGTTCTGGAGGCTCGGCAGGAGGCTTTGAACCGGACGACCCTGGCGGAGGGGGCGGCGGGGCGGCCATGTCGGGCGGCAATGAAACTGTGGAACTCATCGGCTAAGGCCCTGGGCAGGCTGCAGGCCATCAAGACCTGCCAGCCAGACATTGCCATTTTCAAGCTGACAGGCAGCGGCAAGCGTAGAGGTTGCCAAACGTTGCACAGTAAAACGTCGACCATCGTCATCGCTTAGGGCAGCCCTACCCTGCTCGCCCAAGAGCATGATCCTGCCATCTTTCAGCACAAGGCTTGCCATCCACGAGTAGGGGTCGCTTACCGAGACCTCTTGCCAGGCGGCCAAAGGCGACGACTGACGAAAGATTCGGCCGCGCATACCGTAAACCAGGCGACTGCCCATGGGGGTTACAAGACCACCAAAGAACGAGCCTTTGTAAGGCATGGTGGAGGCCGGAAAGACCACAGGCGCATCACCCGGCTTGACCAAGTCAAGAATGTCGGTGGAGGACGGCGTCTCACCAAGATGGCCCGACTCGCCCATAAGAATCCATGCCTTATGAAAACGGTCTTCAAGCAGGTGGTAAAGATGCCAGTCAAAGCCTTCCTCAAAGACCTCAAGACGCTTAAAGGTTTCACCCTGGTCTTGCGAGACCAGAAACTTGCCGAAGGCGCCTGTAAGAAAAATACGCCCGCGGGAGTCCACGCGCGCCGACAGCCAGGCGTCCTGCCCAGGGTTGAGTTGCTGAAGATCGGGGGACTGCAGAACCTGCCAGCTTGCCCCCTGGTCAGTCGAGCGCGCCACAAGCCCGCCATGGCCTGCCGCAATGCAAAGCCTGTCGGTCACTGAAAGACTTGTAAGGCTTCGGCCCAGGCTTAGGCGCTGAGTCGTCCACGATTCCCCTGCGTTTGTTGAGCGGGCAATGACGCCGCGCTCGCCAACAGCAAGCAGCAAAGCACCCTGGCAGGCGATGTCAAAAAAGGCGGCCTTCTGAATACCAATGGGGCGGGATTCTTTAAAGACTGCGGCGCCTGCCGCAATGGGCGTTGTCAGACCCGAGGCCGCCCAGAAAAGCCCAGCGGTGCGGCCCAAAAAGAAACGCCTACCCATGGCCTTGGCATGGGCAGGCTGTGAACGAGTCAAGTGAGAATTTAACGCGTACCGAGTCGGCGCAATGCGTCGGTTTGAAAGCTTGCCCATGGCGCCTTAATACCAAATTCGATGGGCTTTTTCACCTCGTTATCAAGATGGGAGATGAGGACATTGCCGTTTGACAGGTCATGCCACATTTGAATGCTGTACCAGGGCACACCCTGGTCATAGACCTGAATAAAGCCATGAATGCCCACCCGCCAGATGTCACCACGGGTGTCGTAGCAGTCTTCTTGCAGAATCATCCAGCTGTCTTCATCCAAGAAGAACACGCGCTTGCCATAAATATGCTTGCTGCCGGACTTTAATGTGGCCTCAACCACCCAGACCCGATGCTTCTCGTAACGCATGTGCTCGCTGTTGGCTGACCCCTTGCGAACAATGTCGGAATACTTCAGTGCTTTACTTCCCACCTTGTAGGTGTTGTAGGCCACAAGCATTTCTTTACGGCCAAGAAGCTTCCAGTCGTAGCGGTCGAGCGCCCCGTTAAAAGCGAAGTACTGGTCGGTAACGCGCATGCCCTCGGTGCCATCGGCCACGTTGTCGTAGGCAAGGTCGGGGGCTCGGCGAACACGGCGCTGACCTGGGCTGTAGACCCAGGCGGCGCGGGGGTTGGCCATGGGGTCTCGAAACTCATGCACCATGTAAATGGTGCCTGCCAACGAGGAAGGCGCGGTGTAGCGAGAAAGAAAGGCGAACTGCAGACCGGTGTCCGTCTGGGCAGGCGTCATGTTCTCGGCATAAATGACCTTGTCGGTGTAGCCCACACGATAAAAGTCGCCATTGGCACGAACAGGAAACCAGGAATATTCGCGGTCGAAACCACCACCTGCGTAGCGGTTCAAAAAGTTGGCCATGGCCTCTTCGCCTGTTTTGGGCGAAGGATGAACGACGGTCTTTTTGGCTGCATCGGGCAGGCCCGCCGTGCGGTGGGTCTTGTAGACCGGCATTTGAAAGGCGGGCTGCTTTTTTAGTAAGGCAAGGCTACCCACAGAAAGAAGGTCTTTGTACTGATCGGCATTGGCCGCCGTAACGGTGAAGAGTGGCTTTTCTTGGGCAAAGGGGTCGATATAACCTTTTTCAGGGCTGTAGCCAGCAGGCGGCTTCATAAGCCCACCGGTGTAGGCCGGAATGGAGCCATCGGCGTTGGCGGAGGCAACGGCGCCGGAATGAGGAACCGACTGGGCCTGGGCTAGAACTTGACCGAACACTCCACACCCGGCAACACCGCCTAAAACGAATCTATGGGCTGGAATAAGCGAAGCTTTGCGAAGAAAATTCCTACGTCCATCAGCCAGTTTCAATACTTTTCCCCATTACGAAATTCAGCATAAATTCGAACCACAATGAAGTGAACACTTAAATAACGTTTGAAAACAGTAGCGTTAACCCTCAGCTACTGACAGCGTTTTTTAGCTATGCTTTTACAAACCTGAAATTTACTCGTTAGCATTCACAAATAAAAAAGCGGGTAAAAATCAATTTCAACCTGTCAGGAGACATTAATGAGTGTAAGTCGAGAGAAAAAAGGTTTTGGAGCCCTCACTCTAAGTACGGTCGCCATTTCGCTAACCCTGGCAGGCTGCGGAGGGGGCGGGGGTGACCCAGGTGCCAACCCGCTTACTCTTGACACCTCGGGCGCACGCGGCGCTTTAATTTCAGCCCCGCCCCCTGTCGCGACATTCTTGACCGCTTCAGCGTTCAATGCGAGCCTTTCAGGTTCTGCAAGTGGTCAGAGCGTATTGCAACTTGCTGGAACGCCAACCTGTGACGTGGCAATTCATAAGCTCGAGTATTCCACTGTGGATGGCGCTGGAAACCAAGCACAAGCCTCCGCTGCAGTGATGATACCGACAGCAAGTTCTAACCCTGCCGTCCAAGCTGCTAGTTGCGTGGGATCTCGGCCGGTAGTGCTTTATGCACACGGCACCACAGTTGAAAAAGAATTCAACATAGCAAACCTTGCCGACGCGTCCGGCGCCGCAACCGGGGAAGTCAACGCAGGATCAGGACAGGCCACACTGTTAGCAGCGTTGTTTGCCGCCCAGGGTTACGTGGTTATAGCGCCCAATTTCGTTGGATATGACTCATCAACCACAAGTTATCACCCCTTCGTCAATCATGACCAGCAGGCCAAAGACATGGTGGACTCGCTTGCGGCTGGTCGTAAAGCGCTAGCATCACTTGCATCGACTTATCGATCCACCGATTCAGGAAAGCTCTTTATCACCGGGTTTTCCCAAGGTGGAAGTGTGGCGATGGCCACGCAAAAGCTCATGCAGGCAAGCAACTTAAGTTACACAGCGGCAGCACCCATTTCTGGGGCTTACAGGCTCAGCAGTTTCTTCGACGCTATTTTTTCAGGTTACACAACTGGGCCGACCCCATTGATACCAGTTGGTGGACCAGTATTCGCGACCATGGTGATCGAGAGCTATTTGAATTCCTATGGCCTCGCGGTTGATCGGGACGATATATACAACAGCAAATTTAGGTCCGGAATCGAGTCGTTGATACCCAGTGCAACCAAAGATTTCGGTGGGCTGTTGGATAACACCTCACTTCCCGCCTCCGCTTTGTTTGAGCCTAAGGACCCAACAGAGACCGCGTTGGGTCAGGCCACAGGCTTCTTTGACTCAACAAATTTCTTAATCAAAGGCACGTTCAGGACGGCCTACCTTACGAACACCGGCTCAGCGGCTCTTTTGAGAGCCAAGGTTGCAGAGAATGATCTTTCTACATTTGTTCCCACCAAACCCACATTTTTATGTGCAGGTGGTGGCGACCCAGTTGTTTTTACGAGCATCAATCACGATGCGATGGAGACAGCCTTCGCCGGGCTTCCTGCAGGCTTGGTGACAACGCTCGACCTTCAGGACACACCCGCAGGCGCTTTTGCGCAGCTTCAGGGCGGATTTCAAGCTCTTCAGGCGACCTACACAACACCAACATCAGCTCTACTCGCTTACCACGGTAACGTTGTTCCGTTTTGTCTAACGGGTGTTAGGGCATTTTTCTCAAATTTCTAAAAAAACTCATCTTGCAAGACTGGTCTTAACTTCAAACAAATAGCGGAGCATTCGAAATGAGGAACAAGAACGTGACTAAGACCCCTGCGACTCGATTCCCTAATCTTTCTGTTTGCGGGATCGTTGGTTTCTTCTCTGTATTGCTTGGTGGAACGTCAGCACAAGCAGTCGACTTCTCGCTTGAGAATGGTTGGCAGGGCTCCTTGAACACCAACGTCTCACTTGGAACCAGTGTTCGAGCCCAATCTCAAGAACCCTCACTTTACGGATGGTCTGGCGGAATCCGAGTGGGCAAGGCCCAGCCTGGGCTAGGGGGATCAAACACAGACAGTGGAAACCTTAATTACGACAAAGGCGACCAGTTTTCAACGTTGCTTCGACTAACGTCTGACCTTTCCCTTAGCAAAGGGGAGATGGGAATGTTTGCCAGAGTTAAAGCTTGGCACGATTTCACCCTTAAGGGGGCATCAGTTAACGCAGGAAACAGGGGTAGCAACTACGTACTGGATGAGCCCCTTTCAGATGATGGATTCGACGCCCTGCAGAAATTTAACGGAGTAGCGCTACTTGACGCCTACGCTTACAACACCTTTTACGCAGGTTCAACCCCCATTCAGGTACGAGTTGGTAATCAGGTGGTTAACTGGGGGGAAAGCCTCTTCATTCAGGGGATTAATCAGATCAATCCTATTGACCTTACTGCGCTTCGTAAGCCGGGTACCGAGCTAAAGGAAGCATTCCTCCCCATCCCATCCATCACGACAAACATTGGTCTAGGCGGTGGCAAGTCAATTGAAGCCTTCTACCAAGCAAAATGGACTCCCTCGAACATTGATAGTTGCGGAACCTATTTCGGAGTTGTTGAAACTCAGCTTACGACTAAGTCAGGTCGTGCCTGCTCGGAGGTGCTTACAACCGTCGACGGTCGTCCCACTCTCGCCGATCCGGGCGCTTCGAACTACTCCGCAAGACTGCTCACGGGAACCTGGGTTCCCATGACGAATGGCAAGGATGGAAGTGACGCCAACCAGTTCGGGCTGGCGTTTCGATTTCCCGTTGAGGCAATCGATGCAGAACTAGGTCTTTACGGGGCTATGTTCAGTTCCAGGACCCCCTATGTTTCTGGATACACAGGATCAGCGCTTCCTTCAGGGGGTATGGCGCAGCCCATTCATAAGACCTTAAATTCAAACCTAACTGTCGCTCAAGGGTTCTGGGAGTACCCAGAAAAGATCAAAATGGTTGGCGTTACGGCAAGCACAAACATCGCGGGTTGGTCGGTCGGGTCTGAGCTAAGTTTTATACCCAACCAGCCAGCTCAAATTAACTCAGGAGACATTATTACGGCCCTATTGACCGGTGCAGGTCCTTACGGCGCGGAAGTGAGGGCCATTCGAGATAACCAAGGTGTTGGGGTTCGTGTTCCGGGCTACCGCAGATTCAACAAATACCAACTGCAAGTCAACGGCATCAAAGTGCTTCCGAGGATGATGGGGTCTGCTCAATCTGTTTTGGTTATTGAGGGCGCTTACCAGCATATTGATCTCGATGAGCTTCGTTACGGGAGGCCTTTTATTTTTGGCTATGCAAAGCATGCGACAACTCTGAATTCCTGCTCAACAAATCGCAGTCCAGAAGGTTGCGAAAACGATGGCTTTGTAACCAAGCATTCTTACGGATACCGCCTTCGTCTTCAGTTGGAATACCCGAACTTTGCGGGCTTAGGACCTACTTTGTACCCCCAACTGAACATTTCGGAGGATCTACACGGTTACTCGGTTGACTCCCAGTTTGTAGAAGATCGGCGGACTATCGGAGTTGGGTTTAGGTTGAATTTCCAGAAGCGACACAACCTTGAACTCAATTACGTAACGTACTCTGACCAGGCCAAGTACGATGCCTTCCGGGACAGGGACTTCTACAGTGTGGTGGTCAGCACCTCGTTCTAAACATCTACTCAAGAACTTTAATTAGCCCCGCCATACGCGGGGCTTTTCTTTACCCACTTTCAAACAAATGTTTTAATTGTGCGTATCAATGCAGACGACTCCGAATCTCATATTGCGGCATGCCGAGCTGCTTTTTACTCAGTTTGGCGTGGAAGCCACCACCCTGCGCCAGATCACGGCGGCGGCGGGGGTCAACCTTGCGGCTGTGAACTACCATTTCGGCTCGAAAGAAGCCTTAATTCGTGAGATCTTCAAAAGGCGTCTTACCCAGCTGAACCAAGAGCGGCTTGCTGCCCTAGACCGTCTCGAAAAAGCTGCAGCAAGTCGCCCTGTGAAGCCCGCCAAGATTCTGGATGCTTTTTTTGGAACCCTGCTTCGGATTGCCCAGAAGGACAAGCAGGGTGGGCCCACCTTTTTGAAGCTGCTTGGACGGACCCATACCGAGCCCTCGGAATTTATTCGTGTCTTTCTAGCCTCGGAGTACGAGGAGGTTTTAAGGCGCTACAAAGAGGCCCTTATTAAGTCACTGCCCGATGTCCCCCGAGAAGAGATTCTTTGGCGGTTTCATTTCATGCTGGGGGCCACGGCCTACGCCATTGCGGGCACCGACAGCCTAAAGCTGCTGGCCCATGAAGGGCCTAAGGAAACCCAAGAGGCCCCTTCACGGTCCAAACCCAAGGACCAGGAGTCAGACCTTATGCAAATTGATCGCCTCTTGCCACGACTTATGAACTTTCTGGTTGGCGGGCTTCGTGCGCCGCTTCCCGAATTCAATACGCAGGCCCTGCGCCAAGCCCAGCCCAGGCAGGCCGCCTTGCGCATCTCACGCTCAGTTAACCAAGGAAGGGGCTAACCCATGTCGATTGCACTCATTCTTATCGCCGCCATTTTGGCAACGGTGGTCTGGCTGTGGAACTCTCCAAACCAACGGCGCAGGCTGTTAACACGGCCCATATACGAGGCTTTTAAACGCGCCCTTCCAAGCATGTCGGAGACCGAGCGTGCAGCCCTTGAGGCTGGAACGGTCTGGATTGAGGCCGATATTTTTAAGGGGCGACCCGACTTTCATCGGCTTGCCCAGCTGGCCGCGCCAAAGCTCAGCCCCGAGGAAGAGTCTTTCTTAAACAAAGAGGTTGTTGAGGCCTGCCGGCTTGTAAATGAATGGACGGTCTCGCACGAAACCTACGACATGCCGCCGCAGGCCTGGCAGTTTATTAAAGACAAGGGCTTTCTGGGCATGATTATTCCGAAGGCCTATGGCGGACTTGAGTTCTCGGCCTATGCCCAGTCGCAGATTCTTGCGCGGCTCTCTACCCGGTCTTCGCCCTTGGCGGTATCGGTGATGGTGCCCAACTCGCTTGGCCCTGGCGAATTACTTCTTCACTACGGCACCGAGGAACAAAAACAGCACTACCTGCCTCGGCTTGCAAAAGGCATTGAGGTTCCTGCCTTTGCGCTGACCAGCCCATGGGCGGGCTCGGATGCCGCTGCCATTCCCGATGTCGGCATTGTTTGCAAGGGCCAGTGGCAGGGTCAAGAGGTGGTGGGCATGCGGGTAAGCTGGAACAAGCGCTACATTACGCTTGCCCCGGTATGCACCGTGCTGGGTCTGGCCTTTCGGCTGTACGACCCCGAGCGGCTTATGGGCGAAACCGAAGACCTGGGAATCACCTGTGCCCTGGTGCCGCGCGACCTTCCCGGTGTTGCCATTGGCCGCAGGCATATTCCTTTAAACACCTTCTTTATGAATGGGCCTACTCAGGGCAGCGATGTCTTCATGCCCCTTGAGTTCATTATTGGTGGGCCCGCCATGGCCGGTCAGGGCTGGCGCATGCTTATGGAATGCCTGTCGGCCGGCCGGGGCATCTCGTTGCCCTCGGCCAATACGGGCATCTCGCAGCTGGTCTCGTTCTATGCGGGCGGCTACAGCCGCGTGCGCAGCCAGTTCAAAACACCCATTGCCCGGTTTGAGGGCATTGAAGAGCCTCTTGCGCGTATTGCAGGCTTCACCTATTTAAACGATGCCATTCGAACCTTGTCGGCCATGGCCATTGACTTAGGCGAGAAGCCCTCGATTGTCTCGGCCATTGCCAAATACCATGTCACCGAACGCGCCCGCA
The DNA here is from genome assembly GCA_018402635.1 of Burkholderiaceae bacterium. GTDB lineage: Bacteria > Pseudomonadota > Gammaproteobacteria > Burkholderiales > Burkholderiaceae_A > Hahnella. The sequence goes on from JAGYIP010000003.1 coordinate 42,140, forward strand.
TGGTTGTGAATGACGGCATGGACATTGTTGGCGGCAAAGGCATTTGCCAGGGGCCTTCCAACCCACTGGGCATGGCCTACCAGCAGATGCCTGTCAGCATTACGGTGGAAGGCGCCAACATTCTGACCCGCAGTCTTATTATTTTTGGTCAAGGCGCTGTGCGCTGCCACCCCTATGTGCTTGCCGAAATGCAGGCTGCACGCATGAACAACGACGAGGGCCTGGTTCGGTTCGACAAGGCCTTCTGGGCTCATGTGGGCTTTGCAATGACCAATGGTGCCAAGGCTCTTGGCCATGGGCTTACGCGTGGCGTTTTCGCCAAACCCTATGGCCCTGTGCCATCGGCCTTTCAGGCCGAGGCCAAGAAGCTTGTGCAGTTCTCGGTGGCCTTTGCCTTTCTTGCCGACATGGCCATGCTTAGCCTTGGAGGAAGCCTCAAAGCGCAAAGAGAAAATCTCTGCGCGGCTGGGCGATATTCTGTCGATGCTCTTTGCAGCAAGCTGCGCCATTAAGCACTTTGAAATATTAGGCGAGCCCGCGGGCTTAAAGGCCACTGCCCAATGGGCGGTGCGTGACTGCCTGCACAAGGCCGCCCAGGCCTTTGGTGCGGTGCTTGCCAACTACCCCAACCGAATTCTTGGCAGGCTGCTTGCCGCATGGCTTTTCCCCTTGGGCATGGGACAGCGAGCGCCGTCGGATGAGCTCGGCCGTCGTGCGGCTGCAAGCATTAGCTCGCCAGGCGAGGCCCGTGACATTCTCACCTCACTTTGCATTGGGACGGATCAGCACAAAGACCCAATTACTGCACTTCAAAAGGCACTTGATGCACTGCTAAAGGCCGAGCCCATTGATGCGCGCATTCGAGCTGCCGAGAAGACAGGCCTTTTTCGCGGCCATCCCATGGCCAATGTGCGCGACCTGCCCAGGCTTGCTGCAGAAAAAGCGGTTATTACACCTGAAGAGCTTGAGCAGCTCTTGGAGCGCGACCGACTGCGTGACGAGGTTATTCATGTGGACGACTTCCCCTTCACCATTCATGAGGCTCGGCAGGGTGTCGCACCGACCACTGGCAAAGCAGGCAAAACCAGCGCCCGCCAGAAGTCCGCGAAGATCGACGCTGGGAGCGCTGAAAGCGCTGAGAGCTCCGACACACCAGAGACCCCGCCCGCTTCTCAACGAAAGGCTGCCTAAGCCATGAGCCAATCTTCATCTTCTCGCGCGGTCTATCTTGTTGACGGCATGCGAACGCCCTTCTTAAAAGCAAAGGGGGCACCCGGGCCCTTTGCGGCCTCCGACCTTGCTACCGCTGCCGCGCAGGCTTTAATGCTGCGTCAGCCCTTTGCCGCGAAGGACTTAAGCGAGGTCATTCTGGGCTGTGCCGCCCCTGCTGCCGAAGAGGCCAACATTGGGCGCATTGTGTCGCTGCGTATTGGCTGTGGCGAGAAGGTTCCCGCCTTTACCGTGATGCGCAACTGCGCCTCGGGCCTGCAGGCCATTGACTCGGCCATGCTGAACATTCAAATGGGCCGCTCGGAGCTTGTGCTAGCAGGTGGGGTGGATGCCTTGTCGCGCACACCCTTGCTTTATGCCGATGCCATGGTGCGCTGGTTCTCGGCCATGGGCCAGAAGAAGACCTCCATGCAAAAGCTTGGCCACTTCACTCGGCTTCCCATGGCGGCCATGTTCGCCCCCGTTATTTCCATTCTGAAGGGTCTGACAGACCCGGTGGTGGGCCTTTCGATGGGCCAGACCGCAGAAAACCTTGCCCACCGGTTTGGCATTACCCGCCAAGACATGGACCTCTTTGCCAGCCGCAGTCATGTGCGTGCGGCCCGCGCGCAGGAGCAGGGCCGCTTTGCCAACGAGCTTGCACCTCTTATTGATTCCAAGGGCACGGTCTACGACCGCGACGATGGCGTTCGGGCCGATTCCAACCTGGAGGGCCTTGCCAAACTTCGGCCGGTCTTTGATAAACCCTATGGCAATGTCACGGCCGGAAACAGCTCGCAGGTGACCGACGGGGCGGCCTGGGTCGTTCTTGCCTCCGAGCAGGCGGTGAAGGACCATAAGCTAGAGCCCCTTGCCCGACTGGTTGATCTTCAATGGGCGGGGCTTGACCCGGCGCAGATGGGCCTTGGCCCCATTCATGCGGCAACCCCACTTCTGCAACGCCATAAGCTCAAGATAGACGACATCAACCTTTGGGAAATTAACGAGGCCTTTGCCGCGCAGGTGATTGGCTGTCTGCGGGCCTGGCAAGAGGGGCGCTATGCTCAGGACCAACTGGGCCTTGCCGCGCCCATGCCCGGGCTTGATGAAGAAAAACTTAATGTCGATGGAGGGGCCATTGCCATGGGTCACCCGGTGGGCGCTTCGGGCGCGCGCATTCTGCTTCACCTTGCCAATGCCATGAAGGCGCGTGGTGAGAAGAAGGGTCTGGCCTCCATTTGCATTGGCGGGGGCCAGGGCGGTGCGGCCTTATTGGAGGGCTGCGCATGAACACGTTCTGGAGACTTGAAACCTGCTCCAAGGGCATTACCTGGGCAAGCCTTAATGTTGAAGAGGCAAGCCTGAACAAACTGTCGGCCGAGGTCTTGGACGAGTTTCGGCAGATGCTTGATACCTTCGACACCACCCCGCCCAAGGCCCTTGTTCTTCAGTCTGGAAAATCAAGCGGCTTTATTGCGGGTGCCGACATTGAAGAGTTCAAAAGCCTTGACAGTGCACAGAAGGTTCAGGGCCTTATTGCCCGAGGCTGGCATCTGTTTAACCGTTTCGCCAAAGTGCCCTATCCCACCCTTGCCCTCATACGGGGTGTCTGCCTGGGCGGTGGGCTCGAGCTCTCGCTGGCCTGCCGCTACCGCATTGCCGTGGACCATCCAAGCACCAAGCTTGGCCTGCCCGAGGTGATGCTGGGAATTCTGCCGGGATGGGGCGGCATGAAACGCCTGCCCGAGCTTGTCGGCCCGCAGCTTGCCCTTGACATGATGCTGACTGGCAAAAGCCTTGATGCACGCCGCGCCAAGAAGGCTGGGCTGGTGGACCTTGCTGTTGCAGAGCGTGTCGCGCAACTGTCAGCGGAGCAGCTTGTGCTCTCTGGCCAGCCACGAGCGCGGGCCACGGGTCTGAAGGCCTTGCTGAACCAGCCCTTGCTTCGGCCCTTGGTTGCACGCATGGCTCGTAAACAGGCCATGGCGAAAGCACGTCCCGAGCACTACCCCGCCCCCTTTGCCATTATCGATACCTGGGAGAAAGCCGATGGCGACAGCCTGAAAGATCCAAGCCTTCTTGCGGGCATCGTCAGCACCCCCACGGCCCTTAACCTGGTTCGGGTCTTCTTCCTGCAAGAACGACTCAAGGGCATTGGCAAGGCCGGGCGATCGACCGAGAAAGGCCACCTGCATGTGGTGGGCGCCGGCACCATGGGTGGCGACATTGCCGCCTGGGCAGCCTTGCGCGGCTTTCAGGTCACCCTGCAAGACCAAGACCTTTCACGCATTGCACCCGCCTTTGCCCGTGCCCACACCTTGTTTAGCCGACGCATTCGCGACCCCTATCTGCTGAAACAGGCCAAAGACCGTCTGCAGGCCGACCCGCAAGGCCATGGCATTCGCAAGGCCACTGTCATTATTGAGGCGATTTTTGAGAACCTGGAGGCCAAACAAGACCTTATTCCGACGACTTGAGGCCGAGGCATCCCCCCAGGCTATTTTGGCAACGAACACCTCAAGCCTGAAGCTTGAAGACATTCGCAACTGCCTAAAGCAACCCGAGCGTCTTGTGGGCATCCATTTCTTTAACCCCGTTGCCCAAATGCCGCTTGTGGAAGTCGTTCACGCGCAGGGAACGCGCGAAGACTGTTTGAAGGCTGCAACGGGGTTTGTGCGCGACCTTGACAAGCTGCCCTTGCCCGTCAAGAGCGCACCGGGTTTTTGGTGAATGCCGTGCTTGCGCCCTACATGCTTGCAGCCATGCGTCAGGTTGATGCGGGGCTGTCTGCTGCCAGTATTGATGCCGCCATGACCCGGTTCGGCATGCCCATGGGGCCACTTGAGCTTGCCGACACCGTGGGCCTGGATATTGCACTAGCAGCGGGCTCGGCCATTGCCCAGGTCAGTGGCGAAGACCTTAGCTTTACTGTGCCGCTCTGCCTGAAAAGCCGGGTGGATGCCAAGCAACTGGGTAAGAAGACTGGCCAGGGCTTCTACCTTTGGAAGGACGGCAAACGTGAGGATGCAAACGACTCGAAGGCCGCGGGCGCTGGGACTTCGGGTAGCCAGGAGGCTCTTGCCCTAACGCTTATTGAACCCTTAATAGCTGCTGCCCAAGAGCTAGTTCGACAGGGCGTGGTGGAAGATGCCGACCTTGCCGATGCAGGCATTATTTTTGGAACCGGCTTCGCACCCTTTCGAGGGGGTCCCTTGCACTGGTGGTCAAGCCAGAGCAGCGGGCAGGGTAAGGCTGCTGCCAAGACCGAAGCAGCAGCACCTGCCCAAGCCGTCTCCTCGTAAGCCTTGGCTGCCTTTCGTTTCCCCTGGCTGTGGAGGCTCTCGCCGCGATGGCGGGCGCGTCTTTTGCACTGGGGTTTTAATGTCTTTCCCGCATTCCGGGGAACAGGAGGCAGGCTTATTTCTGTAAGCCCCGACTTTCTAACCATTACAGCAAGGCTGCGCTACAACTGGCGCACCAAAAATATTATGGGATCGGTCTATGGGGGCTCCTTGTTTGCCGTCACCGACGGCCCCCACCCCATCATGCTTATGGCAGCCCTTGGGCCTGAATCCGTGGTCTTGGACAAGGCAGCGAGCATTCGTTACCGAAAGCCCGCCTACGAGGACCTGACGGTTCAATTCCATTTCAGCCCCCAGGAAATACTGGAAATCGAGCATCGACTTAAACATGAAAACGAGTTCGAATACGAGGTGAAAGCCGATTTAACCGGTAAGGACGGGTCTGTCTTTGCCACAGTGGAACGAACGTTGTATGTCACAACACGGCAGTACATGGCTGAAAAGCGAAAGGCTCGACAGGTATCTCAGGCTCAAGGCCAGGCCCAGGCCCAAGCTCAAGCCCAGACTCAGGCCCAAGCCCAGGCCCAGGCCATAAGTAACGCAGCAGACCCAGGACGCTTTGAAGCACAACAAACCGTAGGACGCCCCAAGGAGACGGATGATGGAGAGGATTTGGTTAAAACAGTACCCCCCTGAGGTGCCTGCCTCAATTAGCACCGAATCAATTCCTTCACTCAGCCACCTTATTGATGAAGCCCTTGCCGAGTTCGCTAGCCAGACGGCCTACATCAGCATGGGCAAGTCCATGACCTACAGCGAACTCAACGACATGGCAGAGGCCTTTGCCGCCTGGCTTCAGTCGCTAGGCCTTGGACGAGGCGACCGCGTTGCCCTGATGATGCCCAACCTTCTGCAGTACCCCATTGCCCTGGTGGGTACCCTGCGTGCAGGCTGCGTGGTGGTGAACTGCAACCCCTTGTACACCGCACGCGAGCTTGAGCATCAGCTGGTTGACTCCGGTGCCACCACCATTGTCATTGTTGAAAACTTCGCACATACCCTTGAGAAGGTCATTCATAAAACAGCCGTGCGCAATGTGGTTGTCACCTCGCTTGGTGAGATGCTAGGCGGGGCCAAAGGCCTTATCGTGAACCTGGTGGTGCGCCATGTGAAAAAACTGGTGCCTGCCTACAACCTGCCGCAGGCCATTGGCTTTAAAGATGCCCTGAACCTGGGCCGTGGCCACACGCTTAGCCGCCCCTCGCTTGGGCCAGAAGATATTGCTTTTCTTCAATACACAGGGGGAACCACGGGTGTCTCAAAGGGGGCCATTCTTACCCATGCCAATATCTCAGCCAATGTCTTGCAGGCCGAGGCCTGGATTAAACCTGTGGTGCGCCGTGGGCAAGAATTCATTCTTACAGCCTTGCCGCTCTATCACATCTTCGCGCTTACAGCGAACTGCCTTACCTTTATGCGCATTGGGGCCCAGAACCTTCTTATTACCAACCCCCGCGACATTCCAAACTTTATTAAGGAATGGGCGAAGTACCCGGTCTCCACCATTACCGGTGTGAACACCCTTTTCAATGCGCTGCTCAATAACCCCGAGTTTAAGAACCTGAACTTTTCCAGCCTCAGGCTGACCTTGGGCGGAGGCATGGCTGTGCTAAAGCCCGTGGCCGACCGTTGGCATGCCACCACCGGGGTGGTACTTAGCCAGGCCTATGGGCTTACCGAGACCTCGCCTGCGGCAACCATTAACCTCATTACCGAATCGTTCAATGGCTCCATCGGGCTTCCTATCTCGTCCACCGACGTCTCCATTCGGGATGACGAGGGCCGCGAACTTGCCCAAGGCGATATTGGCGAGATCTGCATTAAGGGGCCACAGGTGACCCCGGGCTATTGGAACAGGCCCGATGAGACCAGCCTTATTTTTACAGGCGATGGGTATTTAAAGACGGGCGATCTGGGCTATGTGGATGAGCAGGGCTATGTCTTTATTGTCGATCGTAAAAAAGACATGATTTTAGTCTCGGGCTTTAATGTCTACCCCAACGAGGTTGAAGAGGCAGCCGCAGAGCACCCGGGCATTCAGGAGGCGGCAGCCATTGGTATGCCCGACCCTCAGTGCGGCGAAGTGGTTAAACTCTTTGTTGTTCGCAAAGACCCCGCGCTTAACGAAGAGGCCATTATTGCTCACTGCCGCAGCCTTCTTACCAACTACAAGGTGCCCAAGCACATTGAGTTTCGTGATGAACTGCCCAAGACCAATGTGGGCAAAATCCTTCGACGTGCGCTGCGAGAGCCTGTCACGTCGGAGATGACGAACTGATTGATCTCGGTGTTATTCGCTTCTGGGAATTTTTACTTGGCACGGTTGTTATTGTTCTTCTGCCCGGGCCGAACTCACTTTATGTTGCAACCGTAGCGGCCCGCCAAGGGCCCGGCCGCGGCTGGCGGGCGGCCTTTGGTATTTTTGCGGGCGACACGGTTCTTATTGTTGCAACTGCCGCAGGCGCTGCCTCACTTATTCATCTCTTTCCATTGGCCTTTGAGGGCTTCAAGATTGTTGGGGCGCTTTACCTGGGATGGATTGGTTTTGAGCTGCTGCGTGCAGGATGGCAGCGGCGAACGCAGAGCGAATCAAGGGCAGACAGCATCACCATGGCCTCAGAGACATTGTCGGCGCCGACGCCCGCAGCGCCAGCGCCAGCGCCAGCGAATTCGGCAACAACCCCTGCGGTGTTAACCAGCTTGGCAAGGCGAGCGCCCTTGCATGAGGATCCTTTTCTTCGGGCCCTTGGGCTCTCACTCACAAACCCCAAGGCCATTCTTTTTTTTCTTGCCTTTTTCACGCAGTTTGTAAGCCCAACCGCAGACTCGGTAGCCCTTGCCTACTTTGTTCTAGGGCTTGTGGTGCAGATTGTTAGTCTGAGCTACCTATGGATGCTGATTGTTGCCGGCCACAGGCTTGCGCGACAGTTTGAAGAGCATCCCCGCTGGGCAGGTGCTGGCCTCATGCTTGTGGGTGCCTTCTTTATTGGCTTCGCACTGAGGCTGATGAACTAAACCTGAGTAAAGGCACAGGCCTGGTCGTAGGCCTGTTGACCTGCCTTCACCGCATGAACAAGCCCAAGCTGCGGCAGCAAAACCTGCTGGCAGTAAAAGCTTGCCGACTGAAGCTTGCATTCGTAAAACGGGGCCTGGTCTTTTTTGTTGTAGGCCACAAGGGCGGCACGACCCATCATCCAGCCACCCAAGACAAACCCCGAGAGCATGACCAGCGGCACCGACCCCATAAAGGCCCCCACCGACTGCTGCGTCTGCAGGGCCTCAAGGCTTGCATCAATAGACTCTTGAAGTACGGCGCTGGCTTTCAATAAAACGGCGCCCATGGCCTGACAGTCTTTATGCTCATGGCCTGCAAGCTGCCGTGCTGTTTCTTGCACCTCCGATAAAAGCTTCTTCGCCTCAGAGCCCTTGTCGCGCGCAAGTTTTCGGCCAAGAAAATCGTTGGCCTGAATGGCCGTAGTGCCTTCGTAGATGGTGGTGATGCGGGCATCACGAAAGTGCTGGGCGGCACCAGTATCTTCCACATAGCCCATTCCGCCATGCACCTGCACAGCCATGGAGGTGAGCTCAATGCTTGACTCGGTGCACCAGGCCTTAACAATGGGGATGAGAAAATCGCCGCGGCTTTGGTAGGCGGCCGCCTGGCTGGGGTCGGGGCAGTGTGCGGCCAGATCGAGCATGGCTGCGGCCTCGTAGGAAAGAGCCCGCATGGCATCGATGCGCGATTTCATCTGGCCTAAGAGGCGGCAGACATCGGGGTGATAGGCAATGGGCCTGGTCTGAGTTTGTGCAAGCACCTTGCCCTGCACGCGCTCATGGGCATAGGCCAGGGCCTGCTGATAGGCCCTGTCTGCAATGGCCAAGCCCTGAATGCCTACCTGCAGCCTTGCATCGTTCATCATGGTGAACATGTATTCAAGGCCGCGATGCGGCTCGCCCACCAGGTAGCCAACGGCGCCCGAGGCCTCACCGTAGCTCATGACCGCCGTGGGGCTGGCATGGATACCCAGCTTGTGTTCAAGTGAGACGGTTTTAAGATCGTTGGCCTCGCCGAGATCGCCGGTGGCTGTAACAAGCTGCTTGGGCACAACAAACAACGAAATACCTTTCACTCCCTCGGGCGCATCGGGAAGTCGGGCAAGCACCAGATGAATAATGTTTTCGGTAAGGTCGTGGTTGCCGTAGGTAATATAAATTTTGGTGCCATGAATGCAGTAGCCGGGCTCGCCTGAGGGCCCTGGCTTATTCAATGGCCAGGCCTTGGTGGCAACAGCTGCAAGGTCGGAGCCTGCCTGCGGCTCGGTCAGGTTCATGGTGCCTGCCCACTCCCCCGAAACCATCTTGGGCAGATAAAGGCGCTTTTGGGTCTCGCTGCCGTGGCGCTCAAGGGCATGAATGGCGCCCGCGGTAAGCATGGGGCACAGGGCAAAGGACATGCAGCTTGCGTTCCACATCTCGTTTACCGCAGCCGCCACAAGCTGGGGAAGCCCCTGACCACTGTGCTCAACTGAACACGAAAGCCCATTCCAGCCCGCCTCAACGAACTGGCTGTAGGCCTGCTTAAACCCCGGCGCGCAGCGAACCTCACCCTGGGCATCGACCTGGGCGCCTGACTGATCTCCCACCACATTCAAAGGCGACAAGACCTCTTGCGAGAACCGCGCAGCCTCAGATAAGACCGCCTCGGCAAGACTGGGCTCGAGATCGCCCTGGCCAGGAAGCGCCGCCACCTGATCGAAGGCACAGAGCTCGGTGACCACAAACTGCATGTCTGTCAAAGGGGCGCGGTAGTCGGCAGGCATAGCAGGCTCCTTGAGGGCTAAATTTTGTCGGTGAGCTGTGGAACAACCTCAAACAAATCGGCAACAAGCCCGTAGTCAGCGACTTGAAAAATGGGCGCATCAGGGTCTTTATTAATAGCAACAATCACCTTGGAATCTTTCATGCCCGCAAGATGCTGAATGGCGCCCGACATGCCAATGGCAATGTAGAGGTTGGGAGCGACCACCTTGCCCGTCTGACCCACTTGGTAATCGTTCGGTGCATAGCCTGCATCGACGGCCGCACGCGAGGCGCCAAGCGCTGCACCGAGCTTGTCGGCAAGCGGCGTTAGAACGGACTGGTACTGCTCGGCAGAGCCAAGCGCCCGGCCGCCCGAGACAACCACCTTGGCCGAACCCAGTTCGGGTCGTTCGGATTTTGAAAGCGCTTGCGAGACAAAACGGCTTAGGACGGCAGGCTCAACGGCTGGAACGACTGAAATGGCTGCAGGCTCTGCGGAGGCGGCGACCGCCTCAAAGGCTGTGGTGCGCACCGTGGTAACAAGGATAGGGTCGACGGACTGCACCGTGGCAATGACATTGCCCGCATAAATGGGCCGCTCAAAGGTGTTGTGGCTAACGACCTTGGTGATGTCGGAGATGGCCGCCACGTTAAGCATGGCGGCAAGCCGCGGCGCAAGGTTTTTACCCATGGTGGACGATGGCAAGACAACAGCACGCAGGCCATCTGCCTTGTGGCCTGCCGAGGCATCGGATGCTAAGGCAGGGTCGAGCATATGAATTAAATGCAGCGCCTGGCTTGCCAGGGCCTCGGCAATGGGCTCGGCATGCGCAGGCCCATCGGCAAGCCAGACCTGATGAACGCCCTGGCACCGGGCGGCCTGGTTGGCGGCCTGCTCGGCCTGATGCCCTGCCACCAAGACATGAATTTCAAAGGCCTGCGGCGCACTGGGATGGGATGCCTGGGCCTTTGCCAGCGCTGCGGCAGCTGTAATGGTGTTAAGGGTTGAGGCCGCAAGGGCCATGTGCTTGTGTTCGGCAATGACGAGCAGTTTCATGGCTTAAATAACCTTTGCTTCGTTTTTTAGTTTTTCAATAAGTTCATCCACCGAGGCCAGCTTGACCCCCGCCGCGCGGCCGGCCGGTTCGGCCACCTTCAGCTGTTGAAGACGTGGCGCCAGATCAACGCCTAAAGATGCCGCCTCGATGGTTTCGATGTCTTTTTTCTTTGCCTTCATGATGTTGGGCAGGGTGACGTAGCGCGGTTCATTGAGGCGCAGATCGGCCGTCACAATGGCTGGAAGCTGAACCGCGATGGTCTGCAGCCCGCCATCGACTTCACGCGTGACCAGCGCATGATCGGGCTGAAGATCAACCTTAGAGGCGAAGGTGGCCTGCGGCCAGTTCAAAAGCCCTGCAAGCATCTGGCCGGTCTGGTTGCAGTCGTCGTCAATGGCCTGCTTGCCCATAAGAACCAGGTTAGGCGCCTCACGGGCAACGAGTGCCTGAAGAATTTTGGCCACACCCAGCGGCTGCAACAAGGTTTCGCTTGTCACCAGAATGCCGCGGTCTGCCCCCATGGCAAAGGCTGTGCGCAGAACGTCTTGGCTTGCCGCTGTTCCGCAAGTCACTGCAATAATTTCGGTGACTTTGCCCTGCTCTTTCAGCCGAACCGCCTCTTCAACGGCAATCTCATCGAAGGGGTTCATGCTCATTTTGACATTGGCAATGTCAACATCGGAGCCATCGGTTGCAATACGCACTTTGACGTTGTAATCGACAACACGCTTTACGGTAACCAAGACCTTCATATGCTTTGGATTCCTTTTTCAAATCTTTTCAAACTGATGGCAGCCCAAGCCATGTCAGGCTACTTAAAACGTCATAATGGAAGTTTTAAATTGTCCCATGAATAAACTTGAGTCCGAGATTCATTATGCGCCGCTGCCCATGCCTGCGGCAGGCGAACTTCAACAGGTGGCCAAGGGTGTTTATTGGCTGAGAATGCCGCTGCCCTTTGCCCTTGACCATATTAATTTGTGGCTCGTTGAAGATGCCCTAGACGGCCGCGAGGGCCTCACCGCCATTGACACCGGCATTTCAAACGACGACACCAAGGCCCTTTGGCAGCAAATTGCCCAGTCGTATTTCAAGGGGCGGCCCCTGCTTCGCGTTGTCTCAACCCATATGCACCCCGACCATGTCGGGTTGGCCCACTGGCTGTGCCAAGGCATGCCAGACCCAGAGGGCCAGGCGCAGTTCGAATGGCGGCCCCCGCTGGCCATGACCCTTGGCGAATACGCCACGGCGCGGCTCTGGTCGTCTCGCGCACTTGCCGAGGAGACCCGCCAGGCCCCAGATGCCCAGGCCACCAGCATGGCCGAGCACTTTCGACGCCATGGCATGACCAACCAGGACGATTACGCCAAGGCCCAAAAACGTGATGGCTTTTATGGAAGCATGGTGCCAAGCCTGCCCCTTAACTACCAACGGTTACTGCCCCACAAACCCCTCACCATTGGCGGGATGACCTGGGACATTATTATTGGTCACGGGCATTCCCCCGAGCATGCCGCGCTCTTTTGCAAAGACTTAAACCTGCTTGTATCGGGCGACATGGTCTTGCCACGCATCTCAACCAATATGTCGGTCTGGGCCACCGAGCCCGACGCAGACCCTCTAGGCCTCTACCTCGACTCGCTGCGACGCTTTGAGCATCTGCCCGAGGACTGCCTTATTCTGCCCTCGCATGGCAAGCCCTTTGGCGGTGAAAGGCTCGAGACATCAGGCGGGCTGCACACCAGACTACGCCAGCTTCACGAGCATCACGATGACCGGCTCTCAGAGGCCTTGGCCTTTTGCCAAACCCCAAGAACAGCAGCCCAGGTGCTGCCTGTTCTTTTCCCACGCGCCCTTGACTTTCATCAGTTCACCTTTGCCATGGGCGAGACGCTTGCCCACCTGAATCGGCTCTGGCATGCCCAGTGCGTTCGTCGTGACTGCATAGAGGGTGTGTTTTATTTCAAGGCGGCTTAGCACTCGCTGGTAAAGATCAACTCTCAAAGCCATGCTCGGGGCCGGGGTAAACACCCGAGTTCACTTCCGAGACAAAAAGCGCAATGGCAGCCTGAATGTCTGATGTCTGGGCAAGGTAGTTCTTTACGAAACGCGCCTTGCGACCCGGGGTCAAATTCAGAATGTCGTAGACCACCAAGACCTGGCCTGTAACATGCGGGCCCGCGCCGATGCCAATGGTGGGAACGGTTAACGCGGCAGTTAGCTGGGCAGCAAGGGGGCTTGGAATAAGCTCAACCAAGACAATGTCAGCACCCGCCTTTTCAAGCAGCCTGGCATCGGCTAAAGGGCATCGCCCGCAGCGCCTCGCCCCTGAACCATGTAGCCACCCAAGGTGTGCACGGACTGCGGCGTAAGCCCAAGATGCGCGCAGACAGGAATGCCACGCTGGGTAAGAAACGATACGGTAGGCGCAAGCCATGCGCCGCCCTCAAGCTTGACCATCTGGGCGCCGGCCTGCATCAGCTGGGCCGCATTCTGAAAGGCCTGCTCGGCCGAGGCCTGGTAGCTTGCAAAGGGCATGTCAGCGATGATCATGGACAACGGCGCAGCACGAGCAACACAGGCGGTGTGGTAGCAGATGTCATCAAGGCTTACTGGAAGGGTGGAGGTATGACCCTGAATAACCATACCCAGCGAGTCTCCCACCAAGAGCATGTCAACACCTGCCTCGCACGACACAGTGGCAAACGAGGCGTCGTAGCAGGTGAGCATGGTAAGGCGCCTGCCCTTAGCCCGGGCGGCACGCAACTGCCGAATACCAAAGGCTTTACGAACCGAGGCTTGCCCCGCAGGGGGCTCATTGCTTGCATAAGCAGTCATGGCTTAGTCCTCTTTGTTAAGGGCGTCGTTAAGCTGTGCCTCGTCAAGACCTCGCACACAGAGCCGTACGAAAGACTTGGCATAACCAGGCAAGAGCCGTGAGCGTCGCAAGGCGATTACCGTGGTGTTCATGGAAAAAATCTCGCTTGCATCAAGCATAACCAAACCGGCATCGGCCTGGTCGTCAAAGGCAACCGAGGCAATGAGGCCAACCCCCATGCCCAGGCTGACATAGGCCTTAATAACATCTGCATCCAAGGCCTCCATCACGATGTCGGGCGCAAGGCCCTCGCGACGAAAGCAGGCATCAATCATGGGCCTGCCTGTAAAGCCCTCGTGGTAGGTGATGATGGGAAATTCCGCAAGTGCCTTTAAGCTCAGCACTTCGCCCTGGGCCACGCGTTTAGCAAGCCCATGGCCTTGCGGAACAACCACCCCGTGATACCAGTTGAAAAAGGGGAAACAGACAAACTTCGGATTGGTTTTCAGAGACTCGGTGGCCACGGCAATATCGGCCTCCCCCGCCTCAAGCAGCTGGGCAATTTCAGAGGGGCTTGCCTGGCGCAGGGCCAGACGAACCTTTGGAAAACGTTCACGAAAGGCGCGAACAATTTCAGGAAGCGAATAGCGGGCCTGGGTATGCGTGGTGGCTAAGACAAGCCGGCCCTCATCGGCCTGATCGAACTGACTTGCTGCACGCTGGATGTTGTCCACGGCCTCGAGCGCAACAAGCGCGTAATGAAGAACCCGCTCGCCAGGCTCGGTGAAGCCCACCACTTTTTCCTCGACGAACGAAGAGCGTGAGGCCGAGTTCGTCTTCAAGCTCCTTAATGGCCTTGCTGACCCCGGACTGAGACCCACCAAGGGAGAGAGCCACGTCGGTGAGGTTAAAGGCATTAAGGCTTGCCTCGCGAAGAATTTTAAGCTGCTGCAGATTCATGAGCCAAGAGTCTACGCCCGAACGTGATTGCGCAGAACAAAACGTGCCGGGTCGATTGCCCTGAGAAGGCGCGCAGGCTCAGGCAGGGGCTCCCCGAGTATTGATTTCACAAGGCACTCAGCTGCCCAGGGCGCGGTGGAAAGACCGCGCGAACCCAATCCCAGCAGGCAGTAAACCCCCTGCCAGCGAGGCAGCTGCTCAAGCCTTGACACCGAGCGACTTAGAGAATGCTGGGGATGCACGGCAAGCCCAAGATGCAGAAGTCGGTCACGGGTTGCATGACGCACACCTGTCCAGGCCTTGGCCTGCTCCAGATAGGGCGTTAGGGCTTGGGCAAGCTCGGGTTTAAATTGCGCAAGCCGTGCAAGGTTCTGGTGATGGTCCTCAGGCCTGACATGCGCCTGACCGACCCCCGATGAAAACTCGAGCCAATGTAAATGCTGTTGTTCACCAGAGGCGTCAGGGTGCCCTCGTCGCAGACCACGCAGTCGGGCAGCATCGATTCAAGGCGCAGCCGATCGGCAGCCGAGGCAATGGCATCGAGCTCAAAATAAGAGACCTGACCCGAGATGGGCGTTAAGTTAAGCTGCAGGGCTTCGGGCAGCAGCCTGGCATGGCCGGTTGTCACGAACACGGCATCAAAGCCCTGGGCCAGTAAAACATCCACCCCCGTTACCTGAGCGGAAAAACGAAGGCTTAGCCGGTCTCCAAGACGAGCCTGGGCGTCTTGCAGGCAGGCCTGCCGGAGCCAGGTTAGGTTAGCCCAGCCCCCGGGCTGCATCTCTCCGTTTTCAAGAACCCCCTGAAGGCCTGCAAACCCCAGGTCTGCAGCCTTGAGGTCCTCAAGCCACTGAAGACTGCGGGCAAGGGCGTGCTGCGAAATCTGGCTGGCAAGGTTGTGGTCCTTTGAGACAAAGGGGTGAAGCACGCCCACGGTGGCCTGGGCTTGCATCCAGTCCTGCCTCGGACGCGACTCAAACGCAACCAGCTCAAAGGAGGCTTTCACGAGGGCTAGTGCACGAAGCAGGCTGCAGCCTGCAAGCCCAAGCCCAAGGACGGCAATGCGGCGCGGAACCTGCAAAGGGGTTTGCAATGAAGGAACGTCCATGCGGGCCTACAATAACGCGTTTATGGCGATCTCTAAACAACTTAAGCTTCTCACGTCGGCCTGCGGCTGGGCGTCCGCTCTGCTGGGGCTGGCTCTTCTTTCGGGTTGCGCAGACAAGCCGGCGACCTTTCACAGCATGGATGTCACCGGCGCAGACTGGGGCCAGGTGTATTCCCTGCCCGACCTTGACGGACAGAGGCGTGAGCCGAAAGACTTCCAAGGCAAAGTGACTGCCGTTTTTTTTGGGTTTCTTTATTGCCCAGACGCCTGCCCTAACCACCTGACCAAAATGCTGGCGCTCAAAGAGCGTCTTGGTGCCGATGCCGATAAGCTTCAGGTGATCTTTGTTACCGTCGACCCCGAGCGCGATGAGCCAGGGGCGTTAAAGACCTTTCTTGCCTCCTTCGACCCGTCATTCATCGGCCTTCGAGGAAGCCGAGAAGAGACCGACAAGACAGCCAAGGACTTTCGGGTCTACTTTAAAAAGGTGCCCGGATTGAAGGCCAAAGACAATCCCATGTCCTACACCATTGACCACACTACCTTTAGTTACCTGTTCGACCCGTCGGGATCATTGCGGCTTGTGGTGCCCCACGACCTTGCGCTTGACCAGCTTGTTACCGACGTTCAGGCCCTGCTTGAGGGTCCGACGCGTTGACCGCAGCGGTATCGTCCGAGGACAGGCTGGCATCCAACCCAGCCGAATTTCCGCCCGCACGTGGGGATGGCCCTAAAGATCGAGAAGCGGGGCAAACCCCAAAACCCGGGGTTCTCGCAGCATTGTGGTTCTGGTTTGCCCTTGGCTGGATGTCGTTCGGGGGGGCGGGCACACAAGTCTCCATGATGTATGAAGAGTTTGTTGAAAAGCGCAGGTGGATCTCACCACACCGTTTCACCCATGCCTTAAGTTACTGCATGATTCTTCCTGGGCCAGAGGCGCAACAGCTTTCTATCTACCTGGGCTGGCTCATGCATGGCCCTCTTGCGGGCATTGTTGCAGGCCTGCTTTTTCTTATTCCCTCTTTTCTGATCATGACCGCCTTTGGCGGGCTTTATGTTCTGTACGGTCAGATTCCCGAGCTGCAGGCCCTTTTGTACGGCTTGAAACCGGCCATTCTTGCCATTGTCTTATCGGCCTGCATTCGGCTCGGCCAGAGGGTGTTGGTTGGAAAGCTCTGGTGGGCCGTGATGCTCATTAGCATAGGACTGCTTCAGTTTGGGGCGAGCTTTATTACGGTCATTCTGGCAGCGGGGCTTTTGGGCTGGATTGCGCACTTGTTTGCCTCACGACCTATTGCGGGGCTGCCAGAAAGCCTAACGCGCCACACCGTTGCCTCCCAACCACCCATTGGGCAACGTTACCGGCTTGCCCGTCGACTCTCGGATGAGAAACTACAGGGTAAGGCAATCAACCCTGGCTACATTCTCGACGATGACAGTCCGAGGCACGCGCGGTCCGACCTTGATGCAGGCCGTATTCTTGCTGTGCTGGGAATAGGCCTAACCCTGTGGCTTCTTGCCTATGGAGCCCTGGTGGCCTACGCCCCCCCCTTGCTTGCCGAGCTGGCCGCATTTTTTAGTCAAGTGGCATTGGTTTCATTTGGCAGTAGCTACGCCGTATTGCCTTACCTGTTTGACAACATGGTGGATGCCCGACAATGGGTGAGCACTGGGCAGCTTATTGATGGGCTTGCCATTAGTGAGATTACCCCAGGGCCCTTGGCCATGATCGGCACCTTTCTTGGCTACATTGCCTCTGCCCAGCACCCCGACCTCACCCAGTTTCCCATTACCACCGCAGGCCTTATGGGAGCCTTCGTCGTCACTGCTTTTCTTTTTCTGCCCTCATTCATTTTTGTGCTCGCTGGTGCTCCCTGGGTTGAAGCCACCCGACGAATCCCCGCACTCATTGCGCCGCTTACTGCCATTAGTGCGGCATCGGTCGCCCTTATCTTCGACCTTGCCCTCATCTTCGCCAAGTTCATCCTATGGCCAACGCCCACAGGGGACTGGGGCTCGTTTCGAACCCTTGATCTTGTGGCTGGCCTTATCTCCGCGCTCGCCATTGTCTTGATGCTCCAGTTTCGAATGGGTATGGTCATCACCATGCTTATTTGTATTTCGTTAGGCGTGGTGGCAAGCGCGCTAGGGCTGCCCTAGTTGACCCCCAGTGGTGATCAATCTGCACTTGGGCTTTTTGGAGGCCGGTTTGACCCTGTTCACCGCATGCATACAAGGCTAGCTGTGGCTGCTGCCAACCAGTTGAAGTTAACCGAGGTACACTGGCTCGTTACTGGGCAGCCCGTGCACAAGCCCGCAGAGGCCTCAAGTGAAGACAGGCTTGAAATGACAAGGCTTGCACTTAATTGGCTTGCCGATGAGCGTATGGTGCTTGACGACCGAGAAGTGCGGTGGGCGAACCAAGGCCTAACAAACGCCAGCTACAAGACCATCGAGAATTTTCGAGAAGAATTTCCTGATCGCGCATTGGTCTGGATTCTAGGCGAGGACCAGCTGGAGTTTTTCACCCAATGGCAGCACTGGGAATGGATTATTCGTCAGGTTGAACTTGCCGTCTGTTCGCGTCCATCCGAGCAGCCAGGCAAGACCTTAAGCGAGCTTCAAAGACAGGGCGCTGCCATTCGCCCTGTAGCAATTGAGCCAGACCATGTCTCTTCCACCCAGATTCGTGAGCAACTGCAGGAGGGATGGAATTTCTTTAACCAAGAGCTCGTCTGCCCGCCAGTCGCCAGCTACCTTCAGACTGAAAAACTTTACTGCGCCTAGTTTGCGCCCACCCTTGGAGACTCCTCGCTTGACCACAGACACCACGAAACCAGAGGCCACAAAAGCCGCACGCAAACCCCGAGTAAAGCCGCAGAGTAAGGCGACAAGCACCGTGGAAGAAGGGCTAAAGCCCAGGCGCGTTGCAAGGGCTGAAAAGGCATTGGACCCCGACTTCTCTATTGAAAGGCTTCAGTTTTTAATTGTGGATGCCCTCGAAGACATGAAGGGTCAGTCCATTTCGGTCTTCAATACTCAGGCGCTCTCAGACCTTTTTGACCGCGTGGTCATTGCCAGTGGAACGTCCAACCGCCAGACCCGTGCGCTTGCAAACAACGTTATTGATAAGGTGAAGAAAAACGGGGGGAAAATCTACGGCCTTGAGGGCGAGGACACCGGTGAGTGGGTCTTGGTCGACTGTGGCGATATTATTGTGCATATCTTTCAGCCTGTCGCGCGTGCGCACTTCAGGCTTGAGGAGATTTGGGGAACTGATGAACTGAGCCTGGACGAGATAAAGGCAGTGGGTAAGCCGAAGCGCCGTAGCAGCCCTCGAGCGAAAAAGCCTTAGTCAGTCCTTAGTCCTTAGTCGATGGCAAGACCAAGCCCGGTGCGAGAAGGGTAAGACGCGAGCCGATAAAGCTCTCCCATTCGGGATATTTCAATCTCCCCATTCCTAACCGATTCAAGCCTCCAGCCGTCGGCATCGGCATGACGCATACTTAGATAGCGGGTTGGTTCATTGCGTATGCGAACCGCAACAACACTGTCTTGGCCTGCCTGAATAAAACCAACCAACTGAATATCTGCCTTTTGCAAGGAAAGCGGCTGTTGATCGGCACCGCCAAAAATCTTTTGTAGCGCAGTGGTACCTGATTGGTAGGCCGAATTTGCCTGGCCGGATGGTCCTGCGGGAGGTAGAGGCGGAAGAAGCACTGAAAGAGCTACGCGATGCAACAGCAATGCTAAAAGCCAGACTACTGACGCCCATACGGCAAAGACCAGCAGACGCTCAATGCGAACTGGCCTAGCTTTGGACGTCTTGACCGATGAGCCTGTTTGTAGGGTGGGCATTTTTCTGGCGGCTGCCGTGGTTAACGCAAAAGCGTGTTCATCTCAATGAGGGGCATCATAACGGCAAGCACGATCAATAGAACAACGAGGCCCATTCCTAGAATGAGGGCGGGCTCAAGAAAACTCGTAAGCAGCAATGTTCGGCGGCGAAGATCTTGGGTCATTTGCTCGGCGGCAAGGCTGAGCATTTTCGCAAGCTCCCCACTTCGCTCACCCGTGCTAATAAGCTGAACAAGAAGTGGCGGGAAGCCTCCGGTCTGCGCCATAGAGCGCCCAAGCTCGGCTCCCTCGCGAACCCATTGAGTAACCACTGTGAGGCGCTCTTGGAGGTAATGATTTCGAAGTACGAGCGAGGAGGTTCGTAAGGCGCGCAAGAGATTAACACCCCCCGAAAGTGAGGTGCCAAGGCTGCTTGCCAGACGGGCGGATTCGGCTGTCTGCAGCATGGGCCCGATTAGAAAAACATAGAGGAGTTTCTGGTCAAACCATAGGCGAAACACTAAAAATCGCCGATAGCTAGCAATTGCCGAAATTAGAAAAAGCGCTGCAACAATTAAGAGTGCCTTGCCGTAGGCTTGTAAGAAGGAGCTTAGGCCCATTAAAGATCGGGTGAGAAGGGGCAAGTCTTGTTGCTGAGACTCAAGCACCGAAACAATCTGGGGGACAACATAGGCCATAAGCGCCATGACCACAATGAGCGCCACAGCCGAGACGATAAGTGGATATGCAAGTGCCGATAAAAGACTGTGTCGAAGGCTATTGGCCGCCTCCATGTCGTCCGCCAGCCGAGCCAAGACCCGAGACAAACTTCCTGAAGACTCACCAACACCAACAAGCCCCCTGTAACTTTCGGAAAAATCTAGCGGGTAACGACTAAGAGCTTGCTGAAAAGACAACCCTTCTCGAAGACCGTCTTGGAGCCCCAGAAAAACCTCTCGAACAGCTGGCCTTGCCTGCTCTGCCATAGCGAGCAAGCACTTCTCTAAAGGAATTCCTGAACCTAACAGTGCAGCCAGTTGACGAGTGAAAAAGGCCAGCTCCGAGGCTCTGATACGACGCCCCGTAAGACGTCCTGGCTTAAGGCCCAGCCGCGACTCCAGCTGATGCTCAAGCTGCTTAGACCAGCTCTTCATGACCAGAGGCAGTGACACGCGCAACTTCTTGCTCGGTAGTAACACCTGAGGATACAAGTCGTGCACCATCTCTCTGAAGCGGCAGGAAACCCGGCATATCCAGTGCCATCCGGCGAATATCGGAGGCGTCGCCGCGCAGCTTAATGGCCGAGCGAATGGCGTCATCGACAATCAATAACTCGAAAATACCTAATCGGCCTTTAAAGCCTGACTGCCCGCAGTCGTCACACCCCATGATCGACCTTGGCATGCAGCTTGAACAGCGACGTCGAACAAGTCGCTGAGCGAGCACACCAATAAGCGACGACGAGAGCAAGAAGGGCTCAACCCCATATCGAGCAGACGGCTAACGGCAGACGATGAGTCGTTCGTATGCAGCGTTGCCAAGACAAGATGCCCCGTTAGCGAGGCCTGTATAGCGATTTGTGCTGTCTCTAAATCTCGTATCTCACCGATAAGAATGACATCGGGGTCTTGACGAAGAATTGAGCGCAGACTCTGCGCAAAGGACAGACCGATTTTAGGGTGCACTTGGGTCTGAGCAATGCCTGGCATGTCATACTCAATGGGGTCTTCGACTGTCATGATATTGCGGGTCTTCGCATCAAGTTCAGAAAGCGCCGCATACAGTGTTGTTGTCTTTCCAGAGCCTGTGGGTCCCGTTACCAGCAAAATACCAAAAGACCGATTAACCAGGCTTTTAAAGCGCTGCAGTGTCTCTGAAGACATTCCAACCTCATGAAGACTCAAAGGCCCCTTACCCTTGGCAAGAAGCCTTAAAACGGCTCTCTCACCAAACCCGGTTGGGAGAGTAGAAATTCTTAAGTCAATAAGGCCTGCCGGGCTCTTTACTGTCATACGCCCGTCTTGAGGCAAACGCTTTTCAGCGATGTCGAGTTGCGCCATCACCTTGATTCGAGAAATTAAGGCCGCATGAAGTGCACGCGGGGGATGCGCAACATCTCGAAGTAAACCATCCACACGAAAACGAACGACAGACCCTAACTCGTAGGGCTCAAGATGAATATCCGATGCACGTCGACTCGCTGCCTCGTTCAGTATGGCGTTGATCATTCGGATAACTGGAGCGTCATCATCA
This sequence comes from Burkholderiaceae bacterium, assembly GCA_018402635.1. GTDB lineage: Bacteria > Pseudomonadota > Gammaproteobacteria > Burkholderiales > Burkholderiaceae_A > Hahnella. The sequence goes on from JAGYIP010000003.1 coordinate 63,545, forward strand.
AGCTCATCACCATCGGTGAGCCCTAGACCATCTTGAAGCAGTAAGGCAAGGCTCTCCCCAAGCTGGGCACTGCCTATGACATCTGCCGCTGTTGCCCCCTGGGAGCTAAGAAGCAACTGCTCATCAATTGCCTCATCCTCCTTGCTCACCATTTGGTAACCCTCAAGGCCAGCCTGCCCGGCAACCGCGGCCACCGCCCAGGCCGGCGAACGACTGCTATGCCAGATCTGATTGGCTTGCGCCTGAACTGCGATTCGGTGTCGCCGAAGAAAACGGGCGTCCATTTAATTGCCGAGTGAGCGGCTGGGTTCGTTCGCGGGCTTGCTTGCGGCATCAAGCGGGGGTAGTTCAGGCTTACCTAAACTGGGAAGAATGAGATTTCCGGACGAACTGGGCTGCGACCGCTGACCCGCGCGAAGCGCTTCGTACTTTCCCATGGTGATCACACTGGAGTCGGAACCGGAACGAAGAACAACTGGTCGCAGAAAAACGAAAAGGTTTGTTTTTTTGCGCTCTCTGGTCTCGTATCGAAACAAACTTCCAAACAAAGGGACATCGCCAAGCAGGGGGACTTGGCTCTCCCCCGTGCCCTCTTCATCGGAGATAAGCCCTCCAAGAACCACGAACTCGCCGTCCTCTACCAAGACTGTCGATTCAATGGAACGCTTGTTAGTGACGATCCCTTCTGCCAGACGTTGATTGACGACACTGGATACTTCCTGAAAGATCTGCAGCCTTACAGTACCCCCCTCAGACACCATGGGTCGAACCCGCAGGGTTGTGCCAACGTCTCGCCGCTCAATGGTCTGAAAAGGGTTGCCACTTGTATTGCCGCTTGTGGTGTACGAACCCGTAAGGAAAGGCACGTTTTGACCAATAACAATCTTCGCCTCTTCGTTATCCAGAGTAAGAAGATTCGGGGTTGCAATAATGTTGCCCGCTCCCTGAGTCTCAAGCGCCCGGGCAAGAACACCAAGGTTGGCAAGGGTTGCACCGCCAAATGAGACGGTGCCTCGAATAACGCCGACGTTCAGACCCTGAGAGGCAGAAAGCGGATTTGCCGCGAGATCTAGAAGATTTGCCCCCCCGCCTCTTGGCGTGAAGTTCGTTCCCCCGAAACCAGAACTTCCTGTGGCATTTAACCCGTCTAAGTACTGAAACTGAACGCCAAACTCAGCCGCCCGATCTGCAGAGACCTCCACAATAAGAGACTCGATGAAAACCTGAGCTCGTCTTACATCAAGTTTTTCTATCACCGCACGAATCTCGCGAAAGACTGACTCGGGAGCAACAATAAGTAAGGCATTTAAATTGGGCTCTGCCTGAATGACGATTCCGGACGCTTCGGGCCCAAGAATGGCCGCCTGTGGAGCGCCTGCGTTCGAACTCGCAAGCGCCTTACCGTTACCCTGAGCGCCAGCCATTGACAAAGCCTGGTTCGGTTGGCCCGCATTTCCTGAAGCACTCGCTGGACGAGTTAATGACGACGACTGCCGAGAGCCGGAACCCACCGTTTGCGCACCAGAGCGATACAGGTTCTGCAGCGTCTGGGCTAAAACAGCCGCCTCAGCGTTTTTCAAATACAAAACATGCACATTGCCAGGGGTGGCCAGGGGCGAATCGAGGTCGCGCGCAAGCTCTGCCGCCTGAGACAGACGCCTAGGATCGCTGGACTGAAAAAGGATGCGATTGGTGCGGGCATCGGGAAGAATTACAACCTGCAAATGCTCAGGGAGCTTGCCCCCCCTTTCGCTATTTCCTCGATTAACAAGCTGATCAACGGTCTGCGCAATATCAGAGGCAAACCCATGATTAATTGAAACTGTTTGAATCGCATTACGATTCGGACGATCAAGCGATCGGATGATCTCGGTAACACGTCTTAGATTCTCTCTTGTATCAGTGATGATGAGACTGTTACTACTGGGATGTGCGGTCATCGGATTAGTTGCGGGAACAAGCGCACGAATAGCCGCTAAGAGCTGTGTGGCGTCTTCATTCTCAAGCTGAAACACACGCGTTGAAAGACCCGCAGCAGTCGCCTCAGTGTTCATTGCTGGAAACTGCGACTTGGCCTCAGCTGTAGGGACAACCTTGGCATAGCCATCGGCTGCAACCACCGCAAACCCCTGCAAAGACAAGGCCGCCACAAGTAACTCGTAGGCCTGATCGAGACTAATCGGGCCTGGCGTTTCGAGCGTAATTTTCCCCTTGACGCGTGCATCGAGTAAAAAAGGCATTGCCATTGAGGTGCTGAATGCAGAAATAACCTCGGAAATCTCAGCATCACGAAATGCCAGAGTAACCGCATCATCCGATACGACGGCCTGATTCTGAGCCCGCGAAGTGCCTAGGCTTTGGCTCCCGGTTGGTTGAGCCCCTGCCCCACTCAACCCGAGTTCAAGCACCAACAGGCCTGTAAAAGCCAGCGCGGTTGCCGCTTTATATACCGAGTTTCGCTTCATAAACATCCCCACTTTTTCTCCCAATTGCCGACAACAGGCCGTTCACAAACTCACACTGGCGATGGCACTTGAACTGCAACTGGCCTCTAACCATATCAGAGACCGTACCCGAACCCGACATCGAGATAACAGAGCCTTGCATCGATTCGACAGACCAAGAAAGCCTTGCCGCCTGGGCGGTGGAGGCGCCAAAATTACTTAAGTTAACCCGATAACTTCCAAGAGGCTTAATAGGCGATAGGCTTGTTACAAACTGATGAATATCGAGCGAAATGCCCTGTTTTTGCGCGCTGTCTTGGGGCATGCTTAACCCCGACCAGCGAACCTCAAGGGCCGCCTGAGGCTTCAAAAATGCCAATGCACCGCCAGCCTGCTCCATAGGAAACGACTCAAGCCGAAGCTTGCCATCGGGAATCACAACAGAGCCGAACCTAAATAACAAAGGGGCTTGAGTAACCGGTCCCTCCAGGGCATTGCTCGAGAGGTTTAAGGCAACTGCATTGAAACCTGGGGTCAGACGCCAACTCACGGACCGAACCAACTGGAAACTTTCTGTTGAAGGAGATGGGTCACCACCAAGCTTAAATGCTGCTGGGACGATTAATACCTGAGCGCGCCCTTTCCATAAGCTGCCCTCGGCTTGGGCAAGCCGCACCGCGCCTTTTGTTGCCTGGGCTACAAAAAAATCTGCCCAGGCAGCGGGGGCCTGAAGGAGTAATCCAAGTAGCGCAACGACCAAAAGACTAAGAAGGCCAAAGGGCCCTAAGGAAAAGTGGGGCGTTTTGATAGAGGCATTCGTCATGATGCAATCTCGAGACGAAGGGATACCAGGCCCGAGGAGCCCGTTCGACGAATTTCAATGGCCTGTAGAGGGCCCAACAGAATTTCCATAGGCAGAGATTGCAAGAAACGAATAACCGAAGAGGTGGGTTGCTGAACCGCTTCCAGGCGCCACCCCGACGGAACAGCCCTTGGCTCCCCGAGGACCAGAGCTGAACGACGACTGAGCTCGGACAACCGCAGCATCACATCGTCAGCGGGTAGAGGTTTCAAGCCCTGTTTACTTGAGCCCGAGTTCTTAAGGGCCTGCGGCATGAGTCGAACAACGAAACGCGAACCAGACTCTTCTTGCTCCTCAAGGTCAAGAACCCCAGGGAGTTTTTTTAGCTGGCCTCGCAAGGCCTCGCGGTTAAGGGGTGAAGCGAAGTCCGATTGCACAAGATCAAACTCCAATCGAGACTCACCGGAAATCTCCGAGGGCTGCAGGCTAATACGATCGATCTCAAAGGTGCCCGAGGCAAGCAGTGCCTGTGCAACCTGTTCTAAGAAAAAGACAGGGCCTTCGCCAGGCACGCCGGCAGGACCAAGACCACTTCCTGGGCTTAGTTCAGCCTTATTAGCCGTGCGTGATGGTGGTTCAAATGGCTTCCAGAAAACCATGCTCGCCAAAAGAAACGACAAGACAATGAGACCAGAAAGCAGTCCTCGAGGGGCTGTCTTCAACAATGCCCAAGGAAGCCAGAAAAACGGCTGGGCAAGCTTGAGTGGTTGGGCCCTTAGCCCCAACTCTTGAAGCAGAGGCACAAGCCAGCCTCGGCCCGTTAAGTCGCTATCGGACTCATCAAAAACAAAAACCCGCTGGGATTTTGGCGGCATCTGCGCATAGGCAAGGCGTATTAACCCCATCGCGCTGCCCAAGCCCTTTGCAAGGTCAACGGAAAAGAAAGCATCTTTGCCATAGCTCAGTGTCAGGACATTCGAACCAATATAGGCCTTCCACCCTGTGGGCCCCTGACTCTGAAGAGTGAGCCCTAGAGGCTTCCAGGTCGTTGGCGAATCTTGACCCGCTGAGCTGGGTTCATCGGGACGGCCTGCTACGACACTAAACGACGCCGTGTTGACGCTCGTTAATACCGATCTCTTTAAGGGGGGTATGAGTAACGGGCGAACCATTACGCCACAGCCTAACCATAGCCGCAACAGGCAGGCCATCACCGTCGACACCCTCATGGCGCTCAACAACATACAACTCGGAAAAGGCATGTAAATGACGCTGTAACAAAACCGAAATACTCCAGGCATAGGGGGTCGGTAACGAAACGACTACCGCAATCTACCTACCTAAGGTGAGAAACGATGGATGACCGAAACCTTACCACCAGTCCGGTGAACAATCACAAGAAAACTTTCTTCAGCCATTCCGAACTGAGCATAGCCCTGCATCCGAAAATAACTTGTCTGCGTGTCGAGCAACGAGGTCTCAAACCCGGCATTGGGAGGAACGAGCGATGCCACCTCTGCTGGCGTGCGGAAAGGAATACGGTCTCGACGCTCAATGAGATCGTCAACCAACCGACTTTCACCATCACCGGCCAAGGCTCGCAAGACCTCAGGCGCAACCGTATTAATGTTTATGCGACTCACCTTCGGAAGCCAGGTAAGGTGATCAAGCAGTAAGCGCCTTTGGTCTTCCATTAAAGAGCGATCGGCTCGAACCATTTGCTGCAGTTGTGCCCAGCGCGACCGCCCTGACTCTTCAACCATCCCCTCGACTTGTATGTCTGGCTTCCCGAGGGATTGAAGCCTTCCTATCAGCTCAGACGACTGGTCTGTACGAATACCCAATAGAGCGAAGAGTCTCTCGACCTGCGCGAGGCCTTCCGGACGAAGGGTTCCATCGTCCTGAAAAAGACGGGCCAGGTTGAATCGAGATTGCTCATCTGAAATAAGTCCGGAAATTGCCGCGGCAGCAAACCTTGCCTGATCCTGAGCGCTCATTTGGGGACCAAGCAACTGATCGAGCCGACTATGGGGAATAAACTGCGCCCAGGGTTCCGAGAGGTGGTCCATGACAGAGGATCCGCCTGCCGCTCCCCGTGCATCCGACCAGAGCACCCATCGGCCGTAGTCGATCACAGCCCGAGCAAGCTCATTGGCCTGCCCAGCATCTCGCTGGGCCTGAGTCCGCGCAATGGCTTGGTAGCTTAACCAGGCAAGGCTTACTGACAAGGCGGCCACCACTGCAACCAAGGCCATAACAGAGACCAAGGCAATGCCTTTAGGTGGCTGCGAGGCGCTCTTGGGGTGGCTGAGGGTCATCGTCACTCGACAGCAGCAGGTAGGGGGAAGATCTTTCGTGTGGGAAAGGGGTCGCCTGCCATTTGTATCTCAACAGCAACCCCAAGCTCCTGACGAGAAAGACGTTCAATTTCGCCTGCAGAGTACGCGCCGATCTCTCGCTCATCGTTACCATCAAGAAGAGCAAAACGCACGGAGGTCACTTGCTTCATGAAGACCATCGGGTTGGAATCAGAAAAGCTCGTTCGGCTAAGGGCCCCTTCCTTGTCAAGACCCCATGTCACAGGACCGACGCGGTAGCCCTGGGGGCTTTGAGTGAGTTGAGCAGACCGTTGCCGTGGGGAGAGAAAAGACAATGTCTCAAGGTCTTGCTCAATTTGAGACCAGGTCATGGCAAGGCTTCGCTGCAAGGAGGCCTGATAGGTTAGGCCTTCTTGGGAAATTGCAAAGCGCTCAATGACTCGAAAGCCCATAACCGCGAGAATCGCGGTAATTAGAAGCGTTACAAGCATCTCAATTAAGGTTAAACCAGAGGGGTAAGTAGCTCGCGTCCTCGACAGCGAACGACGCACGACTAACCGCCTGGACGCTAACCTGTTCACTAAAAGCCCAAGGGTAAAAAACCGACACGATAGGCAAGAAAAAAATCGTCTGCTGGCGTATCGGCATGGTAGACCCTTGCCTCAATGCGACGAAAATTCGAGTGTGGTGTTACGAGAATTCTGGTCTCAACATTAAATACGCGTGAGCCCTGCCTACAGGTATCCCGGCGCTCAGAGACCCCCTGGCGCTGAACCTGTAACCTGACAAGAACAAGCGCATTGTCCGCACAGAGCATGGCCAGATTTCGATCTCGAGATTCAAAGAGGCTCTGGCTAACGGTCTGAACGAGCTTTAACCCGCCAAGAAAGACAATCGAGGCCACTGCCAGCGCGATAAGAACTTCAATTAGCGTAAAGCCAGAGGGGCGTTGGCCCACGTCAACCCTTAATGTCATTGTTGTCCCACCTGCTTGAGGCTAACCCGTGCAAAAGGATCAACAAGCAAGATGACTGAGCGGCCGCGTTGTTCAAAGTCAAGCCGTGAAGGCTCAATAAGCCCCGTTCGGTCGACTCGTATGACAGCAGCCTCCCCCTGAAACGACAGACCGGTCTCCCAGGAGCGATATTGCATTGGGAAGGCAGTCTGTTGCAGCCACTGACCTCTTCGCTGCTCTTCAATCCAAAAACCCTCTTTATCCAGTACGAGTCGATGATCACGCTGCATGATTGCTGCACGGTCGGAAACCGTTTGCAAAACCGCCTGAAGGCGATCGACTTGTGACTGGAGTTTTCGATCGGCGGCCTGAAAAAGACTCAGGCCAGCCATGGCCATGACGAGACCCAAGATGGCAACAACAACAAGGGTCTCTAGAAGGCTAAAGCCCTTTGGAGGAGAGGTCGGACGCAAAGCCCTGACCGCCTGGCTGGCCATCGGCACCATAACTTAAGACCTCAAAAGAAAATCCGTCTGAACCAAGAGAGTAAAGGTAGGGTCTGCCCCATGGATCTTCCGGAAGTCGTTTGATGTAGCCCCCAGGCTTCCAGTTCGGCGCAAGCGGCTCGGATGTCGGCGGGGAAACAAGTGCGGCCAGGCCCTGTTGGCTGGTCGGGTAAGAAAAGTTATCGAGCCTGTAGAGATCAAGGGCGGCAGAAATGGTGGCAAGGTCTTGCTTGGCAGCAACAACTCGTGCCTCATCGGGCCGGCCAATTACGGCGGGGACAACAACGGCCGCAAGAATGCCAATAATGGCAATAACCACCAGAATTTCGATAAGCGTGAATCCATGTGGGGGGGAAGGAGTTTTTCGGCTCCTACCTTGCCTTCCATAGAGCAGTTTTTTAAACACCGTAGTACCCCTTGTACCAACTTACAAAACTGTTAACCCCAACATGCAAAGGCGTATAGGGTGCAAAGCCTGTAAGGTCTCGCAAGGCTTGCGTATCTGCATAGGTAGCAGGAACGTCACCTGGCTGCATCGGTAGAAAATTCTTTCGGGCCTTCATCCCAAGCGCATCCTCAATAGCCTCAATAAACGCTGTAAGGGGTTCGGGGTGGTGATTGCCGATGTTCAAAACTCGATGCGCCGGAAAGGTTTCAAAAGCGAATTCTTCCCCAGACGGCTCGCGCACTGGCGGGTGGAGGAAGGCCTGAAGGACCCCCTCAACAATATCGTCAACATAGGTGAAGTCTCGTTGCATCTGGCCGTGGTTGTAAACATCGATGGGCTGATTGGCCAATATGGCCCTGACAAACTTAAAGGCTGCCATATCAGGACGACCCCAGGGCCCATAGACAGTGAAAAAACGCAGGCCCGTTGCAGGAATCTCAAACAGGTGACTGTAGGTGTGAGCCATAAGCTCATTTGCCTTTTTTGTGGCGGCATACAAGCTTACGGGACGGTCGACACTGTGGCTTTCAGAAAAAGGAAGCCGCCGGTTACCGCCATAAACACTGGAGGAGCTGGCATAGACAAGATGAACGGGCTGACTTCGAAGGCACTCTAAAACATTAAGAAACCCCGTAATGTTGCTATCAATATAGGCCTGAGGATTCGTAAGCGAGTAACGCACCCCAGCCTGGGCAGCCAGGTGAATCACCCCATGCAGGGTGTGCGTGCTGAAGACCGATTCTATTGCGTTGCGGTCTTGAAGGTCTGCCTTAATCAACTCGAACTGATGGCCCTGGTCGAGACGAGTGAGGCGATGGACCCTCGCCTCCTTTAGAAGGGGGTCATAATAGTCGTTTAGATTATCGATACCAACAACGCGATAGCCCAAATTCAACAGTCGTTCCGAGACAAAGTGTCCAATGAAGCCAGCGGCCCCAGTTACTAAAATTGTTTTCATTACCATTCGTTAAAGAGATGAAACGCTATGACGGCTAAAACCGCGTCGGAAATCCGAGTCTGGTATGTCGCCCAGACAAAGCCTCGCCATGAGCATATCGCAGAACTGAACCTAACTCGACAAAGATACGAGGTAATCCTGCCGCTCATTCCCAGGCTTCGTAACACCCGAACTCGCTTGCTTGAAAACGAAGAACCGCTCTTTCCAGGGTATATCTTCTTTCGACCGGAGCACTCTGAACACTCTCTTTGGCCTGTCAGGTCAACCGTTGGTGTTGCTCGAATTGTGCGATTTGGCTTGGAATACGCTCATCTGCGGGAGTCAGTCATGAGCGATATTATGACTTTCGTTCAGTCTCATTTATCTGATCCCGTTGAGGCCACACGCCGATCAAAGAGGCTTGATATTGGTGCCACTGTGCGGGTTACGGGCGGACCCATGGTGGGGCTTGAAGGCCTTGTCTCAAAAGTGGCGTCTGACCGAATTATTGTTCTTATTGAGATTATGGGGCGTGAGCAAAAAATTGCCATGTCCCCCGCAACCTTAGAGCGCGCCTAGCCAGTCACGGGGTTTAATCAGTTCGTAAAGCTTGGCTTCAGGCGAGCCTGGCTCTGGCTGCCAGTTGTAACGCCAGGTAACCTTGGGTGGCATGCTCATAAGAATACTTTCGGCGCGTCCCCCACTTTGCAGCCCAAAGTGGGTACCTCGGTCGTAGACTAAATTGAACTCCACATAGCGGCCCCGACGGTAGGCCTGAAAATCGCGCTCGCGATTCGTAAACGCCAGCCCCCTGCGGCGCTCAACAATAGGTAAATAAGCCTTTACGAAGGCATCGCCCACGGCCTGGGTCATGGCAAAGCTTTTGTCAAAGCCCAGTTCGCTGAAGTCATCAAAAAACACGCCGCCAATACCGCGCGCCTCTTGTCTGTGTTTTAGGAAGAAGTACTCGTCACACCAGGTTTTAAATTTGGGATAGTAATGATCGCCAAAGGGGTGAAGCGCCTGCCGGCAGGCATGGTGGAAATGAACGGCATCCTCCTCAAACCCATAGTAGGGCGTGAGGTCCATGCCGCCACCAAACCACCAGATGTCCTCATCGCCAGGCTTGACCGCCTTGGCAACAAACGAACGCACGTTCATGTGCACCGTAGGAATATAGGGGTTAACGGGGTGCAGCACCAAGGACACGCCAATGGCCTCAAAGCCCCTTCCGGCAAGCTGAGGCCGAGCGGCAGTGGCCGATGTCGGAAGGTGATCACCGCGCACATGCGAGAAGCCCACACCACCCCGTTCAAGCAGGCCTCCGCCCTCAATAAGCCGGGAGCGCCCATCGCCACGCAGGGGCGAGTCATCGGGCTTGACCCAGGCATCTTCGGAAAAGGCCTGGCCATCGGCCTGGGCAACCGCCTCGCAGATGCGATCTTGAAGGCCTAAGAAGTAGCTGCGAAGGGGCTCAATGGCAACGGCTGACATACGCGGAGAAGTCCTATGGGGTTAGGTAATGAGGCATGCGGGGTTCAGGTGGTTTTTCGGCCAATGGCCTCGTAGATAAGACCCGCCGCAGCCGGCATCTCAGGTGGATAAAGGTTGCGGCCATCAAAGACACGCTTGGTTTTCAATAAGGCTGCCATGGCCTCAAAGTCGGGGCTTCGGAACTCCTTCCACTCGGTCACAATGACAAGCGCGTCCGCACCTTCGAGGGCCTGCATGGGGCCTGCGGCATAGGTAATGGTGTCACCCAACACGCGCTGCGCCTCCTGCATGGCTACCGGGTCGTAAGCAGACACCGTGGCGCCCATTTGAAGAAGCGCCTCAATAAGAACAAGGCTGGGCGCCTCGCGCATGTCGTCGGTATTGGGCTTAAAGGCAAGCCCCCAGATCGCAAACCGCCTGCCCTTTAGGTTATGACCAAGCGCACGGGTGACCTTCGATACAAGAACGGTTTTTTGTTGCTCATTTGCATCTTCGACGGCGGTGAGCACCCTCAACGAAGAACCCACCTCATCGGCCGTGCGAATAAGCGCCTTTACATCCTTTGGAAAACAAGAGCCCCCATAGCCGCAGCCCGCATAAAGAAACCCATAGCCAATGCGGGAGTCTGAGCCAATACCCCGGCGTACCTGCTCAATATCGGCCCCGAGGGACTCTGCAAGATTCGCAAGCTCATTCATAAACGAAATGCGGGTGGCAAGCATGGCATTGGCTGCGTACTTGGTAAGCTCGGCCGAGCGCACGTCCATGACCATAAGCTTGTCGTGATTGCGTTGAAAAGGCGCGTAGATGGCCCGCATGACCTCGACTGCCCTTGGATGGTCGGCACCAACAACAATGCGGTCGGGCCGCTGAAAGTCCTCGACCGCAGCACCCTCTTTAAGGAATTCGGGGTTGGAGACAACATGAAAAGCGATGCTAGCCGAGCGCGCCGCCAAGGCTTTGCGTATTTCTTCGCGAACTTTGTCGGCGGTGCCCACAGGAACGGTTGATTTATCGACCACGATTTTTTCACCGGTCATGTGCTGGCCAATGCTGCGCGCTGCCGCAAGCACATACTGAAGATCGGCCGAGCCGTCTTCATCGGGCGGGGTTCCCACCGCAATCACCTGAACCAGCCCAAAGCCAACCGACGTCTCGACCGATGCTAGTGAACTTCAGGCGGCCAGCAGCGACGTTCTTGCGCACAATGTCGAGCAGTCCAGGTTCATGAATTGGAATACCGCCTGACTCGAGAATTTCAATTTTCTTTGGGTCAAGGTCAAGGCAAAGAACGTCGTTACCGGCATCCGCCAGGCAGGCGCCTGTTACCAGCCCAACGTACCCTGTTCCCACAATGGAAATCTTCATACAAAGCCCTAAAAATTTTTGCGCAGTCTTGAAGTTTACGGCAGGTAACCAGGTCGGGAGAAACGCCCGGGATTAGGCCAGGCCTGCCGTTATGAAGGGTGCAGCTTATTTTAGTTTGATAATTAAAGGGATTTGTTGTTCGCCGGGAAACCACCAAAGAGCGCGTCTTTAGCCTGGAGGCCAGTTAATTTAAAAGCCCTTGATTATTCATTGCAATTTAACTCATCACAATTTAGAATAATAGCACTTAAGGTAGTTTGGCGCGTAAGCAAAACACCCATTATTTTGAAACCAAATTCAAAGGACTATTCTTTTATGCCCAGCTATTCCGAAATAATTCAACAAATTAGTGACCTACAGAAACAAGCCGACCGCCAGCGCAAGGAAGAGTACGCCTCGGTTCTTAAAACCATTAAAAAACAAATTTCCGAATACGGCATAACGCCGGAGGAACTTGGTTTTTCAGCGGGAAGTGCTGGCAGCAAACGGGGTCGAAAGCCAACCGCAAAGGCGGGCAAGGTTCGAAAGCCAAGAGCCAAACGAGCTTCAACGGGAATAAAAGTGGCACCAAAATACAAAGACCCGGCAACCGGAGACACCTGGACGGGCCGCGGGAAAACGCCCAAGTGGGTTTCAGCAGCGGTTGCCTCTGGGCGTAGCCTTGAATCACTGCTTATTTCGCCTGTGGCATCGACACCCACTGGAACCTAGGCCATGGTCTTTGTAACCGGCGGTGCAGGTTTCATTGGCAGTAACTTTGTTTTAAATTGGCTTGAAAAGTCCAATGAACCTGTTTTGGTTATTGATTCGCTTACCTATGCGGGCAATTTAGAGAACCTTAGGGCGGTTGAAAATAATCCGGCTTATGGCTTTCATAAGCTCGATATTAATAACCAAGATGAAATGAATAGCCCTGCTTGTCGCCAAACGGCCAAGGGCTGTTATTCATTTTGCCGCCGAGTCGCACGTCGATCGCTCTATTTTAGGGCCTGATGCCTTTATTCAGACCAACATTCATGGAACCTTTCGGCTGCTTGGGTGTTGCCTAGGCTATTTCCAGTCACTAAACGCCCAGGAACAAAATGCCTTTCGGTTTCTGCATGTATCAACCGACGAGGTTTATGGCTCGCTTGAGGCAGACGACCCAGCCTTTTGCGAAACCACACCCTACGCACCGAACAGCCCCTACAGCGCAAGCAAGGCGGCCAGCGACCACCTGGTGCGGGCCTGGCACCACACCTATGGTCTACCGGTCCTCACCACCAACTGCTCAAACAACTACGGGCCGTATCAGTTCCCCGAAAAGCTTATTCCGCTCACCATTGCAAACGCCCTTCAGGGCAAGCCATTGCCTATCTACGGCAATGGCCTAAACATTCGTGACTGGCTCTATGTTGTCGATCACTGTCAGGGCATTGAGGCGGTGTTGCAGTCTGGTAGGCCTGGCGAGGTCTACAACATTGGGGGCTGGAACGAGATGACCAATATCGACATCGTGCGTGCAATCTGCAAGTTGCTTGACGAAAAAAGCCCGGAATCCGCCAAAGCCGCTGGTGGTCAGCACGAGCATTTAATTCAGTTTGTGAAAGATCGGCCGGGCCACGACAAGCGTTACGCCATTAATGCCAACAAAATTTTTAAAGAACTGGGCTGGAAGCCCCAGGAGACCTTTGAATCGGGCATTAACAAGACCATTGACTGGTACCTGAACAACACCGACTGGGTGCAGCGCGTTCAGTCGGGGGACTACACGAACTGGATTCATCAGCAGTACAGCAGCCAGGCGGCATGACCCCAAAACGCCCGGCCCCTGCGGCAGCTGCGGTGGCGGAGTCCACCCATGCCCTTCCTAGGCCATTGCAGAGGCCAACGCCCAAGCCAACGCTAGCGCCAACGCCAAGGCTATTAGTGCTTGGGGCGGGAGGGCAGGTAGGAAACAGCCTGCTTAGGCTCTGCCAGTCAGCCGACTCCCCTATGCATGCATGTGCATGTGCTCGGCCTTACCCGCAGCCAGGCACCGCTTGATCAGCCCAATTTATTCGGCTCGGCGGTTGCCCAGGCCATTGAGAGCTTTAAGCCCAGCCATATTCTGAATGCCGCAGCCTACACGGCGGTGGACCAGGCCGAGAAGGAGCCCGAGCTTGCCCACCGGGTGAATGGGCAGGCCCTTGCGCAGCTCTCCGAGCTTGCTGCCCAGTATTCTGCGCACGCCTCGCAGGCCATTGCCATCCTTCATTACTCCACCGACTATGTTTTTGATGGGCAAAAACCTGTAGGCCAAGGCTACCAGCCCAAGGACCCCACTGCGCCTGAAGGGGTGTATGGCAAAAGCAAGTACGCCGGAGAACAGGCGCTTGCCCAAGGCCCGTCCCCAAGCCTTGTTCTGCGCACCAGCTGGGTCTTTTCCGACCATGGCAAGAACTTCGTGAAGACCATGCTAAGGCTTGGCCAGAGCCAGCAAGAGCTGCGCGTGGTGGCTGACCAGTGGGGGCACCGACCTCGGCCGATGCCATTGCACAGGCAAGCCTTGCCATCGTCCAGCAATGGCCCAGGCCTTCTGAAGCGCCTTCGAATCAGGTGCTGCACTTTTGCTGCGAGGGCACCACAAACTGGCATGGCTTTGCCTGCGACATTCTTGATCGGGCCAGGCGGCTCGCGCCCGAGCTTGCCTGGACCATTACCTCGGCCCAACAAATTAAGGCCATTTCAACGGCGGAGTTCGCTGCTCCTGCTCCTCGGCCGGCAAACTCACAACTTGACTGCAGCCTCACCGACAAGCAGTTTGGGCTCAAGCGCCCCCACTGGTCGCAGGCCCTCAACGACGTGCTGGTGCAGCTTCTGGCTAAGCCCCTGGGGTAGCCAGAGCCCCTGGGGTAGACGATCAGACCAGCAGACCAGCGCCACTAGACCAGAACAACCTTTCCCGGGTTCAGAATGTTTAGCGGGTCCAGTGCGGTTTTTATGGACCGCATAAGACCCATTTCAACAGGCCCCTTGTAGCGGGCTGCCTCATCACGACGCATCACACCAAGGCCATGCTCGGCACTAATGGAGCCGCCCAAGGAGACCACTCGGTTGTGGACCCGATGATGGGCCTCTTCTTCAAGCCTCTGCATGAACTGCATGCAGGCCTCGTGCCTTTGGTTGCGATCGGACCAGACGTCCGGATTAATAGGGCAGGCCAGGTTGTAATGCAGGTTGCCGTCGCCCAGGTGCCCAAAATTAATAATTCGAGTCCCTGGCAAAAGGGCCTGAAGTTCCTTCTGCATGCTCACCATGAAGTCGGGGATGCAGGAAATGGGAAGCCCAATGTCATGCTTAATTTGATGGCCATCTTCGGAGGATGCAAGCGTGATGTGGTCGCGTATGTCCCAAAAGGTCTGCGCCTGCTGAATGCTCTGGGCCACCAGGGCGTCTTCAACCAGGCCCGTCTCAAAGGCCTCAGACAAGATGTCCTCGAGAAGCCCTACCGCCTCGGCCTCACCGGTAGGGCTTGAGATCTCAAGAAGAACCAGGTCGGCAGAGCCCATGCCTTGGATGGGCTGGGCAAGGGCAGGAAAATACTGAGACACAAGCGCCAGGGCCGACTTCGTCATGAACTCAAAGCCCGTAAGCTGAGCTGCAGCCTTTTTCTGGGCAAGACCCAAAAGACCCACGGCCGACTCCACCGAGGGCACCCTTGCCAAGGCTGTCATAAGGGCTGCAGGCTTGGGCGACAAGGCAAGCACCGCGGCCGTAATAATGCCAAGCGTGCCCTCGGAGCCAATGAATAAATCGCGCAGGTCGTAGCCCGTGTTGTCCTTTCGAAGCCCTCGAAGGCCTGACCAGATTTCACCCGTTGCAGTGACCACCTCAAGGCCCAGGCAGAGCGCCCTGGCATTTCCGTAGCGAAGCACCGCCGTTCCCCCGCAGTTGGTCGCCAGGTTACCCCCAATGGTTGCCGAGCCACGAGAAGGAAGCGTTAGAGGGAAAAGAAGCCCCAGGGCATCGGCCTCTTCTTGGGCCTTAGCAAGGGTGACGCCTGCCTCAAGGGTCATGGTTTTATTGGCCGCATCAACAGCCCGTATGGCCTGAAGCTTCGTAAGGCTGAGCACCACCTGATCGCCCGAGCCATCGGGCACGCTTGCCCCGGTAAGGCCCGTATTACCACCTTGAGGAACCAGGCCCACACGGTGTTTGGCTGCTAGCCTTACCACTTGAGCGACCTGGTCGGTGGAGCCCGGAAAAAGAACCGCCGGTGCCCTGCCCTGATAACGCCCCCGCCAGTCGATTAAATGGGTGGAGATGAGATCGGGGTCGGTCTTAAGGCATGAGGCGCCAAGTTGTTGCTCAATCTCAGTGAGGAAGGCCTGCACGCAAGCCGATGGCATGCCTGGCATGCCTACTTCACCCGGTTCTTGTATTCACCGGTGCGGGTATCGACCTCGATCTTGTCGCCGATCTCAACAAAGGCTGGCACCGAGACCTCAAAGTCGGTTGGCGAGATGCGTGCGGGCTTCATGACCTTACCCGAGGTGTCACCCTTTACGGCAGGCTCGGTATAGGCCACCTCGCGAACGACGCTGGTTGGCATTTCAACCGAAATGGCACGACCGTCGTAGAAAATAACCTCGCAGGCCATTCCATCTTCAAGGTAGTTCAGTACATCGCCCATGCTTTCGGACTCCACCTCGAACTGGTTGTACTCGGCGTCCATAAAGACATACATGGGGTCGGCGAAGTAGGAGTAGCTCACCTCTTTGCGATCAAGCACGAGGGACTCGAATTTTTCATCGGCCTTAAACACAGACTCGGAGCCCGAATTTGTAAGCAGGTTCTTGTACTTCATTTTCACCACAGCGGCATTGCGGCCCGATTTGTTGTAGTCGGCCTTAAGCACCACCATGGGCTGGCCTTCGAGCATAAAAACATTTCCGGTCCGCAGTTCGTGCGCGGTTTTCATAGCATCACCTTAAAGAGTCGAGTCAATACGCTAGTTTATCGTTAACGGCTTTCCAGGCGCTTTGCATGCCAATGCCGTAGAAGCGACTCCTCAAACGAGGGCCTTTGAAACTGGGCCTGGCCAAGCGATTTGCAGACATCTTGAACAGCCTGCCAGTTGGCAAGCAGAGCGCGAAGTATCTCGGTGAGGTCGCTCTGGCTTTCTGGATGAGAACCGGCAGGGCTGAAATAGCGATGCAGTTGTGACCAGCCCGGCAGGGGCTGAGTAGCCTGTGCCAGCCATGCATCAAGCTTTCTAAGGTGGGCGTCATCGGCCTGTCGATACGGCTGCCAGACAAAAGGAAGACCCCACTGACTGGCATAGAAAAGCGCTGTGCCGAAAGAGTCTTCGCCACGAACAAGCGCAAGGTCAGATACCGCCATGCACTGATCAAATTCATGCTGACTCAAAAGCCCCGCATCGGGGCCCGCCGGAGCCAGATGGTGAGGCTCAAAAATCAGCACCCTCTGGGCACGAATTAAGGCCTGCGGAAGGCCTGCCTGTGCCTGATTCTCCGCACCCTCTCCGCCCTCTCTTAACTGCCCCAGCGCACGAGCGAGACTCTGCGCGAACTCCGGCAAGGGTGTGTTGGGGTAGCAGTAGGCAAAGACCAGAAAAACAGTCTCGTCATCATCCTTCTGCCGATCCCAGCCAGAGCCTCGATCGGCGCCTAAGGCCTGCTCGCAGCGTTTCATCATGCTGCGACGCAGGGCTTGCCGATTGGCCTGAGAAAGCGCGCCGCCAGTGGCCGAGCGCTGACCCTGAATAAGGCCTGGGCCATCTCGGCGCAGCGATGGCGCCAGCCAATACCTGGGCTTCTTCGGATAGACGGGGTCGGGCGCAGGCCATCCACTGGCAGTCAGCCGTCCACTCTTCAAGGGCCAGGTAGTCCACCAGATAGCGCAGTGTTGCCTCAGGCAGCTGCTCAAAGATGGCCTGGGGGACCTGCATCTGAAAGGCTTCAAGAAGCAAATCTGCGCGTTGCAGGGGAAGGCCGTGACCAGGCGTGCAGAGGTCGTCAATGGCCCAGTAGGCCAGTGCACTTGTTGCGACAAACCCTTGTGGCGGCTCCCAGGCACAGGCAGGCGCCATGTTCTGCAGATGCGCAAGCGCCCGAGGGTCTGCAAGAATTCGAACCTGCGCGCCCCGGGCGACAAGCCCCTGGGCAAGCCTTAGACAGACCGCCGCATCACCAAAAAAATCGACCGACCGACAGGCAATGAGAACCAGGGGTGCTTTTACCCCTTGATGCCTATCTTGATGGGTAGGCGAGGCGAGCGCCAAAGAACTTAGGCGGTCTTTACGGACTCGGACTTAGGTGCCGCAAGGTCGGCCGCCGTTGTAAAGGCATCCGAGAAGAAGGACTCAGGCAAGAGCCCACACTGGTCAATGAAGTCTTTCTGCGCGGCTCGAACCACCACAGGGGCCCCGCAGGCATAGACCAAATGACCCGAGAGATCGGGGAAGTCTTGCATAACGGCATGGTGAACAAAACCTGTTCGCCCATGCCATTGGTCCTCGGGCTCGGCATCGCTAATAACAGGAATAAACCGCAGGTGTGGCATCTCGGCAGCCCACTGCTCGGCAAGCGACAACATATAAAGGTCGCTTGGACGCCGCCCGCCCCAATAAAAGGTCATGGGGGGGTCAAAGTTCTTCGCCCGGGCGTACTCGATAATGGCTTTGATGGGCGCAAAGCCCGTTCCACTTGCAAGAAAAACAATGGGCTGGCGGGTCTCTTCCCGAAGAAAGAAGCTTCCCAAGGGCCCTTCAAAGCGCAGGATATCTTTCTGCTTGACAGGGTTGGTGGAGCTTGTCGGCTGACCAAAAACCGCGTCGGTAAAGGCGCCGCCAGGCGTCTGACGAATATGCAGTTCAACCTGATCGCCCTCAAGCGGGGAGTTGGCCATGGAGTAGCTTCGACGCTTTCCGTCTTTAAGCAAAATATCAATGTACTGACCGGCATGAAACTGAAACCGCTCAGAGGCTGGAAGCTGTAGCCGAATGACGGCCACGTCCTGGGCCGGGTAGTCGATGCTTGCCACCCTGCAGGGCAGCTTGCGAATAGGGATCATGCCCTCTGCAGCTACAACGCGTGCCTCAAGCACAAGGTCAGAGCGGGGTTTGGCCTGGCAGAGCAGAAGCGAGCCCTGGGCGCGCTCGTCTTCGGACAAGGCCTTCACCTGGTAGCTGCCATAGTCGACCTCGCCTTCAACAAGGCGTGCCTTGCAGGAGCCGCAGGCCCCGTCTTTGCAGCCATAGGGAAGCACCAGTTGGGCACGCAGGGCGGCCTCAAGAATGGTCTCGTGATCGTGCGCGTCAAAGCTCTTCTCGGATGGAAGGAGCCGGCATTGAAATGTCGTCATAACCCGTGATTGTAGCCAGAGCCTCAACACGTCACAGGCCGAGCCCTAGCAAAAAGACCTTTTGAAGCCCCTAAAAGGCGCGTCTTTGCAACTGCCAGAGCATAAGAAGGCCGGCGGCAAGCGCAAGCAGGCTTGGAATGGCCGCGACAAGCGGCGCCGGCCAGTCGTTAAGCAACCCTAGGTGCGAGAAAAGGCTGTTGGCCAGGTGAAAACCAATACCGGCAACAATGGCAAGAAAGACCTTCAGGCCCAAGGCGCCACCACGGGCTTGAATGTAGGCTGCGGGCAGGGCCAAGACCAGCATCACCCAGACCGCAACGGGGTAGATCATTTTTTTCCAGAACGCAATTTCATAACGGCCCGAGGCCTGCTTACCGGCCTGAAGGTAGTCCACGTAAAGAAAAAGCTCACGCGCGGACATCTGTTCGGGCTTGACCATCAGGGCCCCAAGCCGGGCCGGTGAAAGGTAAAGGGGCAGCTCAAGGCTTGAAAGCCGAGTGCGGGTCACCTGGCCGTCAGCCGCAAACTCGGTAAGGCCAACACCCTCAAGGCGCCAGATAGAGGCCTCTTGGGCGTTGGCAGTGGCTGGGCTTGCTCGCAGAAAAACCGCGGAGTCCGCCTCCACGAGACGGCGCAGGGTAAGCAGTTCACCGAATTCATAGAGCTTCACGCCCTTTAGCCTGCGGTCGGGGTCCATGCTGGCTAAATTCACCATGCGGACTCGCACACGGTTCTCGCCAGATTCGGTGGGATAGTCACGCATCCAAAAGCCCGAGGACAAGACGCCTGAGCCAAGTCTGCCATCGGCCGTTGCCTTGATGCGGACGGCAGCCACCTCGGACACCGGAAGAACCAGTTCCGCAAGAAAAAATGTAAAGGCCACCAAGGGCAAGCCTACAAAGGCTGTTAGGCCAAGCAGCTGGCGCGGACCAAGGCCAGAAGCTCGCGCCACGGTGAACTCGGAGCCCGCCGCAAGCTGGGCGAAGGCCCAGACCGCGCCAATAAGCGTGGCCACAGGCAAAAGCTCGTAGACCATGCCCGGAACTCTGAAGACGACCACCGTGAAGGCCTGCTCAAGCGTGTAGCCGCCCCGGCCAAGGTTTCTAATTTCCCCGACCGTGTCCACAAAGGCAAAGAGCAAGACAAACCCAGCCAGCACCAGCCCAATGTGTATGACGAGCTGGCCCGCAAAGTAGCGGCGAAGGGTCGTCATGCTGAAGGTTTGCTTACGGCAGATCGGCCGGGAAAGACTGCTCGAACCACCTGGACCAAGGGATTGGGCCTCAGCTGCTGGCGCCACCAGAGCAAAAGGGCTGTCAAAAGGCCTATAGCCGCAGGCGTAAGCCACCAGCCAACTGACATGGCCAGTCGACCCTCGACAATCAGTGCCTGGACAAGCGTGACACTGTTCATTGCCAGCATAAAACTCACAACTCCAAAAATAAGATGCAGGGACCGACCAAGGCGTGGGCTTGTTATGGCAACAGGAATGGCAAAAAAAGGCATGGCAAGCGCCATAAGACAAAGCCCCACCCGATAGCTCAGCTCAGCCATGGCCGCAAGGTCGCCCTGGCGGGCGAGCCCCACAATTTCAACAAGGCCGGAGGCACGCAAAGAGGGCGTTGCTCTCTCGGGAACCGGGGAGCGGTCGAGAAAGAGCCTGTAGGAATCGAACCGCAGTTGGCGAGTTTCTAGATCCACAGGATTAAAGTCAGATCGGGTTCCCTGGACAAGAGAAAGCCAGGCGCCTCCGCCTTCCTCTTGTGATTGGATTTCTCCTTTGGAGGCGAGGATGACCGACTCTTGACCTGCGGACTGCGCACGAATGAAGACAAGACCAAGCCTTTTTTCGGTGTCGGAGGCCATTTCCCCGAAAAATACAATCTGCCCCGAGCGCGATTCCATAAAACGGCCGGCATCAAGCCGCTGGTCTTCCGGGCGCTGGCTGAATTCAAGGCGGGTCTCATCGAGCTGCTGCTGGGCCCAGGGGGAGACAAAAAAGGTTAGGGCCACCATGGCAAGGGCAAACGGCCAGACAAAACGGGCCACAGGCCGAAGCCACTGACCCAGGCTGAGCCCAGAGGACATCCAGACCACCATTTCGGAGTCCTTCCAGGCCCGGGTTAGCGCCAGAAGCACAGAAAGGTAGGCCGTAAGGGCAAGCACCACCGGCAGAGCCTGCAGGGCGGCAAAGGCCACGAGCGGCACGACCAGCTCGGAATCGGCCCGGTCGGAGGCTGCCGCGCCCAGCATACGAATTAGCGAACTGGTAACCAAAATAGTCAACAGAACAGCGAAGACTGCGCCTGCAATCCCACGGACTTCTTGGAGAAAAGACTTAAATGCGATCACAAACTTTATAATGGAGAGTTTCGAGCATTGATTAAAGGCATTGTGTCATGACCACAGCAACCACCAAAGACACCAAAGACGTCTCCAAAGATTCAAAAATCCCGGCCGAACAAAGGCCCGAACTTGTTGTTACAGCAAGCAATAAGCCCGTTGACAGGGCCCAGGCCGACTGCGCCTGGGTTGCGCTTTTCTCAACGGCAGCAGGCGTTGAGCTCACCATGCCGGCCCGGGTGGTCGACAAGGCCTCGGGTGGCGCCATCGCCAAGCTTTTAAAGGCGGGGGACTTCGACGGCAAGCTTGGCGGCTGCTTTTTGGTGCGCGACTTGAACGGCATTCCTGCCTCGCGCATCTTGCTTGTTGGCTGCGGCCCCAAAGAAGGCTTTAACGAAAAGGCCTATGCCGAGGCTGTGCGCTCGGCCACCCGGGCCATGGCGTCGCTCAAAGGGGTAAAGCGGGTCTCATCCTTCCTAACCGAACTTGCCGTGGGCGACCGCTCGGGCGACTGGCGGCTTCAGGTCCATGTGCTTGCCTGCCGAGAGGTCTTGTACCGTTTCGACCGGTTCAAGACCCGTAAAGACGGCAAAGAGGCCAAGCCTGAGGACACCAAGGCAGGCGCCAAGCCAGCCAAGCCCTCACGACCCGAGGCGCCAAGCCTTACCGCCATCGAGGTATTGCTGCCTGGCGATATGCGGCCCACCGATGCGCCGCGCATCATTTCCGAGGCCCAGGCCGTGGCCAACGGCATTGAACTCAGCAAAGACCTGGGTAACCTGCCGCCCAACATCTGCACACCCAGTTATTTGGCCAACACAGCCAAGGGCCTTGCACGACAGTTTCGGGTGAAGGTGGAAGTGCTCGACAAACAGGCCATGGAAAAGCTTGGCATGAACGCGCTTTTGGCCGTCTCACAAGGCTCAGCCCAGCCGCCCCAGTTCATTGTTATTCATCACAACGGCGGCATTGCCAAAGATGCCCCAGTGGTCTTGGTTGGCAAGGGCATTACCTTTGACACCGGAGGCATCTCCTTAAAGCCCCCTGGCGATATGGACGAGATGAAATACGACATGTCAGGCGCCTCCACCGTGATGGGGGTCATGCATGCCGTGGCCGAGATGGGTCTGAAGCGCAATGTTATTGGCGTGATCCCCACCTGCGAAAACATGCCCAGCGGCACTGCCACGCGTCCGGGCGACATCGTTCAGACCATGTCGGGCCAGACGGTTGAAATTCTTAATACCGATGCCGAGGGACGGCTTATTCTCTGTGACGCCCTTAGCTATGTGGAAAAGAGCTTCAAGCCTGAGGCGGTTATTGACATTGCCACTCTTACGGGTGCCTGTGTTGTCGCCCTTGGTCATGTGAATACGGGGCTCTTTACCGAGGACGATGGCCTTGCCCAGTCCCTCATTCAGGCGGGTCGCGACGGGCTCGACCCGGTCTGGCGCCTTCCTCTTGAAGAGGAATACCAAGAGCAACTCAAGTCACCCTTTGCCGACATGGCCAATGTGGGGGGTCGGGCTGCTGGAAGCGTGACCGCAGCCTGCTTCTTGTGGCGGTTCGCAAAAGCCTACAAGTGGGCTCACCTTGATATTGCAGGCACCGCCTGGAAGAGTGGCGCCCAGAAGGGCGCAACGGGCCGGCCTGTTGGCCTTCTCATGGCCTATCTCCGGGCCGAACGTGACAACAGTTGATTTTCATTTCAATACCCCCGACCGCCTGCTGCATGCCTGCCGCCTAATTCGCAAGGCGGTTCGGTCGGGGCAGGTCTCGGAGACGAAGCCCCTTCTCGTCTTCTGCAGCCAGCCCGAGAGGCTTGCTCGGTTTGACGACATGCTCTATGAATTCTCCGAAGAAGACTTCCTGCCGCATGTTATGGCCGATCACCCCATGGCCGACGAGTCTCCCATTCTGCTCTGTCCCGAGCCCATCGTGCCTGGAGCGGCACGCCATGCCTTTTTGCTGGTGAATCTCGATGACGAGGTGCCGGAGTGTTTCAGCTCCTTCGACCGCGTCTTTGAAATTGTCGGCCCCGAGGACGACGACAAGACACAGGCAAGAAAACGTTTCAGCTTTTACCGAGACCGTGGCTACGCCATTCAGCAGTTCGACCTCTCAAAGACCCAGCGCTAATGCCCAACACAACTGCCAGCAGCCCAGGCCTTGACAAGGCCTTTGACCCCCAGACCATCGAGACCTACTGGCGCGAGCAATGGGAGAAGCAAGGCCTTTTCAATGCCGGGCAGGCGAAGGACACGGCAAGCTTTTGCATTCAACTGCCGCCGCCGAACGTCACGGGCACCCTTCACATGGGGCATGCCTTTAACCAGACCCTGATGGATGCCCTCACCCGTTGGCAGCGCATGAAGGGCAACAACACGCTCTGGCTTCCAGGCACCGACCATGCCGGTATTGCCACCCAGATTGTGGTGGATCGCCAGCTCGAGGCCAAGGGCGAGAGCCGAGCAGCCCTTGGACGTGAGGCCTTTTTAGAGCGCGTCTGGCAGTGGAAGGAGCAGTCAGGCTCCACCATCACCGGGCAGATGCGACGCATGGGGGCAAGCTGCGACTGGTCCATGGAGTACTTCACCATGAGCCCAAGCTGCTCTGAAGTGGTCAAGCAGGTCTTCATTAGCCTTTATCGACAGGGGCTTATCTATCGGGGCAAGCGGCTGGTGAACTGGGATCCCAAGCTGCTGACAGCGGTGTCTGATCTTGAAGTTGTAAGCGAGGAAGAAGACGGCCACTTGTGGGAGCTGCGCTACCCCTTAAGCGATGGCACAGGAAGCCTTGTGGTGGCCACCACGCGGCCTGAGACCATGCTTGGGGATACGGCGGTGGCTGTGCACCCCGACGACGACCGCTACAAGGCCCTCATTGGCAAGACCATCCGGCTTCCCTTAAGCAACCGCGACATTCCCATTGTTGCCGATGACTACGTGGACCCGGCCTTTGGAACGGGCTGCGTAAAAATTACGCCCGCACACGACTTCAATGACTACGCCATGGGACAGCGCCATGGCCTGGCCATGATTAATATCTTTACGCCAACGGCCTGCATCAACGACGAGGCCCCTGCGGCCTACCAGGGGCTCGAGCGCTACGAGGCAAGGCAACGCATTCTTAAAGACCTTGAAGCGGCGGGCCTGCTCGTTGCAACCAAGCCGCACAAGCTCATGGTGCCGCGGGGCGATCGCACCGGCGCCGTGATCGAGCCCCTTCTTACTGACCAGTGGTTTGTTGCCATGTCAAAGCCCGCGCCCGAGGGCACGCACACGCCGGGCCAGTCCATTGCAGGCCGCGCCCTGCAGGTGGTTGAAGACGGTCAGGTGCGCTTTACGCCCGAGAACTGGACAACCACCTACCGCCAGTGGCTTGAAAACATTCAAGACTGGTGCATTTCAAGGCAGCTCTGGTGGGGGCATCAGATTCCGGCCTGGTACAAGGCAGACGACCAGGGCGAGCCCATTCACGACGGCACTGTTTTTGTCGCGCAAGACGAAGACGAGGCCCTGCAGCAGGCAAAGGCCGCAGGCTGGAAGGGTGGCCTGGCCCGTGACCCCGACGTGCTCGATACCTGGTTTTCATCGGCACTGGTGCCCTTTTCTACCCTGGTCAAGCCCGGCGAGGAATGGGATGCCAGCCTGGGTAAAGACAGGGGGCTTGCCTTTGGCGGGCCAAGGATCGCGCCCGAGCTTACCCAGTACCTTCCATCGAGCGTGCTGGTTACCGGCTTTGACATTATTTTCTTCTGGGTCGCCCGCATGATCATGATGACCTGCCACTTCACCGGCCAGGTGCCCTTCCGTGATGTCTATGTCCATGCCCTTGTGCGCGATGCCGAGGGTCAGAAGATGAGCAAAAGCAAGGGCAACACCCTTGACCCCATCGACCTCATTGACGGCATCGATCTTGACGCCCTGGTGGCCAAACGCACCTCGGGGCTGATGAACCCCAAGCAGGCTCAGGCCATCGAGAAAAAAACCCGCAAGGAGTATCCCGCAGGCATCCCCGCCTTTGGCACCGACGCCCTGCGGTTCACCTTTGCAAGCCTGGCCACCCCAGGGCGCAACATCAACTTCGACCTCTCGCGCTGCGAGGGCTATCGCAACTTCTGCAACAAGCTATGGAATGCCAGCCGGTTTGTCTTAATGAACTGCGAAGGCAAAGACAACGGCCTGGGTGTCTGCTTTGGTGACTGCGGGCCCAATGGCCCCCTTCACTTTAGCTTTGTCGACCAGTGGATTGTCTCGGAGCTGCAGCGCGTTGAAGACGAGGTGGACCGTCAGCTCACCGCCTATCGGTTCGACCTGGCCGCCAAGGCCATCTACGAATTTGTCTGGAATGAATTCTGCGACTGGTACCTGGAGCTTGCAAAGATTGCCCTTCAGTCGCCGGCAGAAAACATCCAGAGGGCCGCGCGACGCACCCTGCTGCGCACGCTTGAGGCAAGCCTTAGGCTTGCCCATCCCTTTCTCCCCTTCATGACCGAAGCACTCTGGCAGGCGGTTGCTCCCGTTGCAGGGCGCTCGGAGGCTTTGGCGCAGGGCCAGTTTGCAAGCATCACCACGGCCCCCTTCCCAAAGGCGGAGCTTAAAAAAATTGAGCCCCAGTGCGATGCCCAGATGAACCAGCTGAAGGCGCTTGTTGGTGCCATTCGCAGCCTGCGTGCCGAGATGGGTCTAGGTCCTGGCGACAAGGTCCCCCTTCGTATTCAGGTGGACAGCGGCGCCCAAGAGACAGACCCTGACGACCCGCTGAACTTAAAGGCCGACAGCCATGAGCGGCAGCTGGCGCTTGCCGGGCTCGCCGCACTGGGTCGGCTTAGTGAGGTCAGTGTTCATTCGAACTCCAACAACGCATCTGCCCGTGGCACTGGTTCTGAGACGCCTGCAGCAACTGGGCTTGCACCCGTTCAAATTCTTGGTCGACTGCGGCTGCGGCTTGAGGTTGAAATTGACCTTGAGGCGGAAAAGGCTCGTCTGCAAAAAGAAATTGACAGGCTTAGCCAAGAGGTTGCCAAGTGCAAGGCCAAGCTCTCGAATTCCCAGTTCGTCGACCGCGCCCCGGCCGCCGTTGTTCAGCAAGAGCAGGCACGACTTGCTGAGTTTGAGGCCGCCCTGGCCAAGGTAGACGACCAACGACAGGCTGTTCTTAGCGCGTCCTAGGTGAAAAAAAGAAAAGGCGAGGCAGATTGCTCTGCTTCGCCTCCAAACGGCCACTTGGGCTGCGCCCTTGTGGCCTCTCCTCCTCAACGAAGCCTGACCTTACGCCCGCAGGTTCAATGACACAAGCCGCGCCGCAACGTGTTGACCTAGTCTTGTTCATGCAAAGCGCCTAGTTAGGCGGCTTTAGCATGAACAAACCAAGGACAAACGAAAAACAGGCTCCCAAAATGGGTGTAATCCCTAGTCTTTTTTCTCGGGGTTGCTGGGGCTTACAGGGTCTTCAGACGACCTAACGGGGTCGGAGTCTTGGGAGGCTTCGTTAGAGGGTACGAGCCGAAGGTTGGGCTCTTTCGGGTCCGTGAATGTTGCAAAGACATCGCGTGTGCTTGCATAGAAAGACCCGTGGGCCACGGCAATTAAAATGAAGGTGATGGGCATAAGCAAGGTAAAGACCGCCTGCGGACTTAGCCCTGCAAGGCTTGTGAACGCAGCAACCAAGAGGCTTAGAAAGATGAACAAGGCAAACCAGCAAAACCCGTAAACAAAAAACGCACTTCTATTACGCCAGACGGCAAAGAAGGAATAAAAGAGCGCCTTGACCACCGGGTACTGCCCCCAGACCAAAAGCTGTGGTGCAAACCAGAAGGCCATAAGCACAGGCAGGTAGCCCAAGACCGCCACGATTAGGCCCCACTGAAGGCTTGGGTCCACGGAGATGGTTGGGTCGGTGAGTTCTTCAGGCGACTGACTCATTGCCCGAAAAAGGCTGCCGCCATCGACCATCCATGCAAGCACAAGAACAACCACGAGCCCCACGAAGTAAAGCAACCCCATCTGCAACAGTGGCCTGGCCTTGTCACTGCGAAAGCCTGAGACAAGCAACAAAGGCATGGGCATTTCCTTGCGATCGATCGCGTAGGCCAATGCAACAAAACCAAAGCCAAGGCCTGGCGTAAGAATAAGCGGCGCAATAAGGCCAAGCAGCGGAATCATGGCCAGAATAACCAGGCCTGCCCAGTAGGCAAACAGGGTGAGAAACCAAATAAGTGGCTGGCGATGAAAGAGTCGAAACCCCTCCATAAGCCAGACCATGCCTAGGCGTGCGGCAACCACACGAGGGGCGGGCTGAATTTTCATGGCAAGCATTCGCTCATGGCCTCCGATGAACGGCAATGGTTAAGGATGGCCTCAAAGTATGCGGGATCCTTGGCGGTGAGCATCTCTGCAGGCCGAGGTCGATACCAGTCGTCAAGGCGTGAGACAAGAAATCGAAAGGCAGCCGTTCGCCGCATCATAGGCCAGGCCTCGCGTTCGTTGGGCGTGAACGGTTTCAAGCCGGCATAGGCCGAGAGCATCGACTGACCATTGGCGGGCTTTTCATGCGCCCAGTCGTTGTAAGCCACAGCGAGATCGAACAAAAACGCGTCATCGCCTGCAAAGTAATAATCGATAAAGCCACCAAGCACGGGGGACTGATTCGATGCTGCGGGGCTTGGCGGTTGCTCAAAAAGAACATTGTCACGAAAAAGATCGGCATGCACAGCACCCTTCGGAAGATGAAGGTAGCTGGCCGATTGATGAAAACGCTGCTGCGCCTCAAGCTCATTTTGGGTCAGGCGAACCACGGCTGCCGGCATGCGTGACCAGAGATTGGGCAAGACCTGCTGCCACCAGGCAAGCCCACGCAGGTTGGGCTGACGCAGACCAAAGTCGGCCACAGCAAGGTGACTCTTGGCAAGTTCAGCACCCACAAGCGCGCAGTGCTCGGGCGCTGCATTGCTTACGTCGCGCCCTTTAAGCCGGCGGACCAAGGCGGCAGGCCTACCTTCGCACTGGCCAAGAAGCCTGCCCTCGGCATTGGGAAGCGGCGCGGCACAGGCCACCGACTTCGACTCAAGGTGGCGCATAAGCTCAAGGTAATAAGGCAGCTGTGCAGCCGAGAGCCTTTCAAAAAGCGTAAGAACAAACTCGCCCTTGGTGCTGGTTAAGAAGAAATTGCTGTTTTCGATGCCCGAGGCGATGCCCTGCAGGGAGACGAGCTCCCCAAGGTCATAGCCACTAAGAAACGACTGGGCAGCCGAGGACGAGACCGGCGTAAAAACCGCCATACCCAGTCAGTCGACGAGCCGTGTAATAAGGCTTGATGTGTCCCAACGACGGCCTCCCTTGGCCTGCACATCGGCATAGAACTGGTCCACCAGCTCGGCGACGGGCAGCTGAGCGCCATTGCGTTGCGCCTCCTGCATGCATAGCCCCAGGTCTTTGCGCATCCAGTCAACCGCAAAACCAAAATCGAACTTTCCATCCACCATGGTGCCGCCGCGATTGTCCATCTGCCACGACTGGGCAGCCCCCTTACCAATGACATCGAGCACCAGCTTCATATCAAGACCGGCCTTCATTCCAAAAGCCACCCCCTCCGACAAGCCTTGAACCAGGCCCGCAATGCAGATCTGATTGACCATCTTGGCAAGCTGACCCGCGCCCGACTCGCCAATTCGCGTAAAGGCACGCGAGAAGGCCATAGCCACTGGGCGAGCGCGGTCGAAGTCGGCCTGGCTGCCGCCCACCATAACGGTGAGGAGTCCGTTCACAGCACCGGCCTGACCACCCGAGACGGGCGCATCAATAAAACCCAGGCCCATGGTCTTGGCCTGCGCTGCAAGCTCGCGGGCAATTTCGGCAGAGGCCGTGGTGTGATCTACGAAAAGGCTGCCCTTGGCCATGCCTGCAAAGGCGCCCTGGGGGCCCAGAACCACGCTACGAAGGTCTTCATCGTTACCTACGCAACAAAAGACGATATCCGCATGTTTTAGCGGCCTCTGCAGGTGTAGCCGCCGACGTGCCGCCAAACTCAGCGACCCAGGCCTGGGCCTTCTCAGCAGAACGGTTGTAGACCGTTACACCATGGCCGGCCTTGGCAAGGTGGCCCGCCATGGGAAAGCCCATGACCCCAAGGCCTAGAAAGGCCACACGTGTGGCGGAAGTGGCGGGGCTGGCGTCGTACTGCTTGGTTTGAATGCTCGGCATGGCAAAAGGCTCCGTAGAAAAAGTCGCTAACTACGCGATTATCCCGTGTTCCCTTAAACTGTGCGCCATGGCCACACTGACTGTTTCAGAAATTCGTCAAAAGTTCTTGGACTTCTTTGCCCAGCAAGGGCACACGGTTGTTGCATCAAGCTCCTTGGTGCCAGCAAACGACCCTACCCTGCTCTTTACCAACAGCGGCATGGTGCAGTTCAAAGACGTCTTTCTTGGTAAGGACATTCGTTCCTACAAAAGGGCCACGTCGTCACAGCGCAGCGTTCGCGCAGGCGGCAAGCACAACGACTTAGAGAACGTGGGCTACACGGCAAGGCACCACACGTTTTTCGAGATGCTGGGTAACTTCTCGTTTGGCGACTATTTCAAAGAAGACGCTATTTTCTTTGCCTGGACCCTGCTTACCCAGGTCTATGGCCTTCCCAAAGAAAAACTCTGGGTGACGGTCTACCAGGACGACGACCAGGCTCACGCCATCTGGAAAGAAAAAATTGGCGTGCCTGTGGAGCGCATTGTCCGCATTGGCGACAACAAGGGTGCGCGCTACGCAAGTGACAATTTTTGGCAGATGGCCGACACCGGCCCCTGTGGGCCCTGCAGTGAAATCTTCTTTGATCACGGGCCCGAGGTCTGGGGAGGCCCTCCGGGGTCTGACGAGGCCGATGGCGACCGTTACATCGAGATATGGAATTTGGTCTTTATGCAGTTCGACCGCAGCGAGGCAGGGGTCTTAAACCCCCTTCCCAAGCCCTGTGTGGACACCGGTATGGGTCTCGAACGCATCGCAGCTGTTCTGCAAGGTGTGCACAGCAACTACGAGATTGACCTGTTCCAAAAACTTATTAAGGCAGCCGCCCAGGAAACCGGCTGCAAAGACCTCGAGAACCCCTCGCTGCGAGTCATTGCCGATCACATCAGGGCCTGCAGCTTTTTAATTGTTGATGGCGTTATTCCAGGCAACGAAGGCCGCGGCTACGTGCTGCGACGAATTGTTCGCCGGGCATTGCGCCATGGCCACAAGCTTGGTCAGACTCAACCGTTTTTCTACCGGCTCGTGAAGGCCCTTGATGAGGAAATGGGCGAGGCCTACCCCGAGCTTCGTGCTGTCGCCCAACGCGTGGCCGAGGTGCTTAAGACCGAAGAAGAACGCTTTGGCGAGACGCTTGAAAAGGGCATGGGTATTCTGTCTCAGGCCCTCGAGCCCCTAAAACCAGGCCAGGCCCTTGATGGCCAGACGGCCTTCATGCTCTATGACACCTTTGGCTTTCCGCTTGATCTCACCGCCGATGTCTGCCGTGAGAGGGGGCTGTCTGTAGATGAAGCTGACTTTGAGACAGCCATGGACCGTCAGCGCGACCAGGCCCGCTCCTCAAGCAAGTTCAAGCAGGGCGCGGGCCTCTCCTATGAAGGCCGTGATACCCAGTTTCTTGGCTACACCAACCTTGCCAGCCAGGCCGAGGTCACAGGCCTCTTTGTCGAGGGCAGCCCTGTACAGAAGGCCGTTGAAGGCCAGTCGGTCACCGTGGTTCTCTCGCAGACGCCCTTTTACGCGGAGTCGGGCGGTCAGGTGGGCGATGCCGGAGAACTTGTTGGGCCCGACCTTGTGGTGCGCATTGATGACACCCAGAAAATATCGCCCAATGTCTTTGGCCATATGGGGCAGCTGGTGAAAGGAAGCCTAAGCCTGGGCGCTCAGCTTGAGGCTTGTGTGAATCTGGGGCGACGCAATCAGACTGCTCGCAACCATTCCGTCACTCATCTTATGCACAAGGCCCTGCGCGAGGTTCTTGGCGATCATGTTCAGCAAAAAGGCTCGCTGGTGGATGCCGAGAAGACCCGGTTTGACTTCTCACACAACCAGCCTGTCTCGGTGGCCGAGCTTCATGAAATTGAACGACGCGTGAATGCCGAGATTTTAGAAAACACCGCAACCCGGGCGCAGGTCATGGGCTTTGATGAGGCTGTTGCAGGGGGTGCCATGGCGCTCTTTGGTGAGAAGTACGGTGACGAGGTGCGAGTGCTTGACATTGGAAGCTCGCGAGAACTCTGTGGTGGGACCCATGTCAGCCGCACGGGCGACATTGGACTTTTCAAGATTGTTGCAGAGTCGGGCGTTGCAGCAGGCATTCGGCGGCTCGAGGCCATTACGGGCGAGCGGCTGCTCGATCAGATTCGCCAGGCCGACGAGACGCTTGCCTTGGCAGCGGCACTGCTTAAGGCACCAAGCCACGAGCTCACCACCAAGCTTGCCCAGGTTATCGAGCAGAGCCGTCAGCTTGAAAAGGAGCTGGCACGCCTGAAGACCAAGCTGGCATCGGCATCCGGAGACGACCTGGCAAGCAGGGCCACTGAGGTCAATGGCATGAAACTTCTGGTGGCCCAACTTCAGGACATGGATGCTGGCGGCCTGCGAGGCCTTGTCGACCAGCTTAAAGACAAGATGGGCAGCGTGGCCATTGTTCTGGCCGGCGTGCAGGCGGGCAAGATTAGTCTTGTGGCAGGTGTCACCAAAGACCTCACCGCGAAGGTGAAGGCGGGTGACCTGGTGAACCATGTGGCCCAGCAGATCGGTGGCAAGGGCGGCGGGCGGCCCGATATGGCCCAAGGCGGGGGTGTGGACACGGCGGCCCTCCCCCAAGCCCTGCAGAGCCTTACGGCCTTTGTAACAGCTGGGGCTGAAAAGTCTTGATAATGCCCTTATGAATTTAAACGCTACGCCCATCTCGGGGTCCGATGCAGGCCTTGGTTCTGCAACACGAACGCTTGAGCTTCAAGGCCTAAGCTGCCCCTTGCCCATTCTCAAGGCAAAAAAGGCGCTTGGGGAAATGAATTCGGGCGAGCAGCTGCTGGTCATTTCCACCGACCGCGGCACCTGGGACGACTTCGATTATTTCTGCTCAAACACCGGTCACGCGCTTGTCGACCGCCAAGAAACGCAGGGCTTGTTTAAGTTTTTAATTCGGCGCAAGTAGCTGTCTGCTGGGCTAGTCAGCCGCCTCAAGCTTAGCCACGCCTAAGGCCAGCCATTTCGGGCCGTCCCTTTTAAAGTTCACCTGGGCCCGCCCCTCGGAGCCCGATCCTTCCAGCGCAAGAATGACGCCATCGCCAAAGCGAGAATGGCGCACCGCCTGGCCCACATAAAACCCACTGTCATGGGTATGCCCGGCAATGGCAGGCTTTTGAAAACTGGGGCTTGCCGACCCACGATCGCCCATGCCCTGGCGCACCCACCGACCGGCGGGTGAGGCCTCGGCTAAAGCTCCCGAGGATCCCGCCCCTGACCAACGGTTGTCCACGCGGGGTGTAAGCCAGCGCAGGGTCTCTTGCGGCAATTCTTCAAGAAACCGGCTGCGCAGGTTGTAACGGGTCTGGCCATGAAGCATGCGGGTCTGGGCCATGGAGATGTAGAGCCTTTGACGGGCGCGCGTGATGGCCACGTACATCAGTCTGCGTTCTTCGCTCAGACCATCGGGCTCGGAAATACTGTTCTCGTGAGGAAAGAGGCCCTCTTCAAGACCCGTTAAAAAAACCGCGTAAAACTCAAGGCCCTTGGCGGAGTGAATGGTCATCAGCTGAACCGCATCCTGGCCCTCAGAGGCCTGGTTATCGCCTGCCTCAAGCGAGGCATGGCTTAAAAACATCGACAAAGGGCTGCCTATCAGGCCCGTGTCATCGTCATTTGCGCCAGAGACACCAAGGTTGGCGGGCGCCTCTGGACTAAACCGCTCTTCGGCCAGAAACGCCGCGGCCGCATTCACAAGCTCCTGAAGGTTCTCAATGCGCTCGCGGCCCTCTTTCTCTGTTTCGTAATGACGAATAAGCCCCGAGCGATCGAGCATGGCCGCCACCATCTCTTTGAGTGCAAGACCCTGGGTCTCAAAACGCAGCGACTCAATCACTGAGACAAAGGCGCGCACCGCGCCACCGGCCTTGCCCTCAAGGTACTCCGCGGCCGCATAAAGGCTTATGCCACGTTGACGCGCCTGGTCTTGAAGCTGCTCGATGGACCTTGCCCCAATGCCCCGGGTTGGAAAGTTCACCACCCGCAGAAATGCCGTGTCCTCGTGCGGGTTCTCCATAAGACGAAGGTAGGCCAGGGCATGCTTGACCTCGGCCCGTTCAAAGAACCTTAAACCACCAAAAACCCGGTAGGCAATGCCCGCATTGAAAAGCGCCTGTTCAATGACGCGCGACTGGGCATTGCTTCGGTAAAGAATCGCCATCTCGCTGCGGGCCCGGCCCTCGGCAACCAGGTTGCGAATCTCATCAACCAGCCAGTAGGCCTCAAGCATGTCGCTTGCCGACTCCATCACCCGAATGGGCTCGCCCGAGCCCGCATCGGTCCAAAGGTTCTTGCCGAGCCTGCCCGTGTTGTTCGCAATAAGCGCATTGGCCGCATCAAGAATATGGCCGCAGGAGCGGTAGTTCTGCTCAAGCTTAATCTCGTGGGCCACCGCAAATTCACGCTTAAACCGATGCATGTTCTGTACGTCCGCACCCCGAAAGGCGTAGATGCTTTGATCGTCGTCGCCCACGGCAAAGACGCCTGTGGCGGGCGAACTTAGCAGCTTAAGCCACTCGTACTGCAAGGGGTTGGTGTCTTGAAACTCGTCCACCAGCAGATGGCCAAACCGCTGCTGGTAATGGCCTCGCAAGGCGTCCGACCGTTTAAGAAGCTCCACCGATCGCAGCAAAAGCTCACCGAAGTCCACCACGCCTTCGCGCTGGCATTGGTCGTCGTAGGCCTGGTAGATCTCAACGAATTTGCGGTTGTAGCCATCGGCATCGTCCACCTGCTGCGGCCGCAGGCCCTGCTCTTTCGCATTGTTAATAAAGGACTGAACCTGCCGGGGAGGAAACTTCTGGTCATCCACATTCATGGCCTTAAGCAGTCGCTTCATGGCCGAGAGCTGGTCTTGGCTGTCGAGAATCTGAAAGGTTGAGGGAAGTGCCGCATCGCGGTGATGCGCCCGCAGCAGCCGGTTGCAGAGCCCGTGAAAGGTGCCCACCCACATGCCTTTTAGGTTCACAGTTAGCATGCCGCCAAGTCGGGCCAGCATCTCGCGGGCTGCTTTATTCGTAAAAGTGACGGCAAGCACACCGTACGGACTCACCTGGCCTGTGGAAATAAGCCAGGCAATTCGGGTGGTCAGGACCCGTGTCTTACCGCTTCCAGCGCCTGCCAGAATGAGGGCGGGCTCTGCGGGAAGGGTGACGGCCTGGTGCTGCGGAGAATTAAGCCCTCGAAGCAAGGGCGAGTCGGTAAGCTGTTGCATTAAGCCGATTGTAGGCGAGCCGCTAAAATGGCGCGATGATCTCTTCAACGCTCCCATCTCAGCTCGGCCACTATTTCGCAAAACAGCTTGAGGCCGAGGTTCAGGCCCACTGGGCTGCAGACGAAACCTTCAAGGCCATCGAGCACGACCCCCGCTATCCCAAGGGCAAGTACTACGCCTGCTCCATGCTGCCCTACCCCTCGGGCAAGCTGCATATGGGCCATGTGCGCAACTACACCATCAACGATGTCATGGCCCGCAGTCTGCGCATGCAGGGCTACAACGTGCTTATGCCCATGGGCTGGGATGCCTTTGGCCTGCCAGCCGAGAATGCCGCCATGGCCAATGCCGTGGCACCCGCGGCCTGGACGTATTCCAACATCGAACACATGAAGGGGCAGATGCAGTCCATGGGGCTTGCCATCGACTGGTCCAGGGAGTGCGCCACCTGCCAGCCCGACTACTACCGCTGGAACCAATGGCTTTTTCTAAAGATGCGCGAAAAAGGTATTGCCTATCTAAAAACCGGAACCGTGAACTGGGACCCGGTTGACCAGACGGTTCTTGCCAACGAGCAGGTAATCGACGGACGCGGCTGGCGGTCGGGCGCGCTCGTGGAAAAGCGCGACATCCCCATGTATTACCTGGGCATTACCCGCTATGCCGATGAACTGCTTCACGACCTTGACAAACTGGGCTGGCCCGAGCGGGTGAAGCTCATGCAAGAAAACTGGATTGGCCGCTCCGAAGGCGTTCGGTTTGCTTTTGAACACAGCATCTGCGATGCCAAAGGCGAGCTCATTAACAATGGACGCGTCTATGTCTTCACCACGCGTGCCGACACCATCATGGGCGTGACCTTTATGGCGGTTGCCCCCGAGCATCCCATTGCCCAGGCAGCCGCTGAAACAAACCCCACCCTTGCCCAGTTCATTGAGACCTGCAAAGCAGGGGGCGTGGCCGAGGCCGACGTCGCCACCCGTGAAAAAGAAGGGATGGACACAGGCCTTGTCGTTCGTCACCCGCTTACGGGCGCATCCGTTTCGGTCTGGGTTGGAAACTACGTGCTGATGAGCTATGGCGATGGCGCGGTCATGGGTGTGCCCGCCCACGATGAACGTGACTTTGCCTTCGCGCTGAAGTACGGGCTTGGCATTAAGCAGGTGATTGCAAAGAAGAACGCCGGGGCAAAAGACGCGTCGTCCCGTTCTGTTGATGCCACGCACCGCTTTGACGAAAAGGTCTGGCAGGACTGGTATGCCGATAAAGACAATGGAGTCTGCGTTGAATCGGGCCCGTTTAACGGCCTTGGTTACATGCAGGCCGTTGATGCCGTTGCCAAGGCCCTGGCAGACAAAGGTCTGGGCGACAAACGCGTCACCGTGCGTCTTCGCGACTGGGGCATCTCGCGTCAGCGCTACTGGGGCACACCCATTCCCATTATTCATTGCCAGGCCTGCGGTGAGCAGCCTGTGCCGCAAGAGCATCTGCCGGTGGTGCTTCCCGACCATCTCGTTCCGGATGGCAGTGGGAATCCTTTGAATAAAGACGATGCCTTTTTGAAGGTGGACTGCCCCTGCTGCGGCAAGCCGGCTCGGCGCGAGACCGACACCATGGACACCTTCATTGACTCCAGCTGGTACTACATGCGCTACTGCTGCCCCGGCAGCGACACGGATATGGTTGATGAGCGGCTTCATTACTGGATGCCCATGGACCAGTACATTGGCGGCATTGAACATGCGGTGCTGCATCTTCTTTACGCCAGGTTCTGGACAAAGGTGATGCGCGACCTGGAACTCCTTGGCTTTGATGAACCCTTTAGCAATCTGCTCACCCAGGGCATGGTGCTCAACGAAACCTATTTTCGTGAAGAGGCCTCGGGCCGCAGGCAATGGTTTAACCCCGCCGATGTAGACCTGAAGTTTGATGACAAGGGCCGCCCGACCGAGGCTCTTCTAAAAGCCGACGGCAAGCCTGTTTCGATTGGCGGTATTGAGAAGATGGCCAAATCGAAGAATAACGGCATTGACCCCCAGGCCCTTATTGACCGCTACGGCGCCGACACCGCACGACTCTTCACCATGTTTGCCTCGCCCCCGAGCAGACCCTGGAATGGTCTGAGTCGGGCGTGGAAGGCGCCCACCGTTTTCTTCGACGCCTGTGGTCCCTTTGTGAGCAGCAGCTTGGCCTGGTGCAGGCGCAGTGTCTTGTCGCATCCAAAGTCTCACCCACGTCATTTAAGGGCAACGATGCCGACCTGCGACGCGACCTGCACGAGCTCTTTCGGCAGGCGGACTTTGACCTTCAGCGCAAGCAATACAACACCGTGGTCTCTGGCTGCATGAAAATGCTCAATCGGCTCGAGGAGTCCACAAAAGAGTCTTCCAAAGCCTGTCCCGAGGGCCTTACCGAGGGCCTAAGCATGCTGCTTCGACTGCTTTATCCGGTGGTGCCCCACATCACGACCCGGCTCTGGAAAGACCTGGGCCTGCAGGCCGCCTATGGCTGCGAACTGGCCGATGCGCCCTGGCCCAAGGTGGACGAGTCGGCCCTGGTGCGCGAAGAACTTGAGCTCATGATTCAGGTCAACGGCAAGCTGCGCGGAAGCCTGCGTATCTCGGCCCTGGCCACCGAGGAGGCCATTAAACAGGCCGCTATCAACTCCGAAGCCTTTCAGAAATTCTCTGAGGGTCGGCCGCTGAAAAAGGCTATTGTGGTGCCTGGCCGACTGGTGAACCTGGTGGCCTAAGCCCAACACCCCATGCCTATTCATACAGACCCTCGCCCATCAAAGCCTGACTCATCAAGGCCAGCGCCCTGCTCGACGTCGCCTTTTAAAAAAGGCAGCAGGCCTTGCAAGCCTTGCTCTGCTTGGGTCTGCAGGCCTTGCAGGCTGCGGCTTTAAGTTTCAGGCGCGTCAACAGAGGCTCTCGTTTCAGCGGGTTCTTATTCTGAATGAGTCGGTCAACCCTGTCACCCAGGGTTTAAGCCAGCAGCTGCAAGAGCAGCTAACAAGCCTACACGGCGTGCAGATGGTGGCCCAACGGGCCGATGCCCAGCTGGTCATTCGACTGCAGAAAAGCAGGCTTGAGACGGTGGCCGTTGGCTTTTCAAGCGCAGGCCGGCCTCGCGAACTCGAGGTGCGAGCAAGTCTTTACGCGCGACTTGAGAACGCTGTGGGCGACCTTGTTCAGCCTGCAGTCCTGCTTGATCTTCGCCGCACCTATTCCGTCAACGACTCCGAGGTGCTTGCGGCCGCCGAGTCCGAGCGGTTTCAGATCGAGAACATCACCCGCGACCTTCAGCAGCAGCTCCTAAGGCGGCTCATGCGAATTCAGTCCCTTGCAAATCCGGTTCGATCCCCTTCGTCCTGAGGCCTACCCCGGCCTCATCTCGGCAGCAGCAGGCAAGCTTGCGAGCGCAAAGGCAGCCTTGCTCTGGGCGGTCTCGGGCGACGACCCTTACCTACAAATTGAGGCGGCCAATCAGGTCCGGCACTGGCTGCAGGGTCAGGGCTACAACGAGCGCATCTCCGAGACGCCCGATCGGTTTTTCCGTTGGCGTGACTGGTTCGGTCAGACCCAGTCGGGCTCGCTCTTCTCAAGCCAAAGGCTTTTTGAGCTGCGCCTGCCCACAGGTCGGCCCGGACTTGAAGGCGCCAAGGTTCTGGCCCAGTGGATTGCAAGCCCGCCCGAGGCCACGGCGCTGCTCGTGCACTTGCCCAGGCTCGATAAAAAACTTGCTGCAACCCAATGGCTTGCCAAATGGATCGACGAAGGCGTTGTTGTTACGGTTGAAACACCACGGCCTGAACTAATGAGCAGCTGGATTGAAAAGCGACTTCAGGCCAAGGGCCTTAAAGCAAACCGCGAGGCCCTGGCGCTTATGGCAAGCCAGTTCGAGGGCAATTATTCCGCCGCCCACCAGGAGCTTGAGAAGCTGGCTGCAAGCCCACGGGCCAATCCCGATGCGGCCCTGACCCCCGAGGAGCTCGCTCAGGCCATTTCCAACCATGCCCGCTACAACGCCTTTCAGTTTGCCCAGCAGATCAGCACGGTTGGAGCAGCGCGGTCACTGCGTGTGCTTCGCGGGCTCCAAGAAGAAGGCGAGCCCTTGCCGCTGATTGTCTGGGCCTGCGCCCAGGCCTGCCGACGACTGCCCGAGAACAAGTCGGGCCCCGCCCTGCAGCGCTTAAGCCGCATCGATACAATGACCAAAGGAATTGCTCCGGGCGACCCCTGGTCGGAGCTTGAACGTCTTGTTCTAACACTTGCCCCATGAATGCACCCTCCTCCACGCCAAGTTCTGCCGACACGCTCAGTCTTCTTCATGAGATGGGCATGCGTGCGCGTCGCGCCGCACAGGTCATGGCACGGGCAAGCGCTGCCCAGAAGAACGCTGTCCTTACCCGGCTTGCAGAGGCCGTTGCATCACAGAGCCCAGCCATTGCCCTTGAGAATAAGAAAGACCTTGAGGCGGCTGAGAAGGCCGGGCATGATGCCGCCTTTGTTGACCGGCTTCGCCTCACCGATAAGGTGATGGCCGGCATGGCCGATGGCCTGCGCCAGGTTGCTCAGCTAAACGACCCTGTTGGGGAAATCAGCATGCTGCGCCGCCAGCCCTCCGGCATTCAGGTGGGCCACATGCGTGTGCCCCTGGGTGTCATTGGCATCATCTACGAGTCGCGCCCCAACGTCACCATTGACGCAGCCGCCCTGTGCCTGAAGTCGGGCAATGCCTGCCTGCTGCGAGGGGGCTCAGAGGCCATTTACTCCAACCAGTTTCTTGCGCTTCTTATTGGAGACGCCCTTGAAGACTGCGGCCTAAGTCGTGATGCCGTGCAGGTTGTGCCCACCACCGACCGCGCTGCGGTAGGCGCCATGATTCAAATGCCCCAGTACATCGATGTCATTGTTCCGCGAGGCGGCAAGTCGCTAACCTCGCGCATTGCCAATGAGGCGACGGTACCTGTTATTAAGCACCTGGACGGCATCTGCCACAGCTATGTGGATGACGAGGCCGACCTTGAGATGGCCGTTCGTGTCTGTGACAACGCCAAGACCCAGCGCTATTCCCCCTGCAACACCATGGAGACACTGCTGGTGCATCAGGCCATTGCACCCGCCTTTCTGCCGCGCATCTGCAGCATCTATGCCCAGAAGGGTGTCGAGCTTCGCGTCTGCCCCGCGACACGCAAGCTGCTTGAAGGCAGCGGCTTTCAAGCGCCAGGCCACCAGCCCCTGGTGGATGCAACCGACGAAGACTGGTCCACCGAATACCTTGCGCCCATTTTAAGTATTCGCATCGTGAAAGACATGGACATGGCCATGGCCCATATTGCCCAGTACGGCTCTGCCCACACCGAGGCTATTCTCACCATGAACCATGGCAAGGCCATGCGGTTTCTGCGCGAGGTGGATTCCTCCTCGGTCATGGTGAATGCCTCAACCCGTTTTGCAGACGGCTTTGAGTACGGCCTGGGCGCTGAAATTGGAATTAGCACGAACAAGCTTCATGCCCGCGGGCCGGTAGGCCTCGAAGGCCTCACCAGCCAGAAGTGGGTCGTGCTGGGTGAGGGCCAGATTCGTGGCTAGTCTTATTCTTGGCGTGCTTGGAACCCTTACAGGCTACCTTCTTTATGCCTTTGCAGACACCGGAGTGCTCTGGATGAAGGCCCTGCATATTATTTTTGTCACCAGCTGGTTTGCGGGCCTTTTCTACCTGCCTCGCATCTATGTGAACCTTGCCATGGTGACCGAAGGCAAGCAGGGCGAGCCCGAACGCAGCAGGCTTTTACTGATGAGCCATAAGCTTTACCGGTTCATGACCCCGCTGATGGTGCTTGCCATGGTCTTCGGGCTTTGGCTGTGGCTAGGCTTTGGTATTGGCATGCCCGCCCAGGGCAATGGCTGGATGCATGCCAAGCTTCTTATCGTTCTTCTTCTGCTTGGCTATCACCATGTGCTTGGCCGTCAGCTTAAGCGCTTTCAGGCCGAGGTCAACACCCATGGCCATGTCTGGTATCGATGGTTCAACGAGCTTCCTGTCCTTTTACTTTTTGCCGCCGTCATTCTGGTGGTGGTTAAGCCCTTTTAGTGGCCGCGCCCGTCCACGCGGTCTTTGCCGTCTGTCCGGCAGGCCTTGAGCCGGCGCTCGAAGACGAACTTCGCGCCCAGCCAGGCATCACCGAGGTCTCAAGCGGCCGTGGTGGCGTCTGGTGTCGGGCCGATGCCATGGCCATTGCACGGGCCAACCTCTGGTGCCGTATTCCCACGCGCCTTCTTCTTAGCCTTGATCAGTTTCGACTGAACTCGCCCGACGACATTCTTGAGGCGGCAAGCCGCATTGCCTGGGACTCTTTTTTTGATGTCAGCCAGACGATTCGCGTGGATGCGAACCAGGGTCGTAAGCCCCTGTTTAGGCTGCCACTCTCGCTTGCAGCCTTAAAGACCAAGGATGGAATCTGCGACCGGTTTCGCCAAGAAACCGGCGAGCGTCCTTCGGTCAACACCCAGACACCCGATCAACGCATCTGGCTTTTTGTGGACGGTGACAAGGCCACCCTGTCGCTTGACACCAGCGGCGAGCCTCTTTTCAAGCGCGGTTGGCGGCTCTCAAAGGGCGAGGCACCCTTGCGTGAAAACCTGGCTGCCGCGCTTATTCAGTTTGCCTTCAAGGCCCAAGACCTCGGGGCCTCCCAAGAGGCTTCAAAGGCCTTGCGTCTCCTGGATCCCTTTTGCGGAAGCGGCACCATCGTCATCGAAGCGCTTCAGGCTCAGCTTGGGCTTGCCCCAGGCTGGCATCCCTCGGCAGCCCGTGGCTTTGCCTGCGAGAAGTTCAACCGCTCCAGCGCCTTTCAGAAGGTGCCCTGGGCGGCCCTGCGCAAAGAAATTCAATCGCGCTGGCAGACGCTTGAGGGCGCCCGCGGCCGAACCCTTGTGGCCGACCTTGTGGAGTCGGTTCAGGGCTCCGACATTGATGCCGGCATGATCAAAACCAGCATCGCCAACGCCCACCGGGCACTGCCAAGCACGGTCTCCACGCGTATTCAGTGGTCTTGTCGCGACGTTCTTGACTGCACACCCGCCACAGACGGTGGCCTCTTGCTTACCAACCCGCCTTACGGCGAGCGGCTCTCGGTGCAGTCGGACTGGCGTGAACTGAGCGCCTGGATGAAGTCGGCCTGCACGGGCTGGACAGCCTGGCTTCTTACCGACAACCCCAAGCTCGATAGCCTGCTTCGCCTAAAGGCCTCACGGCGTATTCCTGTCTATAACGGCGACCTTGAATGCCGGTGGATGCGGTTCGACATGGTGGCGGGCTCGGTGCGCACCAAGCCTGCGGTAGAACCGTCAACGCCCAGCGCCGAGTCACCAGTAACCAATAACCAGTAACCAGTAATTCCTGCCCAATAACCAATAACCAGTAACCAGTGACCATGGCCAACTCGAACCCGGGTCTTGCAACGCCCTTTGAAGAGGTCCGGGCACGTATTCAAAAGGCCTGCCAGAGCGCAGGCCTGGAAGACGAGCACGCGCGTCTGCTTGCCGTAAGCAAGACCTTTGGCCCACAGGCTGTGCTTCAGGCCATTGCCGAAGGTCAGTGGGACTTCGGAGAAAACTACGTGCAGGAGGCCGTTGAAAAGCGCGAGGCCGTCGCGGCCTTGTTGGCTCAGCAGGGCGGTACACCTAAGAAGGCTGTGCGCTGGCATTTCATTGGTCCGCTTCAAAGCAACAAGACCCGCGAGATTGCCCAGACCATGGACTGGATTCACAGCATCGACCGGTTAAAAATTGCCCAGCGGCTGATCGACCAGCGGCCTGCGCAGCTTGCACCGCTTCAGGCCTGCCTGCAGGTCAATATCAGTGAAGAGGCGAGCAAGTCGGGCGTTCTACCAGGGGACGAGGCTGTTGCGCTTGCCCTTGCCATTGCCAGGCTTGACCCCAAGGCTGAACGCCTTGCGCTGCGTGGCCTTATGGCCATTCCAAAGGCAAGTGACAGATCTCGCCGAGCAACGCCACTGGTTTGCCAAGCTTCGTGAGTTAAAGCAGACCATGAATCGGGCGCTTGCGGCCGATGGCCAGCGCGAGCTTGATGTCTTGTCGATGGGAATGTCGGCCGACCTTGAGGCAGCCGTTGCAGAGTCAGAGCCAAGCCAGGGCTTTACCTGGCTAAGGGTTGGGTCTGCGCTGTTTGGAACCCGCGGCCCAAAAGAGTCGGGCTGAGGCTTGCCGTACTACCCGAACCCTTACACCTTTCACCCTACACGCTCTAGGCACCCACACCAGTAACCTAAAGAGGCGCCAGGGGCCCGGCGTGGTGAGCCGCTATTTATGCGGCAGCGATTGTTTTTACTGCGGCAGACAGACGGCTTTTATGACGTGCGGCCTTGTTCTTGTGAACAATTTTTTTATCGGCAATGCGGTCAATTACGCTGCTGGCCGTATTAAAGGCTGCCTTTGCGGTTTCAACGTTGCCCTCGGCCACGGCCTTGCGCACCGACTTAACCGCCGTGCGGTAGGCCGAACGAAGTCCGGTGTTAACAAGCCGCCGTTGTGCGGCCTGACGTGCGCTTTTACGCGCTGAGGCTGAGTTCGCCATAAAAATCCTATGCAGGTATTGAAGTGTGAGAAAAGCCCTAAACTATAGCCGTTCTTATGAATCTTCTCAAGACGGCCGCCACAGTAAGCGGGCTTACCTTCCTTTCCCGAATCACAGGCCTGGTTCGGGAGGTTCTGACCGCCAGCCTTTTCGGGGCAGGCGCTCAGACCGATGCCTTTTTGTGGCCTTTCGCCTGCCCAACCTGCTGCGCCGGCTTTTTGCCGAAGGCGCCTTTAGCCAGGCTTTTGTGCCTGTGCTCGGGCAGGTGAAGACCCAGGACGGAGACGACCCAGCAAAGCTGCTGGCCACACGCGTGGGCCTTGGCCTTTTTGTCATTCTTGCGGCCATTAGCCTTCTGGCCATTCTTGCGGCACCCGCGCTGGTCTGGCTGATGACAGGGGGTTTCT
The DNA here is from genome assembly GCA_018402635.1 of Burkholderiaceae bacterium. GTDB lineage: Bacteria > Pseudomonadota > Gammaproteobacteria > Burkholderiales > Burkholderiaceae_A > Hahnella. Next base: position 107,010 of record JAGYIP010000003.1, read on the forward strand.
CGGGCGACAAGGCGCGGTTCGAACTCACCGTTGCACTGACCCAGTTTATGTTTCCTTATATCGTGCTCATTTCCATGGTGGCCCTGGCCTCGGGCGTTCTAAACACCTGGTCTGAGTTCAAAATTCCAGCCTTCACACCGGTGCTGCTTAACCTCTCGTTCATTGGCTGCGCCCTTCTTCTCACCCCCTACCTGCGGGAACCCATCTGGGCGCTGGCCATTGCCGTGATTCTGGGAGGGCTTGCCCAGCTTGCGCTGCAAGCCTGGGCCTTGGCCAGGCGAGGCCTGCTTGCCGAGCTGCCCGGCATGCTCAGGCGGCCTTTCAAAAGCCTTGCAGACACCTGGCGCGATGAGCGGGTGCGACGCATTCTTACCCTGATGCTGCCTGCAAGCCTTGCCGTCTCGGTGGCCCAGGTCAGCCTGGTCATCAACACCCACATTGCCTCTCGGCTTGCCGAAGGCAGTGTCTCGTGGCTTAGTTTTGCCGATCGGCTTATGGAGTTTCCTACCGCCTTGCTTGGGGTCGCACTGGGTACCGTGCTGCTTCCCAGCCTCACCAAGGCCCACAACCTCAACGACCCCACAAGGGTTTCAAAGCTTATTGACTGGGGCCTGCGACTGGTTGTTCTTCTGGCCCTGCCCGCCTCAGTTGGCCTCGCGCTTTTGGCTACTGGACTTACAGCAGGGCTTTTCCACTACGGGGCTTTCGATTTGGAAGATCTCACGATGACCGCCTATGCCATGCAGGGCTATGCCATTGGCCTTCTGGGCCTGATTGCCGTGAAGGTGCTGGCGCCAGGGTTTTACGCCCAGCAAGACATCAAGACCCCTGTGAAGATTGCGCTTGCAACCCTTGTGCTCACCCAGCTGCTCAACCTTGGGCTTGTTCCCCTCATGGGTCATGCTGGGCTTGCCGTTGCCACAAGCCTTGCGGCCTGTTTTAATGCAGGCCTTTTACTTGTGCGACTTCGGCAACGCGGAACCTACCAGCCCGAGCCCGGCTGGGGCAAACTTCTATTGAAGTGCGTCCTTGCCGCCATACTTATGGCAGCCTTGTTGGTCTGGCTTACCCAGCCCATTAACTGGGGGGCCGAGCAGGCCCGGCCTTTTTTACGCTTGGGGATGCTCTTTGGCCTGATTGCCCTTGCAACGCTAAGCTATTTTGCAGTGCTTCGGCTGCTGGGCATGCCCCTTCGCAGCATGATACGGCCACCGTCTGTTAACTAACACGGGTTAACGAAGAACGCAGTTCGCAGAACACGACGACACGAGGGAGTTCTCCACCATGACCCAAGCCTTAAACATTCTGATGCTCGGTGGCGGCAACATGGCCCAGGCCATTCTTGCAGGCCTCAAGCGCTCGGGCCTTGCCGCAACCATTCAGCTGGTCGAGCCTGCGGAGGCCCTGCACAAAACACTGACCCAGACAGGCGGGCTCGCGTCGGACGCCTTGTTTACAAGCCTTGAGGACTTACTGCGCAGAACACCCCTTACAGAGTTCAACTGGCTGGTGCTGGCTGTCAAGCCCCAACAGGCGCAGGAGGCCCTGCTGCCCATCCTAGGCCGGACGACCCAGAGCGGGAGCATGGGCATGGGCGTGGGCATGGGTAACGCCGCTTCAAGCCCTGCCCTTTTAAGCATCGCCGCAGGCCTTTCGGTTCAAAAGCTGCACGACTGGTCTGGGCTTCAGGCCATTGTTCGCTGCATGCCCAACACTCCTGCCATGGTGGGCCAGGGCATCACCGGGCTTTATGCGCCGACTGGGCTTCAGACCCTCCATCGCCAGCAGTCCAACGACCTGATGCGCGGCCTTGGCCCCACGGTCTGGCTCGACACAGAGGACGAGATCAATACCGTGACGGCCATCTCAGGCTCGGGTCCTGCCTATGTCTTTTACTTTGTTGAATGCTTCATCAAGGCGGCCCAGGCCACAGGGCTCTCGCCTGATACGGCCAGAATGCTTGCCTGGCAGACGGTTAAAGGGTCCGTGGCCCTGCTTGATAGCTCTGAAGAAACCGCCGAAAGCCTGCGTGCAAAGGTGACATCGAAGGGCGGTACAACAGCTGCCGCCATGGAAAAGTTGGGCGCAGCCGGGCTTGAACAGACCCTTGCCTGCGCCATCGACGCGGCTCAGAAAAGGGCCCGTGAACTCTCGTAGTGCAATAGCAAACCAAGCCAGAGAATAAGGCCCACCCGATGGCTCTTTGCAAAGACGGCAAAGCAGCTGTCGCGGTCGCGTTGGCCTAAAGGCCGAACCAAGACCAGCGAATAGGCGCAGGCTACAAACCAGCCAAGCCAGGCCATGACTCCAAGACCGTTGGCATAGAAAACAAGCCCAAGACAGCCAAGGAAAAGCGCCTGAGAGCTGGCCACCGCCAAGGTATCGAAACGACCAAAGGCAATGGCGCTGCTGTGCAGACCGAGTCGAAGGTCGTCGTCCCGATCCACCATGGCATAGGCCGTATCGTAGGCCAGCACCCAGAGCAAATTGCCCGCAAACAAGAAGCCAGGCTGTCCAGGGAATGTGGCCAAGGGTATCGGCATAGGCCATGGGAATACCAAAGCTAAAGGCCAGGCCAAGCACAAGCTGAGGGAAGGGAAAAAACCGCTTGAACAAGGGGTAGCAGGCAGCAAGCAGGGCAGCCACGACGGCAAGGGCGATGGCAAGGGCGTTTAGAAAAAATAAAAGGCCCGCTGAGAGGCCAAAAAGAATTGACAGCAAAACCCGCGGCCTGACGAACGGAGAGTTCCCCCGTGGTCAACACCCTTTGGGCGGTGCGCTTCACCCGGCCATCGAATCGACGATCGGCCATGTCATTGACCACGCAGCCTGCCGCGCGCATAAGAACAACACCGACCACAAAAACCAGAAGCCTTAGTGGCTCGGGGCTGCCTTGGGCCGATAGCCAAAGGGCCCAGAGGGTGGGCCAGAGCAAAAGAAGCGTGCCGACCGGACGATCGAACCGGGCAAGCCGCAGATAAAGAGAAAGGCGGGACATCTGCAAATTGTTGCAGGAAATGCCCCGCGGAACCGGGTGACCCGATGGAACCGATGGACCCCGCGGAACCGGTTGACCCGATGGAACCGGCGGAACCGGTGGAACCGATGAACTTTAATTATTGAATACCGGCTTTTGCCTCAGCAGGCCGTCTGGGCTCGGGCAAGGGCTTTGCAGCAATGACCAGCCCGCCGTCTTGAAAGGCCTTTAGTTTTTAGGTCCCACACCGGAGACTCGGCGCGCAAAGTCTTGTGGGCTTACAAACGGACCATTGCGTTTTCGTTCTTCGACAATGCGCTTGGACATGCTTGGCCCAATGCCGCGAATGGATTCCAGTTGCGACTGGCTGGCCGTGTTTAGATCGACACGGGCCATAAGCGGGCCAGAGGCCAACAAAGACAGTCCAAGCCCAACAAGGGCCGCACGGGCAAGGCGAACAAGGTCGGTTGAGGCAACAGCAGAAGTGGACATCAGGGTTCTCCTTTGAGGTTGAAGAACCCCAAAGGCTAGTGACTTGCCCTAGGCCTTGGCCTCCACCATTTGGTCTTGGCCCAGGCTTTTTAAACTATCCCAATTCATGCAGCCGGGACACTGCCAGTAGTGCCGCTGGGTCTGAAAACCACAGGCCTGGCAGAGGTGCAGGCCCTGCACCTCCATGGTGTTCTGCCGAAGGCGCCGATGCTCGGGCCAGAGGGCACTGGGCCTCGTCGATACGGCCCGCTTCAATAAGGCTATGAAACCGCAGTCGGCGCAGGGCCTCGTCGCTTGTCTGACCCGTGTCCTGGCTGGCGCTGCTTAGTTGGTCGATTAACCGAACGGCCTCGGTCCAGTCCTTTCGGATCTGAGCAATCTCAAGCATGAGCCGCAGGCATGGCTCGGCCTGCTCGCCTTTTGCAAGCGCAAGGCTTGCCTGGGCAGAGGCCTGGGCACGGTCAAAAATGCCGGCTGCCATGTAGTCATGGGCAAGCTCCAAAAGCAAAGCCTGCTCAAGCTCGGTGCTGATGGATTTGCGCGCAAGGATTGAAAGTCGAACCTCAATGGCACGATCTGACTGACCCTTCTGGCGATAGAGATCGGCAATAGCCCTTTGCAGTCCGAGCATGTCAGGGCCCTCGCGAACGGCAACCAGCAACTGCTTGAGGGCCTCATCAGGGTTGGCTGCTGAAAGGGCCTGTATAGCCTTTTCAAGAGGCTGAAGATTAAGCTGACGTTGGGTCTGCTGCTGACGACGGTCAAGCCGCGCCGAAAACCAGCCCAGAATAAAAAGAAGAGGGAGTGCTAGAAACCAGCTTGGGTCAATCGGCACCATCGGCCGGGTCCCCAAGCTGATTCACTTTAAGCCGTAGTTCTTTGCCAGGCTTAAAGTGTGGAACACGCTTGGCCGGAACCGAGACCATCTCGCCGGACTTTGGATTCCGACCGACTCGCGGCGGTCGGCTGTTCACCGAAAAGGTTCCAAAGCCTCGAATCTCAATGCGCTGACCATTGGCCAGGCACTGCGTCATGGCATCAAGCAGCACCCGCACCGAGACCTCGCAGTCGCGAGGACCGAGCTCGGAGCCCTGACCACGGTCAAGGCCCGCGAGCCGGTCGGCAAGGCGCTGTATCAGTTCCGAGCGCGTCATGACGATGGCGGGCGCTTAGGCGTCCTTACCGTCGGACTGACTGTCAAGCTTGGCCTTTAGCAGCGCACCAAGGTTGGTGGTGCCCGAGTTGGCGCTTGTTGTCTCAGACGCCATCTTCTGAAGCACATCGGCGGCATCGGCAGAGTCTTTGGCCTTGATGGAAAGGTTGATGGACCGAGTCTTACGATCGACGTTGACAATCATGGCCTCCACCTCATCGCCTTCCTTCAGGTGCGAGCGCGCATCTTCCACACGCTCGCGTGAGATGTCGGAGGCACGCAGATAGCCCTCAACATCATCGGCAAGAGCAATGACGGCACCCTTGGCGTCCACAGACTTCACGGTACCTGTCACCACAGCACCCTTTTCAAGCTGGTTGGAGTAGCCTGAGACAGGGTCGCCCTGGAGCTGCTTAATACCAAGAGAAATACGCTCGCGCTCAACGTCGATGGCAAGCACAACGGCCTCCACCTCATCGCCCTTTTTAAACCGGCGAACAGCCTCTTCACCTGTTTCAGTCCAAGAGAGGTCAGAGAGGTGAACCAGGCCGTCGATGTTGCCGGGCAGCCCGACAAAGACACCGAAATCGGTGATGGACTTAATTTGACCGGTGACCTTGTCGCCCTTGTTCGCGGTGCCCGAAAACTCTTGCCAGGGGTTGGCCACACACTGCTTCATACCCAGCGAAATACGACGACGCTCGCCATCGATTTCAAGCACCAACACCTCGGTCTCATCGCCCACCTGAACCACTTTGCCGGGGTTCACGTTCTTATTGGTCCAGTCCATTTCAGAGACGTGAACCAGACCCTCAATACCAGGCTCTATCTCAACGAAGGCACCGTAGTCGGTGATGTTGGTGACCTTACCAAAGAGGCGTGAGCCCTGGGGATAACGACGGGCAATGCCCTCCCATGGATCGTCGCCGAGCTGCTTAATACCCAGCGAGACACGGTTCTTGTCTTGATCAAAGCGCAAGACCTTGGCGGTTACTTCTTGGCCAATGGTGAGCACCTCGGAGGGATGACGGACACGACGCCAGGCCATGTCGGTAATGTGAAGAAGACCATCAATACCGCCGAGATCCACAAAGGCGCCGTAGTCGGTGATGTTCTTAACGACACCCGTAACGGTGGAGCCCTCGGTGAGGTTCTCAAGCAGCTTGCTGCGCTCTTCACCCATGCTTGTTTCAATAACAGCGCGGCGCGAAAGCACCACGTTGTTGCGCTTACGATCAAGCTTAATAACCTTGAACTCAAGGGTCTTGCCCTCGATGTGGCTTGTGTCTTTTACAGGACGCGTGTCCACCAGGGAACCAGGCAGAAAGGCCCGGATACCGTTGGTCATCACGGTAAGGCCACCTTTTACTTTGCCCGTTACGGTTCCGGTAATAAGCTCGGACGACTCAAGAGCCTTCTCAAGGCTTAGCCAGGCTGCAAGACGCTTGGCGCGATCACGCGAGAGCCGCGTTTCGCCTCGGCCGTCTTCCAAGGCCTCAATGGCCACAGAAATAAAATCGCCCTCTTTGACATCAAGCTCACCCTGGTCGTTCATAAACTCTTCGACTGGAATAAAGCTTTCAGACTTCAGGCCCGCGTTGACCACCACATGGTTTTGGTCAATACGAATAACTTCGGCGGTAATAACTTCGCCCGCACGCATTTCTTGTCGGGAAACCGACTCGGCGAACATCGCCGCAAACGACTCCGGCGCCTCTGCGCCAATAGATGTTTCAAGTGACATTAACGAACCATTTCAAGAACACATCGCCAGACTGCGCCGACGATGGAATTACGCCCAAATGGGCACCCATGTTGAAAAGAATTGAAAAGCAGTTAGGCCTGCTTAGCTGCCCTCATAGCGAAGGCTTTTTCAATCTCTTCAACGGCCTGTGATACGGACTTCTCAGACGTATCTAAGAAAACCATATCGGTTCCTTCTAAAAACCTTAAAGGCGCAACTGCCCGATTACTGTCTCGTTCGTCGCGTGCAAGAAGATCTGCTAAAAGGCCCTCGATTGTAGTGGGAATTCCTTTTTCTTTCAATTGGTTGTAACGACGTTGTGCGCGAACCTGCGCCGAGGCCGTGAGGAAGATTTTAAGCTGGGCATGCGGAAAGACCACCGAGGCCATGTCGCGGCCGTCGGCCACCAGGCCCGGGGGCCTTGCAAAATCACGCTGACGACGCAGCAAGGCCTGCCGTACAAGGGGCAGCGCGGCAAGCCGGGAGGCACGGTTGCCAATGGCTTCGGCCCGAATGGCCAGGCTCACGTCCCTTGCGCCCAGAAAAACGCGGTCGCCCTGAAACTGAAGCTGCATCTGGCCCGCACAGGCCGCTAGGCCAGGCTCATCGTCCTCCGAGAGGCCCTGGTCTTGGCTGGCTAAGGCAAGCAGGCGATAAATGGCGCCACTGTCGAGGTAGTGAAACCCAAGCCTCTGAGCAAGCAAGGCCGCCACGGTGCCCTTGCCCGAGGCCGTGGGCCCGTCAATGGCAATCACCGTAACCGCCTGGGCGCAGACATCGGCAAAGGCCTCAAAGAACTCGGGATAGGTCTTCGCAACACAGCCTGGGTCTTCAATGGCGAGCCAGCGAGCCTCTGACGGACGGGCCTGCAGCGGGGTTTTCACCCGGTTATCCCCTGGCTTCTCGGTCTTTTCCACAGGGCTATCCACAGCCTTATCCCCAGGGTGTTCAAAACTCGCAAGTGCAAAACTCATGGCCACGCGGTGATCGTCGTAGGTGGCAATGCCTGCCGACCGCAGGTGGGCAGGCGCCGTAACCTCGATGAAGTCGGGCCCCGCCACCACGGTGGCCCCCAAGGCCCGTGCCTCATTGGCCATGGCGGCAATGCGGTCGGTCTCCTTCACCCGCCAGGAGCCAATGCCCTCAAGCCGGGTGGTGGCCCCGGCAGGCGCGTAGAGCGCTACAGCCACCAAGGTCATGGCCGCATCGGGAATGGCATTGGCATCAAGACTTACCGCCCGCACAAGGGGCCGGCCTTCGTTATCAAAGGCTGCGGCCCGCGCCTCAATGAAATCGTCGCCCCATGCAATGGATGCCCCCATGCTGGCCAGTGCATGGGCAAACTGCACATCGCCCTGGGGGCTGTTCTTGCCAACGCCTTCCACCCGCACAGGTCCACCGCCAAGCAGACCTGCGGCTAAAAAATACGAGGCAGAAGACGCGTCGGCCTCGACCTTAAGCCGGCCTGGGCTTTGAAGCCCCATGGAACTCAAGCCAGCCGGTTCCTCGGCGCTCGTCTTCGCGCGAGCATCCCCCCACCCTTGGGCAGCAGGCTTTGACTGCGCAGGGGCAATGCGAAACTGGCCGGGCTGCGGCTCTTCAATGCTTACAGCAAACTGACGCAGCATGTGAATGGAAAGGTCCACGTAGGGCCGACTAATAAGAGGGCCGTCCACCTCGATCTCAACGGGCCGACCCCATTGCACGGCAAGCAGGGGTGCTACCTGCAGAAGGCCTGTAAGAAACTGGCTTGAGACATTGCCTCGGACCCGCAGCCGTTTCGTAGGCTTAAGAGCCACGGGCCTGACGCGCAGAGGAGGATAGCCTTCGCGACCCAGGTAGTCGATGCAGGCGCCAAGCTCACGCAGGCCATCCACAAGGTCGGCAATCGGCCGCTCGTGCATACGATCAACGCCTCGAAGGACGACATCGCCCGCAGGCTGCGCCACGACCACCGCAGGCAAAAGAGTCCGAATGGTCAGCCCCGAATTGCCAACAAAAAGTTCAAGGTTCTGGGGCTCCGAAAACTGGCCCGCCGCACCTTCAACGGTGAGGCCCTGACCCCCGGCATCCGACAAATCGCCTGATAGCCGCACGCCCAGGCGCCGCAGGCTTTCGACCATCACCCGGGTGTCGTCGGAGTCAAGCAGGCCCATGATCTGGGTCGTGCCGTGGGCAAGGGCTGCAAGTAACAAGGCCCTGTTGGAAAGGCTCTTGCTGCCAGGAAGTTCAACCCTACCCCGAGCCAGTGGGCGCAGGTCGAGCCCTAACTGAACTGGCGTCGCCACTGGCTTGCTCTGTCAAGGCTTTGATGAAGGGCCTGCCCGTCGTTGGCCTCAAGCGCATGCACGAGCTCAGAAAGACTCAATTTGTACTGGGTCATCAGCGCCAGGACAGCCTCGCGATTCTGAAGAAGAATGCCAGACCAGAGCTCCGCAGACGAGCCCGCGATGCGGGTGGTGTCGCGCAGTCCTCCCCCGTGCAGACTCTGGGCTGCAGCCGCGTAGGGGCCTGAGGCAAGCATGCCAGCAAGACCAAAGGCAAGCAGGTGCGGTAGGTGGCTTAATGCGGCAAGCAGTTCATCGTGCTCTTCAAGTGGAAGTGCAATGGGGAGCCCGCCAAGGCTGCTGAAAAAAAGCTCAAGGCTGTCAACGGCCTCAGGCTGATTCTCGGGTAGTCGTGAGATAAGCACGCGTGCACCTTGCAGCAGGGTGGCCTCAGCGGCCTGAAGTCCCGACTGCTCGCTTCCGGCCATGGGATGGCTTGGCACAAAAAGCATCTGCAAGGCCTGTCGGCCAGGCCCCTCGGCAACGACCCTGCATGGCCTTTAAAACCGGCGCCTTGACACTTCCAAGCTCGCTTATCCAGAGAAGGTTTTCTGAAAAGGGCTGATGCAGGGCCTGGGCAAGGCCAGGCAGAAGGCCTGCCGTAACCTGGGCGGGGGTTGCAAACAACAGGCCTTGTGAGACGGACGGAACCGACGGCTTGGCCTGATCCAGCATGGCCTGCATGGACGTAAACGCACGGTGGGCTAGGCCTTCTTCGACGGCCTGCTCGCCAAAGACCGGGTCCACCACCCAGACCTGCACCGAGGGCCATTGGGCGCGCAGCGCAGCGGCCACCGAGCCGCCCATCAGGCCGCAGCCCACAAGCAAAAGCCGATCAATCATGAGGCATGGGCCTGCAAGGTCTTCAGCGTCTCAAGCGCAAAAGGCATGGCCTTTAAAAAAGCCTCGTTCTCGTCCTTTGTACCAATGGAGACCCGCAGGTAGCCGGGCAGCCCATAGTTGGCCACAGGCCGGGTAATGACGCCTTTCGACAACAAGGCCTCGTAGACCCGCGCACCCGCCCCTGGCACTGTTGGATGAGCCGCTTGAAGATCGATAAGCAGAAAGTTGCCCCAGGATTTCAGCCAGCCTATTCCAAGGGCCTGAAGACCCTGCTGAATCTGCTGCATGCCTTGGCGATTTAACTCTGCCGAACGCGCAAGGAAGTCATCATCGAAGATTGAGGCTTCAGCCGCGGCAAGCGCAAGCGAGTTCACATTAAAGGGCTGGCGCACCCGGTTTAAAAGATCGGTGACCTCCGCGCTTGCAACCCCATACCCCACCCGCAGCCCCGCAAGGCCGTAGGCCTTCGAGAACGACCGTGAGACCAATAAATTGGGATAGCGTTGCACCCATTCAAAGGCAGGGTAGGTCTCGTCCTCACTTAGGTATTCGGTGTAGGCCTCATCGAGAACAACAAGAACCGAGGCGGGCAGGCCTGCAATAAACGACTCCAGACGAGCGCCCTGAATAAAACTTCCCGTGGGGTTGTTGGGATTCGCAACCCAGACCACGGCCGTGTTGTCGGTGATGCGCCGGGCAAAGCCGTCAAGGTCGTGGCCAAGGTCGTGCGACTGGGCAGGCACCGAGACCAGGGTGGCGCCTACCGCCTGACTGGCAAGGGCATAGACAGCAAACGAATGGTCGCTCATCAGCGACTCTTTACCAGGGGCCAGAAAGGCATGCGCAACCAGTTCAAGAATGTCGTTGCTGCCATTGCCCAGGGTGATGGTCTGGGTTGAAAGCCCAAACCGCCTGGCCAAGGCCTGCTTTAAGCCAAAGCCGTTGCCATCTGGGTAACGGCCAAGGTCGCCTGCCGCCTTCAGCATGGCCTCACGGCCCTTCGGGCTCATGCCCAAGGGGTTTTCGTTAGAGGCAAGCTTCACAACCTGATCTTCCTGAAAGCCATAGGCGCGGGCAATGTCCGCAATGGGCTTGCCGGGCTGGTAAGGCGCAATGGCCTTTAGGTACGAGGGTACGCGCTGGTTAAGTGAGAGCATGGCAGATGGAACCTTTGCTTAGAAAACTAGGCAGTGAGTTTTTCAAATAAAGGGTAGGACCCCAAGAGCTTAAACATGCCCGCTGTCTGCTGAATTTCAGCCAAGGCCAAGGCCACGTTGCTGTCTTTGCGATGACCGACAAGATCAATAAAAAAGAAATACTGCCAGGCCGCACCGCCGAGCTGCCGCGCGGGCCGCGACTCAAACCGTTTCATGGAGACTCCATGCCGCGCAAGGGGCTCAATAAGGGAGAGCATGGCACCGGCCTTATCGGGCACCGACAAAATAAGCGAGGTCTGGTCAACGCCGCAGCCTTCGGGTTCAAAGGCACCCAAGGCAGCAAATCGCGTTCGGTTCGAGGGGTCGTCTTCAATGCGATCTGCGATGCTTTTTAAGGCATAGTGCTCAGCGGCGGTCTGACCCGCGATGCTTGCGAGTGTTGGGTCGTTTGCTGCCATTTCGGCTGCATGACCATTGCTTGCAACGGCCAGCGTCTCAACACCCGGCATATTGGTATCAAGCCAGCGCTGGCATTGCGCCAAGGCCTGGGCATGGGCCACGACACGTTTGACCTTCTGCTTTTCACCTGTGGCATGCAAGAGGCTGTGGTGTATGGGAATGGCCACCTCCGCACTAATACTGAGAGAGGTTGCTATAAGTAGATCAAGCGTGCGGCCTACCGTGCCCTCAATGGAGTTCTCAACGGGAAGCAGCGCAATGTCGGTAAGGCCTGTCTCGGCTTTACGCAAGGCCTCATCAAGGCTTTGGCAGGGCAGCATCTCGACCCGATGGCCAAACAAGGTGCGCACTGCCTGCTCGCTGTAGGTTCCGGTTGGCCCAAGGTAGGAGACCTTTATCACCCGCTCAAGGGCGCGGCAGCCGGAGATAATCTCAAGCCAGATGGTGGCAATGGACTGATCGGCCAGAGGGCCATCTAGGGCCTTGTTGCTTGCACACATGCGCTCAATAATTTCGACCTCGCGCTCGGGACGAAAAACGGCCGCCCCCACCTTGTGTTTCTCGCGGCCTACCGCCTGAACGACCCCGGCACGCTTAACCATAAGCTTAATAATTTCGTCGTCATAGGCGTCGATCTGATCGCGAAAGGACTTCAGCTGCTGCGGTGTCATCCCTGCTCCTTCTCAAAACGGCGCATATAGCCCACCAGGGCCTCCACGCCCTCAAGCGGCATGGCGTTGTAAAGACTGGCGCGCAAGCCTCCTACCGCCTTGTGGCCTTTTAAGTTTAATAGGCCACTGGCCTGGGCACCTTTAAGAAACGGCTCGTAGAGCCTGTCATCAGGCAAAAAGAAGGGGATGTTCATAAACGACCGGTTGGCCTTATGCACCCTGGACGAGTAGAAGTCGGAGCCATCAATAAGCTGGTAGACAAGGTCTGCCTTCTTTGCATTTACCTCACCCATGGCCGCAACACCACCCTGAGTCTTCAACCAGTCAAAGACCAGGCCAGCAATGTAAATGGCAAAGGTGGAAGGCGTGTTGAGCAAGGAATTGTTCTCAAGAACTTTTCGGTAATCGAAGACCGAGGGGCAGATGGCCATGGCCTGTGGTGCATGCTCTTCGATAAGACTGCGCTTTAAGATAACGAAGGTGAGGCCCGAGGGGCCAATATTTTTCTGGGCCCCGCCATAGGCAAGCGCAATGCCGCTGAAATCCATGGGCCTTGAAAGAATATGCGAGGACATGTCCACCACCAAGGGAACCTTGTTTAGCCCGAGGCCTGCCATGTCAGGCCACTGGTGGTACTCGACCCCGCCAATGGTCTCGTTTCCACAAATATGAAGGTAGGCCGCCTGCTCGCGAGGCGACCACTGCGAGACGGGCGGCACATAGCCAAAGCTTGCAACCTCCCCCCACTCGGGCTCTGCCGTTGCCACAACGTGACTATCGCCGTATTTTTTTGCCTCGGCAATGGACTTCGCCGACCAGTGTCCAGTGTGAACAAAATCGGCCTTCGAATTCTTTGCAAGAAGGTTCATCGGCACGATGGCATTTTGTGCTGTGGCCCCACCCTGCATAAAAAGCACCTCGAAATCATCATCAAGGCCAAGCAGCTCTTTCAGGTCGGCAATGGCCCGCTCGTGAATGCCAGTAAACAAAGGGCCTCGATGGCTCATTTCCATAACCGACATGCCGCTGCCCCCCCAGCTGAGCATCTGCTCAGCAGCCTTTTCAAGCACAGGCTCTGGCAGGACGGCAGGCCCGGGGGCAAAGTTATAGGGTCGTTTCGAAGTCATGGTGGGAGGGTCACTCTATCGACATAAGGCCTTAGGTTACAGGGTCGTTCAAACGCGTTAAGAAAACGGCCCAGGGAAAAGGGAAAGCACATAGGGTAGCGAAAATGCTGCTACTGCGGTGGTTGCCACCACGGCTGTTGCACTAATGCTCACACCCTGGTTGTACCGCTGGGCAAGCAGGTAGGGGTTTGCTCCCGAGGGCATCGCCGCAAGACTGGTAAGAACAGCGATGGTTAAAGGCTCTGCCTGAAAAATAAAACGACTGCCCAGGTAGACAATAAGAGGGTGAATAACCAGTTTCAAAAGCACAGCCGGCCCCACGGCGCGGGGCTCGATCTGTCCGCGTGAGTGATAGACCGTGGCACCAAGCAGAACCAGGCAGCAAGGAATGGCCACCTGCCCCATCGACAAAAGCGTGGAGTCAAGCAACACAGGCAGCTCAATTTGTAAAAAGCTAACGAAGACACCCAGAAAAATAGGCACCACCACCGGATGCAAGAGGGCCGACTGGGCAAGCTGTCGCAGGGTCATAAGCCTGCTGCGTCGCGAACGGTTCTTAGCAAGCATCTCGTAGCCGAGCACCGAGGTGGTTAGAAGCACCAAGGAATGCATGGTGACCACAGTGAGCAGAATGACAAGGCCTTCGGGCCCATAGAAAAGCTTAACCACTGGAATGCCAATGATGATGGAATTGGCAAAGGTGGAGGCAAGCGCTAAAGAGACGGCCGGGCCTCGTTGGCTGGGGTCGGACACAATGCGCGGCGAGCGTTGCGCCCAGAAAAAGGCCAGCGCATAGGTGAGCATGGTGAGCGAGAGGTAATTGAAAATGGGCAGCAGGCTTAGGGCATTGAAGTCGACCGTGGCCATGGTTCGAAAAAGCAAGGCCGGCAGAAAGACCTTAAGCACAAGGTTGGAAAAGGACTGGGTTGAGACCTCGTCAATCCAGCCCAGACGCGCCACAAGCAGGCCCACCCCCACGAGGAGGAAGACCTGCAAAAGGGCGTCGGTCATTCCTGGGGCGTGTCGTCGCTTGAAACCTGGTTCGAATTGTCGCCCGAGCCTTCGTTCAAGTCATCGTCTTGCTCGGCAATGCGCTGCACGCCAACAAGCCGACTGCCCTCGTCCACCGAAATAAGCGTGACCCCCTGGGTTGCCCTACCAAGAGCGCGAACCTCGGCCACCCGCGTGCGCACCACAACGGCCCGGTCGGTAATTAACATGATTTCATCGGTCTCACTCACCCGACAGGCACCCACCACCCGGCCGTTTCGGGCCGATGTCTGAATGGCAATCATGCCCTTGGTGCCACGGCCATGGCGGGTGTGTTCCGAGATAAGCGTGCGCTTGCCAAAGCCATTCTCGGTTGCGGTAAGCACAAAGTCGCTCTCATTCTCGGCCACGATCATGCTAATGAGCCTCTGGTCTTTCTCAAGCATCATGCCGCGCACACCGCGCGCCTCACGGCCCATGGGTCGAACATCGCCCTCGGCAAACCGCACGGCCTTCCCAGCATTTGAGAACAACATGACGTCATGCTCACCGTTGGTAATGGCCGCGCCAATAAGGCAGTCAGTCTCATCGAGCGAGCAGGCAATAATGCCGCGCTTTAAGGGACGGGAAAACGCCGACAAGGGTGTCTTTTTAACCGTGCCAAGCTCGGTTGCCATAAAGACAAACTTGTTTTCTTCGTAGGCCTGAATGGGAAGCACAACCGTGACCTTCTCGCCGTCTTCAAGCGGCCAGACATTCACAAGGGGCTTGCCCTTTGAGGCTCGTGAGCCCTGCGGCACCTCAAAGACACGAAGCCAATAGACACGGCCCTTGTTCGAGAAGGCAAGAATGGTGTCGTGGGTATTGGCAATGAAGAGCTGGTCGATCCAGTCGTCTTCCTTGGTGGCTGTGGCCGTTTTACCGCGACCCCCTCGACGCTGCGCCTGGTACTCGCTAAGCGGCTGGCTTTTTATGTAGCCGCCATGGGTCAGCGTAACCACCATCTCTTGCGGCGTAATTAAATCTTCCGTTTGAAGCTCTTCGGCATTCAACTCAATGAATGAGCGGCGGGCATCCCCAAAGGCTGTACCCACATCGCTAAGCTCGGTAGACATAATTTGGGTGATGCGCTCGGGCTTAGCCAGAATATCAAGCAGGTCGGCAATTTGTGAAATAACCTCTTTGTACTCCGCCACAATTTTGTCTTGCTCAAGGCCTGTTAAACGCTGCAGACGCATCTGAAGAATCTCGGAGGCCTGGGTGTCGCTTAGCCAGTAGCCATCGTCCTTCAGACCACACTGGCTTGAAAGACCGAGGGGGCGGAAGTCTTCCACCTTGCTGGTCTCGCTGGCCTTGGCTAAAAGCTCGCTTACCAGGGAAGCCGACCAGGCTCGACCAAGCAGGCCCTCTTTGGCCTCAGCGGGGTTGGCCGAGGTTTTAATAAGCTCGATCATGACGTCCAGGTTTGACACCGCAACGGCAAGACCTTCCAAGACATGGCCGCGATCGCGGGCCTTGCGCAGCTCGAAAACGGTGCGACGTGTCACCACTTCGCGTCGATGCGACAAAAAGCTTTGCAGCATCTGCTTTAAGTTCAGGGTTCGCGGCTGGCCATCGACCAGCGCCACCATGTTCATCCCGAAGCTGTCTTGCAGCTGGGTGTTCTTGTATAAATTATTAAGCACAACCTCGGGCAGCTCACCGCGCTTTAACTCAATCACAACCCGCATACCCGACTTGTCGGACTCATCACGAATGTCCGAAATACCCTCAAGACGCTTCTCGTTCACGAGCTCGGCAATGCGCTCAAGCAGGCTTCGCTTGTTCACCTGGTAGGGAAGCTCGTCAACAATAATGGACTGACGCGAGCCCTTGTCGATCTCTTCAAAATGCGTCTTCGCACGCATGATGCAGCGGCCACGGCCAGTGCGGTAACCCTCGCGTACGCCCTCAATGCCATAAATAATGCCGGCCGTGGGGAAGTCGGGCGCCGGAATGCATTCCATGAGTTCGTCCACCGTGACATCGGCGTTGGCAAGCAACATCTGGCAGGCCGCCACCACTTCCGAGAGATTATGCGGAGGAATGTTGGTGGCCATACCCACGGCAATACCCGAGGAGCCATTGATTAAAAGGTTAGGAATACGCGCGGGCAGAACCAACGGCTCTTTTTCGGAGCCGTCGTAGTTCGGCCCGAAGTTCACGGTGTCTTTGTCGAGGTCTTCAAGAAGCTCATGGGCAATTTTTGAAAGACGCACCTCGGTGTATCGCATGGCCGCGGCGTTATCGCCGTCAACCGAACCAAAGTTGCCCTGACCATCGACCAACATGTAACGAAGCGAGAAGTGCTGCGCCATACGAACGATGGTGTCGTAGACCGCAGAGTCGCCATGCGGGTGGTACTTACCAATGACGTCACCCACAATACGGGCAGACTTTTTATAGGCTCGATTCCAGTCGTTATTGAGCTCGTGCATGGCAAAAAGCACACGACGATGCACAGGCTTCAGACCATCGCGCACATCGGGCAAGGCCCGCCCCACAATAACGCTCATGGCGTAATCGAGGTACGACCGGCGCATCTCCTGCTCGAGACTGACCGGGAGGGTTTCTTTAGCGAAGGACTCCATGGTTAAAAAGCGCTCTTTTCTTTAAATTTTCATGAAACGGCTTGAATCCACCATTTTACCGGTTTTAAGCCGACAACATGCCACAGGGGTACCCCCCTGTTTTCATTGAAGAAAACGCCTTCTAAAGGGAAATGGAGCGCAAATCGGCCACCGGCTCCGATCCGAAGGACTCCGAGACCATATAAGTAAGTAAACGCTTCGCAACATCCGCTGGGGGCAGCAAGGCCCCTTGCGCCTTCAGATCGTCAAACCTTGGCTGCATCGGGAAATCCTCCGGCCGGGCGGCTCGCACCTGATCCTGCATCTCGGTATCGATGACCCCGGGGGCAAGACTGCAGATACGCAGGCCATTGGCAGGACCCGGCTCCATGGCCTCAAGCTGCACGGCACGGGCGTGATGATCCAAGGCCGCCTTGGTGGCGCAGTAAACATTCCAACCCGCATAGGCCGAGCGCGCGGCACCGCTCGATACATGCATAACGCGGCGGTCGCTGGCCGAGGCCGGAACAGCCTTCAAAAAAGCATCGGTTAGGGCAATGGCTGCACTGACGTTGGCCGCAACGCTGGTGTAAATGGCCTGGCTTGAAAGCCGCCCCACCGGCCCGATGGGGCTGAGAAGGCCCGCGTTATTAATAAGCAGAACACGATCGGCCTGGGCAAAAAAACCAGGTAACGCAGGGCCCGAGATAAAACCTGCCACTGCGCGGGCATCGGAAAGATCGAGGGACTGCTCGAAAAGCAGAGGCCTGCTCGAGCCTGCCGTTGAGCCTTGAGGAGCATCGGGCCTGTTAAGTTCTGAGAGACCAGCAAGACCTGTGACCCGTCTGGAGAGCCCAAGCACGGAAAACCCATGGGCAGAGGCCTCGTTAACAAGGGCTGCTCCCAGACCCCGACTGTGCCCTGTAATAAGAATGGCGGTATGCATGCCCAAATGGTACGTGACTTGAAGACTCCTTCAGTCTGTTGAAATGCAGGGGCGGTCTCGCCCTGCATACCTTTAAGTAAAACCTAGGTCAGCCCCTGGCTTTTTAGATCGTTGGTCATGGCCAGTTCAAGCAGAAGCGCATAAACCAGAGGCCTGGTGATACCCCTCCCCTGAGCCAGCATCTCGCTTAGGGCCTCGGCCGAAATGGCCTTGCAAACTGTAGGCTCGGCGGCACGGGCTGTAAGACTTCGAACCCCACCCGCCAAGATGGCCTGCTCTCCAAAGGACGAGCCCGGCTCCAGATGGGCGATGAAGGACTGATTGCTTGGCTCAAAGAGTGCCACCTTGCCCGAGACCAAGACGTAAAAGAAATCAGCCTGCTCCCCCTTTTCAAAGAGCACCTGACCTTCGGGGTAGAAGACCTCGTTGAGGCCAAGGGTGAAATTAGACGACGACACCGCGCTTACGGACTCCGCAGGCAACGGCTGAACCTCAACTAGGGTCGGCGCAGGTTTTGCCCCCGCGGGTGTCTTAAGAGCAGAGGCAGGCTGAGACATTGCCACCGGCTCGAGCTTAAGTTCTGCCTCCGGCGCGGGCTCTGGGTTGACCACCTTGGGCAGATGCTCCTCTGGAACCTTCTTTGGCCCATAGCCAACCGTGAGAGCTGAACTTAAATTCCGCACGGCCGCATGGGTATCGCGCTGAATAACCCGCGACCGACGAGCGCCCTGCTGCAGCACACTGTCAATGGGGTTCGAAGAGTCCTTCACTGCAGCCATGCGGGAATGTTCTCCATACGACCATTCAAAATGCGTCCCAGCGTGAAGCGGCAGATACCCTTCATGCTGGAGTTAAGCCGCTGAATGTCTGCCACCGCTTCGTTAATAGGGATGACCTTGCAGTGCACGGTCGAGATGGCCTCGACGGTGTAAAGGGAAGGAATTCCGGCAAGGCCTTCTGCCAAACCAAGCACGCTGCCGGGGCCAAGAAGAAGTTCCTGGGAATTCTCAGAGACAGGCAGGCGACGGGCCTCCCCCGAGGTCATGACATAGCCGTAAAGTGGGATTTCGCCCGCTTGGGTGAGCGTATGGCCCGCACCCAAAACGCCCAACTGAAGCACCTGGCTTGCCCAGACCTGAAAGAAAAGGCGTTGCTGGCCACTTAAACGCTCGTCGTTAAAAAACTCAAGCCTGTCGGTCGATCCCGAGACAAGGCTAAGCTCCTCAAAGCGCGATGGGTCAAGGCTGAACTGATGGGTCATACAAAATCCTTCTTAGGCCGCATTCATGCATTCTTAACTGCTTCGACGTTTCCGGGAAGACCTTAAGGGCCGTAAGCCGGGTTAAATTAGGTGAAGCAGGCTTATTTAGGGGAAGCAGGCTTAATTGGATGAAGCAGGCTTCGGGCGCAGAAGGCGAAGGCTCATCTTTTTTAGGAAAGGCTTGCCTTCCCCCCGGCAGAAGACCACAATACGACTCTTGGGGCCGACCTGGTTTCGACGTGGGTAATGAAGGAGCGCAGGGCATACCGAGGACCGATCACCTCGTAAATCCATTCGGAAATTAATAAACGCCAACGACGAGCGTTTCGCTCTCGCAGCTTAAACCTGCGGGCGCTGCACTGGTTCTCTGATGGGCCAGGCGGGGTAAAACCCGCAGCAGTGTCATTCACATCAGATCGTCATTGGGCAAGCCGTGGGCCCAATGCCTAAAACAAGCGGATCGTTGGTAACCGGCCTGTCGGTTGGCTAAGTTACCGGTTAAATCCAAATTAATCGACTAAGTATGTAGAACTGTCTTTGGACGATTTGCGGACGCGGGTTCGATTCCCGCCGGCTCCACTAGTACACAATCCCCAACTCGTCCGAGTTGGGGATTTTTTCGTCGGTTGGCGCGCACCGCCCCGTGTTCTTGCGGGTTCATGCGGAAACTTGCGGACCTTGCCCACTGCACCATCTAGCGGGTTCTGCGCCCGATTCTCTCTCTGAGATGACTGAAGGTCGCTCCACGAGTATACCGAAAATTTTGAAGGAAATGGCGGCAAATGGCTCGCCTGCCCCGCTTTCGAGACAGATGATGACCGCCTGTCGCTTTGTGATCCGCTTGCCCTGGCACCCCTGGCGCTTGTCCCGACCGTTGGCGGGAGTGAAGCCGCAGGGGAAGTCGAGCGCCTGTTGCGCGCTGTAGTTAGTGAGATGTCCCGACAGCAAATCCAGTCTGCAGTGGGCCTGAAAAGCGAGGAGCACTTCCGGACTGCATACCTAAAACCCGCATTGGTTGCGAACATGATTGAGATGACCCTGCCTGATGTCCCGCGAAGCAGTAAGCAGCGCTACCGACCTGACGGCCCTCGGGAAGCAATGGCTAGAGTTTCAAAAAGGCAGTGGCAAGAATTAAAGGGTTAGTGATTTAGAGGTTGTCCAAGTCATCCGACGATTGCCCGGATTTAGTGGGTCTTAATGGGTGTAGTTTTGATCAGTCAGCGGGTGGGACACTGTGTTCGGGATACCTCATGTCGATCGCATCAACACATCCGCCAGACATGTCGATGTTTTTTAGTTTTGTCGACATGTTTTGGGAACGTGTCGATACCCGACATTGAGGCAGACTCAGGCTTCAGGCCGAGATAAGCCCCAAATCAGCCCAGTCCGCTCCATCTCAGACCCCTAACAGGCGGGGCTATACAGCATTTATTAAAGAATCCTTTGATAATCTTGCCATATATTAAAGAGTTCTTTAATATTCATGAAATCTAATTAAAGCGACCTTGATCATGAAACGGGCAACTGGGACTTATGTGAAATCCACCACCCTTGGGGAGGTGGTGCAGGCGTTCGTGCCTGATTCGTTGCCCCCAAAAAATCCAACCCTGGCATTGGAGGTCTATCAGGACCTGAACCGCAAGGCGGAGATGGCGCTCGCGCGACTATCCGGCGTGTCGGGCTTGGTCCCTTCGGTGGACTGGCTGCTTTACAGCGCGATCCGCAAGGAGGCATTGCTCACATCGCAGATCGAGGGCACGCAGGCCACTCTGACCGACCTGTTTGATGAAGAAGCTGGCTTTAAGGTGAGCAACACTGACGATGTCGAGGAGGTCACGAATTACCTTCGAGCCTTCCGACTGGTTCAGAGCAGTTACGTGACCCCAAGGGACTGCCCATCAGCGTGCGGCTGCTGTGCGATGCCCATCGTCTGTTACTTAATGGCGTGAGAGGTGCGGGCAAGCAGCCCGGGAGTTGCGTCGCTCACAAAACTGGATCGGCGGCACAAGGCCCGGAAACGCGGTGTTCGTGCCGCCACCGCCAGAGAACGTGCCTCAGTTGCTGACCGACATGGAGCGATTCATTCATGACGGTGCGACCGATTTACCACCCATGGTGAAGGTGGCGCTGATCCATGCGCAGTTCGAAACCATCCATCCTTTTCTGGATGGCAATGGCCGTATTGGGCCGTCTCTTAATTGCAACGCTTTTTGAGCACTGGGGATTGCTTGCTGAGCCGCTGATGTATCTCAGCGGCTACCTTAAGCAACACCAGGCCGAGTACTACCGCCGCCTGTCAAACATCCGCACCGAAGGTGATTGGGAGAGCCTGGGTGACTTTCTTTTGGAAGGCGTGTGCGTGGCTGCCGCAGATGCAGAGCACAGCATTATCGAAGTGGCCAGTCTAGTAGCAGCGGACCGTAAACGCCTGCTGCGAGTCACCAAAGGCGGGGCCAGCCAGTTACCGACTGGTTGAGATGCTGCCGATGATGCCGCGATTCACGATTGAGCGCGTTCGCCAGCAACTCGACACAAGCTTTCCTACCGCCACAGCGGCCGTCAAGGTGTTAGAAGATCTCGGTATCGTTACTGAGATGACGGGCCAGAAGAAGAACAGAAGCTACAGTTATCAAGCTTATGTTGAGCTGCTCTCTAAATGACTCATTTGCGCGAAGCCGAGAGCACACCAGCAAGACCAATGTGCGGATCATCGATTTCGTTGACACTGGTCACCCCGCGCTTTTGCGGATGTGGGACAAGCGGCAGCGTGGCTATCGTGCGATGGGATACAGGGTGAGTTGTGATGAGACCGAAAAAAGACTATATTAAGTCTTACCCAAGCTCGGAGCACAGCCATGCGCTACTCATCACAAGTCAAGCCCATCAGCTACCTCAAAGCGAATGCCGCGGAGGTTCTGTCGCACCTCACAGAGCAACGCGAACCGCTGGTGATTACCCAAAACGGCGAGGCCAAGGCAGTCCTGCAGGATGTGGCCTCGTTCGAAGAGACACAAGAAACACTGGCCATGTTGAAAATTCTTGCGCTTGGCAACCAGGATGTGGCGGCCGGAAAGGTTAGGCCCGCGGCCGACGTTGTTGCACGTCTTCGCGCAAAGCGGGCCTGAGACTGATGGCAGGCAAGTCGGCCAAGTTTGAAGTCCTACTCACCCAGGGTGCCGAGCAAGACCTAGAGGCCATCTACGATTACATCTGCGAGTTCGACGGTGCTCGCCAGCGCCAACTATGTTCTCGATGCGTTGATGGGTGTTGTGGAGAACCTGTCTAGACTCCCAGAGCGCGGCAGCTACCCCAAGGAACTGGTCGGCCTGGGCATCAAAGAATACCGGCAGACCTTCTTCAAGCCTTACCGAGTGATCTACCGTGTTGCTGACAACAAAGTCATTATTTATTTGATTGCGGACGGCAGACGCGATATACAGACCGTGCTCGCTCGCCGCCTACTTGGCAATTGAATCCGCAAGTCCAGGCTCGTCCAGTTCAAGTTTATAACCGCGTGTAGGCTTATGTGCCATACGCTACCCTTACAAAGGGCTCAGACCTGGTTCTGGGCCCTTTTCGTCCACCTGTAACCCCAATGCTGGCGCGAGTCGGACCCGTCAGGGTTGCAGATTTAGCGCCCCCGGAAACGCCAGAAAACAGTCATGGGGTAGTTCTGAAAACCGCGCCACATTGGATGTGAATGGGTGTTAATGTGGAATTGAGAGCGGCCCATTGCTTCCCGATCGGTAAACAATGGGCCGAATCATGCCACAACCCCACTGAACATTCCCGTTCGGGAAATATCGCTTGCACAGCGTCCAGTAGTGGCTGATAATTTCCCGTACGGGAAACTGAGCAAACCATGACATCCATTCGATCACCTCAACAACTCGGCGATGCACTGCGTGCCGCTCGCAAGCAGCTGGGGCTGACCCAGCCCCAGCTGGCGCTGGCGGCTGGGGTGGGTGTGCGCTTCATTGTCGACCTTGAAGCAGGCAAGTCCACCTTGCGACTGGAAAACGTGCTGCGGGTCATTGATGCCCTAGGCGGTGAAATCCATTTGAGCGGATTGTCATCGGTTGCCTCCGGTGATCAACGAGAGGATGACGGCCATGGCACATGAGCTCGATGTCTGGCTTTTCGCAGCTCGTGCCGGCACGTTGGCGCTGGTCGATGGGCGGCTAAACTTTAGCTACGCACCCGGTTGGCTGTCACACAAAGACGCCGTTACCTTGTCCACCTCGCTCCCTCTGCAAGCAGAGCCATTTGACGATCGCAAAACGCGCCCGTTCTTTGCGGGTCTACTGCCCGAAGGGCAGATGCGCCGCCTAATTGCACAGCACTTCCAGGTCTCGGGCCAGAACGACTTTGCGTTGCTGGACCACATCGGCGGCGAATGCGCCGGGGCGGTGACGTTACTTAAACCAGGGCAGGTTTTGCCTGTGCCGAGCCACCGCGATGACGTTCAATGGCTGAGCAACGAGGAAGTGATTGCCGTCCTGGATGAATTGCCGCGTCGCCCCATGTTGGCAGGCAAAGACGGCTTGCGGCTCTCTTTAGCGGGCACCCAAGACAAGTTACCAGTGGTTTTCGACGGTGCGCGCCTCGGGCTGCCCCGAGGCGGCACGCCTAGCTCCCACATTCTGAAACCGGCCATTTACGCCGTTGAAGATAGCGTGATCAACGAGGGATTTTGTATGGCACTGGCTGAGGCCATGCAACTCAAACCGGCAAAGTCAAAGGTTCACAAGGTATTGGATCGCTCTTTTCTACTGGTCGAGCGCTACGACCGACCGGTCGATGCCCAGGGGCACCGGCAACGGCTTCATCAAGAGGACTTTTGCCAGGCACTGGGCGTGGTGCCGGAGATGAAATACCAGAATGAGGGTGGTCCAGATCTGGCGCAGTGTTTTGAGCTGGTGCGCAGTGCGACGCGCCCTAGTGCGCCGCAGGTCCTGCGACTGCTCGACTACGTCATCTTCAATGCGCTGATCGGGAATCATGATGCGCACGCTAAGAATTTCTCTCTGCTGTACTCGGGTAAGGCCCCCGTTCTGGCACCGTTTTACGACACACTCTCGACGGCGGTGTATCCAACACTGACGCAGAAGATGGCGATGAAAATCGGCAGCAAGTACAAGTTCAGCGAAGTTCAGGCGCGTCACTGGGAGCAGTTTGCTGAAGGCGCAGGCTTTACCAAGGCGCAGGCTAAACGGCGCATTATGGAGTTGGCAAAGTTACTGCCAGCAACGGCGCGTAAGCTTCAGTCTGACCCCGGACACAGTTTTGGCGACAATCCAGTGGTTGATCAAATCAATACCTTGATTGAGCAACGCTGTGCCCTGACGATTCGGCGGCTTACCGATCCTGCATCCGACTTGGTCGCCAGCATCACCGCGCCCAACTGACCACGGCACCGGTTATCCAGTTCATCAAGTACGACGAGCATGGAAGCAAGGTCCTGGTGCTGACCGAACGCACCGAACACCTCGATGCGATCAAAGCCGCCCTCTGCGCCTCGGCCAGCAGCTGATCCCAGTCATCAGGAGGATGCCCGGCCTCCAGCATCTTTCGGAAAACTCGGTAGGCGTCATCGCTGCTTTCGTATGTGCGTTTCGTGTCTTCGTCATTCACCCACGCATAGACGATCACCTTGCTTGAGGCGTGATAGCGAAAAAATAGTCGGTACTGCTGGAGGAACTTGGCTCGTAACCAATGTTTGTGATTTTCACCGAGCGTGCCGCCCTGGCGATATTCCGGTCGCATTGGATCTTGCGGAACAACATCAAACGCTAGCTTTGTAATGGCGGCCAGTCGTTTGCTGGCATTCTTTTTTTTATACCCTGTTGGGTCCTTCCGCTTAAAGGTATCGACCTGCTGCGCTAACGCTTCAATCTGCGCAAGAAACAGTGGATGGGCGAATACCGTCCAGCCATGAATGACCAAGGGCACAGGCTTTCCTGCGCTCATTCATCGTCTTCCGATAGCGCCGCATCAAGATCGACATCAACATCGCCAACCAGGGACTGCAGGTGCTGGACAAGGCCAGCATCTAAAGCTTGCAGTCGCCCGGGATGACGAGTGATGTCGTCGGCCAGAAAGCCGAGAAACTGACTAAGAACTGGGTCATCACCATCGGATGCTTCGACGCGCGTCATTACTACCTCTCCGCTGGAGCGAATGGTGTAGTGAATTTTGTCGCGCTTGCCCAATTTAAGGGCTCGACGCACGGTTTGCGGCACCGTAGTCTGATAACGGTCGGTGAGTGTGGATTCGACTTCAAGGGTCTCAGCCATGGCAGTCTCCTGCGGATTTGAGTTGAAGTCTCGAAAGTAATGCAATCGCATTGTCATGTCAATGCATTGGCATTGATGTTGATGAACGTCAGAGCAGAGCCCACTGAGCATTGACCTGTATGTTGAGGTGCTGGCTGGCTTTGAGGACGAACTCAAGGCATCGATGGACAAGGATGCCGATGATGCACTGCTGTGCATACTGGCCGATGAAGGTAATGTCGCAATGATGGTCATCGACTGGGACGGCAGCATCTGCCCATATTCACCACCCACATCAGCCAGAAAAACCTGGGGGTAGCGGGTATCAAATGGTTGCCGGCATCATCCGACTAAAACAGCGTACTTTTTCGAGGAGTAGACCTATGGGTGTCGAATCACTGCCAAACTTCACTCCACCGGCCCGCAAGCGCTGGGAGACCATCCCTGCCGATTTGCGCCAGCGCTTGCTGTCGAATGTCTGGTGCGGGCATTGCCGTCACGGAACAACGATCACCAATTTCAAGGGGACCATCAAGGGAGGCGAACTGGTGTTGGATGGCAAGTGTGCCGAATGCCAGGGTGGCGTGGCACGGGTGCTCGAGGGTTCGTAACCCGGTCACAGCCTTGCCGTTAAAAAAATCCCGTAATTATCGGGCGGGCCCCACCGTCGCTGAATTCCCGCCACCCTAATACGCGGCATCCGTCACGCTCAAAGTCTCCTTCCCCGCCGTAAAGAATTAGCGGGGGAAGAGCTTCCTTCCTAGCAAGTCGCTTTCCGAATTTTACGTACGTGAATTTCAAAACTCGCGGCTTCTTAGAAACCGGCGCCCTGTAACCATCGCAATTACAGCAAACGTGACATTACCGGCCAAATGCGCGAGCATTAGAGGTCTTGACTATCTCCGTTCTCATTAACAGCCTTGGGGGCCTTGCCCTTATTCTGCTTGGCATGGCCATGATGACCGATGGCCTGAAGACAGGCACGGGTCAGACCATCAAGCGTCTGCTGGAAAAATCCACAGCCACCCCGCTTCGTGGGATCGCAACAGGCTTTCTTACAACCGCCATCGCCCAATCCTCGAGTGCCATTACGGTTGCGCTCATAGGCTTTGTCAACGCAGGCCTCATGACGGTGCGCCAGGCCCTTGGGGTTGTTTATGGAAGCAACCTAGGCACAACCATAACCGCCTGGCTTGTTGCCATTCTTGGCTTCGGCCTGAAGATCGACCTACTAGCCCTTAGCCTTCTTGTGGTGGGCGTAGCCTTAAGGCTTGGCAGCCAACGACACAGCCAGCAAGCCATTGGCGAAGCCCTTGCGGGCTTTGGCCTCTTTTTCTTGGGCCTTGGCATTCTTCAAGAGTCGCTTACAGGCCTTGCCTCACTTACCGTTGAGTCAATCGAGCCCGTAAATCAGGTTCTGCATTCAAGCGCATGGGAGGTGGTGCTGCTGTACCTAAGCCTTGGGCTTACCCTGACCGTGCTCACGCAGTCATCCAGCGCTTCCATTGCGCTGGTTCTCTCGGCAGCCGCTGGGGGGCTTCTTAACTTCGAGGCCGCTGCTGCCGCTGTGATAGGCGCTAATTTGGGAAGCACCTCCACCGCATTACTTGCTGCCATTAAGGCAACAAGTAATGCCCGTCGCCTTGCTCTGGGGCATATCGTCTTCAACATCATCACGGCCTGCGTTGCGCTTGCCGTTCTTCCCTGGCTGGTTCAACTGGTTTTACTTATTGCCGGTCGGCTTGAACTACAGGCCGGTATGGCAAGCTCGCTTGCGCTCTTTCACACCTTTTTTAACCTAATGGGTGTTTTAATCATGCTTCCCATCACAGGGCTTCTCGCGCGTTGGCTTGAAACACGTTTTCGCAAGGCCGACGAAGACCTTGCACGACCGCTCTTCATTGACAACACCCTTTTAAGTATTCCAACCCTTGCAGAAGAGGCTATTCAGAAAGAGCTCCACCGGTTTCGATCTTTAGTGGCAAACAATGCACAGCAGCTCATGCAAGGTAAACGTCTGGCTGCTGATCACCCCGAGGCCATCTCAGGCCTAAGCCAGGCCATTGAAGCGTTTTTTCAGTCCTTAACCATGCAGCGTATGCCGATGGAAGATGCCAATAAGGTTGCGAAGCTGCTGCGCGCCTTTCGATACCTCCACGAATCCTTGCTTTGCCAGAACCAGCTCATGCGCGAGGGCGGCTTCCGATGGCCCGAGCTCAACGGCAAGCCTGCCTCAAGCATGGGTCATCTTCGTGAGGCAAGCCTTGCTGTGGCAAGCTTTTGTTCCGAGTCCGACGCTCTTAGTAACCGCCTAAGGGTTGACCAACGTCTTTTAACGCAGTTTCAAGACAGCTACGCCGAGGCGAAGAACCGTATTCTGCAACAGGCCGCCGCTGGCGAACTTAGCGTTGGCCAGACAGGCGATACCCTTGATACGCTGTCCACCATTCGCAGGCTTATTGAGCAGCTTCTAAAAGGCGACGAAGTGCTTAGCAGCTTCTCACCCAAGGCCCATCTGCCCGCACCCTCTGAAGAAACCAAGGAGAACCCATGACATCCAGTTCCAACCTAACCCCCTATGACCCGCCCCGTGTCTGGGTCTGGGACCAGGCGAGCGGCGGTCGCTTCGCCAACATCAATCGACCCATCGCAGGGCCCACTCACGACAAAGAGCTTCCACGCGGCCAGCATCCTTTGCAGCTCTACTCCTTGGCAACGCCCAATGGCGTCAAGGTCACGATCATGCTCGAGGAACTTTTAGCCCTTGGCCACAAGGGCGCCGAGTACGACGCCTGGCTTATTCGCATCACCGAGGGCGACCAGTTCAGCTCGGGCTTTGTCTCGGTCAACCCCAACTCAAAAATTCCTGCCCTGCTCGACTGCTCGGGCCCCACCCCTGTGCGCGTTTTTGAATCGGGCTCCATTCTTCTCTACCTTGCCGAGAAGTTTGATGCCTTCCTTCCCGAAGACCCCGTGCAGCGCACCGAGTGCCTGTCTTGGCTTTTCTGGCAGATGGGAAGCGCGCCCTACTTGGGCGGTGGCTTTGGCCACTTCTATGCCTACGCCCCCTCCAAAATGGAATACCCCATCAACCGCTTTACGATGGAAACAAAGCGCCTGCTTGATGTCCTTGACCAACAGCTCGCTGAGACCGCCTTCCTTGCCGGAGATGACTACACCATTGCAGACATCGCCTGCTGGCCCTGGTTTGCCAATATCTGCCTTTACAACCAATACGACGCCTCGGACTTTTTAGACGTGAAAAGCTACAGTCATGTGCAACGTTGGGCGCAAGCCATCGCCGAGCGTCCTGCTGTTGTTCGTGGACGCAAAGTCAACCGAACCTCTGGCCCTCTTGAGGATCAGCTGCACGAGCGCCACGACACAAGCGACTTCGACACCAAAACACAAGACAAACTCACCCCCAAGGAGTAATAAAAAAATGCTAACCCTTTACGATTTTGAACTGGCACCAAACCCCCGCCGCGCACGCATCTTCCTTGCTGAAAAAAACATCGACTACAAAAAGGTCGCCATCAACCTTCGCGAGCTCGAGCAGTTCAGCGATACGTTTAAGGCAGTCAACCCTCGATGCACTGTGCCTGCTTTGGTGAGCGAAGAGGGTTCTTGCTTTGCCGACAACGCCTCCATTGCCGCCTACCTTGAGGCCAGGTTTCCCGAGCCCCCCTTGTTGGGCCGCACGCCCGAAGACAAGGGCGATGTGGCTTATTGGCAGGCGCGTATCGAGTCTGATGGGCTTGGCGCTGTGGCCGAGGCCTTTCGTAACAGCAACCCGGCCATGGCCAAGCGCGGGCTTCCGGGCACCCGGCCTGTCGAACAAATTCCTGCGCTTGCCGAGCGAGGCCTGCAGCGCACGGCAGCCTTTTTCGACGATCTGAATGAGCATCTTGCAAACCGCGAGTTTATTGCTGCCAACCAGTTCAGCATTGCCGACATTACTGCGTTGGTCACCGTCGACTTTGCAAGGGTACTCAAGCTGCAGCCTACCGAGGAAAATCACCCGCACCTCTGTGCCTGGCGCGAGCGCATGAAGCAACGCCCTTCGGCAAAGGCTTAGGCCTCTGCCCCGCCTCTTTTTTTATTAGCTATTTCTTTATCGCCAGTCTTTACAGTCTCTTAATTCCCTGCGCCTTCCATAAGGCGCACCATCGACCAGAGGGCTTGCGTAACGGGCACCGACAGGCCATGAGCCTCTGCACGTCGGGCAACCGTGCCATTTAGAAAATCAATTTCAGTGCGCTTGCCTGCCGCAAGGTCTTGGGCGGTGGACGAGCGTTGGCCGGCCATGGTCTGGGCAATGGCCTGAACAGCGGCCCAGCCCTGCTCCATTGAAATGTCGTAGCCCTCGGCCTGCGCAACCGCCACCACCTCGCGTGTAAGTTGCTGCACCGTTGCCTGCACCATGGGCTCGGCAAACATCTCGCCATAGGTTTTTTGAGTCACGGCCGACACCGCGTTAAAGGCTGTGTTCACCACAAGTTTCAGCCAGAGGTCGCGCATCACCTGATTCGACACTGTGACCCCAATGCCCGCCTTCCGAAGCCGCTCGGCGGTGGTCTCAAGCCAGGGCGAGGACGGACCCACCACCAGCTCGCCACGACCAAAATGTCGCACAAGACCCGGGGCCGCCAGAGACAAGGCCACGTAAACGGCCACAGGCACGACCCGGGCCTGTGGCAACAGCCGCTGCAAGGTCTCGGGGTTCTCAACCCCGTTCTGCATACTCAACACAACAGCATTCGCAGGAAGCAGGTCTTGCATAGCCTTCGCCATTGTTGCCGTCTGCGTTGACTTCACACAGAACAAAACAAGCTCCGCCTGGGCAACAGCCTGAATGGTTTCTGAGAGCTCAAAGCCGTGAATGCGCTCTTCGCGACCCCATGGCTTGGAGTCAATGCGCAGCCCGTTCTCGCCAATGGCCTTTAGGTGTTCAGCCCGGCCAATAAGGGTAACGGACTCGCCAGCCTTGGCAAGCAGCCCACCAAAAAAGCTGCCAACAGCCCCTGCCCCAACGACTACAATCTTAGCCATTCGTTTTCATCTTCCTAAAGAACTCGCCATTTCCACTCGCCATTTCCACTCGCCATTTCCACCCGTCATTTCCACCCGTCATCTCTACTTGCCACCGCAGCTCGTCACCTTTTGTCCACGAACGAACTTTCAGCCTTCGATCTCTTTTAATTAAGTAGCCTTTCTTGCATAAACCCATGACCACCATTCTAAACATCGCCGCCTATCATTTCGTTGAGGTCTCATCACCACAGCAGGTTGCTGAAGCCCTTCATGCAAGAGGAACAGCGCTTGAATTGAAAGGGACGATTCTGGTTAGCCATGAAGGCCTGAACTGTTTTCTTGCTGGTAAAGAGGAACAGGTTCGCGCCATGCTTGAGGCCCTGCGGGCGCTTGAAGGGTTTAAGAACCTTGGTGTCAAAGAGTCGTGGTCCGATACCGTTCCCTTTAAGCGCTTTAAGGTGAAGGTGAAAAAGGAAATTATTCGCATGGACCATCCCACCATTCAACCCGCAAACACGCGGGCACCGGCCGTAAGCCCCGACACCCTCAAGCGCTGGCTCGACCAGGGCCATGACGATGCAGGCAGGCCAGTGGTCATGCTCGATGCCCGCAACGACTTCGAAGTTGACCAAGGAAGGTTCGCCAACGCCATTGACTGGCGTATTGCCAAGTTCACCGAGTTTCCCAACGCCGTGAAGGCGCATAGGGCGGAGCTTGAGGGCAAAACCGTGGTGAGCTACTGCACGGGAGGTATTCGCTGCGAGAAGGCCGCTATCTTTATGAACGAGCTTGGTCTTGCCAACGTTCTTCCAGCTTGATGGCGGCATTCTGAATTACTTTGAAAAAACCGATGGCTCGCACTGGCAGGGCAGCTGCTTTGTCTTTGATGAGCGGGTGGGTCTGCTGCCAAGCCTGGCGCCTGACACCGCGGTTGAGTGCCAGCCAACAGCCTCTTAAGGACGGCTTGAAGCCTAGCAAGGGCCGAGCAAGTTATCCATCTAAAAGTTTCGGGGATCAAGCACGGACTGCGCCTGGGCCTTCACCTCAAAACGAACCGGAAGCCGCGGGCCACCCGTTGCATTGAAGCCACCTTGTTTAAGTAACAGGCAGTCATGCGCGAGCTCTTGTAACGAGCCCTGGGCCGAGTAAATGGCAAGCGACTGCGAGGCCAATTGAACCGCGCCAAGCTGCGTTGCCGAAAGGCTGGAACACCCCCTGCTCCAGGCAACAGCCTTTGCAAGCAGAGGGCCAGCAAGGGGCATGTTCAGCGGCAACCCCACCACAAAGCGCACCCGAAGCCTTGAGGCATCGAGCCGAGTAACGCCCGAGCGCTGCCCACTCACCAGGCCCGTACCTGCATCAGATGTCGGGCCCGACCCCGACCGCGGACGTGCATTGGAGAGGTCGTGCTTCACCCATGCGGGCGGAACAATAAGCTGATCGGCGCCAAGACCCCAGTCGTAAAAAGTCTCGGGCTTGGGCTCAAGAACCTGCCAGTCCACCCAGCCCTGAAGCCGTGCTGAGGCCAAGGCGGCCTGGCTTGTTGCCAACACCTGGCCTGCGGCCGCCAGTGAGCCAACTGAGGAGGTTTTCTTCAATAACAAGGGGCTTAAGCCCAGCGCCAAACCCTTGCTTAACGAGCCGCCTGCCGCGCCAAGTTCACGCACCGACTGCCCCACTGCATAGTTCACCGTCAGGGCCTGCTGGGCCAAAAGCCCAAGCTGAACCACCAGAAGCCCCATAAGCAAGACAACCGGCATGGCCAACAGGGCTTCAATTAAAGAGTAGCCCTTCGGTGCCTGGCGCGAGGATGCCGAAGGACCTTCTGCGAAAAGCCAGCCCTTCACGTTGGCCTGCTCCTGCGACGACAGCGCCTGCCAGTCAATCTCAATGGCATGGCGGGCATGCGCGCAAAAGTAAACACCCCATGGGCGTGACCAATGCCATTGCACGGGCCGACCGGTAGCAGAGACGAAAATAACCAAAAGCCTGCGACGTATAAAAAAGGTATGAAGGCAGCGGCAGTGCGGAAAGCCTAAGGCCAACGGCTCTGTTGAATCAGAAGGCATCGGCTCTTGCGCATTCGCAAAAAGAAACCCATTTGCCTCTTGACCTGACCCGGCCTTGAAGACTCGTCTAAACCACTGCCGAATAAGCCTTGCATAAATACCAACTAACCGTTCACCAAAACCCGAGAGCAGCCTGCATGCAATCGGAAGGTTAAATGCTGACGCCGCGCTCATGCCCCCACCCCTAAAGACTCGGACAGACGCACGGCAAGAGGAGCGAGCAAAATAACAAAGGTGCAGGGAAAAATGCACATGACAAGCGGGCCCATCAGCTTAACGGGTGCCTTCATGGCGCGCTCTTCAATTTCCAGTTGAAACTGGCGACGCGCCTGACTTGACTGCGCCCGCAGCACCCTGGCCATGCTTAAGCCCGACGACTCCGCGGCAGTCACAAGCGCTGTGAACTGATCCACCACATTCACCGGAATACGCTGCTGCAGACGCCGAGCCGCCTCCGACCTTGCAACGCCCGAGCGAATCTCTGCTGCAAACTCCACCAGCCTCTGCCTCCAGGGCGCAGGGTCCGACCGAAAGCCACGCTGGGAGGCCTCAGCAAACGCCTGTGCAAACGACTGGCCCGCTTCAAGGGAAAGGGCAAGCCCATCGAGAAAGGCTGGGAAGCCCGATCGTGCCTTCTGAATTTCAATCTGCGCCCTTTGCTTTAACCACAGCGACGGGTAGAGGTAGCCAAGACCTGCTCCAACCAGGCCCCAAAGAATAGGGCTGCTTTCATCTGAAGCAAGAAGCGCATGAAAGACCAGTCCCAAAATGCCTGCAGCCATCGAGCTGAGAAGTCGAAGCCCGAACCAGTCCGCCTCTGACTCAAAGGAACGAAGTCCTGCCAATTGCATACGCTCAAGCAGCAAGGGGTTCGGCTGAAGCCGTGAGGCAAAGAGCCTTCCCAGTCGTTGAGGCCATTGCCGAGGATTAAGCAAACTTTTCACTCGAAGAAGAAGCGGACGGGCAGGCTTACCTTCCTTGTGACCTGCAATCGCGCAGCGTGAGCGAGAGGCCTTTGCCCGCATAAAGACGTCGATGGCCACGTACACCAAGAGCCCCACGCCAATCGCCAAGCCTGATGCAAGAAGCCCGAAGAGATTGAGTTCCGTCATAGCACCCTCACCAGTCGTCGAATCCAAAGCCAGCCCGTCACTTCCAGGGCAAGCACCATTAGAAGGAGTGTCTGCCCCAGACCCGTCTTAAAAAAGAAATCCGTAACGAAAGGGTCCATGGCAGCAGTCACCAGAAGCAACAACGGCGGCATGGCCAGCATAACCAGGGCCTGCAGCCTGCCCTGGGCAGTAAGCGCCTTTGCCTTTGCCGCAATCGCCAGCTGCTGGCGTACCGCCTCCCCATGACGCTCAAGCGCATCGGCCAAGTTGCCACCGGACTGCGCCGAGAGCTGCACACAGAGCCCCATGTCGCGCACCGCCGAGATCGGCCGACGTTCGCCCCAGTTCTGAAAAGCCTCTTCAATGGAATGGCCAAGACGTATGTCGCGCAAGAGCCTGGAAACCTCACGCCGGACGGCACCCTTCATGGACTGCTCAGCAGCAAGCAACGCCGATCGGGTTGAAAGCCCCGAACGCAAGGCAGATCCAAGAAGATCGCTGAGGTCGGGTATTGCTTGCTCCAAGGCCTGTGTCTGACGCTGTCTGTAAAACGCGAACCCAAGACGGCCTGCTACAAGCAGTAGGCCAAGTAAGGCCAAGAAAGTTACAAAGCCCCAGGCCGAGACAAGCAGAAGGACCAGACCCAACAGGGCAAGACACCGAAGGGACCAGCGCACAAGAAAGGGCTGAAGAAACAACCCCTCTTCTTCAAGCTGCTGAAGTAGATCTGCCTCGGCGCGCACGAGCCCCTTTTGTGCCACAGGAGCCACAAGCCAGACGACTAAAGCCGCAAGCAGCGATGAAATGACAACAACGGTTAGAAGAGCCATCTGCATTAAAGCCACCCCGCGGCATTGGCCTGAGGCAGGAGACCGTCTCGAAAACCATTTCTCAGACTAAAGACCTCCTCTATTTGTATGGTCCCCGACTCCATGCCCGCGACTTCAACAATCTCGGAGATCGTGCGCTGGCCTCCGGTAAGACGCTGCTGATGAACCACCAGGTGGACAGCGGAGGCAATCTGCTCTCGAATGGCTCGCAAAGGAAGTTCGAACCCCGCCATCATGACCATGACTTCAATGCGCGAAAGGGCATCACGCGGTGTGTTGGCATGCACGGTGGTTAAGGAGCCTTCATGGCCAGTGTTCATGGCCTGCAGCATGTCCAGGGCCTCGCCGCCGCGGCACTCCCCCACCACAATTCGATCGGGGCGCATACGCAGCGCATTTCGAACAAGGTCGCGAATGGAGATCTGGCCTTGGCCTTCTTGATTTGCCTCTCGGGCTTCAAGCGCAACAACGTTCTGACTCTTAAGGTGCAGCTCCGCTGCATCTTCAACGCTTACAATGCGCTCGGCCTTGGGGATTTGCATGGCAAGCGCCCGCAGCAATGTCGTTTTGCCCGAGCCTGTTCCGCCCGAAACAACAATATTGCGGCCCGACTCAACGGCCTCAACAAGGTAGTCAACAACCCGCGAATCAAGGCCTGAGGCCTTTGCAAGATCAGCCAGCGAGAAGGCCTGCGCTCGATACTTTCGAATGGTGATGGATGGCGCACCAATGGCCGGTGGCGAGAGAACAGCGTTAACACGTGACCCATCCGCAAGCCGACCGTCGGCCATAGGATGCCCATCGTCAATGCGTCGGCCCATCGGAATAAAGATACGGTCAATCACGCGTCGCAGCTCATCAACACCAGCAAAACCAAGCCCAGCAGGCTGGCACTGCCCATTGCGCTCAACAAAGACCTGGCTGGGTCCGTTCACCATAATCTCTGTGATTGAGCCATCACGCATCAGTTCTTCAAGAGGACCAAGCCCCACAAGATCAGCAACCAGCTCCGCTTCGAGCTGACGTTTCTGATGGGCGGTGAGTTCGTCTAACTGTGCCTTAAGCTCGGAACGAATAAGGGCAAGGGTTTCTGTGCGAACGCTTTCTTCCGTAAGGGCGCCCCAGTCGCGACGACGGGAATCTAAGACCTCTCGCATGAGCTTGAGGCACTGACCTTTAAGCGAGGCACTAACAAAAGCATGGGGCAAAGGAACGGGCGCCTGCACACCACGATGATCAAGGTCTGGGTCGGTAAGACCTGGTGAAGGGGAAGGCCTGCAGGCCGCATCGTTGACAAGCATGCCCAGAGATTTCGAATGCGCTGCGGGGGCAATCTCGGCCCCAAGGGCCGGATCAAGTTCGATGCGTGTGACACGAAACCGCCAAAGCCCAAAGGCCAGCTCATCGCCCAGCGCAAGAGGGCCGTAGTCTGCGATACGACTGCCATTGACACGCGTTCCTGCCAGAAGGCCCGCGTCTTTCACGAAGTAGCCCGAGGGGCGCTGCTCGACAAAGGCATGCTGACCGCCCATGGCAAGCCCGGTGACTCGAAGGCTGCACTGTTTTGCAGAGCCAATGACAATGCGTGAAGCGCTAAACGCTTTCACCCCTTGGTCTTCAAGGCCACGGTAGCTGCGAAATTCAATCATGGCGAACCTCCTGTGCTTGCTCGTCCTGGTTGAGGCTGGGCGTGTCCTGTGATTTGGACTTGACATCAATACCTCCCATGCCGCGCTTAGCCTTGTGGTCTTCAGCCCAGGCCTCTTTCTGGCGATGAAAGGCATCGTTGGGTTGGATGAGGCGCGGGGTCACCATGACAACCATCTCACTGCGACGGTCTTGGAAATCTTTCGAGCGGAACAAGGCCCCCAGCACCGGAATACTTCCCAGCCCCTTCACCTGGTCATTAAGCCTGCTTACCTCCTCCGATATAAGGCCAGACATCACAAGCGTCTCACCCTCACGAAGGTTGACCTGGGTCTCGGTCATGCGTGACAAAAAGCCAGGCAGCTCACCCACGCGAATGGCCGGGTCCACGGTTGAGAGTTCGGTTGTGACCGTGGCAGAAATCACTCCAGCCTCTGTTACCAGGGGTGCAATTTCAAAGCGAATGCCATAGGGCTTGAACTGAACCGTGCTTGAGCCCAGTGAGCTGGTTACAGGCAAAGGAATTTCACCGCCTGCTAGAAACTTCGCAACACCGCCACTGCGCGTTGAAAGAATGGGCTCGGCAAGAACCACCGCATCGCCCGACTGTTCCATGAAGTTAATGACCGACATGAGCGTGGACTGCATGCCAAAGTACATGGCAAACGGCGATACACGAGGGCTGTTCGCGGCTGAATCGAGCCCGGGGAAATTGGCCGAGATGTTGGGCTGGCCATCGGTAAGAAGCCCATCACTGGTTGGCCGGAACTGGCTGTTGGTGCGAAAGTCGCCCACCAAACCCACCATGGGGCCTGCCATGCTTTTCTGCCACTGAATACCAACATTTTCAAGCGCGTTCTTTTTAACTTCAAGAAAGCGAACCTCCATGGCAATCATGGGTTCGGTGCCCTCGGCGCGCACAAGGTTCACAAGCTTGGCATTGCGTTCCGCAATGGCCTTTAGGCGACTGGCCTGCTCGCTGGAGTCGGCCTGGCCCGAGACCACCAGTTGGTCGCCCACGGGAAGAACCTGCACCGATTTCGAATCACCCACCGCGCGGCGTACTTCGCCCTGCATGCGCTTGGCGGCAACCGACTCCACCTCCACCAACTGCCGAACCCCTTGCATGCCTTTGGCCCAGATAAGCAGGCTGGTCTGCCCGGGTTGCTTGCCCACCAGAACAACCGATCCATCGGCAAGCGGCTGCGCCGTAACCAGCCTGCCATCTGCCACCACCACACGGCTAAGCCCTTCGAACCGCAGCACCTCGGCCTGGCCAACCGCAAGCCGTGTCGTGTCGGTGGTACTTGCAGACGCGGGAGTCTCCGAGGCGTAAGACACCGACGCACCGCTAACGAAGAAACCAGCAGCCACCGCGAGGGCTAGGCCAGCAAGTCTGCTGAGGCTTTGTCTATGAATAGAATATGTCATTGCGCCTCTCCCAATCCAGAATGAACGATGACTTCAACCGGCTTTTGCTTTGGCTGAGCATTGCCAGCACCGCCGCGGACCCGACCATGACCCGACTTCAAGGTCGAAGGATCGGGCCGCAGCAGAGCAACAACACGCCCAAGACTCTGCGCAGACAGCACGGACTCCACCAAGGCAGCAGGCACCTCAAGCGTGAGGCTGCTGTAACGGTCTGTGGAGCTCTCTGATAGGCGTTTCGATGAAGACTGCGCCTGATACCTGCCGCCAACGGCCACCACCTTTAAAGCCTCCGCAAGCAGCCGCGCATGCGAGGCATCTTGCGACTGATGGGTAATGACCTGAACCTCGGGAGATGTGACCGCGAGAGGTGCAATGGTTGCCGCCGACCAGAGGTCGACACGATCACCCACGCGTATGAGCCCGGAGACCGAGGAGGTTTCATCGGCGGGAATGCTTAGCAGCCGATAGCCTGGTCGAGCCTGCGGGTACCCCACAGCCACCTGCGGCTCTGCCAAATCGGCCATTGAAAGGGGCGCGCCCGAGGCAACGGCGCGAACCAGTTCACGCCCCAAAGCGGCATCAAGCGTCTGCTCCGAGACGGCATCGGGTAGAACCCAGGCCTGTGGAAGCTCACGAATGGCAAGCAACGATTCAGACAAAATAAGGCCAGGCGACAAAGGCTTTGCTGCGACAACAACCGGAACAAGTTTTTCAGAGACAAGAATTTCCGAACGCAGCCTTTCCTCGGCCTGTGCAAGATGGCTGTAACTAAGCCATCCTGCCGCCAGACCCAGTCCAAGGGCAAAAACAGCAATCCAGAAGCGTGGCCGGTAAACGGCATCACGCAGGCTTTGCAAGATGCTCTGCATGGTTAACCTCCGAGTTAGACAAAAGGGATGGAAAGAAAAAAGCTAAAACGCAGCCAGAGCTGATCGAAGGCAGCTGGCCAGTCATTGCGCAGGACCGCAAAAAGAGACAGCCCAACCAGCAGGCTGCCAAGCAGGTAATCCAACGAGGCTGACCCCCGAGGCACTGCAAGCCTGGAGTTGCTCATTGCGGCATCTCCGGACCAGACTGATGCAGGCTGACGTGGAACCAGCCCTCGCCTTCAACACGCAAAGTGATAAGGCCTTGGACGCCCTCCTTGCCTTGAAAGTGACTGATCCAAAAGCGCTGCTCGGAGGCGCTGAGCACGGTCCTCCTTCGCATCGCCAGGCTGTTCACCGGCGAGCCGCCCGCGCTCACGCTGATGGGCTTCATGAAGAGAGCTGCCGTGGGCAGGTCGAATACGAAGCCATTTCTGATCGCCCACATGAAAGACCTGCTCCTGCCGGGCCCCTTTTACAGGCGCAGGCGTAACCGCTTGCAGTGGAAGCCGAACACGCCAGCCGTGACCCGATGGGCCCGACCAACGACTCCACTGCTCTGCTTCCCATGCACCCTTATGAAGGGATGCCACGACACACCAATCGCCGACCTGATGGTCAAAGACATGACGGCCTTCGGCGCGCCACTGCTTGGAGGTCTGGTCGCGGGCGATGCAGCCCTGCAGGGGCGACTCCAGCCATTTGAAGTCAGCAAGGCCACCAAAAAGCAGACCAGAAAATAAAATGGCAGACAATCCTTCGGGCATTAGGGTTCTCCTAAAGAAGCACGCAGTCCGACTTGCGAATCTGGGCTTAGGGTTCCGGGAAAAGGGGTGAGACGCGAGACCTGATGAAACTCGTTGCGCAGGCTTCGACTGCCCGATTCAAGACTGATGGCCTCAAAGGCTGGCATTAAGACGCGCAGCGCAGGCCAGTAGCCTGCATCGTTTACCGATGACACGGTATTGGAAGGGTTCTGGCCCTGCTGAATGCGATGCAGGGTGAGCGCTTGCGAGGACGACGACCAGTCTTCGGCAATCAGAGCGACACGGGCTTCGGTCTTAAGCGCCGCTTCGTCCTGAAGACCGAACTGCGCGCGATAACGCTGGGTACCCGAGGGCTCTGAGGTTGCTGCAATTCGAGCGAATCGTCGGGACTCGGGCAATGCGAAAACGCCCGCAGCAGCATTCTGACTGGCCTGGGCAAGCGAGCCAAAAATTTGGCCGGTCATGGACTTCGCAGAGACCTGAACAACGGGCTGATCGAACTGAGTGACAACCTTGCTTTCGCGAAGACCCTGCCCCTTTAACGTGCCCGCCTCCTCGCCCGACTCTTGATGACAGGCATTTGAAAGAACCGCACAACGTTGAACCATCTGCCAGGCTTGTGTCGGTGCAGCCTGACCTGAAAGGCCCTGACTAAAAAGAAAGACCACCGCCACCAAAAACAAGGCAAGCAATGCAAGAACGCTCAGGCCCTCAATAAGGGCCTGGCCACTGGGTTGACTACGCATTTAGTTTTCCTTACGTGCGTTGGCGACGGCAAGCGCAGCAGCCTGGTCTGCCAGGCTTGAAGAGACCCGCTGCACGCGCCAAAAGGGGAGAAAAAGGTTGGGCAGGTTCTGGCCCTGAAGATCAACAAAGCGGACCTCGGCAGTCGAGAGCGACCAGAGCGCGCTGCCCATGGCCTGCGTGGTGAGGCTTTGACTGCTCTGAGCAAAAAGACGATCGGCCAGCGTGTTGCGGGCCGGCAGACGAACCAGCACTGGAATTCGAAAGGCGCCTGCGGCCTTGCGCTGCTCAGGACTTGTCTGCGATAAATCACGGTAGGCAGATAGGCCAAGGTAGCCCGTGATGGCCGCTGAAGACCCACTGGCAAGCCTGCGGGCCGAGGGGTTGATGCCCGAGCCTCCATGGGCGGCAACACCAGGACGAACAGGCACTGATGCATCGGATGCGCCCCATGCCATGGGAAAGGCCTCACGATGACCACCACAGGTTCGATTCCACCAGCTGCGTCGACGCCATTGATGGGCCGAGAGCGTGTCAATGGCCTCCCATTCGGAGTAGTCCGCCGAGAGCGCTGTTCCCCCACGGCGCACCATTCGATGAAAGAGACGGTCAATACTGGTTGGAATGCAGCTGGTGGTGGGAAGCAGGTAGAGCCGCTGCGTGTAGCCTCGTGCTCGGGTGAAGCCGTCGAGCTCCCCTGTTACAAGGCTTGCAAAGGGCGCGCGTTCCTCGCCTGCATAGGTTTTCACCAGCCGGTAGTAGGCCGAGACGTCAGAGCTTGGCAGGTACTGCCCAAAGAAGCGTCGATCGCCCGACCAGACAACCTCATTGACCAGGGTCTGCGTTGCAAAGGGGTTGACCGCAAGTCGCATGGCCTCTTGGGATGCCGCAAGAACCCGCGTGTAGCCCGAGCGAATTGGGATCTCGGTGCGTGCCGCAAGTTCTGCCGAAACCCGTGAGGCCTGAGCCGCCTGGCTTGCCCAGCCGGCCAAGACACGCAGGGCGGGAAGAAACGAGGCAAAGGAGCCCGTGTTGTTCACCAAGGTTTCTGCATGCTTGGACCAGGCCAGTGCCGTGAGGCTTTGAGCCATCATGACCTCGTTCGCAAGGATGGCCCGATTGGCGTAGGCCTGGTAGTTCAAGGCCTGGGCATACCAGTTGGCCACCGAGAGACTGGCGGCATCGGCAAGAACCTGGCCCCGTTGCTTGTCGGAGAGTAACGACGACGAAAGACCCAGCACAAGCAGCACAAGGCCAAGCACCAGGCTTAAGCCAAGCCCCATAAGCATGACAAACCCCTGAGGGGGTCGACGCAACACCGGGCCGCCCTAGCGGTTGTCTTCGTTGTAGTTGCTTAGGCCTTTGCGAACATTGGCCTGGCTTCGTGCGGAGTTGGCAGACGACGAGGCAGCGGCCATGGCCGAACCACCATCGTTGCCTGCAATTTCCTGGGCAATGCCAGCGGTCTGGTTACGAATGGTCTGTCCCAAGAGACTGTAAATACCAATGGCCGCAACGGCGACAACGGCAACGACAATGATGTACTCCGTCATGCCTTGACCAAGCGGTGGAGTGGACGGCTTTAGAGGGGACTGACGGCTTACGCCTGAGTGAAACAGCTTGGAGCGAACAAAGGCGAAAGGCCGAAGTAAGGAAGACTGGAAGGTCATATTGAACTCCTAGAGGGACAGGGAGTTCGGATTCTGAAAAATTCAAGGCTTCAGAAAAATAGGACCTTTGAAAGGGACTCGACTTGTCGCAGAGGAAGACCTGGGCCAGGCTGCCGGAGGCTGCGGCAAGACCTAGTGCGAATGAAGCAGGCTTGTTGCCAGATAGGCAAGCCCCACTCCAGCAAGCATGAGCAAGGGCTGCAGCCAAGTGGCCGAGACCTTCGCAGGTTTAAGAACTGCAGTCTGGTGTTGGTGATGTTCAGAGGCGTGGCCTTCATGGGCCTCATGGTCCTCATGGTCCTCATGCGCCTCATGCGCCTTATGCGCGTTATGGGCATGGCTGGCGTGATCGTGTGAAGGATGATCAGCTGAGGCCACTTGGGGTTGGCTGCGGGGCGCGGCATGCGAGTGGCCATGGCTGTGTGACCCAGATCCATCGGCCTGGGCATGCAGCTGAGGGATAAGGTCTGACAAGGCAATGTACATAAAGTTACTGGCGGCAATCGCCAGCACAAAGGGCAAAAGCCCGCCAACCTGGGCGAGCGCAAAATAACCCAGCACCCCACCCACCAAGGCCCCACTTCCTGTAAGAAGGTTGAATATCAGTGCCCGAGGTTTGCTAAAGCCACTGTTCAAAAGCACGAAGAAGTTGCCGATTTGCTGCGGCACCTCGTGGGTGGCAATGGCCAGCGCCGTAATAAGCCCAAGCATCCAGTCCACATTGAAGGCCGCTGCAATAAGAATGCCGTCGGCAAAGGCATGAATGGTGCTGCCCACCAGAAGGCTCGAGCCGCCCTTGCCTGCCACGGCGGCGTCGTGGCCGTGTGGGTGGTCGTGGCCATCAAGCTCGTGATGGTGGTCGTGCCGAAAGAAGGAGAGACGTTCCAGCGCAAAGAAACTTAAAAGGCCCACGAGCACTGTGGCCGTAATGTCATGAAAGTCGGCGCCCATGTGCAGGCTTTCAGGCAGAAGGTGTAAAAAGGCCGAGCCCAAAAGCATGCCTACGGAGAAGCTGACCAGCTGGTCCACCAGGCGCGAGAGCCTTCCCAACGAAATGATGGCTGCAAGGCCAATGCTTATAAAGGTGGCGGCCGCGGCCGCCAGAAGAATGAACAGAAGTGTCATGGAGTTGCAGAGCATAAATCAAAACCACGAAGAAACCGGGTGCTTTGTCACGAAACTTTGATCTTCGGGGCTTACTGTTTGCCTTCTGTTTTTACAGACGCCGCTGACCCAGAGGAATTTCACCTGTCTTGGCAGCGTCTTAACTCGAACTTGCCCAACAACCTTTTGGTCCAAAGAACCTGCACGAAGGAGCCTTTGATGTCCCACCATCCTGAAGAACCGATTCTTAACATGAGCAACGCCCCCCACTTTCAAGAGGTTCTTGAAAAGGGTCTTGAGCAGCCGGGCCGTAGGCAGCTGATTCGCGGAGGCTTTGGCCTTGCAGGCTTAGGTGCTGCACAGGCGGTGGGTCTTACCGCAGCAGGCGCCCCAGGCCAGGCCGAGGCCGCGCAAGGCATGGCTCGCCCCACGGCCCTGGGATTTCCCGCTGTTACTAAGAGTATTGAAGACGCCGTCAAACTGCCCCCGGGCTATTCCTACAAGGTTATTCATGCCACGGGTGATGCCATTGACTTCAACGTACCCGCCTGGACGAACCTGGGCATTGAAACGGACGACCTGTCGCGTCGTATTGGCGACCAGCACGATGGCATCGATATCTTCTTTATGACCGAGCA
The DNA here is from genome assembly GCA_018402635.1 of Burkholderiaceae bacterium. Taxonomy (GTDB): domain Bacteria; phylum Pseudomonadota; class Gammaproteobacteria; order Burkholderiales; family Burkholderiaceae_A; genus Hahnella. The sequence goes on from JAGYIP010000003.1 coordinate 149,953, forward strand.
AGGCCAGTACACCGAGAAGGACACCGGACGCGCGCTGCTGGTGGTGAACCACGAGAGCTGCGCCGAGGCCGCCTTCTTAATGGAAAAAGGCCAGACCACCAATGGTCAGAGCGGCAAAAAGTTTCATCAGTTTGGCGCCTGGGATTTAGGCGCGCGGCCGGAGCTTGAGGCACTGAAAGAGATTAACCTGCACGGCGTGACGGTGACCGAGGTTCGCAGAGGCCAGGCTGGCTGGTCCATGGTGCGTGGCTCAAGCTACAACCGACACATTACGCCAGAGACAGAGGCCGTTGTGACCGGCCCTGAGAAAGAGCTGGCCGATATTCGTGCGCTGTTTGTAACCAAGCGCTACACCAAAGGCGACATGGCCCGAGGCACACTGAACAACTGCGGCATGGGTCGCAGCCCCTGGGGCACCTACCTGACCTGCGAAGAAAACTTCTACCCCTACTTCAACCGCACCCAGGGCGCAGCCTTAACAGGCAACCAGGCGGTTGCGTTGAAGCGCTACGGCGTTGTGACCGAGGCGCCAACAAGCGGTAAGAGCAAATCGATGGGCTGGCACACGGTGTCGGGCACGGCCGATGACAGCCGGTTTGAGCGCTGGAATGTTGCGCTCACCGCAAGCTCGCCCAAGGCTGACTATCGCCAAGAGGCCAACACCTTTGGCTATGTTTTTGAAATTGACCCCGTGCGACCCACCTCAAAGCCCGCTAAGCGCGTAGCCTGTGGCCGCTTTGTGCATGAGGCGGCTGTTTTCGGAAAGCCCGTTGCAGGCAAACCGCTTGCGGTTTACATGGGCTGCGATGGCCGCAACGAATACATCTATAAGTTTGTGTCGAAGGCGGGGTGGGACCCGAAGGACGTGGGTCGCGGAGTGGCGGCCGGAGACAAGTACCTGACCGAGGGCAGGCTCTATGTGGCCAAGTTCAATGACGATGGATCGGGGGAGTGGCTTGAGCTTTCAATGAAGAACCCTAAGGTTAAGAACTTCAGTAAATACAGCTTTGCCAATCAGGCCGATGTTCTGGTGCATGCACGCCTGGCGGCCGATGCGGCAGGTGGCACGCCCATGGACCGGCCCGAGTGGGGCGCAATGAACGCCGCCAATGGCGAAATATATTTCGCCTTAACCAATAACAACGCCAGGAACCGCCAGCCTGGCACCACCAATGCGGCAAACCCGCGCGCCTATGCCGACCCCGATGGCAAGAAGCGTTCGGGCAACCCCAACGGCCACATTGTTCGGTTCCGCGAAGACAGGAACCTTGCAACCGCAAGTAAGTTTGTCTGGGATATCTTTTTGTTTGGTGCCGAAGAGACAACGGGGGATGCGAACCTGTCGAAGCTTACAGCCGCCAACAGCTTCTCCTCACCCGATGGCCTCTGGTTTAGCAACAAGACCGGCATCTGCTGGATTCAGACCGACGATGGCGCCATGACCGATAAGAGCAACTGCATGCTGCTTGCTGCCATTCCCGGCAAGGTGGGCGATGGCGGGAAGATTACGGTTCGCAACGAGATGGACATGAAGACGGCCGAGCAGACCAGCTTCATTGGTGAGACCCTGGGCGACGCAAGGCTGCGTCGCTTCTTGGTTGCGCCCAAGGGCGCTGAAGTAACCGGCATCTGCGAGACACCCGATGGCCGTGCCATTTTTGTAAACATTCAACACCCGGGTGAGAACACCAAGGCCGCGGACATGGCAGCAGGCAAGTATCAGAGCAGCTGGCCTGGCAATGCGGGCTATGGCCCGAACACGGGACGACCACGGTCGGCAACCATTGTTATTACGCGTGATGACGGCGGCATTGTGGGCGCCTAAAAAGAAGGGGGCGCTTCTTATTGAGGCGCCCCCTTGCATGGTGACCCAGGCGCGAAAACGCGGCGCGCCCGGACGAAAAGCTAACTAGACCAGCGTCTTTTCAAACCAGGCCAGGCATCGCTTCCAGCCGTCTTCGGCGGGATTCTTGCGATAGCTTGGCCGGTAATCGGCATGAAAGGCGTGGGGGGTGTCGGGGTAGAGAATAATTTCGGAGGCCTGGGCTGCGTTCGTTCCAAATGAAAGAAGCGTCTTCATTTCATCGACATCGGAATTCGGAATGCCGCTGTCGTCGCCGCCATAAAGACCAAGCACTGGCCAATGCAGCTTCTCGGCAATGTCGATGGGATGGATGGGATTGGCCTCATTCACCGTGGTGCGAATGCGTCCGTACCAGGCCACGCCACCCTTCATCTCTTTAATTTCAGCGGCAGCCAGCCAGACGATGCGACCGCCCCAGCAAAAGCCTGTAACACCTGCCTTGTTTTTATCACCACCGTTGGAAGCCGCCCAGGCCATGGCAGCGCGCACATCACCCAGCACCTGCTTGTCCGAGGCCTTGCTAACAATGTTGGCAAAGAGATCGGGGATGGAGGTGTACTTGGAAGGATCGCCTTGGCGATGAAAACACTCGGGCGCGACGGCCATGAAGCCCTTCTGGGCAAAGCGGCGGCAGACATCTTTAATGTGCTCGTGCACGCCGAAGATCTCGTGAAGAACAATGACCGTGGCCAGACCCTTTTTGCCTTTGGGCTTCGCAAAGTAGCCAGGGAACTGATCGTTCGCGGCCCCCATCTGAACCATGCCGTGGTCAAGGCCCTCGGCACTGGTGGTGATGGTTTGTGCCTGAAGAGCACCTGTGGGAGCCACCGAGGCTGCAAAGCCTGCCAAGGCACTGGCCTGCAGAAAGCCACGCCGACTTTTCGGTAGCAACAAAGGATTGGGCGGGGTGAGCGAATTAATCTCCTGCTCGACCGCAGTCATAAAGGTGTTGTCTGAGTTGGTCTGAGGGTCTTGACTTTGTTCAGGACTGACGAACGGAGGGTGGGCGAGCGGTCATTGAAGGAGTCCTTTCTGATAAGTAAGTTGAGTGGGTCGCACAACGAGTGGGTCGCACAACGAGGTGGGTCGCACAACGAAAGCGTTCGAAAGCGCTGCTTGACCTTCTTCAGTGTGCCTCATCCCAGTTGGGACCATAACCCACCGAGACCTCAAGGGGCACCTTCAGGCTTGCCACCGAGGTCATAACCTGGGGCAGCAAGGCCTGCAAGCTTGCAAGCTCGCTGTCGGGGGCCTCAAGCACCAGCTCGTCGTGCACCTGCAGCAGCATGCGCGAGGCGAGGCCCTGCTCACGCAAAGCGGACTGCAGTTTGATCATGGCCAATTTAATAAGGTCGGCCGCGGTGCCCTGCATGGGAGCATTAATAGCAGCCCGTTCTGCAGCAGCCCGTCTCGGGCCGTTGGGCGAGCGAATTTCAGCAAGCCAGAGCCTGCGACCAAAGACCGTTTCAACATAGCCTTGCTGACGGGCCTGCGCCTTAATGGAGTCCATGTAGCGGGCCACGCCCGGGTACCGGTTGAAATAGCGCTCGATGTAAAGCCGCGCGGCCTCGCGTTCAATATCAAGATTCTGGGCAAGACCAAAGGCGCTCATGCCGTAAATAAGACCGAAGTTAATCACCTTGGCATAGCGACGCTGCTCGGAAGTAACCTCCTCGCGTGGCGTTCCAAAAATTTCACTGGCGGTGGCACGGTGCACGTCTTCGCCTTTCGAGAAGGCATCAAGAAGGCCCGCATCTTCTGAAAGGTGCGCCATGATGCGCAGCTCAATTTGAGAATAGTCGGCCGAGACCAGGCTGCAGCCTGCTGGCGCAATAAAAGCCTGGCGAATGCGGCGGCCCTCGGCGTTGCGAATGGGGATGTTCTGAAGATTGGGCTCGCTTGAGGCAAGCCGCCCGGTGACAGCCACCGCCTGCGAGAAGGTGGTGTGCACGCGTCGCGTAATGGGGTCGACCATACGAGGAAGCTTGTCGGTGTAGGTGGACTTGAGCTTCGAGAGCCCACGCCACTCAAGCAGGGTTTTGGGAAGTGGATAGTTCTGGGCCAGGGTTTCAAGCACATCTTCGTCGGTGGAAGGCGCGCCCTTGGCTGTTTTCTTAACCGGCTTGTAGCCGAGCTTCTCGAAAAGAATGTCGCCGAGCTGCTTGGGCGAGCCCAAATTAAAGGGCTGGCCTGCAAGCTCATGGGCCTGCACCTCAAGTGCGGCGATCGTCTTCGCGAGCTCGTCGCTTTGATCGTTCAGCTTCTCGGAGTCAATAAGAATGCCGGCCTCTTCCATATCAATAAGCGCGAGCATGGCGGGGATCTCGATGGTCTCGTAGACAAGCCGAAGCTTTTCTTCGGCCTGAATCTGAGGCCACAAGGTTTGATGCAGGTGCAGTGTGAAGTCGGCGTCTTCGCAGGAATACTGGCTGGCCTTGGCGATATCGACCTGGCGAAAGTTGATTCGTGAGGCGCCCTTCCCCGTAACGTCGTCGTAGCTTAGGCCGCGCCGGCCAAGATGCCGCTCGGCAAGGCTTGCAAGGTCGTGGCTTTTATGGGCCTCAATGACATACGACTGCAGCAGGGTGTCGTGAATGGGGCCAGAAATGGTAATGCCGTAGCGGTTTAGAACATGGGCGTCGTATTTGAAGTTCTGGGCGAGCTTGGCGCAGCGGGGGCTTTCAAACCAGGGTTTTAAAGCGTTGAGTACGGTTTGAAGATCAAGCTGATCGGGCTCGTGGTTACCGGTGGCATCCACGTGCCCAACAGGGAATATAAAAGGCCTCGCCACACTCCAGTGCAGAACGAAAGGCCCACAAGCTCGGCATGGCGGGCCTCAAGCGAGGAGGTCTCGGTGTCAAAGGCAGCAATGGTGGCTGCCATAAGTTTTTCAACCAGCGAGGCAAGCGCTTCCGGGGTTTGCACCGTGGTGTAGTGGGTTGGAATGCTTTCAGCGAAAAGATCGCGGGTGGCCTGTGATGAATGGGAGTCGTTGTTGTCACCGGGCTGGGGGGCATCAGACGCAAGGGGGTTCGCGTTAGAGCCGGCTTGAGCAGCGCGGGCAGACGGACCTTCTTCGCCTGCAAGGCCCTTGAAGGTGCGTTGCAGGTCGTAGTCGTCACGCAGTTGAGCAAGCACGGTTGTGTCGAGCGGCCGCATGGTGAGCGAGTCGTCAAAGCTTGTCATGGCACCAGAAAGATCGCAGTCGGTCTTCACCGTCACCAGCTCGCGCGCGGTGGGAAGCCAGCCAAGCGCCTTACGCAGGTTCTGACCCACCACGCCGGAGATGCTGTCGGCCGCGGCCACCACGGCATCAAGCGACCCATGCTCGGAAAGCCATTTGGCGGCCGTTTTCGGGCCCACCTTCTCGACCCCAGGAATGTTGTCTACCGTATCGCCCACCAGGGCAAGGTAATCGACGATGCGATTCGCAGGAACACCAAACTTCTCTTGCACGCCTGGCAGATCAAGCACGCGAGCAGGACCACCATCGCGGCTCATGGTGTCCACCAGAATGACTTGATTGTTCACCAGCTGCGCAAGGTCTTTATCGCCCGTGGCAACAACCGTCTGCATACCCTGCGCCGTGGCCTGGCAGGCAAGCGTTCCAATGACGTCGTCCGCCTCAACCCCGTCGACCACCAGCATGGGCCAGCCCAACGCCTTCACAGCCTGAAAAATAAGAGGCACCTGGGCGGCCAGATCTTCGGGCATGGAAGAACGCGTTGCCTTGTAGTCGGCATAAATGGCGTCGCGGAAGGTAGGGCCCTTGGGGTCGAAGACGCAGGCTGCGTACTGCGAGGGCCATTCCTCTTGCACACGCCGAAGCATGTTCACCATGCCGGTGATGGCGCCCGTGGGATGCCCCGCGCGGCTTCGCAGGTCGGGTAAGGCGTGAAACGCCCGGTACAAGAAGCTTGAGGCGTCAATGAGGAGGAGGCGGGGGGGTTGCACGGAGATCACTTTAACCTAGGGGTCAGGCGGTAACATGTGCAGAATAATCCTAGAACCTTATAGCTTAACCCCATGACCAGCATCCCCTCTCCGTCGGCCTCCGCAAACCCACCCGCACCCAGCAACTTCCTTCGCCACATTATTGAGGATGACCTGGCCGCGGGCCGAGTCACGCAGGTTGTTACGCGGTTTCCGCCGGAGCCCAACGGCTACCTGCACTTCGGGCATGCGAAATCCATCTGCCTGAACTTTGGTCTGGCCGAGCGCTACAAGGGGGTCTGTCATTTACGTCTGGATGACACCAACCCCACCAAAGAAGACCAGGAGTATGTCGATGCCATTGAGTCGGCCGTGCGCTGGCTTGGCTTTGACTGGGGCTCGCATCATTACTTTGCCAGCGATTATTTCGAGCGCCTGTATGGCTTTGCGGTAAGTCTGATTGAGGCGGGGCAGGCCTATGTGGATGAGCAATCGGCCGATGCCATACGCGCAGGCCGCGGCACCCTAACCCAGGCTGGGCAGAACTCGCCCTTCCGAGACCGCCCAAGCACCGAGAGCCTGCAGCTTTTTCAAGAGATGCGCGAGGGCAAACACCCGGACGGCAGCCTTGTGCTGCGCGCGAAGATTGACATGGCCTCACCCAATATGAACATGCGCGACCCGGTGCTCTACCGCATTCGTCATGCGCATCATCACCGAACCGGCAACGCCTGGTGTATTTACCCGCTGTATGACTTTGCCCACCCCTTGTCAGATGCCATTGAGGGTATTAGCCATTCCATCTGCACACTTGAATTCGAAGACCATCGCCCGCTCTACAACTGGCTGGTGGAAAGGCTGGCCGAAGCTGGTCATTTCAACAAGGCGCAGCTTCCGCATCAGTACGAATTTGCCCGCCTCAACCTAACCTACGTTGTTTTAAGCAAGCGCAAGCTCATTGAATTAGTGGATACAGGTGTTGTAAAGGGCTGGGACGACCCCCGTATGCCAAGCCTGGTGGCGGCGCGTCGACGCGGCTACACGCCCGAGGGTTTCCGACAGTTTGTTGAGCAGAGCGGCGTTTCAAAGTCCGACGGTTGGATTGACTACACCGTTTTAGAAGACTGCATGCGCAACCATCTAAACGAGGTGGCGCCGCGACGGGTTGCCGTGCTGGACCCGCTAAAACTGGTGATTGAGAACCTGGACCCCGACGAAGTGATTGACTGCGAAGCGCCGAATCATCCGCAGAAGCCTGAGCTTGGCCGGCGCGCCATGCCGATGACGCGCGAGCTTTACATTGAACACGAAGATTTCATGGTCGAGCCAAGCAAGGGATTCTTTCGCCTGCAGCCTGGCGGGCGTGTTCGACTGAAGTACGGTTTTGTGGCGGAGTACGTAAGCCATTCGATGGGCGAAAATGGACGCGTTGCTGAGGTACGGGTTTCCATTTTCAAAGACTCACAGAGCGGCACACCGGGTGCTGACAGCTACAAGGTGAAGGGCGTTATTCACTGGGTGAGCGCGAGCGAAGCGCACTGGGCGGAGGTGCGGCTCTTTGACAGGTTATTTAAGGTGGCGGCGCCGGGTGCACGACGCGAAGGCGACGCCCCCGAGTTGGAGCGTGACTTTAAGGACGACCTAAACCCGAACTCGTTGCAGGTGGTTCGCGTTCCCATGGAGCCCAGCCTTAAGGATGCGCAGGCCGAAGACCGCTTCCAGTTCGAACGCCATGGCTATTTTGTGGCCGATCTGGTGGATTCCAAGCCAGGTGAGCCCGTGTTTAATCGAACCGTTACTCTGAAAGATTCTTGGGCGAAGGCGTAAAAGCCTAAGGGCATTTTATGTCATTCATTTGAATGACAAGATACTATTGGAAATGAAGGGCTGCGGGGACAACGACCTTCATTAACCCTTACCTTTAAAATTGTTACAGGAACTTGAACAATGGCATCGACTGCTCTGGTCCAGACCCGCATTGACCCTCACGTAAAAGACCAGGCCGCCCAGACCCTAGAGGCCATGGGTTTGTCTGTTTCAGATGCTGTGCGCATCCTGCTTACACGCATTGCACAAGGACGGCATGCTGCCCTCTGGCCTGATTCCTGATGCCGCCCTTCACGATGCCTGGGTGCGCAAAAGCATTCTTCAGTCGCTAAACGAGAAAGACGGGGACTTGCGTAACGCCGAGGTGAAAGCGGTGTTTGCGACCCGGCGAAAGGCCAAGTCAGCAAAGTCCAGCTAAGTTCCAAATAGTACGGGGACCATGGCTAAGCCTTTCTCCCTTCGGTGGAGTCGTTTTTCGGTAGCCGATCGCCTAGCCATTTTTGACTATCTGGATGAGCGTAATCCGCAGGCCGCCTCGGCGAACGACCTGGCGATAGAAAAGCAGATCGAGCGTTTGCGCAGGTTCCCCATGCTGGGCAAGACTGGGCGTATTGAAGGCACCCGAGAGCTTATGATTAAGGGAACGCCCTACTTTGTGGCCTATCAGTTGGAACGATCAACCGTTCGCATTCTTCGGATTCTTCATACGTCCCAGCTCTGGCCACCCGGTTCCGATTAAACACACAGCTACTACGATTGCTTTTTCAGTTTTAATTCACTTATTTCATTCCGAAAGCCCGCCATGAACCGAGTCAAACTGCATCTTGTCACCAGCCAGCAGCCGGCTGTGCTTATTCGTCTTGCACGTTTTTTAAATGCTCACGGTGTGGGCTTTGAGGCGGGCGCAACATTTATTAAGTTTCCTCGGGGCGAAGAGTCAGCCGACGCCTTGCTGGGTCCGTTGAAAGCGGTAGGTTTCAAGCCGGTACCCGTAATTGATGACTTCATGCCCGAAACGGACGCCAACTTCGAAGAGGGTGTGAAGGAGTTGCTTGCCCAAGAGGCTCAGGCACGGGCCGCGGCAAGCTGCGGACATGACCATGCGGCTGGCGAGGCCTGCGGCCACGACCACGATCATGCGCACAGTCACGATCATGGCGATGGGCATGCGCACAGCCACAGTCACGATCATTCCCACGACCACGATCATTCGCATAGTCACGACCATGGCGATGGCCATACGCACGACCACGATCACGGCGACGGTCACTCCCACAAACACGATCACAAGCATGGCCACTAGACCGGTTATCCGCATTCGCGGAGCCCGGCAGAACAACTTAAAAAACATCTCGATCGACCTCCCCACGGGGGAGTTAATTGTTGTCACGGGCGTCTCGGGCTCGGGCAAGAGCTCTTTGGTTTTTGACACGCTTTATGCCGAAGGTCAGCGACGTTATGTCGAAACCTTTTCAGCCTATGCCCGGCAGTTCTTAGACCGGATGGACAAGCCTCTGGTGGACGCCATTGAAGGCGTTCCACCGGCAATTGCCATCGACCAGACCAACCCCGTGCGCACCTCCAGGTCAACGGTGGGCACCATGACCGAACTGGCCGATCACCTGAAACTCTTGTACGCAAGGGCGGCAACCTTGGTCTGCCCAGGCTGCAACAAGCCCGTTCAGAACGACACGGTGGATGGCGTTGTTATTTTCATTACCAGTCAACCTGCGCGAACCAAGGTGTTTATTACCTTTGAGCGGGAGGCCCCGGAATCGCTTGACGATGCTCAGCTTGAAGAATGGCTCTCGGCCCAAGGCTTCACGCGGGTGCATGCCCGTGAGGGAAACAAGGTGCGGGTGGTGGCCGACCGACTGGTTCTTTCGGAGGATGTGGATCGTTCGCGCATGACAGAGGCGGTTGAGACCGCGATGCGCTATGGCGAGGGGCAGTGTCAGGTTATTCTGGACGAGAAGCTTCTTCGCTTCTCAAGCCAGCTCAGTTGCGCAGGCTGCAACAGCTTCTTCAAACCCCCTCGGCCTGCCCTCTTCTCGTTTAACTCGCCCATTGGTGCCTGCGACAGCTGCCGCGGCTTTGGCCGGGTTATTGGCATTGACGCCGGGCTTGTGATTCCCGATGAATCGCTAAGTCTTGAAGAGGGTGCTATTAAGCCCTGGCAGTCGAAGTCGTATCTGGACTGCCAGAAAGAACTGCTTACCCATGCCAAGCGGCGCGGTGTGGCAACCGACATTGCCTGGCAAGACCTGCCCGAGGAGCATCGTGACTGGGTCTTTAGCGGGGATGACGGCTGGAAGGGTAACTGGACCAAGCAGTGGTATGGCATTCATCGATTCTTTGAACACCTGGAGTCGAAGGCCTACAAGATGCATGTGCGTGTGCTGCTGTCGCGTTATCGGTCGTACACCGAATGCCCCGCCTGCCACGGCGCACGGTTAAAGCCCGAGGCACTGAACTGGAAGATCTCGGGCAAGACACTTGCCGAGGTGATGGCGCTTTCCATTGACGAGGCCATGCAATGGATGAAGGGTGTGGCTGCTGACCTTGGGCTGAGCGAGCCGCTACCCTTTCATTCAGAAAACAATGAGGCTGGAACCATGCCTAAGCGCGTTGAAGGCATGGAGTTAAGTGCAGCGGGGTCCGCCCGCAACGCCGCCGCCGAGCTGGTGCTTAAAGAGATGGCCTCGCGGCTTGGTTTTTGCCAAGAGGTGGGCCTTGGCTACCTTACGCTTGATCGCCAGTCGCGAACCCTTTCGGGCGGTGAGGTTCAACGCATTAACCTCACCACCGCGCTGGGCACCTCGCTCGTCAACACACTTTTTGTGCTGGATGAGCCCTCGATTGGTCTGCATTCGCGCGACCTTCAGCGTCTTATTAAAGTTCTGCACCGACTGCGTGATGCCGGTAACAGCCTGGTGGTGGTGGAGCACGACCCCGAGGTGATGCAGGCGGCTGACCGCATTATTGATATTGGCCCGGGTCCCGGTGAGCATGGGGGCACCATTCAGTTCAATGGAAGCTACCAGGCCTTGCGTCGGTCGCAGACGCTGACCGCCGACTATTTAAGTGGCAGGCGGCAGGTGCAGTCGCCTTCCGCGAGCAGCGCCAAGGAGCCCCCGGTGGCGCCAAGGCCAGGGACCGCCGCATCGTCCATGAAGAACGAGGAGCGCCGTTATGTGATTCGGCTGCAAGGCGTCACCGCGAACAACTTAAAGAACATTGATGTCGTCTTCCCCTTGGAGCAGTTGGTGGTTGTCACCGGTGTCTCGGGCTCGGGCAAGTCAACCCTTATTCAAGATGTCCTGTATCCGGCCGTCTGCAAGCGGTTAGGAAAATCCACCGAGACGCCTGGCGCCTTCAAGAGCATTGAGGGTGTGCCCCTTATTAGCGATGCGCTTTTGGTGGATCAGTCGCCCATTGGCAAGACCACGCGGTCCAACCCGGTGGTCTACGTGGGTGCCTTTGACCCCATTCGCAAACTTTTTGCCCAGGCGCCGCTCTCGGTTCAGCGCGGCTACACTGCGGGCCACTTTAGTTTTAACTCAGGCACCGGCCGCTGCCCGACCTGCACCGGCAGCGGCTTTGAGCATGTGGAGATGCAGTTCTTGTCGGACGTTTACCTGCGCTGTCCGGACTGCAACGGCACACGTTACCGAGACGAAATGCGCGAGGTGACGGTGCAAGGGCTCTCGATTGCTGATGTGCTTGAGCTTACGGTGAGCGAGGCGCTGAAGAAGTTCGAGCACGAGAAGGACATTCACCGCAGGCTGAAACCCCTTGTGGATGTTGGCCTTGGCTACCTGCGACTTGGCCAGCCTGTGCCCACGCTTTCAGGAGGCGAAGCACAGCGGCTAAAAATTGCAGGCCACCTTGCCGATGCGGCCGAGCGTGCGGGCCGCGCCACCAAAGGCATGCTTCTTATTTTTGATGAGCCCACCACCGGCCTTCACTTTGATGACATTAGCAAACTGCTTGCCGCGCTTCGCGCCCTGGTGAAGGCAGGCCACTCATTAATTGTGATTGAACACAACCTCGACCTCATTCTTGCCGCAGACCATCTTATTGACCTGGGGCCCGAGGCAGGACCGGCAGGTGGGTCGCTTGTGGTTGCAGGCACGATTGACGAGGTAATGGCATGCCCCGACTCGCATACAGGTGTGGCCTTGCAACGAGCACGCCAGCAGATTCTGGAGCGCCAGACCCTGCGTGTGGAAGACATTGTTTACAGCGATTCCCTTGCAGAGGAGGAATCTGCCTCTGCATTGCAGAAAGAGGCCGCCGCGGGGCCAATGAAAGATGAAATACAAATTGTTCATGCCCGTGAACACAACCTAAAAAATATCTCGGTCAACATTCCGCGCAATGCCCTCACCGTGATTTCAGGGGTGTCGGGCTCGGGAAAATCAACCCTGGCCTTTGACATTCTTTTTTCAGAAGGCCAGCGCCGGTATTTAGAGTCGCTTAATGCCTATGCTCGGCAGTTTGTGCAGCCATCGTCACGGCCCGAGGTGGATGCTGTATTCGGTATTCCACCCACTGTGGCCATTGAACAGCGCACCAGCCGAGGCGGCCGCAAGAGCACGGTTGGAACGCTGACAGAGATTCATCATTTCCTGCGTCTGCTCTTTGTAAAGCTTGGCCATCAGCACTGCCCCGACTGCAACATTCCCATTGCGCCGCAGCCTGCCGACTCCATTGTGGCAAGCATTCTGAAGGACTATAAAAAACAAACCGTAGGACTTCTTGCCCCGCTTGTCATTCAGCGCAAGGGCATTTACCAAGACCTTGCCAAGTGGGCCGATGCCCGAGGCCACGACTACCTGCGTGTGGATGGTGAGTTTCAACCCACTGCAAAATTTCCACGGCTCGACCGTTACAAAGAGCACACCATTGAACTGCCGGTTGGCTCGGTGGATGTCTCTGCCAAGGAAGAGGGCCTGCTGCGTGACCTTGTTGCCACTGCACTTGAACGTGGCCAGGGGAGCCTAAAGCTCATTTGCATGGCGACGTCGGAAGAGCGCTTGTTCTCAACCAAACGGGCCTGTCCCAGCTGCAGTAAGAGTCTGCCTGAGCCCGAGCCCCGGCTCTTTTCCTACAACACCAAGCTGGGCTGGTGCCCCGCATGCACGGGGACCGGGCTTTTTGCGGCAGCCCTTGCAGAGGAAGAAAGCGGCGAAGAAGACAAATACCTTGAGGCCGCCAACGACCCCGAGGCCGACCCTGAGCTTGCCTGCGTCGAGTGCGACGGGGCACGACTTGGGCCCATCGCCCGACATATCTTGGTTAATGGTCAGGGCATTCACGAGGTAAGTAAGCAAAGCCTCGACACCCTTCCGGGTTGGCTCTCCACTGTGCGCAAAAAATTCAATGCGCGCGAGAAGGCCATTGCCGATCGCCTTCTAAATGAGATTGAGGCCCGTGTTGATTTCTTGCGGTCGGTTGGGCTTGGGTATTTGTCGCTTGACCGCGCAGCGCCAACGCTCTCGGGTGGCGAAGCCCAGCGCATTCGGCTTGCCGCGCAGCTGGGGTCGAACCTGCAGGGGGTCTGTTACATCCTGGATGAGCCCTCGATTGGCCTTCACCCTGAGAACAACAAGGCCTTGCTTAGCCTGCTTCGCCAGCTGCAGCAAAAGGGCAATACGCTTGTGGTGGTGGAGCACGATGAAGAGACCATTGCCATGGCCGACCACCTTATTGATATTGGCCCCGGTGCAGGACGGCTTGGTGGCGAGGTGATTGCACAGGGCTCGCAAGACGACCTAAAAGCCTGCGAACGATCCATGACCGGCCGCTACCTTCGGGAGCCCATGCACCATGCGGCCGAGCCACGCAGGCCCAAGCCCGAGCACTGGCTTCAGATCAAAGAGGCCAATCTGCACAACCTTCGCAAGGTGAATGTGGAGATTCCCTTGCAGCGGCTTACCGTCATTACCGGGGTGTCGGGCTCGGGCAAATCAAGCCTCGCCCGCGATGTGCTGAAGACCAATCTTGCACGCGTGGTGCATCTTCAGCGCAGCAAGGCCGGGCGGGCTCAGGCCATTCAATGGGACGGCTGCGCAGGCATTGAAGGCTGGGAGGCGATTGACCGTGTGCTTGAGGTGGACCAGACCCCCATTGGCAAGACACCGCGCTCAACCCCCGGCACCTACATTGGCTTTTGGGATGACATTCGTCGTCTGTATGCCGAGGGTGAGGATGCTCGGCAGCGCGGCTGGACCGCGCAGCGGTTTTCTTTCAACACGGGCAATGGTCGCTGCGAGAGCTGCGAAGGCCAGGGCTGGCAGACGGTCGAGATGAACTTCCTGCCCAATGTGCGCGTGCTCTGCGACGCCTGCGGTGGCAGCCGGTTTAACGCCGAGACCCGGCAGGCCTTGTGGCGTGGCCGATCGATTGCCGATGTGTTGAGCCTTTCGGTGGAAGAGGCCATGGAGGCCTTTGAGACCAGTTCAACCATTCACAAGCCTCTGGAGCTTTTGAACCGATTGGGGCTTGGCTACCTTACCCTGGGCCAGCCCAGTCCCACCTTGTCGGGTGGTGAATCGCAGCGCATTAAATTGGTGACCGAACTGGCCAAAGCCCGGCGGGTGGTGAGCTCGCCCTCTCTCGAAGGCGCCGCGGCCCTGACGGTGAGTTCTTCCAAAAAGAAGACGACCAAGGCAGCGGCGGCTAAGGCCAAGAGCGGTGTCCGGTAAGACGGTTGCGACTGCGGCGGTGATCGATCAGGCAGGCACAACAAGGGCGCGAGCGGGCAGCCACACGCTCTACATTCTTGATGAGCCCACTGTGGGTCTTCACATGGCCGACGTGGAGAAGCTTATTCATGCCCTGCATGAACTTGTGGACCAGGGCCACACGGTGGTGGTGATTGAACACAACCTGGATGTCTGGGCGCAGGCCGACTGGCTTATTGATTTGGGCCCTGGCGGTGGCGTGAACGGTGGCAAGCTGGTGGCCACGGGGCTGCCCCGAGACATTGCAAAGAAGAAGACCCCAACGGGGCGGGCCTTGGCGGGGTTTTTGAAGTAGAAGAAAAAACGGACTGGGGGCTAGGCAACCCTAAGCGTTACCAGAGCCTTTGAATGGCGAATGACTGAAAGGCTGCGTCCGACGTTACAAGCATGTGGCCTTCAAGTGCGGCCTGGCTAGCCAGCATGCGATCGAATGGGTCGCGATGGTTCGATTCCAGTGCGCCCGCATGCAAGGCATGTTGGTAGGTGATGGGTAGGTGTTGAAAACCCTCCTCGTTCACCATGGCATCGAAGGACTGAAGAATGGCCTTTGCCTGATCAAGCTTGCCGAGCCGTGCCTTGGTGGAAAGCTCCCAGGCCGATGCCGCGCTCACCCACACGGCATGCTCTTCATTCATCAGAGCGTCTCGAGCGGTGCGACTAAGCTTCGGGTCGTCGGTAAGCCACCAGAGCAGAACATGCGTGTCGAGCAGCAGGTTCAAAGCCCCTCCTCCCATGGCTTAAGCTGCTCTTCAGGCAAAGGATCAAGGAAGTCATCAGGGACTGAAAGCCGGCCCTTCCAACGTCCGGGCTCCCGCCGGTTTGAAACCTTCTCAAGGGGAACCAGACGCGCGTAAGGTGTGCCAGCCTTTGCCAGAATAATTTCACGGCCCGCATGGGCCTGATCGAGGAGTTTGGAGAAATGTGTTTTGGCCTCGTGAACGTTAACGATGATTGGCATGGGAAGCGCTCCTCGCGGTAAGATGGACTAAGTCTATAAACTAAGTCATTTTTATGCAAACTGTCTACCTTGCCTCTCAGTCGCCGCGGCGACGCCAGCTGCTCGAACAGCTCAGTGCCTCCATGGGGTTTCAGGTGAAGTTACTTGCCCCTCAGCCCGAGTGAAGATGCGGAGGCGCTTGAGGTGGCTTTTCCGAAGGAGCATCCAAAAGACTATGTTCAGAGGGTGACAGAACTCAAGCTTCAGGCTGGCATTGCCCGCCTGGGGCAGCGCGATGAGGAGGTTAAAGGCGCGAACGGACTCATCACTGCCACGACCACACCGCAGGCAACAACCGAATGGCCTGCAGTCACTGAACCGTCCATCGTCTTAGCCAGCGACACCACGGTGGCCCTTGACGATGAGATTTTAGGTAAGCCCCTTGATGCCGACGATGCCCGGCGCATGTTGAAGCGCCTGTCGGGGCGAAGCCATTGGGTGCATACGGGTGTTGCCATTGCCTGGCCAGCCATCGGCTCGATGGCGGGTCATGGTAATTTGAAGGCGCAGCAGGTCGGCGAGACGATGGGGTCAATGAATGATGAGCATGCCACCCGCAACTGGCAGCTCAAGCAGGCGCTCTCGAGCTCCAAGGTGCATTTTACAGACCTTACAGATACCTGGATTGACTGGGTCATTCAGACAGGCGAGCCCATGGACAAGGCCGGCGCCTATGCCATTCAGGGGCATGCAGCGAGCATGATTTCTAGGGTTGAAGGCAGCCCAACGGGCATTATGGGCCTGCCCCTGCATGAGACGGCCGAGCTTCTAAGGCTCGCCTTGGCATCGACTTAAGCCCTAAAGGTCTCTGTAGGCGTCGTCATCGGCCTGCGTTTCCCAGTCAGTTAGGGTGCCCTCTAAGCTTTCAGCAGAAGCCCAGTCGCTGGGGTGAGCTTTAGGTAAACGAATCACCGGTCTTTTGATAAGGCGAGGACGAAAGTGATCTAGAAACTCAGCAGGCGTGTAGATTAACCGACCCTTAGGAGGCTGCTCGAGAAGTAACTTATCTCCTGTAACCAAGATGGCTTTGGGCTCACTCTCAAGCAAGCTCCATAGATGAGCGTCGCCCTTATCGGGAGGCATATAAGAGGAGGGAGAAGGCTCTCGCCAGATGGAATTCGCAACGAGCTCGGTAAGAAAATGCTCCTGCTCTTGCGCTGTGAGCTTATGCAGTTTCGAGAGCTTGGGTCTGGCGAGGACGTCTTTGTATTCCGATACCAATGCTGGAGAAAGTAAAAAAGGCAAGGAGCCTTCCACCATGGCATCGACAAGATAAACGGTCGGGCTATGCGGATCTTGCGTTAACAGGCCTGCAACAAGTACGTTGGTATCAACGATACACAGCGGCAACATGAATCATCGAGCCAATCGACCGCGCGAGGCCTTGACCTCCTTCACAGCGAGCTCGGTTGCCTGCTGCTCTGTCATTTTTGCCGCTCCACGCGCTTTCATAAGAAGGTCGCGCGCACGCGACATAGGTTTCACGCCCCTTAGCTCCAAACCCTCTTCAATAATTTTGCCAATCGAGCGCCCCTGTCGAGCTGCAGTCTCTTTAAGCGCCTGATGCAAGTCATCTTTTAAAGAAATGGTTAGCCTACCCACGAGGAACTCCTGTTAAAAATTAAGGGCGTCGCGTGAACAGCACAATAACACCAAAACACCAAAGTGTCACTTGAAATACGACGGGTAGGATGGGCCTACACCCTGGCTACAAAAGAACAATGTCGTAGCCGCCCGGCGGGTACTGGCCTTCCACCGAAAGACTTATGGGCTTGCCCAACTCATCGATCAGTTGGTTCAAAAAGCTCGCGTCCTCTTCAAGGAAGCGCTCGATGATGTCAGGCGCAGCAAGCACCTTGAACTCGCTGGGGTTGAACTGGCGGGCCATACGTGAGAGCTCGCGCAGAATTTCATAGCAGACGGTCTGCGAGGTTTTCACCCGGCCGTCGCCCTCGCACGAGGGGCAGGCATGCAGCATCTGATAGGCAAGGGAGTCGCGGGTGCGCTTGCGTGTAAGTTCCACAAGGCCAAGCGACGAGAAACCACTGATACGAACACGGACACGGTCATCAAGCAGGGCCTGCTCAAGCTCGTCGTGAACCTGCGTCTGATGACTCTCGTCGTGCATATCGATAAAGTCAACCAGAATAATGCCGCCCAGGTTACGCAGCCTGAGCTGTCGGGCAATGGCATGGGCCGCCTCAAGATTGGTCTTAAACACGGTGTCTTCAAAACTACGCCCGCTAACGTAGCCTCCCGTGTTGACATCAATAATGGTGAGCGCCTCGGTGGGGTCGATAATTAAATAGCCGCCACTTTTTAAGTCCACCCGTCGCTTTAAGGCACCTTCAATTTCCTGCTCAATGTTGTGAAGCTCAAAGAGCGGCCGCTCGCCCGTGAAGTTTTCAATGCGCTCCATCACCTCGGGCATGTACTGCGAAGCAAATTGTTTGAGGCCATCAACTTTGTAGGGATCTTCCACCAGCACGCGAATGGTTTTGTCGCCCACCCAATCACGCAGCACCCGTTGCGCAAGGTTAAGTTCTGTGTAGAGCGTTGTGCCGGGCGCGGCTCCGTTGCTACCTGCACGAATGGCTTCCCATCGCTGCTTCAAGTAACGAATGTCGTTGGCAATGGCCTCGTCCGTGGCGTCTTCGGCCTGGGTGCGCGCAATGAACTGGCCATGCTCCTGCGGATCGAGAAGGCCCACAATACGCGCGCGCAGATGCTCCCGCGCCTCATGCTCTTCAATGCGCTGGCTAATGCCCACACGGGGGCCTGGAAGGGGCTCTCCGTTTTCATCAAAGGCGGGTCTGGCGTCGTACGGCATGTAGACCAGCAGTCGGCCGGCGATGGAGAGCTGGGTGCTTAGCCGAGCCCCCTTGCTTCCAATGGGATCCTTTAAGAACCTGAACCAGCAGTTGCTGACCCTCGTAAAGAACCTTCTCGATGGGGCGCGCCGTGTCGATGTAATGGCCTTGTGCATCATGCCGGGCCTGCCAGACATCAGCAATGTGCAGAAACCCCGTGCGTGCGAAACCCGCATCAATAAAGGCGGCCTGCATGCCCGGAAGAATGCGAGAGACACGGCCCATAACAATGTTGCCCACCAGGCCTCGCTGGGAGGTTCGCTCCACTTCAATTTCTTGCACAACGCCCTGAATGAGTCGCACGGCACGCGACTCAAAGGGCTTGGCCTGAAGGAAAATTTCTTCGC
>JAGYIP010000004.1 GCA_018402635.1 Burkholderiaceae bacterium
GATGGACAGAGGCTGGCGAATTATTCGAATTCGCTAGCCTCGGACACCCGGAAGAAAGCGTCAACTATTTGGAAACAAAGGAAGAGACAAAGCCGGCAACAATTCGCCGAGCGGGCTGAACGCGTGGGGCAGACTTTGCCGGTAAGCCTATCGGGACAAAAAGGCGGAGCGCAGTGTGTTGGTGAGGCTCAGCAACTCCGTTGCAACTCTGGAGGGCTGGTCGGCCGGGAGGCGATTAAGGCGATTGAGCTGCTTAAGGATGTACTTATAGAGCGCCCCGAGATTGTCGGTGAGCTCTTTGTTAAACGTTGGGTCTAAGGCCCTCTCGAGCCCCGCTACGATTCGGGTTGCGCGAGCTAAATGACCTTGCCGTGAAACAGCGTCCCCAGCGATTTCAGCGTTACGAACCCCCGCCAGGCTCGCAGCCAAGCCATCAAGCAACATTTCAAGGAACTCAATTTTCGCCTCCCTGCCCTCAGCCGCTTGGTGAATGGCCTGATAGGCCAAGAGCGCGTTAGAGCGAAGAGCCGTAGAGGCCAAGAGAGTCTCCTGCGAGGGCTACGGCGTCAGCCGATGGCCCCTTTGAGAAGGAAGTCGGTGATGTTTCGGTTCATGGAGTTAGCCTGCGCCAGAACAGCAGTGGCAGAGTCTTGCCGTATTCTTGCTGCAGCCAGATTCGTTGCCTCAAGCGCCAGATCTGCATTCATAATGTCGCCGAATTGAGAGGATTTACTCAAAATGTTCGCATCTGCCCTGTCCAGCGAGGACTCGAGGCTTCTTTCGTAACCGCCATACTTAGCCAGTTGAGTTCCAAGGGTGTTAATTGCGGTCTCCACCAGAGCAATGGCGGCCGACGCAGTCAGTCTGTCGCACTAAGGGACGTGGTTGAGGGTATTGCGAGAGCTGAGGCGCTGGCGGCCGAGAAGGTAAGTGACTTCACATCGGTTGCGTTTATTCCCACCTGAACAGCTGTGGCACCGGCACCTAGACCGATGGCTGCGACCCCGTTGAATTTCACCGCTTTAGTCACTTCGTCGATTCCCGCGATCAACTCGGTAAATTGACTGGCGTAGCTTGCTCTCACCGCCTCACTGGACTCTCCGCTTGCCGCCACCGCAAGCGTCCTCATCTCGGTAAGGTAGTCCAATATTGTTGAGATCCCTGAAGTGACTCCGCCAAGTTCACTCAAGGCGCTATTAATATTTTTCTTCACTTGGCCGAATGAAGCAATTTCCGCCTTCAGAGTCGATGCCTTTGCCAAGCCAGCAGGGTCATCGCCAGCACGATTCACTCTGCAGACCGGTTGCAAGGCGCTCAATGGCACGTGCGGAATCTGAGCCCGCAGATCTCATGCCTTGGAGAGCGACCAGTGTGGACCTTGAATCGACAACAGATGACATAGTAATTTCCTTAAAAACTCGGGTGAGCAGATAAATGCGTGATTCGCAATTCCTTAAGGGATGAGTCTTACACAACAGGTCGCCGAACTTGAGCGTTCTTTACTCTTTTTACAGTCATTACAGATTTTCTGCGCTGCTCTCCAGGTTTTTGAGTTCAACGCCTCAAGGCGGTAAGGTAGTTTTAGCAACGCTTCGTTAGGCGACGCTTGCCTGCTTGAAGTCACACTCAACCATTTCCCTCAATCATCTGATCAAGAGTCGTTTTGGGTTGCCAGCCAAGCTATCTGTCCACCTTGGTAACCGCCTAAAAACCACCCACCCGAAGTCAGGACGTACCCGAAAGTATTCGGTGACGGTTTACTGTTTCCCTTAATTAAACCGCGTAATCAACGGAATCTAGCAAGCGCCCGCCCAGGTCTTCGGCGTAGTACAGCGGCGCAACCCAGTTGGTATCGTGTTGCTGAGTAGGGGCCCGCCCGCCAATCAGTTTGATGGTTCTATGTGGCTGGCATTTTGTAATGTACGACTGTAGCGAGCGTGCCCTTGTGCGCGCGCCGCTCTTCACCTCAACCGGAACAATACGGCCCTGAGCATCGGCAAGCAGAAATTCAATTTCAGCGCGTGCGTCTGCCCAGGAGAAGCTCGGCTCGCGTCCCAATGCCGCAAGTTCTTGTTGCACAAAGTTCTCCGCCACAAATCCTTTGAACATGTAATTCTGCTTTTTGACCTCCAGATAACTGCTGGTAAGCATGTGGTTGAGCAGACCCACATCAAACAAAAACAGTTTTACGCGGTTTTCTTTTCTCTGGGCCAGCAATGGGCTCTTCGGATGCCCCTCGATTGGGTAGTTTTTAAGAACAAGCCTGCAACGGTGCAGCCAGCCAATTGCGGATTCAAAATCGGCGTACCGTGACCTCCCTGCTGCAACATCCTTAAAGCGAAAGCGCTTTACAGATTCGTCCAGTACCGATGAGATCTGCGGCCGGGACTGCGGTAAAGACTGCATCAATCAGCTGTGCATTAATCTTGCCCGCGTATTTTCCGAAGTCACGGCGATAACCTTCCACAAGGTTTGCATGCACCTGCGACACCGCCTTCGTGCAGTTCAGCAGGCTTTTGTCCCTAAGCGCCAACCAGGTGGCGACCGCCTCGGGCATTCCGCCGGTGAAGTAATAGTTTGTCAGCTGATCAAAGAGTTTAAGGTGGGCAGCCTCAGAGATTACCCGCTCGTTAAAGGCGCGGTAGAGCAGTGGATCGTCTTGTGCCCACAAGAACTCTCGAAAGCTTAGGGGGCGAACACAGTGCTGCTCGACCTTGCCCACTGGAAAAGATCCCAAAAGGCCAATGTTCGAGCCACTGGCTGCAATATAGGCCTCGGGCAACTGCTCTGCAAAGAACTTCAGTGATGTCACGGCTCTTTGGCACTCTCCGATCTCATCGAGAATTAGCAGGTCAGTTGCGGGATCAAATGCCTGCCCGGTTAGAATTTCCAGAGCAGCAAGCAAGTCTTTGGGATTAAGTGACCCCTCGAAGGCGCTCGCCGCCTGGGGCGATTGCAAAAAATCGATGTGCATGACACGGTCGAAGGTGCCGCCGAGCAGTTCACGAAGCAGATAGGTTTTCCCCGTCTGTCGGGCGCCGTCGAGCAACAGCGGCTTTCGACTTGGACGGCGCTTCCAGTCGAGCAGTGTGTCAAGAAGCAGGCGATTCATCTTAAGGAATGGTTAGCGGGCGCAGGGTACTACAGACAGAAAGTGGGTTTGACTGTACGTTATTATGCGCATGTAAATGATAATATTTCCATTTTTATGCGCATAAAAGTGAGATTTCGGTTGGCTGAATGGCTGAATCCAGTAATCTTCCACGGTGTCTGATCCAGTAAACTGTCACCGAAATTGCACACCGCAATGGCGTAATCGTAATCGGTGTAAAGAAGGTAGGATGCCTAGGCTTAAACTCGGCTCCTATTTATGAGCCAGTTCCAGATCAGAATGAATCATCTCCTCAATCATCTGATCAAGAGTCGTTTTGGGTTGCCAGCCAAGCTTCTCTCGCGCCAAAGACGCATCACCAAGTAAGGTGTCCACCTCTGTTGGTCGGAAATAAAGCGGATCAACCGCCACAATGCAGTTGCCTTGCTCATCCAACCCCTTCTCGTCAACGCCACTGCCAGTCCAGCGAATGGATATGTCTAAGTAGGAGGCCGCTTTTTAATAAAGTCTCTCACCGAGCATTGCAGACCAGTGGCAATAACGAAGTCTTGCGGATGCTGTTGCTGAAGCATCAGCCACATCATCTCAACATAGTCTTTAGCGTGACCCCAGTCTCTCTTGGCATCCAAGTTCCCAAGGTAAAGGCATCTTTGCTGGCCCAGCTTGATATTGGCCAAAGCCCGAGTGATTTTCCTGGTTACGAAAATTTCTCCTCTGCGAGGGCTTTCGTGGTTAAACATAATGCCGTTACAGGCGTAAAGCCCGTAGGCCTCACGGTAGTTCACGGTGATCAATAAGCATAAAGCTTAGCGACCGCGTATGGGCTTCTTGGGTAAAACGGGGTTGTCTCGCGCTGGGGGATTTCCTGCACTTTCCCGTAAAGCTCGGAGGTCGACGCCTGATAGAAGCGAACTTGATTACTGAGATTAAGAATGCGAATTGCCTCAAGAAGTCGCAAGGTTCCAAGCGCATCAGAGTTGGCTGTGTACTCAGGCTCTTCGAAGCTAACGGCCACATGGGATTGAGCCGCTAGGTTGTAGATTTCATCTGGCTTCACCGCCTCAATGGTTCGTACTAAGCTGCTGCTGTCAGTCATGTCACCGTAGTGAAGGTGGAAATGCTTCCTGGGTTCATGCCGGTCGGCAATCAAGTGATCAATCCGTTGTGTGTTGAAAGGAAGTGCGTCGTCGAATTCCATGCACCTCATAGCCCTTGTTTAGCAGGAGTTCTGCCAGATAGGAGCCGTCTTGACCGGTGATTCCTGTAATAAGTGCGCGCTTCATTTGTCTCTCTCTAGAAAAAAACCTTTTGGGGCCAAGTGCAGCGTTGAGTTTGGAAGCCAAAACACGCGTGACTCAATCAGTGCCTTCGCTCGTCTCTGGCCCTCAAGGCGTATTCGATTGGCCTGCTCGTTGGCTTCGAGATAGTAGACCGCCTTGTCATGGGCGTCTCGAACAGATTCAAAAGGCACGAAATGAATCCCTGGAGTGAAGTAATTCATCACACCTGGGACAGCAGGTGCGAGCAAAAGGAGCCGCATGCGAGGACTTCTATGTAGCGGTAGACCATATGCTGGACATGCCTTAGGTCTGCACCTGGTTGATCAAATTGATCGGCAGTTGTAATAACGATGGCAGCGGAGGCAATCAACTGCCAGTACTCGGTGTCGGTTTTGCGGACAGAACCCAGTTCTCGGCCACGAATGTCTGCTGCGGGCCCAAGAAGGCGCTCAAACTCCCTCAAAAACTGGCTCTCGGCTCATACAGGGAGCCTGTAAACCTCACCTTTTTCTCTATCTTTCCTTCGGCCTCAGAGCGTTTTCTTAAGTCCATGAGGTAGTAAAGAGTCTCCTGCGACATGGGGAAGATAGAAGGACCAATAACCGACTGTGGGGAACATCGCCCGACTGAACTTGCTCGACATAAAGCGAGACGACAACACCAGTCTGCGCACTAACGGCTGCGGCCTGATAGCGCCAATAGCGGTACCCAATATCAGTAAGAAGGATAACGGGGTGACGCCATAACGACGCAAAAGAAGCGCCATTGATACCGAATCCGTCAATGCATTCCAGAGGTTTTGCTTATCCTCGGCCCTTCCTGTCCGTGGGTCATACAAGTAGTGAGTGACATCGTGCATTCGTTGCAAGCAAGCGCTTCACCTGCTGCCGGTAGCCCGCGTCGCGATCGACCACCAAACGCAGAACCGACTCATCCCCAAGGTACTCTAGCGGACTGATAGAGCTCCTTTAGTTCGATGGAACTCCAACCACGCCCCCCGCCTCAATAATGATCTTTGGCCGTGATCCGCTCGGATGGTGACTGCGACGGCGGCAGAGAGTCAACATACGAGAGAGAACTAAAAGTGCTCGGGAAAGAAGGTAATAAATTGTTGGAAGCAGCAGTTTCATGATTCTTCGACTGCCTTCAAATAATCATTCACAAGGGCTTGAACCATCTCATCAAACAGCGCCTGCTCGGGTTCCAGCCCACAGCCATTTTCAACTTCGAGTAGTCGCCAACTCTTGGGCCGGTTCGGCGAAGGGGCAAGGACTTATCCTCCACAACACAATCCGCGAGTCGAAGTCCAAACTGGTCGCAGACACACTGAGCAAACTCTCGAACAGTGTGGCCTTCTCCAGTGGCAACCACAGAAATCCTCGGGGTAATCAAGTTTCAGGAGCGCCCTGAAATGCGTCTACATAGTCTGCCGCGTACCCCCAATCATTTACCGAATCAAGTTACCAACCGCAACCTTCGCATCTTCGCCACATGACATGGCGTATGCCGCGGAGATGATCTTCTTAGGATAGGTAACTTGGTGGTCGGTAGTTTGACTCGTGGCTGTAGAGAATTCCACAGGAGGCGAAAACACCGTATTCACGGCGGTAATGTCGGCAAGCCATCATGCCTTGCAGCTTCGTCAGCCCATAAAGCCGACTGGGCCCAAACGGTGTGTCCTTCTGATTGGATAGGGACCCACGGATCCATCGAAAATCAGTGATGAACTTGCATAGAAGATGCGGGCGTCAGGACGAATGAGCTCGCATCCCCTCAGGAACTGATGGAGTCCAACAACGTGAGTCTCGTGAAAGGCCGAGTAGTCCGCAGGCGATGGCTTTGCATTGCACTCCCTGGGACGAGGCTGTGGTGAGCCGCGAGGTAATAGATTTGGTCTGGCTGATACTCGGAAAACAAGCGTTGGATGTGTTGCTCGTTGAGAATACTAAAGTCATCCTCCTTGCCATCCGGGTAATGAATGCGATGCCTAGCGATTCCAACGGGGTCGACTCCCTTGGCCCGGAGACTTCTTCTAAGTAGTCTTCCATCCTGGCCACCTACCCCAACGATGATGGCGCGAGAAACCTCAGACATTAAACGATCTCAATATAAGGCAAAGGAAAAATGAGCTTCCCACCAGTGGCCAGATAGTTCGCCTCGCGTCGGATAATGGAATCGCGGAAGTGCCAGGAGTAGCACCAGCATGTAATCGGGCTTCATTCGCTGCACTTCGTCCTCGGAGACGATGGGAATAAGCGTGCCCGGTGTGTAGCAACCAAACTTATCGGGATTCACCTCGGCAATACAGGAGATGTCAGACGACGTAAATCCGCAGTACTGCAGAATGACATTCCCCTTTGTAGAAGCACCGTAACCCACAACCGTCTTGCCATTGCCGACCAAGTTTCTAACGAGTTCAACAAGGTCATCTCTGTGGCTCTTGACCCGCTCGGCAAACTCCAGGTAGGGACGGGTCGTATTGAGTCCCATGCGTTCCTCCTGACGAAGCATCCAGTCAATTACCGGCGCATTGCTCTCCAGGTTGGCGCCCTTGTGGGCCGCAGTAACAGCGAAGCTACCGCCGTTAACTGCATTCATCTGAACGTCAATCACTTCGAGTCCATGCGCATTTAGCAAATCCTGGACAACCCGCAGGGAGTAATACTCAATATGCTCATGGCAGACGGTATCATAGGAGTTCATTCGCAACATCGTTGGCATGTAACTCTGTTCAAAGTGCCAAATGCCATCTGGCTCGAGTGACTGGGCGATGTCAGATACGAATGTATTGGGGTCCTCGAGGTCGTAGAACATTGAGATGGATGTGATGATTCGCGCCTTTTTCGAAGGGAAGACGTTGCGAACCCGGTCTGCGCTAAAGAAATCCGCCACCAATTCAATGCCAGGCTTGTAAAACTCCTTGAACTTCGCTCCTGTTGGGTCGACTCCAAGGCGAAAACTCCGTCTACAGCGTAGGCCCCAGCAAGGTGCCATCGTTACTGCCGACATCCACAACCAAGTCACCCTTAGTTCAAGGGCCGGAGCTTAAGTAGATGCCTGCACCTTATTCTGGAGGTGTTCAACCATCGACTGGTTGAGCCCTGATCGATAGCCGTAGTTCTCTCCATACATCTCGCCAAGATCATAGGAATGTGAGAGTTGAAGCAAGCCACTATCCCGGCACCACACAAGACCGAGTGGCCCCGATGTCACCTCTTGATCGACCGTTTTTGGGAAGACCCCGGTAAGGTGCTGAGTGCCGAGGTCGACAACCGGAATAAGGGCGTCAGAGTCGCTTATCCTACAACTCCTCTTTCGATTGTCTCGAACGAAGGACTTCAAATCTGCCCGCAAACATAGGATAGGTAGAAACAATTCAAGAGCACCAGACTTGAAAGCCACACCCTCACACCCAATATCCCAGTCAAATTCGGGAGCCAAGACAAAGAGAGGTTTAATGGAGGGAGATAGGATAGCAAGTCGCCCCTGCAAGCGGAGTCTGATCGAGACAAATTGAACCAGCCTTTAGACAGAAACATTGGCAACACTCCTCGGGCAACAGAAAACTACATCAAAACGGACATCGGAGAAATATCTGCCGTGCATTAATGAAGAGTTATTCAACACGGATAATTTAAAAAAATTCAGGCAGAAGTGGCGAACGTAGTACGAACCTCTTCATTTCCAGCGTCATAGAACAACGAATTTTCACAAATAACGCAGTCCACCCCTGACTGTCTTAGAGCCCTCAAGCCATCGGACAGCGTCCTCACTCATCGGCTCTTCATGCAAATTAAACGAGGTGTTAACTAAGACTGGAACCCCGGTAAGCTCCATAAATTGCTTCAAAACACTCCAAGCCAAAAATTGGAGTTTCTTTGAAACAATCTGTGGTCGAGCACTACCGTCGAGGTGAACTACCCCAGGGATCCGCTCTGCCCACTCGAGCCTTACTTGACACAACATGGTCATGAATTCAGTAATTTGGTACGAGACTCGCATGCTTCGACATATCGAAAACCTCGTGAAAATACTCCTCCATTACAACGGGAGCAAATGGCATATACTCAGACCGATTAAAGTCTCAGCGTTTAAACAGTCATTTACACTCTTCGACCTTGGGTCAGCGAGGATCGATCGATTACACAAGGCTCGAGGGCCGAACTCCATTTCACCCTCAACGATTCCGCAAAATAATCCTTTGGAAATTAAAGATGCTATCAAGCGCTGCCAACGTCTTAACACCACCCTCGATCTTTAGTTCTGTTATATTCGTTCTTTTAAGGTACAAACTATCGATTGCTGCCCTCTCAGCCCCCTCCCAAATACATTGAGCGATTGGGATTACTTGCAATTCGGAAGATCCTGAGACGACATCATATTCCAAATTGATCCAACCGAAAGCCCCCATCTCCCATGTGAGGGTAAATATAAATAGGCAAGGGAAAAACCTCTCTGAAATTACTTTGTTTAGTTTGACGTTAGCGAAAAGGCCTCCGGCCAAGCAAATAGCCTTCGCTGAGGTCTCGTGAACTCCAAAAAGACAGGACTTCGAGAACACATTCCTCGATTAGTCTTTGAACACCTGCAGCAAGATCCGCATAGTGCTTTCCCTTCAGTTTTTGAGCATATAGTTCTAAGATGTCAGTTATGACGAAGATCGCGAACGCAAAGAGCCTGACCCGCCGATTTTATGTTTATCTCAGGAAGCATTACATTAATCACACCCTTTTCAATATGAATTAACTTCTTCAAGGCGCTGTAAATTTGATTCCCATCTCCTAGAGCTGCAAGACCAAGAATTTTCCCCTCGTGCCTATTCGTTTTTAGCCCATACAAGTTCGTAATCGCGCTGTAAATATGCCCTAAGGATGCTGTAAAGGGGTCCGATACAGAGGCGTGAGACCATTCGTGTGCCGTGAGCCAAACTGCACCGTTGAAGACTCCGCCGTCCCCCTGACCATCCATTGTTGGGACCAAAGCCTCCTCAAAGCATGATGGCCAAAAGGCTGAGTGGGCATGAGAATCATGATGGATCGGATAAGAATATCTTACTGCGAATACCAAATTGAGAGAGAGTCTCTTTGATTATCTCCTCGGCACACTCATTAAGTCGATTGTCATCTATTTTGTGTTGATCAAAAAGGCGTCCCTTGCGTGTATACCAGGCGTCGAATAGTCCGTGCTTTTGCCAAAAGGCCTATAACTGGAAATCGCCTGGTGAGACTATGTCAATGATATTCTTTAAACGTCCCTTTGTAATTTTCCCATAGGTTCCTACTGACACCCCTGTATATTAGTTCGGAGGTCGCTCATTCCAAAATCTTTTAAAATCCACCTAAGAGAATGGTAAGGAAATCCAATATGCCCCTTTATTTGTAGAAAATCGCTCCTCACTTACTGCCTTTATAACCACTCCGGGTGTTATCGGCGAGTTGCCACTCCGGCGTCGTGATCTAACCCAATTCCAATAAACATAATTAGCCTTACTTCGTCGCCCTTGAAAAATTCATTTTCAGGCGAGTCTCAGGTGGTAGGTTGATGGGGTTTGTCTGGAATCGGGCTGCGATTTGCTTCAGATTCTCAAACAAGGCGTGTAGTTCTTGGGCAAAAAAGAGGAACAAAAAAGGCTTGATGCCTTTTTGCAGGATCATCCGCATCAGCCACTTGATGTTGTAGCCCGCAGCGCACAGCACCGCATGAATGGCATCTCCCGTTTGGCCCTTCAAGTAACAGCGATCAAGCCTGTGGTCTGACTTCAGGTGCCCAATAATCGGTTCAATGGCCTGGCGCCTGCTTGCAAGCTTGCGCTCTTCTTCGGTCATCTGCCGCTTCATGTCGGGCAGCAGGGTTCTTACGGGGCTGGTTGGCTCTTCCTAAGGGCTGCATCAGTGCCTCTTGGACTGCTTCACTCAAAGTGTTGGCCTTTCTTGCAATCTCCCGAGACAGGCGGCCCACGATGGTGCCCTGCCGTTTAATCACCTTGCGCATACGCCGGTACTGCTTGGCATGCCCATAGCGGCCTGCCTTATGCGTAAGGTATTTGCCTTCTCGCTCAAAGGTCTGCTTTAAAGCAATACCGTTTGCTTTGGCTACTTCCACAAGTTTGTCTCGGCTTGTCTCTAAGAGCTTGGAGTCTGTGGGGTGGGCAATGGCCTTGGGCATCACGGTGCTGTCAACCACCACCTTTTTAACTCCTCGGGCTTAATCAGCCCGATCTCTACGGCCACC
This sequence comes from Burkholderiaceae bacterium, assembly GCA_018402635.1. GTDB lineage: Bacteria > Pseudomonadota > Gammaproteobacteria > Burkholderiales > Burkholderiaceae_A > Hahnella. Next base: position 10,624 of record JAGYIP010000004.1, read on the forward strand.
GTAATGGTCTTGGCAAGCAGCTCTTCCACACCCTCTTCGCCAATGAGCTTTCTGAACTTGGAGATAAGCGTGAAGTCACACGGGGCCTTCGGTTCGTAGTACTCCCTGCCACTGAAAAACTGGTAGTAGACGTTCTCAGACCAGGCCACCACCAACTCTTCATCGCTTAGGTTGTAGGTGTGCTTCAGATACAGCAGCGAGACCATTAACCGCATGGGAAGCCTTGGGCGACCGGCGTTCGATACCCCACCACCAGAGACCTTCACCACGGGGCCAAACAGATCGATGTCTTCTACCTTCCTACCAGCTTTAACCTTGCGGGCAATCACCCCCGCCAGGCTTGCCTCGATCTCTTGCCAGGGCATATGGGTGGAAAGAACTGCCAGGGGGTGGCGTAAATCGATCATTTGATCCAACCTGCCGCGGAAAAAATCTTCAGTCTGGCTTGCGGGCAATTTGAGGCTCCCAGTAAAAGAGAAAACTCCCAGAAAACAGCACCTAAAACACCAAAAACTGAAAGAAATTATACCCCAGAAACCCCTAAAACAACAATAAAATCAATACGATGGGATTAAATCAAGGGCGACTTCTTAGAAACCCAGGTGGGCAGGCCTTTCCGCTCGTGGACCGATCGATTGAAGAAAATGGCCTGCGTGAGCTCGATGGGATTTTTGCTCGAAATTGTGCGGGCCGAGCGGTTGATATCCCCGGTGGGGCCGCAGGAGGTCATTCTGGCAGGCGACCAGCCTCATCTTTACCGGCGCGGTCGACAAGGTGCATGTGCTTGAGAAGTTTTCTGGCAGAGGTCTTTGGCGCCCGAGCTAACGGTCTGGTTGACTCAAACCTCATTGCGGTGGGGCTTGAGAAGACCAGGGGCTTGCGCCTTAGTGGCCTCGGGCATTCAGACGGTCTTTGGCGAAATGGGTCCCTTGGGTGCGCTCATCGGCGTGTATCTCTTAACGCTCGTGCTCACAGAGTTGGTTACCAATAATGCGGCTGCGGCCTTGGGCGTACCGACTGCGTTGGCCACTGCCAGTGCCCTTGGGCGTAAGCCCCACCCATTTATTATGGCGGCGGCCTATGCCGCAAGCGCCTGTTTCCTGCTGCCTTATAGCTGTCAGACCCACCTCATGGTGTACTCCGAAGGCCGCTACAAGGTGCTTGACTATCTGCGCTCGGGATGGCCCGTGAGCCTGGCCTATTCGGCTACTGTCATTGCGCTGGTGCCGACGGTGTTTCCGTTTTAGATGCGAATGTCGCCTTCATAGCGAACTGGCGAGAAGCTTGACTGGTTTTGGCAATGACCCAGATGCTCTGGGACGCCGTTATAGTAAGAGTCAGTGAAGCACTACCATTCCCAAAACAGAGTTCTAGTTACCGGCGGCGCGGGCTTTCTGGGGTCAGCACCTCTGCGAGCGCCTGCTGGCCCAGGGCAAAGACGTAATCTGCCTAGACAACTTCTTTACGGGCTCTAAAGCCAACATCGCGCACCTGCTCGCCAGCCCCGGCTTTGAGCTGATGCGCCACGATGTCACCTTCCCGTTGTATGTGGAAGTCGATGAAATCTATAACCTGGCCTGCCCAGCCAGCCCCGTTCATTACCAGTTTGACCCGGTTCAAACCACCAAGACCAGCGTGCATGGGGCCATCAACATGCTGGGCCTGGCCAAGCGCACGCGGGCAAAGATATTTCAGGCTTCTACCAGTGAGGTCTATGGCGACCCCGAGGTGCACCCTCAGCCCGAGAGCTATTGGGGCAAGGTCAACCCCATTGGGCCACGGTCTTGCTACGACGAAGGAAAGCGCTGCGCCGAAACCTTGTTTTTTGACTACCGGCGCCAGCATGGCATGAACATCAAGGTGGCCCGCATCTTTAATACCTATGGCCCGCGCATGCACCCCAACGACGGCCGGGTGGTGTCGAACTTTATTGTGCAGGCGCTTAAGGGCGAGCCCATAACGCTGTTTGGCGATGGCACCCAGACCCGTTCGTTTTGTTATGTAGACGACCTTATTGATGGTTTTCTAAAGCTCATGGACATGCCGGCAGACTTTACCGGCCCTGTGAACCTGGGCAACCCTGGCGAGTTCACCATGATTGCGCTGGCCCAGAAGGTAAAGGCCATTACGGGCAGCAGCTCGCCCCTGGTGCACAAACCATTGCCGGTAGACGACCCCAAGCAGCGCCAGCCCGACATAACCCTTGCCCGCGAGGCGCTGGGCTGGCAGCCTATCGTGTCGCTAGACGAGGGACTTACCAAGACCATCGCGTACTTCGATAGGCTGTTGGCGGCCAAATGACTGTTTTGGTCACCGGCGGCGCAGGCTTCATAGGCTCCCATACCTGCCTGGCCCTGCTGCAGGCGGGTCAAGATGTGGTTGTTCTGGACAATTTGTCTACTAGCTCTGACGAATCGCTGCGCCGGGTGCAGGCCTTGGCCGGCAAGCCATTGGTGTTTGTGCAGGGCGATATTCGCGATACACATACCCTGCAACAGATCTTTGCAAGCCACCGCATCTCGGCTGTAGTTCACTTTGCGGGCCTAAAGGCCGTGGGCGAAAGCGTTGAGATGCCCTTGCACTACTACAGCAACAACGTGGCGGGCACCATTGCCCTTGTGCCAGGCGATGCAGCAGGCCGGCGTGTTCACCCTGGTATTCAGTTCCTCTTGCACCGTGTATGGCGACCCGCTGCACGTGCCTATTGTTGAGGATCACCCCACTGGCAACACCACCAACCCCTATAGCCGCAGCAAACACATGGTGGAAAAGATGCTGCAAGACCTTGGCGCGGCAGACCCCCATTGGAGTATCGCCCTGCTGCGGTACTTCAACCCCGTGGGCGCGCATGAGTCTGGTCACATTGGCGAAGACCCCCGGGGCATTCCCAACAACCTGTTGCCTTACATATGCCAGGTGGCCGTCGGCCGTCGAGAGCACCTGCAGGTCTTTGGAAACGACTACCCCACGACCGATGGCACCGGCATTCGCGATTACATTCATGTGATGGACCTTGCAGAAGGCCATGTGGCCGCGCTCAATACGCTGGCATCTGAAAAGGCAAGGGCCTGCGTGCCTGGAACCTGGGTACCGGCACCGGCTACAGCGTGCTCAGGTGGTGCATGCATTTGAGGCCGCCAGTGGAGAAAACGTGTGCCGTATAAAATCTTGCCCTGCCGGCCTGGGGACATTGCCAAGACCTATGCTGACCCCACCAAAGCCCAGGCCGAACTAGGCTGGGTCGCTAAGCGAGACCTACACCAAATGATGCGCGACGCTTGGCGCTGGCAGTCGCAAAACCCGCAAGGGTATGGTGTAAAGATGCACGGCTCTAAGGGGGCATAGGCTTCAAAACCTTACACATAGTCCTGTGCTGAACTACTTATGTTCAATATAGAAAGTTCGCTATGGCAAACGTAAACTTCACCGGATTCGCAGACCGTGACCTTTTGAAGCGAGCCAAAGTCATCGCCGCAAAGGCCGATACGTCTATCAATGCGCTGTTCAATGCAGAGCTTCGATACCTGGTTGAAACCTTCGAATCGGCGGAATCTAAAAGCAATGTGAACTACCGAACCCTGTTAGATTTTTCTCTGGGCCGAATCGATGGTTTGGCTGCCATGGATGCCTTGGGCATCGATGCTGAGGAAGACTTATTTCTACTGATGGCGCAGGCGCGATTGCCTATGCCGCGGTTATCTGAAAATACCACCCGGGCAATGGTTGCCGACCTCAAATCGCTTTCGGTATAAGCTTGCCCGGCAATGCTTCCTCGGTGGTGTTGCTACCCGATGCCGGGCCGTTAATCACCCTTGCCTATGCAGACGCCTTCGACCTTTTATTCAAACCCCAATGGCAGGTGCGCATCGTCGACATGGTGCTCGAAGAGGTGACTCGCAACGCCACACCCAACGGCCAGTCTATCGGTCCTTGGGTTGCCCAGAATTCGGTGCCAATTACGCCGACAAAAACCTATACCCATTACAAGGAGTCACAACGTCTGGCCAGCGTGCCCCGAAGGGCAAACTTGGGCGAACTCGCTATTCAGGAGGCGATGCACCAGATGGCACTCAACGAACCTGACCATACCGGCAAGTTCCCAAACTCACTTTAACCCCACCGCTTCACCCGCGGTGGGAGGCCGACTAGATGATTTTCAGTTCACTTAATTCGCTTTATCTTCCCGTGGGCAACGCGGGTGTACGCTCAACGCGCCCGGTTTGCTAAGGCCGAGACCGCGTACAGACTCGATTGACTTTGATCCTATTAACAGACTAGACTAATTAAACTAAGCTAGAAATCAACGACCATAGGGAATATAGATCCATGAAAACCGTCAACATCCACGAAGCCAAGACGCACTTGTCACGACTCGTAGAGAAGGCGGCCAGCGGCGAGAGTTTTGTGATCGCCAAAGCGGGTAAGCCTATGGTTCGGGTCGTTGCGCTCGACGCGCCTAGTAACCTACAGCGCAGTCGAATCGGATTTCTTAAAGGGCAGGTCACGGTACCCGATGATTTCGACCAGATGGGGAGAGACGAGATCACCGCGATGTTCAGCGCATGACCCCTGTTCTTCTCGATACCCATCTTTTGCTATGGGCTGCCGCGGGCCATGATCGACTTCCAGGTGACGTCCTTAAACGCCTTCTAGACGAGAAGGTGCAACCGATGTTCTCTGCAGCCTCGATCTGGGAAGTCGTGATTAAGAGCGCCCTGGGCCGCGAGGATTTCAAGGTCGACCCGGCGCTGTTACGACGCGGCTTGTTGGAAAACGGCTACCAAGAGCTTCCGATTTCCAGTGTGCATGCGCTGGCGGTGGGAAAACTACCTGACCTGCACCGCGATCCGTTTGATCGCATCTTGGTCGCGCAGGCCAACGAAGAAGGTTTTGAACTGCTGACTGCAGACCAAACCCTTGCAGCTTATTCTGGCCCGATCACTTTTGTTAGCTGATTAATTGGCGAATGCGCCGAAATTACGGTGACAGCGAACATAATTCGCTTCATCTCCCGGGGCGATGCAGGTGCACGCTCAACGCGTGGCTTAGGCCGCTGCTCGGCCCTTGATCATCCGTATGCTGTAACTAAACGATATATGTCGTGAATCCCGTTTTCTTGAGGCCCAGGGTGGACGGTGGCCACCAGGGGAAGCTGAATCGGCCAGCGAGCTCTCGCGTAGATATGCTCGGTTGGCCTAATACCAGCGCCGCTCGCAGGTGGAAATTTGCCCTGGTCATTGATTGACTATCATCTTTTCTATCGACCTGACTTATGGCTGGCTACGGCCGAGCTCTCAATCTGTGGGCCCTCAGCGCCCTGACCTCACTGATCTTGTGGTGGTGGCAGCATAAAACCATCCTCCTCAGCCCCCAGCGCAAACGCGTGCCCTACTGCAGAGCTTTCGACGCGGCTGCAGGACACGATGTCGAGATTCGCGCGGCAGACGCGGTAACCCCAACGCCCCCGGCCTTAAGTGGGCGTGGAATGCAACCTCTCGGCCTGCCCTCAGGGCGAAGCCGAGACTGGGCGAACCAATTTCTTAGGCTCTGTCGCGACAACAAGTTCTCGCTGATCGTGTCTGTGGCCGACCGTGAGCTCTCCGCCTTAACCACTGTTGTCAGCGACCTAGAGCGCTTGGCGTGCATACCCTATTACCGCGGACCCCAAGCGCTCATGGCCATCTGCGGTGACAAACGCCTCTTTGTGCAATGGTGTACCCAAAGCGGATTCCCAACCCAAAGACTATTCCATTGGGAAGCGACCACGCTCGCTTAGCCCAGGCCAACTCTGATAGCATTTCCGCTTTTTGCCCGCCCCGCGGTGGGCCAAAGCAGTGTTGGCAGCATGGTGGTTCCATCGCCAGAAATGCTTGCCGCCCTTGCACCTATGGCGAGTAACTTGATTATTCAAGAGCAGGTGACCGACCCTGAGTATTCGATTGATGTGCTCTCGAGCTTTGAGGGGGGGGCGTTGCAGGCAGTAGTGAGAAGGCGGCTGGTTGTTCGCGGGGGTGAGTCTTCCACCACCCAAGTGGTGCACAACCCCGAACTAGAGGCCTTGGCTGTAAAAGTCGCTGACGGCCTTGGCCTAGTGGGCCATTCAGTGGTGCAGGCCTTTTGGTCTGAGCGAAACGGGCCGCGTCTCATTGAGGTCAATCCACGATTTGGTGGTGCATCAACACTCTCTATTCGTGCGGGGCTCGATTCCCCAAGGCGCATTCTTGGCATGCTACGCGGCGACCCCGATGCGTATAAAAATGGGCCCATTCAAATCGGGCTCACCATGCACCGCGTCGCCGAAGACATTTTTGTAGAACCCGCAGCACGATGATCAAGGCCGTCATCTGTGACCTTGATGACACGCTCTACGACGAATCCACCTATGTTGCCGGTGGTCTGCGAGCCGTTGCCGCGCACATGGCTAATCAGTATGCGGCTCACGCAGACACCCTCTACGATGTGATGCAGGCGGACATTGCTCAGAATGGCAGAGGCACGGCCTTCAACGCGGCCCTGCGAGCGGTCGGACAGTCTGATGGACCGCTTCAGGTAGATGTCTTGGTGAGTATCTATAGGCAACACCGCCCGGCAATTGCCCTTTACCCCGATGCCGCGCGTTTTCTTGCAGAACTCTCGCAAGAACGTCCAAACCTCAAAAAGGCCCTGGTCACCGACGGCCTGCCGCTGATGCAGAAGAACAAAGTGGCCGCACTTGGTCTTGCCAACTCATTCAATCAGATTGTTTACTGTTGGGACCTTGCGGCACCAAAGCCTGCGACTGCGGGCTTTCTTAAAGCCCTGCAGAATCTGGAAGTTGTCCCTTCTGCCTGCGCAATGATTGGGGACCGGGTCGACCATGACATGGCCCCCGCCAAAGCACTGGGCATGCAAACTATTCGGGTGGCGCGTGGCCGATATGCGCATCTGCCTTCGCCCAATGACGAAGTGGATGCAACTTTCAGCAGCCTGGATGGTGTTCTAGACTACTTAAGTCCGCTTTTTAAAAAACCTTAATTCCAAGCCAATGACCCAAGCCGACGCTGTGACTGTATTTTTAGGAAACCTGCCGGTGGGGCCGGCACACCCGCCAGTCTTTATTGCGGAAATGTCTGGCAACCATGGTGGCTCACTCGATACCGCGCTGAGCATTGGTAGATGCCATGGCCGCTGCGGGCGCGCATGGCATGAAGCTGCAGACCTACACCGCTGACACCATGACGCTTAACTATGACGGCCCGGGTTTCGTTGTGTCAGAACCCCAGAGCCTCTGGAAGGGCGAGCGGCTCTACGACCTCTACCAGCGTGCCCATACCCCGTGGGAGTGGCACAGTGCGATCTTCAAGCGCTGCAAGTCACATGGCATGGTCTGCTTCAGCACGCCATTCGATGAAACCGCGGTGGATCTTCTTGAAGGCGTTAGAAGCCCCCTGCTACAAGATCTCGTCCTTTGAATGCACCGATTTGCCGCTCATTGAGCGAGTGGCCGCCACGGGCAAGCCCGTCATTATCTCCACTGGAATGGCCAGCGAAGAAGAAATTGCCAAGGCCGTGGACTCCGCCCGAGGGGTCGGATGCACAGATCTCATTCTGCTCAAATGCACCAGCAGTTACCCCGCACCCATCGACCAAGTTCACTTGGCTGCCTTGCCCACGTTGCAGCAGCGTTTCGAATGCCAAGTGGGCATGTCCGACCATACCCTTGGTCTGGCCGTGCCCGTTGCTGCAGTGGCTCTGGGCGCTGTGCTCATTGAAAAGCACGTCACACTCGACCGATCCCACGGCACGGTGGATTCTGCCTTCTCATTGGAACCGCATGAAGTTGCAGACCTGGTACGTGAGACATACCGCGCCTGGAAGGCCATGGGCCAAACCGAGTTGGGCTGCAATGCAGGCGAGAGGGACTCCTTAGCCTATCGGCGCTCGGTTTATGTGGCTAAAGATCTGAAAGCCGGCGATGTCTTCACGAAAGAAAACCTGCGGGCTGTGCGCCCTGGATTTGGGCTTGCTCCTGAACTTCTATCTACCTTGCTTGGCAGACGGGCCTCCCAAGACCTTGCACTGGGAACGCCTATGAAATTGGAATTTGTGAAGGATTAATTCTTAACCGCTTTTTAGGCGGGCTCGAATTCGGGCGCGATGTGGGTCTTGATCAAGTCCCGAATCTCTTCCACGCTAAGGTACTCGCCATTGCGGTTGGACTGGTAGCTAAACCCGGGCTCCACTGCCTTGCCCTGCACTGTGCCTATCCTTCGGGAACCATCGCTGGGAAGCACCAGGAAGTGCCGGTCAAACTCAAGGGTGGTGTGGCTGTCGCTGTTGGTGATCATCTCCTCATGCAGCTTCTCCCCTGGCCGAATGCCGGTGACCTTCTGCTGGCAGCTGGGCCCAATGGCGGTGGCGACATCCGTTATCCGATAAGAGGGAATCTTCGGGACGATGATCTCTCCACCCTGCGCAGACTCGATGGCCGACATCACCAAAGCCACCCCTTCCTGCAGGGTGATGTTAAAGCGCGTCATGCGAGGGTCGGTGATGGGCAGGGTTCCGGTTTTGGCCATCTTCAGAAAGAAGGGGATCACTGAGCCACGAGACCCCATGACATTGCCGTAGCGAACGACCGAGAAGCGGATGTCCTTCTTGCCTCGGAAGTTGTTGGCTGCAATAAAGAGCTTGTCTGAGCAGAGCTTGGTGGCGCCATAGAGGTTAATTGGGGCGGCAGCCTTATCGGTTGATAGCGCGATAACGCGCCTCACACCGCAGTCCAGGCAAGCGTCCACCACATTCTGCGAGCCCAAAACATTGGTTTTAATGAACTCAAATGGGTTGTACTCGGCGGCAGACACCTGCTTGAGTGCAGCCGCATGCACTACTGTGTCCACGCCGTCCATGGCCCGCTTGAGTCGTTCGAGGTCGCGAACATCCCCAATGAAGTAGCGTACACCGGGGTATTCAATGGTGGGAAACTCCTGGGCAAGCTCGGACTGCTTGAGCTCATCCCGGCTGTAGATCACCAGGCGCTTGATCTTTGGCTGGCGTTTGAGCAGCTCGCGAACAAATGCCTTTCCGAATGACCCCGTGCCGCCTGTGATCATCACCGAGGCAGTGCTGGGAATCGGGATAGTTGCTGAAAGGTTATTCATAACCACGAGTTTAACAAGGGCTTTACGAGGGCCCTCTAGGTGCTCTCCCGCCGAGATGCATGGAAAGCAAAGAGGGCCTCCGCAAGAAGCAGGTCTTCAGGGGTGTCAATGTCCACAGACTCTGTTTTGGGAATGAGCAGGCCGCGGCGCTGCTGGCCTGTTGGCGATGTTTTCCACCACGAGAACATACCCGCGTCACGGTAGCGTTTGGGCAGGTCTTGCGAGCGCCAATTGAAGTATTCAGGCAGGGCCATCTGAATCTCTCCCGAGTCATTCATTTCATAGGCCCGCTGGATGGGGGAATCGAACTCCGTTATGGAGAGCACCGAGGCTACTTGCCGGTCTTGTAGCAATTCAAGCGCTTGGTGCAGGTGCCGCGCGTGGAGAAGCAAAGCGGTGGCAAAGAGGAGGCAGATGGAGTCAGCCTGAATTTTTAGCGCAGCAATGGTGTCTTCCACTACTGGCCCGACATGGGTCAAATCGTCGGCCAGGGCAGCGGGGCGCTTATAAGGAAGGGCGCCTGCCTGCTGGCTGACCGTCAGAATTTCATCGTCATCGGATGAAACCACTATCTGCTCGAAGACATTGCTCCTAAGCGCAGCTTGAATGACGTGAGCAAGTATGGGCTTGCCGCCGATGGGCGCAAGGTTCTTTCGGGGTACTCGTTTGCTACCCCCCCGTGCGGGAATGATGGCCACATGCTTCATGGCCCTAGGTTACTTGAGTTGCCAGTGGGTGGGGTGGCCAGAGAAGATCGAGTAGGTAGAGTGGGCCGAGTGGGCTGGCTAGGCGTTGATAGCCGGCCGCATCGGTAACATGGGGCCAATCATGCGCGCCGCAAAAAGATTCTTTTTTCGAGTAGACCGAGGACCGGCCATTGGCACGGGCCATTGGGCACGATGCCAGGTGCTTGGGGATGCCCTGCGCGCCCAGGGGGCGGAGGTGGCTTTTGATGAGGTATCTGCCAGCCCCGCTGCTTTTTTGACAAGCGTTATGACCCAGGGTGCTCCGAACGGCGACTGGGTGGTGCTCGACAGCTACGGCCTAGGGGAGCAGTGGGAGATTCAGGCCCGCGCGGCCGGTCTCAGGGTGTTGACGATTGATGACTCACCCAAACGACATTACAGCGCGGATGTTTTACTGGACCCGAACCTGTCAGAGTTGGGGAGCGAGAGGTGGCTGGGCGCTGTAGCCAGCCACACCAGGGTCTGGGCCGGCGCGGACTATTTGTTGCTTAGGGACGAGTTCTTTAAGGCTGGGGTTCCTCAAAGGCGTGGCTCGGCAGGGGCCGGTGGCTTTGGGTCGGCTGATGGCATAGCGGACTCTCGGTCGCTGGAGGATAAGGCCGTAGAGCTAGTGCCCCACATTTTGGTTTCCATGGGTGGTGCGGACCCCCCAGGTATGGCCCTTCGGGTGGTGCAGGCACTCACTTTATTAAAGGAGTCATTAGGAGGCCTTGCTCCTGCCGAGAGTGGTTCGAGGATGTTGGGCGACTTACGCGGTTTTCGGACGACGGTCCTCGGTGGCGCCATGAACCCCAGGGCCGCCGAGTTGCAGGCTTTGGTCGTTCATCTCCCCAACGCTGAGTACTTGGCCTCCTCGAACAATGTGGCGGGACTCATGGCAGAGGCAGATCTGTGCATTGGAGCCGGGGGGATTACGATTTGGGAGCGCGCCTACATGGGCCTTCCGTCGTTTGTGGTCACTCTCGCGGAGAACCAGCGAGAGGCGGTGGACTACTTCCAACGCCTGGGCGCCCATATGGCACTGGGTTGGCATGAAGACTTGGAGCCAGTTGGGCTGGCCTCCGCCATTTCGCGGGCGTTGGCAGACCCCGCTGGGCTGAGAGCAATAGCAGTAAAAGCCAAGTCATTGGTTGGGGAGCCGAGGTTTGTGCGCGACCCGCTGGGGTACTTGTCGAGGCTCTAGCCATCGAGCTGATGGTTGAAGCAGCAGTAAGTTCCAGACACTAGAGCCATGTACATAAAACCCAACATGCTGGGATATACTCGGCCTCGAATGTGGAGGGAATTGCATGGTGCTGAAAATGGTTGACATCAGTGGCGTTGAGCCGACCGCCGTGAGGGCATGGTTTGACCACGCTACCCGAAAGATTCGTATTGAGTTGAGCACGGGGCTTGAGTTGGCTTTTCGGGCTGAGGATGCTCAGGGGCTGCAAAACGCTTCAGATGAGCAGTTAAGCCGAATCGAGATCACCCCCATGGGGCTCGGCCTTCATTGGCCTGAATGCGATGCAGACCTTTTGGTGAGTGGCATTCTCCAGGGGTATCTCGGGACCAAGAGCTTCATGCGCGATCACCTCGCACGTGCGGGTCGGGTTCAGTCAGACGCCAAGGCAAAGGCGGCAAGACTCAACGGCGCCAAAGGCGGGCGCCCGAAAAAATCGATGGTCAGCGGTTCTGCACCTTAAGGCTGCGAGCCACCTCAGAAATCTTCACCGGCAGATGCCCCATCGCATGGCTCTGATGCAGGGCAATGCCAATCTCCAGGGCTTTTCGGCCGTCGCTTGCATTGCAGGCAAGGGGTACACCCTTATCAACTGCGTCTACAAGGTTCTGTGCAATGGCGTTGAAGACATTCTTCTCTTCAACGTCCGGAAACGGCTGCGCCAGTAACTCCCGAAAGCCCACAAAATTTGGGCTCTCACCCACCTTGAAGAGATCTCACGCTGCGTGTTGCCGATACGAACCATGCGCTCGGTCGGTGAGCACCTCAAACTCAAACCGAAAATAGTTCTTGCGGCTGGCCTGAAGCGTGGCCCGCGCGCCATTCTTGAACCAAAGAACGCCAAATCCCCCAAGGTCGTTCTGTGGCTTGGCCTCGTCGAACTTTGTCTCGAACTGGTAGCCGCTGTCTTTGATGCGCTGCGAGCCAGCCTCCAACCAACCCTGAACGTGCTGCACCTCCCCACCCAGCATGCGAAGCACATCAAACGCGTGGGTGCCCGTGTGAATAAAGTTGCTGGGAAACTGAACATTGATGGACTCTAACTTCCCGAGTTCCCCAGATTTCAGCGCCTGGGCCACCCACTGAAAGGCGCTACTCCAACGCCGTGGGTAGCTCATGGCCAGGTGAACGCCGTGGCGTTTCACAGCCCGCTCGATGCGTTGGGCCTCTTGCAAGGTGGTTGCCATCGCCTTCTCGCACCAGATACCTCGAACACCTGTCTTGCAGGCGGCAAGCACCATCTCACAGCGAGTGTCCGCATAGGCGGCGATGCTGAGCAGGTCGAGGCGCTCATGATCCAGCATGTCCTCATGGAGCAGATAGCCCTTCACCTTCGGGAATGCCTTCTGGAATGACTTCAAGCGTTGGGGGTCGTTGTCGCAAACGGCGGTGAGTTGCACACCCTTAACCTGCTGCCACGCACCCCAATGGGTTGCTGGCTTACCCCGAAGGGGGTCCTGCTCAAGGAGCCAAGCCACGCGACCAAGCCCAATGATGCCGAGATTCATGTCGAAGGAATCGACCAATCAGGAAAAGAATTAAACAGGGCCATGCGTCCGCAGCCCTCCTCCCTGGGTGGAGCAGGGTAATCCAAGCGGGTTAACGATGTCTTTGAATGGCTGTAAGGACCCGATCAATCACGAACGAGAGGTCGGCGTCTGAGAGGTCTGGAAAAATATGGGAGTGAGAGGGCCTCACTGTAATAGCGCTCTGCCTCTGGAAACTGCCCCTCCTTAAACCCAAGGGCCTGATAATAAGGCTGCAGGTGAATGGGGATGTAGTGCACATGCACCCCAATACCCTCATCTCGAAGCCCATTGAGCATGGCCGAGCGCTCCGCGGCCGGAACCCTCAGCACATAAAGGTGACGAGCGGACGCTGCATAGCTGGGCACGAACTGGGTGGAAAAACCTTCGGGCAGGTTCTTGAAGGCCGCATCGTATTGCTTGGCGATGACTCGGCGCCGTTCGATGAATGCGTCTAGCCGTTTGAGTTGGCTGCGGCCAAGTGCAGCATGAATGTCGCTCAAGCGGTAGTTCAGACCGAGCTCAAGCATTTGGTAGTACCAGAGGCCCTCGGTGGGCTTGGTCATCTCGGCCGTGTTGCGGGTAATGCCGTGGGTACGGAGGCGGCGCAACCGCTCTGCCAACGCTTTGTTGCTCGTACAGGCCATACCGCCTTCGGCGGTTGTGATGGACTTTACCGGATGGAAGCTGAAGGCGCAGATATCGCTGAAATCTGATCGGCCGATGGGGGTGGCTTCCTTACCTGGCGGGGTGTAGCTGCCACCCAGACCATGAGCGGCGTCTTCAATGATCCGAAAGCCGAACTGCTGACCCAATTCCCAGATGGCTTTCATGTTGCAGCTCTGTCCGGCAAAGTGGACAGGCACCACAATCTTGGGCATGGGCAATCCATGAGCTTTGTGATGATGAAGTTTTTCGGCAAGGGCCTCCTCGCTCATACAGAGGGTCTTAGAGTCGATGTCGACAAAATCGACGTCGGCGCCGCAGAGCCGAGCGCAGTTGGCGCTGGCCACAAAGCTAATCGGGCTGGTCCAGAGGAGATCCCCGGGGCCAAGGCCCAGGGCGAGGCAAGAAATGTGCAGGCCGCTGGTGGCGCTGTTAACGGCGATGGCATCTGAGCAGCCCACATGGTCTGCTACAGCCTGCTCGAAACTCTCAACTTCAGGGCCTTGCGTAATAAAAGGAGATTGCATCACCGACACCACCGCGGCAATGTCTTCTTCTGAAATCGACTGTCTTCCGTAAGGGATCATCAAAAAGATGTTACCGGAAGAAGAGGGGTAGGCGGGCGACGCCTTGGGTAAGTAATCTGGCTGCACCGTTGCAGGCTTGATTTAAGAACCACCCAATCGAGGGGCATCCGCATTTGGCTAAAACTGTGTGCGTGTGTAAAGAGGGTAAAAGCTGTAACAAATACTAAAGTTTCCTGAAAGAGGGTTGTAGAGTGAAGTATTCAATTTTTGCCAGGAGTGATCCCATGTCAGCAGTAGTAAACAATACGACAACGTTAATTGCACTTGGTGGTTTAAGCGCAGCCAATTTGGATGCCGCAAGATCGTCAGAGAGGTTGGCGACGGGCTCCAGAATTAATCGACCCAGTGACGATCCTGCCGGAGCTGGAAAAGCATCTGTTCTAAAGGCCGAAATCACCTCGTTCATGCAGGTTAAACGAAACCTCAACTCAGCGTTATCTGATGTTCAGAGCGTTGGTGACGGTTACGGCGCTATTACCGACTACCTCACCGAAATGAGGTCGTTAGCCTTAAGCTGCTGCGAGCGAATCAGATCAAGCTGTGCGTGACGCTTACCAAGCTCAATTTACCGAACTCGTCACGGGCATAAGCGAAGTTGTTGCGAGCGTTAAGTTTGGCAGTGCCGCCGCCATAGGGTCGGGTGGGTTAACCACAACGATACAGGATGGCATTTCAAACGGAGACACCAAATCGCTTAGCTTCGATGCTGCTGATACAACAACCTTGGGAGTCGCAAGCTTGACGATTTCTGCGACCTCTAATGCGTCAAGCGCTATTGCTACGATCGAAACTGCGATGGATACAGTCTCAAAGAGCATAGCCAAGGTGGGTGGTTATCAAAACGTTCTAGAGACAACGTCCAGACTTGCTGACGACGCTATTCTCGCGAAGTCAAGTCAATACGGGAATTTGGTTGATGCCGACTTGGCCCTGGAGGCCTCTAACTTAGCCGCAGCCAAAATTCGGCAAGACGCCTCAACCGCGGTTCTTGCGCAGGCCAACTCGATGAACCAGAACATTGCCGACTATTTGCTTGAATGGTTCCCTAGGCTAGCGATGATGCGTTCAAGCGAGGTTGAAGGAGGTGCAGGTTGCTAAGACTTAGATCGGTTGATGCCCACAAAGCTTACAAAGCGGTGCAATGGGCCCATGGTGAGGCGAAGGACGACAAAAAGGCAATTCTTGAGATGCTTTTCGATGGCCTTGCTGCCTCGTTGGCTTCTGCCAGTTACGAGTTGGGCCAAGGCTTGCCGGCAAACTCTAACCTAAGCCTTCGTCGTGCCCGGCGAATCGTTGCCGGTTTGGTGTCGTCCCTTGATTCAAAGTACGCACCTGCGCTTGTGCCAGGACCTTGCTGCTATTTATAAGTACATGCTGCGACAAATCGACAGGGTAGAGGCCTACAACGACACCTCTGCGCTGGCTGATATTCTTGAAATGACAAAAACCCTGCGCGAGGCCTGGGCGGCCCAGGCCTATCCTTTCAAAAGCGTAGCCTAAAAGAGCGCCTTCCGTGTTAGTGCCTTGCTAGCGAATTCGAATAATTCGCCAGCCTCGGTCCATCTTTCGGAACGTGAACTTCCAGGGAAGATTGCGCGACTTCAGTAAGTAGTACGAAAGAGCTCTTAGGCTTTGGGCCCGCCGGGCCTCGTCGCAGAAAATGCTGTCGCCCACCTGCATGGACTGCAAAGTGGCAATGTCTGGCTGCAGCTTGAGCTGCTCAAGCTCAATTCTTTCAATAATCATGGTTGAGGGATCGGCCTAACTTGAGGAATCTTTAGCCTCGTTTAGCCTTTTTTCTGTTTTTGCTTGGTTTTATTGTTTTGGCACACCCATTGCTTAGGACTGTTCGTCCAACCAACCCTTGGGGAAAGTGCCATGCAAAACAACCTTTATCGTGAAATTCTCGACAGCAAGAACCTTCATATCTCGTCTGAAACCAGCGGGACTGTTGTTTCCAAATACTCGCCTGAAGAAATTCGGCAGACCATTTCTAAACTGGTGGCTGAGGAAAACATTGACCTTGCCTTTGCCATTAGCCAAGCGGGCCTTGCCCTGTACCCCGACAGCGAAGATGTTCTAGCCATGGGCGGGCTTCTTGCCATGCTGAAGGAAGACTGGGTTGAATCTGCCGCCATTTTGAATCACCTGCTTGAAATTCAAGGGGACCGCGCGCCCGTTACCTCCCACATTATGTTTATTCGAGCCCTGCGCTGTGCGCTTGAGCCAGCGGCCGCATTAAGCGCTGTGATGCTTGCCCACGAGCAGTACCCCAACCACCCCGACCTTGAAAAAGAGTTTGTGGCCCTGACCGAGATGCTTGGGCTGGCAACCGCCTAACCAGCGCTGCAACCTAAGGCAAAGCCATTAGGCCAGTACCCGTCCAGAAGGAGAAAAGACAATGTCTGTGATCAATACCAACGTTAAGGCAATCGTGGCGCAAGACTCGATGCGCCAAGTGAACCTTAAACTCGCCACCGCCATGGAGCGGTTGTCCACAGGCCTGCGGATTAACTCCGCCAAGGACGATGCCGCTGGCTTAGCCATTTCTGAGCGTATGAATGCTCAGGTTCGTGGCCAGGGTATGGCCATTAAAAATGCAAACGACGGCCTTTCCATGGCGCAGACTGCCGATGGCGCCTACGGGGAAGTCACCAGCATGCTGCAGCGTATGCGTGAGCTGGCGGTTCAGGCAGCCACGGGCTCGATGAGCCCACTTGATAGGCAGTCTATTCAGCTTGAAATAACCGAGCTGAAATCTGAAATTGAAAACGTTGCTACGAAGACGCACTTTAATAACATCAAGATTCTTGATGGCACAGCCACACAGGTAAACCTGCAGGTTGGTGCCAACGAGGGTGACACCATTCAAATTGGTTTTGACTCCGTAAGAACCAAAGACATTGGCTCAGGGCTGAACCCGGCGCTTACGTCCTTGGGGGGTGATTCAACCACCTTTGACGCCTTTGTTGCGGGCGACTTATTAATTAATGGCGCCTTGGTGAATGCCTCCATTGAGGCTGACGATAATTTGTCATTCACAGACAAGGCAGCCAGCGCAATTGCCAAGGTTGCCGCAATTAATAAGGTTTCAGAGGCAAGCGGTGTGACCGCCAGGGTAAACAGCACCCTGGTCTCTGGAACAACAATGACTGCCGCAACAGGAACTGGCAGTATCTCAATTAATGGTGTCTCAACGGCCACCATTGCCGTAACGGCGGATGCTGAAACCAGCCGCACGAACGTTGTGAAAGCCATTAACGACATTGCTGAGCAAACCGGTGTGCGGGCCATTGACACGGGCGACGTTAATCAGGGTGTTCAACTTATTGCAGAAGATGGGCGCAACATAACGGTGCAGTTAACGCGTGACCGCTGCTACCTTCTCTAGCCGCCACCACTGGGCTTAACGCAACAACAACAGCCGAAACATTTGTAGGCACCTACTCGCTCTATTCACAAACAGGAACTCCCATAGCTATTTCCAATCAGGTGGGAGGCGACATTACAGGCACAGGCCTACAGGCTGGTGAATTCGAGCCTCTGAAGGCCTCGATGGTCACCTACGAGCGGGGCGGAGGGGCAGCGGGCGCAGCGAGGGCTGGCCTTGCTGCTGGAACTGCGCCCGCTAACGATAATATGGGCGTGCTTAACGGTAACACCCTTGTTATAAACGACGTGGCCATTGGCGCTGCGAGAACTACGGATGACACCGCTTCTTTTTCAAATACGGCAAGCGTGAAGGCGGCCAGTGCAATTGCCATTGCCGCCTCTATTAATCGAAAGTCAGACCTTCACGGCGTAACAGCGCGGGCAGAGCCCAACGTAATTCGATCCGAGACCGTTTCGAACTTTACCGCGGGCACATCTGGTATCGTTCAACTTAATGGGATAGCGATAGCTGTCAGTACCGTTTCAAGGAATGCCGTACTTGAGTCCATTAATGCCTATTCGGGTCAGACTGGCGTTGTTGCGCGTACCTACGGCAATGGAATTGAACTGGTGGCAGAAGACGGTAGGAACATTAACATTGCCCACAACTCAGGGGTCAGTGCCGGTAATCTTGGTCTGGCCGGGGTAACCCTTGGCGCCTCTGGAGCCGCGACTGTCTCAGCGGGTAATGGTGTTGCCTTCTACGCCTCCGTCAGCCTAAGTTCCGACAAAGACTTCACCATTAAACGTGGTGACGAGGGTGGCACCACCACCGCTGAAAACTTCTCCAGACTTGGGTTTCGAGAGGGCACCTTTGGTGGCAAGGACACCGGTGTGAAGGTGGCAGAGATTGACGTCTCTTCACAGGCGGGCGCCTCCATTGCCATCTCGGCCTTGGATGCCGCGCTTGAAGATGTCATGTCGGCTCAGGCGAAGTCGGGTGCTTATCAGAATCGGCTCGATGCCATTGTGAATGTGCTCTCGGAATCCACCGAGAACCTTCAGGCATCAAAGAGCCGCATTATGGATACCGATTACGCCTTGGAAGCCACCAACCTTGCGAAGGCGCAAATTGTCTCGCAGGCGGCCACAGCCATGCTGGCCCAGGCGAACCAGTCGCAGCAGTCGGTCTTGCAGCTGTTGCAGGGCTAGTGACACGGCGTTTAAACGCCTTGCTGTTCAGTCAAAAAGCCAGTCCCTTGGGACTGGCTTTTTGGTTTCTGGCCGAGGTGGAAGAGCCTTGCCGCTAGGCGGCAAGGCGCAAAGGCAAGACCTTGCCGTATTTTTGACAGCCTTGTTGAGGCGGCAATTTTCTAAAAATACTGTTTTATTTCAATGGTTTATATCGACTTTTTGGCAAGATAACACTTGGCACAGACCCTGCTTATCGGTACTTGTCGGTTCGTCTTTAGCGAACAAGCTTAGCGGAAGGGCCGCTGAGTGTTAAGGAGATAAGAGATGGCAGTAATCAATACCAATACCAAGGCGTTGTTTTCGCAGAATGCGTTGAAAATAACAGGCGTGCTTCAGGCGAAGTCCATGGAGCAGCTGTCAACGGGTAAACGTATTAACACCGCTGGCGACGATGCCGCGGGTTTGGCGATTTCAACCCGCATGACAACGCAGATTCGGGCCTTGAACCAGGCCGTGCGCAATGCGGGCGATGCCATCTCGCTTATTCAAACTGCCGAAGGGGCAACAGGCGAACTCACCAACATGATGCAGCGCATGCGTGAGCTTTCCATTCAGGCCATTAACGACACCAACAGCAACGAAGACCGTAGCTACCTCGACCTTGAGTTTCAGCAGCTGAAACAAGAGATTGTTCGTGTTGCAGAAATGACCGAGTGGAACGGCTTTAAGGTGCTTGATGGCACGGCCGGTGAGCGCGTAGGCGAGGTTCCCGTTTACAAGGCCACCTCGGTTAACCTTGAGGGCGATGTTCTTATCAACCCAACCACCACAAGAACTCTAGCTGGTGCTGACGGCGGAGAGCGGCAGACCGTTGCCTTTACTGGCACGCCGGCAACCGGCACCATCACCATTGCGGGCGTTCCGGTTACCTTTACCTGCTGTTACAACAGCAACCGCCTTTGCGGCCTCGGTGGCCTCTACCCTTACGGCAAACTCTGTCGTTCGACGCCTCGTCTGGGCGTTCTGTAACCCACGATGGCGCGGGCAGTTTAACCTTTACCTATGCGGCATCCGATGGTGATGTTCCGGCCATTAGCATTGCCTTTGGCTCCACCAGCAGCGCGGGGCTTTCGGCAGCCGTAACCAACAACGTTCGTGATGCCGTGAACTCGGCCACTGAAACCTTTTCGTCGGGCAATGCCTTCTTCTCAAAAAGTGGGCGGCTTGAGCTGGCCATTCCCTCAGCAACCGCTGCAGTCACCTCGGTAACGGCCACTTTTACTACGGTTGATAACGAGGCCATTATTATGACTGGCGTGGCCAACCGGGCCGCAGGCACGGTAACGTTCACGCGCAGCGCAGGTAACAACCGAGAAGTCTTTTCAGGCGAGTTAACCGACACCCTCACCTATACCTTTAAGGACAGCTCCAATGCGGCAGAGGCCCTAACCAGTCGTGCCGTGGCACTCACTGTTGGAGTCGAAGGCAGTATTCCTGCGCTTCGGGCAGGCGACCTTAAAATTAATGGCATTGACGTAGGTGCCTCGTACGCCTCCGACGACACACTCTCCCCACGCAATAATGCAGCAGGTAGCGCCATAGCCAAGGCGGCTGCCATTAACCGCGTTGCTGCGGCCCAGGGCATTACAGTGGGTGAATCGCAGTCGCTAACCTTTGCCGGTGTGCCGCGCGAGGGTGTTATTAAAGTGGGCGGGGTTGATGTCACCATTACCTCGCAAGAAGATACGGCAGTAAAGGCAGCGGCAAAAATTGCAGCCGCCCTTCGAGCCAGTCATTTGTTTGAGGCGAACACTGGGCGCATCGTGTCCTACGCCTCGGGCGGGTCGGTTATTAACGTTGACTTTCCCGTTTCTGAGGGTGATGTGGGCGTTATGGAAATTCTTCCAGGCACCACAACCCTGGTGGGCATTGCCGACGTGACCCAGGAGTACACCACTTCAGCCCCCGGCACGGGCGTCTATGCCAAGGTTAACGAAAACGTTATGACCGGCCAGTCCATGGACGCCTCCACCGTGGTCACCGGTGTGGTTCGCATTAACGGCTATACCTCGGCCGATATCACCACCTCGCTCAACAACACCCGCGAGACACGGATGAGTGTGGTGGCCGCCATTAATGCCATTAGCCATCGAACCGGTGTGAAGGCCATTGACACAGGCTTTGATAGCAAGGGTATTACCCTGGTGGCTCGTGACGGGCGCAACATTGAGGTGGACTTTGAAACCACCTTCAACGAAGATCTTTTTAGCCAACGCATTGGTGTGAGAGAGGGCGTGCAGGCCAGCACCCTTTCCTTAGAGTCAAAAATTCAGAATCCTGTCGTTCTTTCGACATCCACCACGGGCGACATAACGCGCTCTGGCCTGATTGAGGGTAACTTCACGCGCAATCAGTCGGTCTACAACACCGCACCGCGTGAACGTGTTGAGGTCTCCGCAGCCCAGGTGAATGCCGTCACCATTGGCGGAACCGTTGCCAACACCGACACCTTCACGCTAACCATTAACGGCACAGCCTTTAGCTCCACAGCCGGCCCCACCACGGCACAGGGGCATCGTGATGCCTTAGTGACCGCCATTAATGCCAACACCACCTTAGGTGTTACGGCAACAGCTGGCCGCGCCGTGGGCGAGGTTTTACTAACAGCCTCTAACCCGGGAACGGCCTTCACGCTTACCACCAATGCCTCGTCAACTGCTGGCACTGTAACGTCCGTGGCCGTAACGGCGAACCAGCCTGCCTTGTCAAAGGCCCTGAACGATGACGATCTGGTTATTAACGGTGTCGCAATTCGGCCCTCAACCTCGGCCGATGACACCAAGAGCAGCATTGTTCCCTTAAGCAGCAACAGGGCGGCAAGTGCGCTTGCTATTTCAGCTGCCATTAATAGCCATAGCCACGAGACAGGCGTTCGCGCCCAGGCCAATGGGGCCGTATCAAAAGGCATGGTGACCCAGACCACCCTTATTCCTGAAACCGCCGCTGTTGCGGTCTACACCCTGTATGTCAATGGCACGGCGGTGGATGTGGAGTTTGTAAAGGATGAGTCGGGGCTTGACCGCCGCACCAAGGTGGTTGAGGCCATTAACGCCCGTATGGGTCAGCACGGCGTGACAGCGGTCGATAACGGCTACGGAGTTTCACTGGAAACCGACGGTCGCAATTTATCGGTCTGGTTCGATTCCAACAACAAGTGGCTTAGTGCAGCGCATTTTGGGCTGGATAAGGGCGACTCGGTTGCTCAGGTTTCGCGCATTACCGTGGGCGGCACCGATGCAAGTGCGGAGGCCGTAGTTCAGATTAATGGCGTAACGGTTACGGCCGGCACAGCGGCAACCAAAGCAGCCATTGCCTCTGCCCTGGCGGTTGCCATTAATGCACAAATTACCGCGGGCACACTTAAAAATGTCGAGGTCAGTTACACAACAGCCAACGAATTTCTTGAGATTCGTTCAACCGTTGCCGGCTCGCCCTTTGATCTTCGCGGAGCGTCCTTAGCGACAGCCGCGGCGAACCCCTCGGTTACCCTGGCCACGGTTACGCCCAACAGCATGGGCACGAACGAGGCCACGGCCATTCGTGATGCAACCGCTGCATCTGATTCAGCGAAAACAGCCTACGGCACCATTCGACTTATTTCCGATTCAGCACTTCTGCCCAACCTGCCTTCGCCAGTGGGCGCGCCACCCTCAGACCGCACAGCCTTGCTTAAAGCCACCGCCAAACCCTTTGTGGTGGAGGTGGGTAACAAAGGCTTTGGAACGCAAGGCCATTTTGAGGCCCTGGGCTTTCAACAGGGCAGCTTTGGTGGTCGGTCAAGTGAGGCCATGGATCCCCCGAAAGTGGGTCGGCTTGCCTTTCAGGTGGGGGCAAGTGCACAGCAACTTATTACCATTGACCTGGCAGACTTTGGCAAGAATGGTTCCATTACCAACGACATTACAGGTGATGTTGACCTGAACGTGGATGACCGAACTGCCCGCATTAATTCGCGGGTTGGAGCCGAGGCTGTTCTACGGATGCTTGATGAATCCATGGACAAGGTCAACGCCACACGCGCTCAGATGGGTGCGGTGATGAACCGGCTGCAGTACGCCATGGACAACCTAAGTAACGTGTCGATGAACCAAGAGGCCTCGCGCTCGCAGATTATGGATGCCGACTATGCCAAGGCCTCTACCGAGCTTGCGAAGAGCCAAATTATGCAGCAGGCGGCAACCGCGGTGCTGGCCCAGGCCAACATGAGCCAGCAGACCGTACTGCAGTTGCTGCAGGGCTAGGCTTGATAACGGGCCCAAAGGCTTTACACTTATTAGTTATGGCACCTTACATTCCTAAAGGCCCGCGAAAAACTGAAATTGATTGCGCCAGTCAGCCCAAAGTAAGGGCTCCGTGCAAGGTCTGTGCGCTTATTCGCGTTTACCTTATGTTTGCCATTCCGCTTATTTTCCTAGCCTTTGCGGGTGTGAAAATTGACTGGCCTGACATCAACATGACCGCGCTTGTGGGGTACATCTTCCTGGCAGCGTTTCTGGTTCAACTGGCCTGGCGGGTTTATGTCGACTACTTCAAAGACAAGCAATAAACCGCCTGAGCTAAACGGCCCAAACTGCTGGGGCTGCAGGTTCTTCCAAATAAGCTGGGACCCCCACCGCCCCTACGCCTGTGGGTTTATGGGCTTTCGTACCAATATTCTTCCCTGCATTGAGGTCTTACGGGCCGACGGACGGGTCTGCCAGGGGTTTCAGGCAAAGCCTGATCAGGCCGATACGTTCAAGAAAAGCAATACAAAAACCGGGAGTCGGTCTGAACAAAAGTCAGGCTCGCGCCGTGGTCGCCCAAAAGGCTCTTTGGATATTCTTATTGACTAGCGAACGGTTGCCTGGCGACCGGTTGGCCCAATAACGGCCACATGTTCGTTGCTCGGGCCATCGAAAAACCGCAGTTCCTGCACGGTGTGCAGGTAATGGTTGACCACGAAATGCGACTTTGGCCCGCCGGGGCAAAGGTCGGAGGCCAGAAAGCGAAGCTCATGAAGGCCTGCTGGCAGAAACATGGTGGTGTGTATAAGGGCCACCGAGGCCTCGCCCTTTGTTGCCAAAAGGGTTTCAGGCCCCGAGATAGTGAACGTTACCCCTTTCACAGGCAGGCAACGCGGGCCTTGGGCATCTGGAGCCAAGCAGGTTTTGAATTGAGCCACCCTCGGCAGCATTGGCCGCCGGTGCCTGCTGGGCAAAGGCCTTCACCCCCCAAATACCCATCACAATGACACCAAAACAAACAAGGGTTTTACGCAAAAGAGATTCGCCGGACTGTCGTTTCATTATGAGTCTTCTTTGCTTTCTGGAACTTTATGAACTGCATTCACCTTGGAAACCATTGCTCCTGCTTTAATATCGGTTTATGACCCCTTCTCTAAAGTCCTCTGTTCGGAATTCATTGGCCAACGCACAGACCGCGGTGCGTAACGGTTTACTTCTTTTGTTGTTCTCTTTGTTCGGTATGGCGGCGCAGGCCCAGTCGGCTGCAACGGGTGCATCGGGTGCATCGGGTGCCTCAGGCCCAGGCGGCGCCAGAGCCTTCAGTGAGCAACTTCAGTCGGGCTTAAATGCGCTCGACCGTAAGCACTATGCCACAGCCCTGCGTTCGTGGCGTGAACTGGCAAACCAGGGCGATGCCCGTGCCATGAACAATGTGGGCCTTATGTACGAGCGCGGATTAGGCGTTACCCAAAGCTACGTGCAGGCCATGAATTCTTATCGCAAGGCCGCCGATGCCGGTCTGCCTGAGGCCCAGTACAACCTGGGCACGCTCTACCACAACGGCTATGGCGTGGAAGTAAACAACAGCCAGGCGGTTTTTTGGTTTCGAAAGGCGGCTGCCCAACGGCTGCCCGAGGCCTATTACATGATGGGCCTTCACCTTTGGGAGGGCAAGGGTATTCGCCGCGACCCACTTGCAGCCCTTGCCGAGTTTTTAAAGGGCGCGCGCGCAGGCAATGTGAACAGCCAGTTCATGGCGGGCTATCTGTTCTTATCGGAAGAGCCCACGGGCAAGCCCAATGCCGTTGCCGGCTACACCTGGGTCGAGGTTTCTCGGCTCAATGGGTACCAGGGCGCTATTGATGTCACCTCCTTTCTTGACTACCGCTTAAAAGAGGCCGAGGTGGAACTGGCCAAGGCCATGGCCCAGCGCTGTCTTTCAAGCCAGTACGGTAACTGCCCCAAGCTCTAGTTTTTGTTGGACGGCCACTAGCCCTCCACCCCTTGTAGAAGTCAGCGGCCTAGGCTTGCCGCTGTTGGATTTTCCCGTCGGAAAAACGTCGCCGCTTTTGGCATAGCCGTTGCTCTAATCCTCGCAGACCTATTCCTATAAGGAGTTGTGCTGTGAGAACCGATGGCAGTTTGAATGCCCATGAATGCAAGGCCCTCTGGCTGGATCCGTTTCAGCCAGCCGGCGAGCGTGAGCGGACCTGCCTAGCAGAGGCCGGTCTTACCCTATTGGTGGTTCGTACCCTTGATGACCTGCGACAGGCACTGAAGTCAGCCCAGGTGGTTGTTGTGCGACTTCGCGATGATGCAAGCCTGCTGGTGGAAGTGCAGCGCCTAATTCAGACCTTCAAGCCCAGCATCCCTGTTATTTGCAGAACCAACCGCGAGGCCTTTGACCTTGGAATTGAGGCCATGCAGGCCGGTGCCTGCCATGTGCTGACGCACGACGATTATTCCAAGGAGTCGTGGAAGCTTACACGGGCCTACGTTGCCAGGGCACAGCCCTCCGCGGCAGTTGCGGCACCTGAAAGCGAGGCCGATGCAGCCACGAATCAAAGCGAGATGCAAAAGCCTTCTTCTTTGAGTTCGTCGACCTGCAAGGTTGCAGGCGCTGGGTTAGACGACCTGGCAGCAAGCAGTCAGTCGCCCTCGCGGACATTTGTATTTGTTGACTCAAATAGCCAGAAGCTTCTGGCCCTTGCCCAGCGTGTTGGGGCCGCCGAGGTCACCACACTTATTACAGGGCCAACGGGCTCGGGCAAAGAGGTGCTTGCAACCGTTGTGCATGAATCGTCGCCCCGATGCAAAGGACCCTTCGTAAGCCTTAACTGTGGCGCCATCCCTGAGCATCTTATGGAAGACATGCTGTTTGGTCACGAAAAGGGTGCCTACACCGGCGCCATTCGCGACCATAAGGGTGTCTTTGAGCAGGCCCAGGGCGGCACGGTTTTTCTTGATGAGATTGGTGAGCTGCCCTTAAACCTTCAGTCGAAATTACTGCGTGTTCTGCAAGAGCGACAGGTTACGCGGCTTGGGGGCAGTCAGACGATCGATCTTAATTTCCGTCTGGTGGCTGCCACCAACAAAGACCTTAAAGAGGCCATTCAAGATAGAAGCTTTCGTGAAGATCTTTACTTCCGCATTAGCACCTTTCGCCTTGCCATACCAAGGCTTAGCCAAAGGCCCGACGACATCTTGCCTTTGGTGGCACAAATGCTTGCTCGCTACTGCCGTGACCAGGAGGTTAAAAGCCTGGCATGGGCTGCACAGCAGGCCTTGCTTGCCTATTCCTGGCCAGGCAATGTTCGCGAACTTGAGAATGTGATTCAGCGGGCTCTGGTCTTTTGCTCGGGCGAGGAAATTGACGCAAGCCATTTGGTCTTTGATGAGACAGAGGCCATTGGCATGTCCTGCTGGGCGCAAGGCCATGGCATGGCAGGCATTGAAATTGGTGCCGAGGGCTTCTCCACCATGGGGCAGGACTCGCTTTCTTCATCCCCTACAAACGACCGGTTGCGAGCATCGACCGGAGGTCTCGATGCCGCAGGCCAGGCGATGCATTTGGAGTTTATTGGCCCCCAACGCGCGAAGCCTTTATGGCCTTGCAAGAGGCGAGTCTTTCAACCTCTGGCGTTAATACTCCTGAATTAGCGTTGGATTCGCAGCCTTTTGAATTTGTGGGCCCGATGCTTCCCGAAACGATTCCATCTTCTGGCTTTCAGGCATCGCACGCACCCATTCGTCTTCCCGATCTTGTTAAGACCAACGAGCGCCAGGTGATTCTGGCCGCACTTGAGTCGGCCCCCACCAAGGCAGAGGCTGCACGCAGGCTGGGCATTAGCCCGCGCACCCTTCGCTACAAAATGGCGCAGCTGCGCATGGCAGGTGCCGCATGAGCATGCTGCCCACCAATCTAAGCTCAGCGGGTGTGGCCAATGTCATGACCCAAATTCGTAACTACCAGGCCAATATTCAGGCGAAGTCCATTACGCCGCCTGCCATGCCCACACCCATGACGCCGGTGCAGAGTCAGGTCTTTACCCTTCCTACGGGCCCGGCCATTGGCGAATTTAGTAAGCCCGTTGGCCCAGTAACACCACCCGTTCTTCAAAAGCTTCAAGCCAACGACCTGCAGCGTGCGGTGGACAACCCCACATTCAGCGAACTGGTTGGTGATTCCTTGCAGCAGGTCAACAGCCTGCAAAATCTCTCGCAGGCTCAGCGTGCTGCCTACGAGAAGGGCGAGGACATTCCTTTAACCGATGTGGTCTTGGGCATGCAGAAGTCGTCGCTTGCCTTTGAGGCCACGCTGCAAATTCGTAACAAGGTTTTAAAGGCTTACGAAGACATTCTGAACATGCCGGTCTAGATCTAAGCCCTTTAACGAACCCAATGAATCAGAACCTAACCAAACCACTGTGCTCAGTAACAACGAACCACTGACTTCACCTTAAGCAAGAGAGACCATCATGGCTTCAGACAATCCAGCAATGCCCCCCCCAGTGCCCATGGGTCCTATGCCGGTCGCGGCCTCGCCCTCGGGCGCTCAGCCAGATTCCCAGGCCGCAGGCGGCAACCTTGGTGCGGCTGCGCAAAACGCTGCAACCCAGGCGGGTGCGGCGGCCTCGCAGGCGGCCACGGCAGCAGGCTCAACCCTTAGGCGTGGTGCCGAAATTGCAGGCCCCTTGTTGCAGAACCTGAACCTGCCCATTTTTTTGCGTGACGGTCTCTCAAACCCCTTGGTTAAAAAAGCCGTTCCGGCCTTGTTGGTTATCTTCGTTCTGGTGGCCTTTGTTGGGCTTTTTAACCTTATGGGTAAGCCCGTGGAATACAAGGCGCTTATGCCTGGTATTTCAGAGTCCGACAAGCAAGAGGCTTTTGATGCGCTGAAGATGGCCTCGTTTGGCCCCAAAATTGACACGGCCACAGGCAGCATTACCGTGCCTGACAACAAGTTTCACGAGGCCCGCATTTACCTAGCCTCTAAAGGCATTCCCAAGGCGCCCGTGCCTATGGGCATTGATTCTTTAAACGAGCAAAGCGCCATGACCACCAGCCAGTTCATGGAGCAGGTGCGCTACATCAAGGCCATGGAAAACGAGCTTGCGCGAAGCATTACCGAGATTGGAAGCATTCAGAGTGCTCGTGTGCATCTGGCACTTCCCAAACAAAGTGTCTTTGTGCGCGACAGAGCCGAGCCCAAGGCCTCGGTGGTGGTAAGCCCGCAGCATGGGCGCATTGTGACTGCGTCTCAGGTGGACGCCATTATTCATTTGGTGTCATCGAGCATTCCCTATTTGGCGGCTCAGAACGTGTCGGTGGTGGACAACATTGGCAACCTTCTTACCGATCGTCGCGAGAACACCCCCATGGGCCTTACCGATGCCCAGCTCAACCATAAGCAAAGGGTTGAGCAGGCCTACAACACCCGCATCATGGAGCTGCTTATTCCCATTCTTGGTGAGGGCAATGTACGTGCCCAGGTGGATGTCAGCATGGACTTCACCCAGAGTGAAGTGGCGGTTGAAGACTTTGATAACTCCAAAACAGGGCCGAAGACACGCTCGGAAGTCTTGGCCGAGGACCGCACCCAAAAACTTACAGCCGAGGGTATTCCGGGTTCCATTACCAATACGCCACCGCCCCCCACCATTCAGACCGACCAGACCGGTGCAAGCGCCAACGACGCCTTGCAAGAAAACACTGTGCACAGCAAGCGCGCCACACGAAACTATGAAATTGATAAGACGGTTCGCTATGTCAAAAATCCTACAGGCACGGTGACGCGTATTTCAGCTGCTGTTGTGGTGAACGAAAAAGAGGGCTACGACCCCAGCAAGCAAGAGCGCATTGGCGCCGAACAGGCCCCCCCGCCTGCCGAAGGCCAAGGTGCTGCGCCTCAAGACCGCCCCAGCCCTGCCGAGGTGATTCTGCACGGCTACACCCAGACGGAACTTGACCGGCTAACGAACCTGGTTCGCGGCGCGGTGGGCTTTCAAGCAGGGCGTGGCGATGTGGTCACTCTTATTCCCGCTAAGTTTGCGTCCCTAGAGCCTGAGACGCAGTGGTTTGAAAATGAAGACTTTATGAACGCCGTGAAGGTGGCGCTCACCTCGCTTATCTTCTTGGTTATTCTTATTACCATTATTCGTCCGGTGGTTAACCTGCTTACAGGCCAGACCGTCTCGCCCAAAGAAATTGCCAAAATGGAGCTTGAGGCGCAAAAGCGTGCCCAGGAAGAGGCCGCTCAGCGTGCCGCTCAAGAGGCAGAAGCCAAGGCCGTTGCCGAGGCCGAGGCCAAGGCGGCTGCGGGAGACGATGGCACAGAGGGCAAAGAGGGTGAGGGCGCTGAAGGTGCCGCGGGCGAGGGCGCTGCGGGTGAGGGTGAGCTTCCACCCACCGAGCTTTCACCCGAAGAGCTCGGCATGATTGAAATGAAAGAGGGCGAGTCGCTTGAGGACATTAAGGCGCGACTCAAACCCAAGAAATCATCCATTTCAGTTGACATGTTGAACACGGCGAACTCGTATGATGACAAGGTTGCCCTTATTCGCTTCTTGGTGTCGGAAGACTCGGGCCGAGTGGCTACGGTGATGCGTAACTTGGTGAAGAGCTAGGGCTCGACGATGATGAGTCTTAAAGGAGAAAATAATGGCTGAAGAGACCCGAAACCTACCCGCACCTGTTAACGCGCCACGCATGCCCGAAGAACTTCCGGAATCCGTTCGAGATGAACTTGAAGCGCTAACCAGCACCCAAAAGGCAGCTGTGCTAATGCTTCTTTTAGGTGAGCAGCAGGCGGCCGACATTATTAAATACATGAGCCCCAAAGAGGTTCAGGCCTTGGGTGGTGCCATGACCTCGGTGCAAGACCTCTCGCAAGAGGCGGTTAGTGCGGTGCTTGACGAGTTCATTGCCACCATTAAAAAGCAGACCACCCTGGGCCTGGGCAGCTCGGACTATGTTGAGAATGTGTTGAAGCGCGCCCTGGGTGAGGACAAGGCAGCCTCTGTGCTTAGCCGCATCATGCCTGGGTCATCAAGCAAGGGCCTCGACATATTACGTTGGATGGATGCGCGGTCAATTTCAGAGATGATTCGGGCCGAGCATCCCCAGGTTATTGCCATCATTATGTCGGTCTGCGACTTCGATGTAGCGGCCGACATTCTTGCCTACCTTCCTCAAGAAATTCGACCCGAGGTTCTTCGTCGTATTGCTTCGCTTGAAACCGTTCAGCCCTCGGCCATGAAAGAGCTCGAGAAAATTATGAACGAGCAGTTCTCTAAGAGTTCGTCTGCAAAGTCCTCGAGCTTTGGAGGTGTGAAGGCTGCTGCAAGAATTATGAACTTCACCAAGGCCGACCTTGAGGGCCCCATTCTTAATGGGCTTACCGAGATTGACCCTGAAATTTCCATGAAGGTTCAGGACAACATGTTCCAGTTCGAGAACCTTGGAGGTGTGGACAACCGAAGCATTCAGACGCTTATGCGTAACGTGGATCAAGACATGCTTATGGTTGCCTTGAAGGGCGCGACCGAGCCGGTTAAAGAGAAGTTCTTTGGCAACATGTCGGCCCGTGCCCGCGTCATGTTTATTGATGAAATGGAGGCCAAGGGCCCCTTGCGTCTAACCGATGTGGAAGAGGCACAAAAGGGCATCATGCGTATTGCCAAGAAACTCTCGGACAAGAACGAAATAATTCTTGGCGGCGGCGGAGACGACTTTGTTTAAACAGGAGTCGATGACAACGGGCGGAAAAAAAAACCTTACGCTCGTTAAACCCTCTGGACCTTTGTTCATTGGGCCAGAACGCAGCGGTCTGTTTCACGAGGGCCTAACCGACACGCCAGCCGCAGGTGCCTTTCAGTCGGGGCTTCCGGAAAAAGCCATTGAACTGCCGGGACCCTTGGTTCAGCAGGCCATAGCACGGGCCATTGCGGGTTTGAGCGAAAGCCAGGCCTTTCAGGCCATGGACACAAGCAAGATGGCCAAGGTGAATCGGCTTGCTCACCAGGTTCCAAAAGACGCGGTTCATGAAGACCAGGTGGATGCGCAAAAGCTGCTTGGTGATGACGATGGAAAAGGCAAGGCTGTTGAAGCAAAGCCGCAGGACGGCGACCAGCTGGAGGCAGCCGTTGGGCAAGAAGAACCGACCGATTCAAGTGAGCCAGTGGGGCAGGTGGCCCAGGCTGCGGAGGCGGGTGCGACTGATCCGCAGGAAGATGAGCTGCGAGATGAGTCTCTGGCCGCTGTACCGAAAGAAGGTGACCTTGCTGAGCAGCCGGATTCGGTAACCGATGGCCTGACGCAAGCGGACCCAACTGGGGCAGACCCGACCGGCGCTGACCCAACCCGGGCTGCCTCAACCGATGCGGACTCAGCCCAGGCTGCGTCAACCGAGGCGGATCCAACCGGGGCAGACCCGACGCAGGCGGACCTCATCGGCGCTGACCCAACCCAGGCTGCTTCAACCGAGGCGCACCCAACGCAAGCTGCGGCGGGTGAGGGTGAGGCTGAGTCGGCCGAGGCTAAGCCACTTGAGGCGGGCGCAGAGTCCGTCGATGCAGAAACCGTCGATACAGAAGCGGACTCGGCTTCAGACGACGTTCAGCCTGAAGTCTTGCAACAGGTTTCACGCAGCGACCTGGAGCAACTTCATCAAGAGGCCTTCGAGGCGGGTCGACAGGCCACGCTAGAGGAGCTTGCAAACGCCGCCCCGCCCGCTCCTTCGGAGGAGATGCTTGACGTGGCCCGCGAAGAGGCCTTTCAAAAAGGCTATGAGGAGGGCTACACCAAGGCGGAGGCCGCAGTTAAAGATGAGTTGCAGGCTGAAGTGGAGCTTGCTGCGCAGAGCTTAAACGACCTTACGGCAAAGCTTGCCGAGGCCGCTCGTGATACCGATGCCTTCTATGCCCCCTTACTGAATTTATCGATGCATCTTGCCGAGCAGTTGGTGCGCGGCGAGCTGACGCTTTCATCAAAGGCTGTCCAGCGCCTTATTGAAACCTGTCTTATGGAGTTCGACCAAGAGGCCACCGCCCCTGTGGTGATTCGAATGCACCCCGATGATCTGGCCCGCTTTGAACAAGACGATGCGCTTCTTCCGAAAAACATGATTCTTCGGCCAGACCCCAATGTACTCATTGGCAGTGTCAAGGTGCAGATGAATGGCGCACTTATTGAAGATCTTATGCAGCACCGTGCCCAGGTGCTCTGGCGTTCGCTGATGCAAGGCCAGGAGGCGGGCGACCTACCCGATTCATTCTTACGCAATGTGGCCCTTGTGAAAGAGGCCTTCGATGAAGTGGCTGCATCGTCCGATGCATTAGACGCGTTAGATGCTTCGACGTTAGATGCGTCGGATGCGTCGGATGCGTCAGGCATGTCGGATGCATCCGATGAAGTCTTTGCCGCGGAGGTGACTGACATCGCGCAGCCCGAACCAACGGAGCTTGAAGAAGCTGCTTCAGAGACGCCGAACAATAACCAGAAAGGCGACCCTCTGTGAGCTTTGACGATCTCGCCGAGGCAGTGATGCCAAGGTTACGCGTACCACCGCCAATGCGAACGGGCACGCTTGCTCGCGTTGTAGGCCTGACGCTTGAGGCCAAGGGCATTATGGCGCCCCTTGGAGCAGTCTGCGAGGTTGTGGGTGCGGGTGGACATCGTATTGAGGCCGAGGTGGTGGGCTTTCAAGATCAGGCCATTTTCTTAATGCCGTTTGTGGAACCCAAGGGGGTTGGACCCGGCGACCTGGTTCGGGTCACGGAACACACGGCCCATGCCAAGCTTGGCCCTGAGCTGCTTGGCCGCGTTGTAGGTCCGCGAGGCGAGGCGCTTGATGGTCTGCCCGAGCCCGACTGCAAAGACCGGCTTTCTTTGCTTGGCCTTCCCGTCAACCCAATGGAGCGTGGCCCCATTCATGAAACGCTTGATGTGGGTGTGCGTGCCATGAATGGCATGCTCACCATGGGTAAAGGCCAACGTATTGGGCTTGTTGCGGGCTCTGGGGTTGGAAAGAGCAGCCTCCTGGGCATGCTCACTCGCTACACCAAGGCCGATCTTGTAGTTATTGGGTTAATTGGTGAACGCGGGCGCGAGGTGCAGGCCTTCATACAAGAATCGCTTGGCCCCGAGGGCCTGGCAAAGAGCGTCGTGGTGGCCGCACCTGCGAATGTCTCTGCGGTCTTAAGGCTGAAGGCGGCGCTTTATTCGCACCTTATCGCCGAATATTTTCGCGACCAGGGCAAGAACGTGTTGCTGCTGGTTGATAGCCTTACCCGGGTGGCCCATGCCCAGCGCGAAATTGGCCTGGCTGTGGGTGAGCCACCCACAGCAAAGGGCTACCCACCGTCGGTCTTTAGCCTTCTACCCAGTCTTATCGAGCGCGCCGGCGTTGGCCGCCGAGGCTATGGCGCCATTACTGCGGTCTACACCGTGCTTGCCGAAAACGACGATGCCTCTGACCCCGTGGTGGACATTGCACGTGCGTCCTTGGATGGGCAGGTGATGCTCTCGCGATCCTTAGCCGATGCAGCCCATTACCCGGCCATCGATTTAAACGGCTCCATTTCAAGGGTGATGCAAAACCTTGTGGACCCTCCGGCCATGAAGGCCGCCAACCGACTGCGCCGGCTATGGTCTTTGTATCAGCAAAACGCCGACCTTATTCAGGTGGGTGCCTATCAGCCCGGCACCAATGTTGACCTTGATACAGCCATTACCCTTCGCCCCGAGATTGAACAGTTTCTTCAACAAGACATGCACGAGCCTTGCGGGCTTGAAGAAACACGTCAGGCCTTATTGGCCTTGTATCAGAAGTCCTTGCAGTTATCGGGCGCAGGCGTTGATATGCCGGCAGCTAAATCGACAGCGGCAACTGGTTTTGCGCAAGGCTCGGCACCTGCCCGCTCGCAAGGCCGAGCGCCAGGCCCTGCCGGTGGGGCCAGTGCCTTACGACCTGCTGCCAGTGCGCCATCCGGTATGCGCATTGCGTCGCGCGGCGCAAAGGCCTAGCTAGACCATGAAGACTGCAGGCCGAGCCATCCCCCTTCTTGTTCGCCTTGCCGAGAACAAGGTGAGTGGCGTGCTGCATCGTGTGGGTGAAATTAAAAATATGCTTACCAAGCTTGAGGAGAGGCTTTTGCAGCTCACAGCGTTATCTGACGCTCGATGATGAACTCACCCTGATGTCTGCCAGAGAGAATCCCGTCGGGATGATCCGTAGCTTGGATTGTGCGGTCATTGACGAGATTCAGCGGGCACCTTCCTTGTTGCTTGCCATTAAAAAGAGCGTCGACGAAGACCGGCGCCCCGGGCGGTTTTTGCTTACGGGCTCAGCCAACTTAATGGCTTTGCCAACTGTGGCGGACTCTTTGGCGGGCCGTATGGAGACTTTGTTGCTCCTGCCACTGTCTCAAAGCGAAATCGAGGGGCAGTCAACGAACTGGCTTGACAGCGTATTTGCTGGGCAGATTCCCCAACCGGGCGCGCAAGCGCTGGGGGCCGATCTGGTCGATCGCGTTTTGCGTGGCGGCTACCCCGAAGCCATTTCCAGATCCACAGCAAGGCGCCGAGTCGCCTGGGCGAGGCAATACATCGACGCCCTTATTCAACGCGACGTACGCGATGTCTCAGGTCTTGAAAAGCTCGATCAACTGCCTCGCTTTTTGCGTGCCTTGGCGCAGACGGCCGGTCAAATGTGCAACTACACTCAGCTGGGTGGCCAGGTTGGCTTGGACAGCAAAACTGCAGCGAAATACATCGGCGTGTTGGAGCAGATGTATCTGCTCAGGCGTGTGGATGTTTGGGCCCGTAACAGACTCAATCGGGTCGTCAAAACCCCTAAGTTGCAGTTTATTGACTCTGGTTTGCTGGCCACGCTGATTGAGTTGACTTCAGAAGAGGTTCAGCGGAGCCGAACCCGATTTGGCAGTGTGCTGGAGTCGTTTGTCTATGGTGAGTTGATGAAGTCAACCACTACAGCAGAGGGGGAGTACACGCTGATGTACTACCGAGATGCCGACAAGGTCGAGGTCGACCTTGTTATTGAAAATGCGGCCGGGCACCTGGTTGGCGTTGAGGTCAAAAGCTCTGCCACTGTGAAAGAGGTTGATCTAAAGGGTTTGAGAAAACTTGCCCGTCTGGCCGGTGATCAATTCAAGATGGGCATCTTGCTCTACGACGGCGACGAAACCATGCCTTTGGGGGACAATATCTGGGCCGCCCCATTGGCTACGCTTTGGGGCAAATAGCCTGCTCTTCCCCATTGACCATCCGAGACAATTCGTTCTTGCTGGAATCATCGATCGGGGACTAGGCGAGTCCTTGTCAATTTTTGCCAAGCAATCTAACCTTCCGTTATGACAACAATGAACATTTCCCTGCCAGAGGCTCTAAAGACGTTTGTTGATGAGCAGGTGAGTCAGCGTGGGTTTGGTACGAGCAGCGAGTACGTTCGCGAGTTGATCCGCAAGGACCAAGACAGAATGCAGCTGCGCGGTCTTTTATTGGCAGGCGCAGAAACGGAGCCCGCACAGCCGGCGACACAGGCTTATTTTGATGGTCTGCGTGACCGCGTTCGCCAGGCAGTTAAGTCCCCCAGCAAGGTGTGAAAGCTAAGCCCGTTGTCTTGCGCGCTTGGTCATCTTGAAGGTGGTTGTACGGCCTTGCGTTTTTCTCAATAATGCATATTTTTGCACCAAAGCCGAGCCATGCGAACAACCTTAGACATTGACGACCGTCTTCTAGCTCAGGCGAAGTCACTCGCTGCACGAGAACAAACGAGCCTTACGCGAGTAATTGAAGATAGCCTGTCGAGCCACTTAAAAGCCGTGGAGATGTTGAAGCGTAGGGCTGTGCGCGTTACGCTTCCCGTATATAAAGGGCGAGGTGGGCTTCAGCCCTCGGTTAAGAATCCCTCCACAAATCGCGCCATGCTTGATGCCGCTGATTCAGATCTTCCTGTATGACGCCGGATGTCAATGTCTTGGTTGCCTCATCAAGGCAAGATCACCCTCATCTGGTTACGTTCGACAAGGGTTTTAGGAGACTCGTAAAACCGAGTCGGCTGACCGTCTTGTCGACTTAGGAAGTTTCGCCGTACTGGCGGTTGTAGCTCTCACAAAGCGGAATACCTGTAACGTAGGACCGCTGTTGCAATCCTGGGTTTTGGATTCACACTTCCGCAATTCACGGACATAGAATCCGTAATTTACAAACTCATCCAGCAGATGCCAGAATGATTGACCATCCGAGACAATTGACTTCAACCGACGGCTAGCTTGACTGGCTTACCCACGCGGCTAAGCATTTCCACCAGTGTGTCGATGGTGAACTTGGCCGTTTTCTTGTTCACCACGTCGGATACACGCGGACGCGAGACCATCAGTATCTCGGCTGCCTCGGCTTGCTTCAACTGATGCTCGGCAATCCAGTTAGACAACTCGTCCATTAGCTGCTGCTTTAGCAACTGGGTGTCGTTGATCTGCTTTCGGGAGGCCGCTTGCAAGCGCTTGGCTTCATCGGGCGCAAAGCCCAGTTCCAGGAAGAGGTTCGCTCCCGGCTTCGTTACATGGCGGATTTCGGTGTCGATCTTCATTTCTTTACCTTTCTCGCGTTAACCACTGCGCGGTAGCGCGCCTCGGCAATGCTTTTGTTCTGCTTGTTAGTCTCCTGCGTCTTCTTCTGGAAGCAGTGCAAGACATATACCGCCTCCTCAAACTTGGCGACGTACATCACCCGATAGATGCCACTGGTCTCTCGAATACGAATTTCCTTGGTGCCGACTCCCACGTCATCGAACGGTTTCCAATCGTCCGGGTCCAAGCCAACTTGGACCTTGCCCAACTGAAAACCGGCAGACCGACGTGGCTCGTTCGGAAATTTCAACAAGTCGTCATAGGCAGAGCCTACCCAGCGAATTTCTTTTTGATTGCTCATTAGTCCGATATGTATAAAATTTTATACAATCAAGGACGCAAGTCAAGCTCTTCAATAGGGGTGAGCGCTATAAAAGAACCTTTTGTCAACGCCGCTTTAGCGGAACGCCGGCTTGAAGTCACGCAGCTCATTGGGTTGCAGTCCGACCTCTGTTGAGGTTGCCACGTCTCTCCATCTTTTAACCGTCATTGCCACTTCTTCAACAATGGATTGCGCCTGTGGTTGTGTTAACTCAAAACGGGCGGCTTGATTGAGCAGTTGCTGAATCGAGGTAATTGGACCACTGTCTTCACTCAGCCAGGTTTTGGACTCCGAATCTTTTTCAGGAAATGGATTGAGATCAAACGCGGGGGCCAGCCGCCACTGGTTGTTGCCGCAGTAGAGAAACCCAATGTTCTGAAGGTGATCATCGACGTTTGTGATGAGGTGGTTAAAGACCAAACGTCGCCATAGCTGCTGCGCATCTTCGAGAAAGTTTTTACACCTTGCGCGCATTTCATCGATGATTTCTGTGTAGGAATGTTCATCGTCGCGATTGGCTTGCAGAAGAGTTGCACCTGAGATGTAGGGGATACGGTTTTGCTCGGGCGTTCGGTCAAATCGCCGAATCATGGCAACGGGCTGGTCTTGAACCATGACGATTCTTGCTTTCGCACTGTCAATGCCCGCAAGCTGAGCCAGCTTCAGGGCCAGAACCTCTGCGCGTGTGACCGAGCGCTCATCGCTCACGCTGGGAAATTTGCCCAGCGACAGCGCACCATCGGAATCCAGAATGGTGCATTTTGGGCGCATGCCACCAAGGGATGTTGCTTTGCCTTGCAGGTAAGTTAAGTCTTCGTCAGTTTCTTTGTTATCTTCCACTGCGCGTGAGGCGAGGAGGATTTTCTCCAATTCCAGAAACGCGGGCGCGGGCGGCTCACCTTTACTCACACTTCGCAAATAGCGCCCGCTCTCATCTCGCAACCTTAGCGCGCCCACACGGCTGAGATCATCCACGCCTGCAAGGTAGTCCGCCTCGGTGAGCGCAGCGAGCGAGCTGTCTTTGGCGCGCGCCCTAGCATGCGCACGCGCAATGACACGTCGACCCCAAGAATCGGGTTCGGTATCGGCCAGGGCTAAAAAAAGCAGCTGTCGTTCTTGGTGGGGGGCTTGCGAAGTTGATAGCCGCTTTGGCGGCTGAGATCGGGTGAGACATTGAAGAATTGGTTATCTGCCAGCCATTCCTCACTGTAGGCGAATTGAGAAAACTCTCTTGGTCCGTCCTTGACGAAAATAAGCCGCCCGAGGGGGTTTTCCGCCTTGCCTAGACAGACATCCATCTGGGTTCGAAGTGGGGCTGGTCTTACAGCCGGCTTCACCGTGGCTTTGGGGGCCATTAAAAGGCGCCAGACTCGAGTGATTTACGGGGCTTGCGTACACGCTGAGGGAGCCTTTCATTCATCAGCATTAGGCCTATGGTGTCTTCAGGCGTGTCGAGCAATTGGTTGAGTTTTTCCAATTCCCCGAACACTTGCAACGCCCTTGCAAGTTGAACCATAGCGGTGCCGGGGTGGCCTGCTTCCATCCGCCGCACCGTGTGCGCGGAAGCGCCGATTCGTTGCCCGAGATCTTCTTGTGTAAGGTGCCTACGCCGACGTGCGAGCGAAATGGCCTGACCGAGCCGAACGAGGCTGCGCATAACAGGCAGGGGTGGTGGGGATGTGCTTTTCATTTAACCAACATTTTATAGCGCTTTAACCACTCTAAGAGTAAATATACTTAGTTTTATTTATTAAAAACAGCGGTCGGGTCGAATGGTCGTTGCTGCCGGGTGGGGCGCCCGTTTGGCTACGCTTTGGGGCAACTAGTTTGATGGTTGTACGAGTTTCCTTGCAATTTTGGGCTTGCTTACTACAATTGTGGTGAACGCAGGTTTATTAGGAAATGCAATGACAGCCTCGACCTCTATCCGCATTGAACAAAAACTCTACGAGCAGGCTCGCAGCGAGGCTTTAGCCGAGCATCGAACCATCGCAGGCCAGGTGGAGTATTGGGCGAAGGTGGGTCGGGCGGCATTGGACAACCCGGATCTTCCAGTTAGCTTCATTGCAGAATCGCTTGCTTCAATGGCAGAGTCCCGTGAAGACACCACGGCCTTCGAGCCAAGAAGCAGGAAATAGTGACCTATGAACTCAGGCAGACCCGTCGTTTCGCCCGTGCCTATAAGAAACTGCAAAGTAACGTTGCTGCCGATGTTGATAAGGCCACCGGGGTCGTGGCTGATGACCCATTCGTTGGAGAGCAGAAGAAAGGCGATCTAGCGGATTTGTATGTTTATAAGTTCCGCAGCCAGAAGCAGTTGTATTTGTTGGGCTACACCATTGAGCACGGAGTACGGTTGGTTTACCTTGAGGCGGTCGGCCCAAGAGCAGAGCCACTTTGTTCTATCATGACCAATCAAGATAAATCATGATGGAGATTCCAGTGACAACCACCCTTCGTGAAAAGTTTTCCTCTCAAGCGTCGCCTGAGGTACTCGCAGCATTACGCCAGATCGCAGAAAGCCAAGGTCGCCAGTTCCAGGCGGTGCTCGATGAGGCCATGCGAGATTACATAGATAGACAACAGAAGGAGCGCCCCCGACGTCACGTGATGGCCACATTCGCCTCAAGTCTGGAGGAGTTTGACAGCCTCTACCGAGAACTCGCGAAGTAGGCTATGCCGCATGACTACCTAACGGTGGCTGATGTCCTTGGCTGCGATCTTTTGCCTCATCAGGATGATTTTGGGGGAACTACGGGCGAACAGACCGGTTTGCACCTTGGGTTTTGCTCCGGGCTCATAACAGTGCTTCTGAGATATTTTGTTCGGTAAGCTCAAGCGCCTGTAGGTATCTCCTGCACCCGCCAAGCATCTTCAATAATTTTTTCTAGATTGTGGCGGGGGGTCCAGCCCAGGTGGTTCTGCCGCAAGGCCTGCCTGGCCAATAAGGCAGGCAGGGTCGCCCGTGCGCATGGCGGCAAGCAAAATGAGGTTGCGGTCATTTGGTTCGCTTAAGTCTGGGGTGGTGGGTCTGGTGTGGTGAGTTAGCCAAACCCTTTGTGTCGATCCCAGAACTGGGCTGGGGCAACGACAGGGGTTGGTGGGTTCAAGGCAAGCAAATCTTTGTCTCCAGAAATAAGGTAGCTAACGTTGCCTGTTTGGCATGCGGCGGCGTAGCTACCAAGAATGGCCTGGTCGTTGGGGTCTCGAAGCCGAGCCTCGTTGGTCGTCAGAGGTTCAACAATCTCTGCCTTCACGCTAAGAATATCGATAAGGTCGTCGATTTGTTGAGCGTTCAGCCCGTGTCGATGGGCGAGCCTGGGCAGCACCCTGCGAAGCTCTTCAAGATTGTCGTTGCGGTACTGCACTTTGTTCAGCATTTCGCCAAGATTCTGGCGGAAGGTGACGGCGCTGACCTCGGTAATCACATAAGCCTCCTTAGAGCGAAGCGGCCCAGGCCTTAAACGGGTTATAGGGTGGAGTGTTTCTGTATGGTTATTTTGATCATGATGGTTAGTATGGTCAACGCCGTTCCGGTGTCCACCCCTAGCCCCAAGACCCACTCGTCCCCATTTGTCAGGCGGTTACCGACTACGCCAAACAGGTGGCGACCTTGCCGGGGGCTTAGTAGACCACCTAAACCCGTTCGGGCTTTTTGTTCCAAGGACTAGACCCCACTTAAAACAGTGTCTATTGAATTAATAATCTCAAAAGAATTTTCTTTAAGGGAGCAGACGACAGGACCCAGCCGCTTGGCTTGAATGGCAGCCGCCTCGAAGCTCATGAGGTGATGCGCCACCCCTTGTATTGCGACTTCGGGGCATAACCGCTCAGGTAGACTTTGAGGAAGTCTCTCGCGCTTTGTGATTGGAACAACTAACCGGGTTGGAAGTGCCGACAAGATGTCGCTTTGAACGTCGAGTAAAAATGGGAAACGCTGTGCAGACGCGCTATCGGTATTTAGGTGGACGTCGAATTGCATACGTGTCACCAGGTTCGAAGGCCGTCAGACCAAGTGCCTTGGGCTTCTGTTTCCTCGGTCCAAAAACGAATAAATTCTTTGTGCTTTTCAGCAAATCGTCTAGCCGCCTCTTCTTTGGACTCTTCTTTTCTCGAACTACTTTTGATGAGTTGTTCGTAGAGGCTTGCTGAAAGAATGACGGTATCTGGACGCCCATCCTTCGCCACAAGCACAGGGCCCTGCTTTGCTAGAGCGCAAATTGCTCCAAATCGATTTTTGGCTTCGGTTGCTGAGATTTTGTGATTCATGCTTTTAAGTTAGCTAAATTAGCCATTCAGCGGTGCGCGAACAGGTCTTGTTTTAGGTCACGCGGCGCTTTCGACTTACCAAACCGGGTGGTAGACTTCTGATGTTCCTACACTATGTGTTTCATACAGGGAGTACAATTTGCAGACTGTCAATATTCGTCAACTCAAGACAAACCCCAGTACCGCGCTGGCTGCTGCGCGCGCCGACGACATTGTTGTCGTCATGAACCGCGACCACCCACAAGCCCTGCTGGTGGACTTGGAACGGCTCGGGCTACCTGACTTGCCCGCGGTTCGCGTGGCGCTGGCGGTGTCCTTGTTTCGCAGCGCCGCTGTGTCAGCAGGCTTTGCTGCCCGAATGGCTGGCAAGCCACTGGCCGAAATGCTAACCCTGTTATCAAGCCAAGGCATACCGCTCACCGGTAATGACACGGCCGCTTCAGATGAAGCCCGCGCGGAAATGCGTAACGCTCGAGACTGGCTCGCCAAGCCGGCTTTGTGACTCGCCGTATCGTTGTCGCTGATGCCGGCCCGCTGATTGCGCTGGCCCGCATTGAGTCACTCTACCTTCTGCGACAGTTATTCGGCTGCGTGTTTATCACCACCACGGTCCACGATGAAATCTTGCCCCCCAATGCAGTCTTCGCCGATACCGACCTGCTATTAAATACGCTCGCCGAGGGCTGGATCGAAGTGGTTGAAGTACCGAAGTCTGATTACAGGCTTCTAAACCCTGGAGTCGACGCAGGAGAGGCCAGCTCCTTACAATTGGCAAACCACCGGCGGGAATTGGGTGACCATGTGCTCATCGTGATGGACGATCGAGCGGGTCGGCTTGAAGCAAAGAGCCGCGGACTTGCTGTCATGGGTTCGGCAGCGTTGATCGGCCTGGCGAAGACGGAAGGCTTGATCCCCGCAGCACGTCCATTATTAGAGCAGATGGTGGCATCTGGTTATTTCGTTGGGCCAACGACTGTCTCTGCGGTATTGGCAGACGTAAACGAATTCCGGTGACGGTTTACCGAATTTTCATCGGCGATAGAGCAAATAGCGTCGATCCACTCATGGAACTCTGAAGCCGTCAGCCCGTCTACGCGTTAAGGACCGTTGCCGATTGTCCTTGTGACTTAATTAGTTACACCCTCGTGTAAGCGCCGTGCCCGAGGGGACTGCTTTACCTGCTCTTGTTTCTCAACGTAGATATCCAGCAGCTTGCGAATCATGGGTTGATACCCGGTACGGTGCTTCATTGCCTCAGACTTAAAAAAAGCAAGGCTCTTTTTGCTAAGTAGAAGCGTGACTTTCACGCCCTCCTCGCGGTATACAAGATCACTTGCGGGGGGCAAAAAGACCTCTGGTTTTCGCCCTTTCAGGCAGAATGGGGCATGGCGCTTCAACCCGTTCCCCTCTTCCCCCTCGGGGCAGGTCTTTTCCCAGACGGGCTGCTGGCGCTGCGTATTTTTGAGGTGCGTTACCTGGATATGGTGAAGCGTGCTTTAAAGGAAAAGACAGGCTTTGGGGTGATTTTGTTAAGTGAGGGCTCGGAGGTTCGCGCCCCAGACAAAACCGAGCGGTTTCATTCCGTGGGCACCATGGCCGAAATTGTGGATGCCGATGCCCTTCAGCCGGCTCTCCTTCTTCTGCGCTGCAAGGGCGGCGAAAGGTTTCGCGTTGAGGCCAGCCATCAGGCGAAGTATGGGCTGTGGATGGGCGATGTGGTGCCTATTGCTAATGACCCGGTGGTTGCCATTCCCCCAGACCTGCAGCCCGCCGCGAACCGCCTGGGCCAGCTTATTGCCGCCTTTCAGAAGAAGGGCGCCTCGGAGGAACAGATACCCATTTACCGCCCCTACCGCTTAGACGAATGCGGCTGGGTGGCAAACCGCTGGGCCGAAATGCTGCCCTTTAGCATGACCCAACGCCAAGAGCTGCTTGAGGAAATGAACCCCGAGGCAAGGCTGCGTGCAGTGGTGGGCAGCATGGGAGATTTGTTTGAGGAGTGAGGCCCTAGAGGGCGATCTCTCTTAATTCTGGCAGATCGTCTAGCAATGGAAACTCCTCTTCATAAAAAGGAAGCGATAGTGACGAAGGCCACGCAAACAAGGGACACGACGAAGGCGTCTACACCGGG
Organism: Burkholderiaceae bacterium; assembly: GCA_018402635.1. Classification (GTDB taxonomy): domain Bacteria; phylum Pseudomonadota; class Gammaproteobacteria; order Burkholderiales; family Burkholderiaceae_A; genus Hahnella. The sequence goes on from JAGYIP010000004.1 coordinate 53,731, forward strand.
GGCGTTGCGTCGTCCGGCCTACCCCTTTGCCGCACTGGTGGGCCAGCATGAGATGCAGCGGGGACTTCTTATTGCTACGGTGGACCCACTGGTGGGCGGTGTGCTTATTCTTGGCGACCGTGGCACAGGCAAAAGCACCGCAGTGCGGGCGCTTGCCGATGTGCTTCCACACATTGACACCGTAAAGGGCTGCCCCTACCAGTGCGACCCCGCGAAAACCGCAGGGCTGTGCGCGGCCTGCAGCCCCTTGCTAAAGCTCGAACCCGCTGCAGGTTCGAACTCCAAGCCCGCTGCAAGCTCAAAGTCCAAGCCCGCCGCAGGTTCGAAGCCTGTTCCAGCTCCCAAGCCTGCACGCTTCAGCGTTTCGGTGCCCGTGGTGGACCTTCCCTTGGGCTCTTCAGAAGATCGAGTGCTCGGTGCGCTTGACCTTGAAAAGCTGATGACCTTAGGCGAGAAGGCGTTTGAGCCTGGGCTGTTGGCCAAGGCCAACCGAGGCTTTCTGTACATCGATGAGATCAATCTGCTCGAAGACCACCTGGTTGATCTTCTTATTGATGCTGCGGCCTCGGGCGAGAATCGTATTGAGCGAGAGGGCCTAAGCATTGTGCATCCCTCGCGGTTTGTGCTGGTGGGCAGTGGCAACCCGGAAGAAGGCGAGCTGCGTCCCCAGCTGCTTGATCGCTTTGGTCTGGCCGTGGAGGTGCGCACGCCACGCGACCTTGATCTGCGAGTGCAGGTGGTGCTGCGGCGCGAGGCCTTCGAGCGCGACCCTGAAGCCTTTTTGCAGGAGCATGCCGAGGCCCAGGCCGAGCTGCGTTCACGCCTGGTCTCGGCGCAGAAGCGCCATGCAAAAATTGAATTGTCTGCGCCGCTTTTGCGTCAGGCCGCCGACCTCTGCATGCGGCTTGGTACCGATGGCCTGCGAGGCGAACTCAGTCTTATTCGTGCGGCCAAGGCTGCAGCGGCCTTCGACGGTCTAAAGAAAGTAAGCCTGGGTCTTCTTCGAGAAGTTGCGCCCATGGCGCTTCGGCATCGGCTGCGTCGAGACCCGCTAGATGACACCGATGCCAGCGCTCGTGTGGCACGCGTGGTGGACGAGGTGTTGGTCTAGGGCAGCTGCGGTGAACCAGCGTACCAACGACGTCTACTTTGCCGTGGCCGCCTTGGCTGTTGCGCCCTGTGCCCTTGGTGGCTTGTGGCTGCGCGGCTGGGCGGGGCCCCGGCGCGATGCGGTGCTTGGCCTTCTTGACTATTTTCTGCAGGCTGCCAGTCACTCCAAACCCTTACGCATCGCGCATCACACCCAGGCCGAGCAGCTGCACGATGGCCTTGACCTAAGCAGCAGCATGCAGGCCGGTCAGCCTGTTGTGCGCCCGGGGCTTGGCCATCGCGCGAAGGGTGGCCTTATTCAGCTGGCCATGGCCGAGCGTGCCTCTCGGGGCTTGCAGTCGCAGCTTGCTGTGTTGATGGACGACAAAGGCTTTGGTCTGGTGGCCTGCGACGAGTCGCTGCCCGATGAGGCCGGTGTGATGTTGGCATTGACCGATCGGCTTGGGCTTGGCCTTGACCTTCGTAACGAGGAAGGGCTTTGGCTGGCCGCCGAGCCGCTGGTGGGCAGCCCTCTAGCTAAGGAGTTCGTGCGCATCATTCCGAAGGCGCTTAAGGCATGGCCGCGCGTGGCGCTTGATGAAGAGGCGCTGAAGGCCCTTACCATTGCGGCGGGTCAACTGGGCATTGACTCCATGCGGCCTGTCTTTCAGGCGGTCACCACCGCGCGGCTGACTGCGGCCTTGCAAGGCCGCACCACGCTGGAGGAAGGGGACCTGGCCTTTGCCGTGCGACTCTGTCTTTTGCCACGGGCAACCCGTCTGCCCGGCACGTCATCAGGCGAGGCTGATGACGAGACTGAGAACGACTCGCAGACCGACACCGAGCCTCAGAATGACGACCAGCTCAACGATGATGAATCCAGGGACAACGCGTCAGACGGCGGTGATAACAATGTGCAGGAAGCCGAGCCGGTGGAATCGCAGACGATGGTCGAGCCACCCAGTCAGAACGAGCAGCCAAACCAAGAGCATCAACCCCCTGACACCTCCATGCCCGACGGGTCCACCGATCGGCTCGTTGAGGCCGCCCTGGCAAGCCTGCCGCGCGATCTTCTTTTAAAGCTTGCAGCCTCGCTGTTGGCCTCGCACGGCAAGTCAGCCGGTCAGGCGGGCTCGGGCGCAGAGTCTTCCTCGGGCCGCGGTCGGGGCAGGCCTGTGGGAGCCATTGCGCGCAAACCACGCTCGGGCGAACGTCTGCACTTGCTTGCCACGATTCGAAAGGCGGCGCCCTTTCAGCGTATTCGGCGCTTGGAGAAGAGGGGACCGGATCAATCGGAATTGCGCATCCTTCTTCGCCCTGACGACCTGCATGTCTGGCGAGAGAAAAAGCGTCGGGGAACCACCACGGTCTTTGTGGTGGATGCCTCGGGCTCGATGGCCCTGCAGCGACTCTCTGAGGCCAAGGGCGCAGTGGAGTTGTTGCTTGCCGACTGCTATGTGCGACGTGACCGCGTGGCCTTGGTGTCATTTCGGGGTACCGGAGCAGACCTTCTTCTTGCGCCAACGCGTTCGCTTGTGGCGGCTAAGCGCGCCCTGCAGGGTCTGCCGGGTGGCGGAGGAAGCCCTATTGCAGCGGGCTTAGAGGCCGCCGCCCGACTGGTTCATAGCCTGCGTCGTGAGGGCGACAACACGGTGCTTGTGGTGCTCACCGACGGCAAGGCCAACCTAAGCCGAGATGGCAAGCCTGGCCGCGAGCAGGCCTCGCTTGAGGCAAAAAGCCTGGCCCGTCAGCTGGCGGTGCTTGCCGATAAGCGACTTCTTATTGATACCTCGGTGCGCAGCGAAACCATGGCCTATGAGCTTGCTAAGGCGCTTGATGCCGTCTACCTTCCCATGCCCTTTGCCCAGGCCAAGGCCGTTGCCGATGTGGTGAAGGCGAGCATTTAACGTAATTTGCAGGCCTAACGCTACCTGTAGACCTCTCGCCGGTGACCAACTTAAGAGCCTGCGGGTATCCTGCGGATCGAGTTGTTTAAGCTGGCGCTTGGCAAGCGGAGTAATCTCAACGCGCCAGACCATACTCTTTCATTAGGTCTGAAAGCGATGTTGTTGATGTCTTTCCAGCTTTAACTTTCTTAATTTCTTTTCTGGCCAAGTAAAGGTCTTCGAGGTCATCCAGTTGCTCGCAAATAGCCTGTGTGGCGTAGAAGGTTTTTGTACGTCCCGTTTTTGAGGCGAGGCTGGATAGACGTTCTTCGACTTCAGGCGGCAGTCTTAAGGAAATGGGCACAACATGTCTCCGTAATGCAATTGATTCGGAAAAATATCATGTCGATACATGTATCGCAACTTTGGAAGATCGGGCCTTAAAGCGAGAGAGCCAAAATTCAAAACCCCCAGAGTTTTTCGAAGTTGAACGAGAGTTCGCGATGGTGGCGAATGGTGAGTAGGTAGACCACCGATGACTGCTCGTCGACCGAATACAAGACGATGTAGCTTTTATGAATGTACTCGCGCAGGGTCTGTAGGTTCGTGGCGGAAATTTGAGCAAGACTGGTTAGGGACTCAAGCGACTGAGGTTGCTGATTAAGAAAAGGCCTGCCACATGCGTCGCATAGCCTCCGCCACAAGCCCCGGGTTCACCTCTTGCACCAAATGCCCACCCGTGCAGAACTGCAGGTCCGCCTTGGGGAAGTGGTCGCGGGCCACGCGCCGCAAGCCGCTTGCAGGTATCCATCGGTCGTCTTCAGCAATAAGCAGGCTTAGCTTGGCTTTAAGTTCGTTGCCGCGAGCAAGCAGGGTGGGCAGGTCGGTACCCGCCATGAATTCAATGGCGCCTTTCACATGGCTGCGCTGGGCGAAGATGCGGCGGTATTCTTCTTGTTGATCGGCTGGAATCTGTGAGCCTGTGGAGGCAATGAGCCCATCGACAATGCGTGTGCCGCGGGCCAGGGCCGAGAGCCCTGCAACACTGGGGCTAGAGACAAACAAGGGTGTCAGCAGTGGCCCAAGCATGAGGTTGTAAAGGGCGGGTGGCGGCACAAGCGAGGGTGCAACGCCAAGAATCTTCTTGATGGGAACACCAAGCAGAGAAAGCCAGATGGCCACTGCCGCCCCCGCAGAGTGACCCACGACAAGATCCAACTGTTGAATGCCAAGGTGTTGAAGAAGGGCCTGCAGGTCGTCGGCCATCTCGCGCAGCCCATGGGTGGAATGGCGCAGGCAGTGGGTTGCATCGTGGCCGGGGAGGTCGGGAATGAAAAGGTTAAAGCCGTCTGCCTTGCCGTTATGGTCTGCCTCGTGACTCTTAAGCAGCTCATTTAAAACCGGCCGCCAGGACACGCGACTGCCGCCTGTGCCGTGGAGCATGAGCACAACGGGCCGTGGGCCTTGCTCTGATCTGTCTGTGGCCGAGGCCGTGTTCGAGTCCAAGGCCGAGTCCGAGTTCGAGCCGTCAGTGGGGGCCATGGCCTCGCCCAGGGGCGCCCCGCGCCCAGCCGACCGCCAGCCCGACCAGGCGCAGTCCTGCACCTGGCAGTCAAAGGCCTCCAGGCCTGGGGGCATCGAAATTCTTGCGTAAGCGGGTTGACGGGACATGCTCAAGTGTCTACTCTGACTGTCATAACTTATTGTCACGTATAAATGACATCTTCAGGTTACTTTGGCGTGATGAAGAAAGGAAGGCCCGCCATGGCGATGCTGCAACGAATTGAACGTGTGCTTGAGGCAAGCCTGGTTGGGGCTGAGGCCAAGGGCTCGCCCCCAAAGCTTGGTCAGGCCATGCGCCATGCGGTCTTCCCGGGCGGCGCCCGCATTCGGCCGCAGCTGTGTATGGCCGTGGCCCTGGCCTGTGGGGATGACGACCCAAGCCTTTCGGAAAGTTACGGGGCTGCCCTTGAACTGATGCACTGTGCCTCTTTGGTTCATGACGATCTTCCCTGCTTTGATGACGCCGATCTTAGGCGCGGTCAGCCTTCGGTTCACAAAGCCTATGGCGAAAGGCTTGCTGTTCTTGCCGGCGATGCCCTTATTGTTCTTGCTTTTCGCACGCTCGTGGGCTGCAAGCCCAAGCATCTTGAGCGCCTTCCCGAACTCACCGCCATGCTTGATCAGTCGGTGGGCCCGCCCTTTGGCATTGTGGCCGGGCAGGCCTGGGAATGCGAGTCGCATGCGGTCTTGGCCGAGTACCAGCGCGCTAAAACAGGCTCGCTCTTTACAGCGGCAACCGCGGGGGGTGCGGCAGCAGCGGGCATGGATCCTTTCGCCTGGAAGACCCTGGGCGACTGCCTGGGCGAGGCCTATCAGGTGGCCGATGACATTCGCGATGTGGTGGGCGATGTCAGCCTACTGGGTAAGCCCGCGGGCCAAGATCAGACGCACGACAGGCCGAGCGCGGCAACCCTTCTGGGGCTTGATGGTGCGGTTGCCCTTTTTGATCGCCTCATGCAGCAGGCCATCGAGAGCATCCCCGCCTGCCATGGTGCCGCCAAGCTTCGTGGGCTGGTCATGCAGGAGTCGCAGCGGCTTGTACCCACCGAGGGCCCGCATAAAGTTGAGCGCAGGTCGTCGCTTTATTCCTAAGCCAATGGACTGGTCTGCGCTTCGTGATCGGCTTTTAGCAAGCCCGCGGTTTCATCGCTGGATGCTTGCCATTCCGGGCCTGCGCTCCATTGCGCGGCTGCAGTCGCGTCGTCTTTTTGATCTTGTGGCGGGCTTTAGCTACAGCCAGGTCTTGCTGTCCTGTGTCGAGCTCAAGGTCTTTGAAAAGCTTGTTGCCGGGCCGCGTCGCGCCGACCAGCTTCAGCAGGAGCTTGGCCTCAACGACCGCAGCTTCGATGTCTTAATGCGTGCGGCGGTGGCACTGGAGCTCTTAGAGTGGCGCACAGCGCCTTCTGGAGAAATTTCTGCAGCAGAGGCCACTAAGGAGCCGCAGGCCTACCTGGGTCTAGGTATGTTGGGTGCAGTGGTTGCGGGCAATAAGGCCATTGCTGCCATGGTTATGCACCACAAGTCGGTCTACCAAGACCTTGACGACCCCGTTGCCCTTCTGCGCGACCCTTCTAAAACCACGCAGCTGCGCGAGTACTGGGCCTACACGCGTGAGAGCATGGCCGACAACCGTCAAGCGCTTACGCTGCAGCAGGTCTCGGACTACTCCGAGCTTATGGCGGCCTCTCAGCCCTTGGTGGCCGAGCAGGTGCTCGCCGCCTACGATTTTTCTAAGCATCGCTGCCTTCTCGATATGGGTGGTGGGCAGGGCGCTTTTTTGGCGGCTGTCGCAAAGGCCTACCCGAAGCTGCGCCTCATGCTGTTTGATCTTCCCGCGGTGGTGCAGAAGGCCCGCAGTGTTCTGGCCGATCAGGGCCTTGGCGGGCGCATGAGTTTTCATGGGGGAAGCTTCTTCTCCGACCCTGCGCCCACGGGAGCAGACCTTATTAGCCTGGTTCGGGTGCTCTACGACCACAGCGACGAGCGTGTCATGACCATTCTGAAGTCCGCCCGTCGGGCGCTGTCGGCCCAAGGCGGATGGCTTTTATTGGCCGAGCCGATGTCCGGGACGCCTGGTGCCGAGGCCATGGGCGATGCCTATTTCGGTCTCTACCTTCTTGCCATGGGCAAGGGGCGGGCCCGCACCTCTCAAGAACTCGGGCGGCTGCTGGCCGCCGCGGGTTTTCAACGGGTTGAGTCCATTGCCACCCGGCTTCCCCTTCAAACAGGCCTCATGCGGGCCTATGCAGCGCCAGGTTGAGCCCGTGATAGACAAATATCCAACAAAAGTTGTCAACGCCCATTGACAAGTCTGTTGAAAAGACTAGGATGAGAACTGTAAGCATAACTAGACAGCAAATTGGTCCATAAAAAATGACACAACGAACCGCACAAGCTGTGGTGCTGGAGGCACCCCGAACACTCGACTGGCGCAGACTGGCGCTAAGCGAGCCTGCGGCAGAGGACGTCGTTGTTCAAACCCTTTTTAGTGGTATTAGCACTGGCACCGAGCGGCTTTTCTACACCGGTGAAATGCCAAGCTTCCCGGGTATGGGCTACCCACTGGTTCCTGGATATGAAACAGTGGGCCAGGTGGTCGAGCTCGGCTCTGGTGTAAGCGGCTTTCAAAAAGGCGACACGGTTTTTGTGCCCGGTGCAAGCTGCTGGGGCCCTGTTCGCGGGCTCTTCGGTGGCGCAGGCGAGCAGCTGGTGGTGCCTGCATCAAGGCTGGTCCATCTGCATGAAGACCTTCAAGAGCAGGCCGTTTTACTTGCCTTAGCCGCAACAGCCCATCACGCCATGAACCGTCAGGCCCTGCCCGACCTGGTGGTTGGACACGGAACCCTTGGCCGTCTCACAGCGCGTCTCACCGTGGCCCTCGGCGGGCATCCCCTGGTCTGGGAAATTAACGCCGCCCGCCGTCAGGGTGCGCAGGGCTATCGGGTCTTGGCCCCCGAAGAGAGCAAAGGCCAGCGCTTTCGAACCATCGTCGATGTCAGCGGCCACGCCGCAAGCCTTAACGACTGGGTTGCCCATCTGGCCCCGGGTGGTGAACTGGTTCTTGCAGGCTTTTACACCGAGCCGCTTGCCATGAACTTTGTGCCTGCCTTCCTTCGTGAGGCGCGGCTGCGCGTGGCGGCGCAATGGCAGCCCGAAGACATGCTTGCTGTGCGCGGCCTGGTTGAAGAAGGAAGGCTTTCTCTTGATGGCCTTGTTACACACAACCGCCCCGCGAATGAAGCCGCCGACGCATACACACAGGCCTTTGACGACCTGACTTGTTTGAAAATGGTTTTGGACTGGAGGAATCTGCAATGACAGCAAACGCCCAAGGCGCACCCATTCAGTTCATGATGAAGACACGGCTTAGCGCCGAGGCCGCCATGGAACCCGATCCTGTTCATACGGGCCCGGTAACAAAGGAAACCCAAATTATTGCCATCTATGGCAAGGGCGGAATTGGCAAGAGCTTTACCCTGGCAAACCTTAGCTACATGATGGCCCAGCAGGGTAAGAAGGTCTTGCTCATTGGCTGCGACCCTAAAAGTGACACCACCTCGCTGCTTTTTGGTGGCAAGGCCTGCCCCACCATCATTGAAACCTCCTCGAAGAAAAAACTTGCTGGCGAAGAGGTTGCCATTGGCGATGTCTGCTTCAAGCGCGATGGTGTCTTTGCCATGGAGCTTGGTGGGCCCGAGGTTGGCCGTGGCTGCGGCGGGCGCGGAATTATTCATGGCTTTGAAACCCTAGAAAAACTTGGCTTTCACGACTGGGGCTTTGACTATGTTCTGCTTGACTTCCTAGGCGATGTGGTCTGCGGTGGCTTTGGGCTGCCCATTGCGCGTGACATGTGTCAGAAGGTCATTGTGGTGGCCAGCAACGACCTGCAATCCCTCTACGTGGCCAACAATGTCTGTTCGGCCGTTGAGTACTTCCGCAAGCTTGGCGGCAATGTGGGTGTGGCCGGCATGGTCATTAACAAAGACGATGGCACCGGTGAGGCCGCAGCCTTTGCCGAGCGCGCAGGCATACCTGTGCTGTCGGCCATTCCAGCCAACGAAGACATTCGTCGCAAGAGTGCGGCCTACGAAATTATTGGCAAGCCCGATGGTCAGTGGGCCCCTATGTTTGAAACCCTGGCAATGAATGTTGCGCAGGCCCCACCGGTACGGCCCAAGCCTTTGTCGCAGGACGATCTGCTTGGTCTTTTCTCGGGAGATGTTGTGGGCCGCAACGTGGTGCTTGAGCCTGCCACCGTGGTGGACATGGTGGGCCGCGAGACCGTGGTGAAACCTTCTTTGGAAGTGGTCTACGACCAAGCCTAAGGCCATGAACGCCCGCCCACCTATCCCCATCATTCCCGTTGAGTCGCTCGACTCGCGCGGTGCGCGGCTTTCCGCCAAGCCCTCGGACGTCACGGACTCGCACGGCGAGCGCGTGATTCCTTCGCGCGAGCGGGCGAGTTCGTTGGCCGAGGGCGCTTTGGGCGAAGCGAAAGCAGGGGGCGGTTTGGGCGAAGCGAAAGCAGAGGGCGCTTCAGCCGAAGCAGGCGCCGTGGGCGCTTCAGGCGAAGCGCGGGCCGAAGGCGCTTCAAGGGAAGCGCGGGCCGAAGGCGTTTCCTGCAACAACAAGCAAGAGCTTCACGCCGCCGCGAAAGCCGCTGGCAAGGCCGACACCCTTAACCAGTACGCCAAAGATTATCCCAAGGGCCCCCACGACCAGCCCCAAAGCATGTGCCCGGCCTTTGGCTCTCTGCGTGTCGGTCTGCGCATGCGCCGCACGGCCACCATCTTGTCGGGCAGTGCCTGCTGCGTCTATGGCCTTACCTTCACATCGCATTTCTATGGCGCTCGACGAACCGTGGGTTATGTGCCCTTTAATTCCGAGTCGCTTGTCACGGGCAAACTCTTTGAGGATATTCGCGAGGCGGTCTACGCCCAGGCCGATCCCGAGCATCTTGATGCGCTCATTATTATTAATCTGTGTGTGCCCACCGCAAGCGGTGTGCCGCTGCAGCTCTTGCCCAAAGAAATCAACGGCGTTCGCATTATTGGCATTGACGTGCCCGGCTTTGGTGTGCCCACCCATGCCGAGGCAAAAGATGTCTTAGCAGGCGCCATGCTTCAGTACGCCATGGGCGAGGCCCAGGCAGGGCCGGTTGCCGCGCCCGCCACTGGGAAAAGCGCACTGCCCACCATTACCTTGTTGGGCGAAATGTTTCCCGCCGACCCCATGCTAATTGGTCAGATGCTTGCCCCCATGCAACTGGCTGTGGGGCCGGTGGTTCCTACCCGCGACTGGCGCGAACTTTATGCAGCCCTTGACTGCGCTGCCGTTGCTGCCATTCATCCTTTTTATGCCGCAAGCATGCGCGTCTTCGAAAGCGCAGGCCGCCCCATTTTAGGTTCGGCACCTGTGGGCGTTGAAGGCACTGCCAGCTGGCTTGAGGCCATTGGTGCAGCAACCAATACCTCGGCTGAGAAAATTGCCGCGGCAAAGCAGGCCGTGCTGCCCATGATTCAGCAGACCTTGGCCAAGAGCCCCATTAAGGGACGCATTACCGTAAGCGGCTACGAGGGCTCTGAGCTTTTGGTTGCACGCATGCTTATTGAAAGCGGTGCCGATGTTCGTTACGTGGGCACAGCCTGCCCACGCACGGCCATGAGTGCTGCCGACCGTGACTGGCTTGAGGCCAAGGGCGTGCACGTGCAGTACCGTGCATCGCTTGAGCAAGACCTTGCCGCAGTCGACGAGTTCAAACCCAATCTTGCCATCGGCACCACACCCGTGGTTCAGAAAGCAAAAGAGCAAAGCATTCCCTCGCTTTACTTCACCAACCTTATTTCAGCCCGGCCCCTTATGGGCGCCGCAGGGGCAGGCTCGCTTGCCCAGGTGGTGAATGCGGCGCTTGCCAATCAAGAGCGCTTTAACGTCATGAAAGACTTCTTTGGTGATGTGGGCATGAAAGACAATGCGGGCATCTGGCGCGACACACCACAGGCTCGGCCTGAGTTCAAGGCCATCGTGCGTCGCCAGCAAGAAAAAAGGGCGGCCCGCCGCGAGAAGGAGGCCATAGGAACATGATGGTTCTCGATCACGATCGCGCAGGCGGCTATTGGGGTGCCGTTTATGTGTTTACAGCCATCAAAGGCCTTCAGGTGGTTATTGATGGCCCGGTAGGCTGCGAAAACCTGCCCGTGACATCGGTTCTGCATTACACCGATGCACTGCCTCCGCATGAACTGCCCATTGTGGTCACAGGCCTTGCCGAAGAGCAGCTTGGTCGTGAAGGAACCGAAGGCGCAATGAAGCGGGCACATGCCGTGCTCGACCCCGACCTTCCAGCGGTGGTGGTAACCGGATCGATCGCCGAAATGATTGGTGGCGGTGTGACGCCTGAGGGCATGAACATTGCCCGGTTTCTGCCACGCACCATCGATGAAGACCAATGGCAGGCGGCCAACCGCGCGCTCATGTGGCTCTGGACCGAGTACGGCATGAAGAAGGTTCCTGCCGTAAAGGCGCGAGCCGAGGGCGTAAAGCCCAAGGTGAATATTATTGGACCGGCCTACGGCATGTTTAACCTGCCAAGCGATCTGGCCGAAATGATTCGTCTTATTGAAGGCATCGGGGCCGAGGTGGGGATGGTCTTTCCCTTGGGAAGCCATTTAATGGATGTGCCTCGACTTGCTGAAGCTGAGGCCAATATCTGCATGTACCGCGAGTATGGCCGCATGCTCTGCGAAGCCCTTGAGCGGCCGTACCTGCAGGCCCCCATTGGGCTGCACAGCACCACAGCCTTTCTGCGGCAGCTTGGTGAACTGCTTGGTCTTGACCCCGAGCCCTTCATTGAAAAAGAAAAGCATTCCACCATTAAGCCCATCTGGGACCTCTGGCGTTCGGTCACGCAAGACTTCTTTGGCACGGCAAGCTTTGCCGTGGTGGCCAACGAAACCTACACCCGTGGCATTCGCCATTACCTGCAAGATGAGCTTGGCCTGCCCTGCCAGTTTGCGGTGGCCCGTCGCGCAGGTGAAAAAACAGCAAACGATCAGGTGCGCGAGTTCTGTGCCAAGAAGGCGCCTTTAATTATGTTTGGCAGCTACAACGAGCGCATGTACCTTGCCGAACGGGCAAGCCGTGCAAGCTTCATTCCGGCCTCGTTTCCGGGCGCCATTATTCGCCGCCACACCGGAACGCCCTTCATGGGCTATGCCGGTGCGGTCTATCTTCTTCAAGAGGTCTGTAACGGCCTTTTTGATGCGCTCTTTCACATTCTGCCTTTGGGCACAGAGATGGATAAGGGCCTTGCAACGCCATTGGGCGCGCGAAGCATGCCCGAGTCGCAGATGGCCCGCAGCCTTCCATGGACGGCCGATGCCCAGCAACGCCTTGAAGAAAGGGTGGCTGCACATCCGGTGCTTATTCAAATTTCAGTGGCCAAGCGGCTGCGGGATCGCGCTGAACGGCAGGCCCGCGAGGCGGGCGACAACCTGGTTACGGTCGAGCAGCTTGAGGCTGCACAAGACTTTCTGAACACGGGGGTGGTGGCATGAACCTATGCAATGCATCGGTCGGTCAACTGCTCCCTCCCGAATGTCGTGGCACGGTGCCGCGACTGCCCCTTCCACGCGGGCCCGGCGTGGATTTGGCCGAAAGGTCAACTCTAAGGAGAACCTCCCATGAGCAATAACTCAAGTATCTCCGGTCTCACCGACGAAGAAGCCCAAGAGTTTCACACGTATTACATGCAGGGCTTAGTGGGTTTTGCAGCAATTGCTGTCATTGCCCACATCCTCGTCTGGGCCTGGCGTCCCTGGTTCTACTAAATCTTTGAGTTCCGGAAGGAGGAACCGTTATGGCAGATATGGCTCACTCAACAAGCGTCCGTCAGACGATGCGCAGCGACTCGGTGGCTTTCATTGGCATCTTTGCTGTTCTCTATGTTGTTTTTCTGGCGGTGGCCCTGGTTGCACAGCTACTCATGCTGCGCTGGCGTTCCTGGCTCCCGGGAGCAGAGCAAGGTAGGACTTTGTTTGGTGGCGTAAGGGCAGCTGTCTACACCCTGATGTCCCATTTAACTTAATCGAGGAGGTCACGATATGTGGCGAGTATGGAAACTCTACGATCCGCTGCGTGCCATGGTGGTACAAGGCGTTTTTCTGTTCGGACTAGCAGCAATGATTCACCTCATTCTGCTAAGCACTGTTCGGTTCAACTGGATGGACGGTATGAGTCAGGTCGAGTACAAGGCTTCGATTCAGAACTCGTCGATGCCGAAGTAGTTGAAGTCGACATGACGACGCAGGCAGTCATCGGACACACGGCCTTAGGCCTGTCCTTTGGTTGCCTGCCCATTTTTCTTGGAGGGCGCTGAAAATGGCCATGCTGAGTTTTGAACGAAAATACCGGGTTCGCGGTGGAACCCTGCTCGGGGGCGACTTATTCGATTTCTGGATCGGCCCCTTCTATGTTGGGTTCTTCGGAGTCACAACAATTTTCTTTGCCTTCTTAGGCACGGCCTTAATTCTCTGGGGCGCCTCGCAGGGGCCAACCTGGAACCTTTGGCAAATTAGTATTGCGCCGCCAGACCTGAAATACGGCCTGGGTCTTGCGCCATTGAGTGAGGGTGGGCTCTGGCAGGTTATTACGGTGTGTGCCATTGGCGCCTTTGGCTCATGGGCATTGCGTGAGGTTGAAATCTGTCGAAAGCTGGGCATTGGCTATCACGTGCCCGTGGCCTTTAGCGTTGCCATCTTTGCCTATGTGACCTTGGTGGTCATTCGCCCTCTGTTGCTCGGTGCCTGGGGTCACGGTTTCCCTTATGGCATCTTGAGCCACCTCGACTGGGTCTCTAACGTGGGCTATCAGTTCCTGCACTTTCATTACAACCCGGCCCACATGATCGCGGTGACCTTGTTCTTCACAACCACGCTCGCCTTGGCGCTGCACGGTGCGCTCATTCTGTCTTCTACGAACCCCCCTAAGGGCGAACTGGTGAAGGCACCCGAGCATGAAGACACCTTTTTCCGCGACTCTATCGGGTACTCCATTGGCACCTTGGGTATTCACCGTCTTGGTCTTTTCTTGGCCCTGGCCGCGGGGTTTTTCAGTGCCGTCTGCATTGTTATTAGTGGACCCTTCTGGACGCGTGGCTGGCCTGAGTGGTGGGGCTGGTGGTTACGCCTTCCCATTTGGTCCTAACGTATAAGCCATACGCATAAAGAATAAGGAGAACATCGATGGCTGAATATCAAAACCTCTTTACCCAGGTGCAGGTCATTGGTCCGCTTGAGCAGGGCATTCCGCTCGATCGTCCCCGCGACACTGCCGAGCGGGTGGGCAAGCCCAGTCATTTCCACATCCTTGGCCGTCTCGGTAATGCCCAAATTGGTCCAATCTACCTTGGCTTTTTGGGCATTGCCTCGGCCTTTGCCTTCCTTGTTGGGTTCACGGCCATTGGCTGGAATTACCTGGTGCAGGTGAACTACAGCCCCATTGAGTTTGTTCGCCAGCTCTTCTGGCTGTCGGTTGACCCACCACCGCCTGCCTATGGGCTGCGAATACCGCCCTTAAATGAGGGCGGATGGTGGCTGTTCTCGGGCTTCTTTATTACCCTGTCTATTCTGCTTTGGTGGGTACGTATGTATCGCCGTGCGGTGCAGCTGAAAATGGGCACGCACGTGGCTTTTGCTTTTGCCGCTGCCATCTGGCTTTACCTGGTTCTGGGTTTCTTCCGCCCTGTGCTTATGGGCAGCTGGGGCGAGGCTGTGCCCTTTGGCATCTTCTCGCACCTTGACTGGACGTCTGCCTTCTCGTTGCGCTATGGCAACCTGTTCTACAACCCTTTCCACATGCTCTCTATTGTCTTTCTGTATGGATCGGTCTTGCTTTTTGCCATGCATGGCGCCACTATTCTCGCGGTAAGTCGCTTTGGTGGTGAACGCGAAATTGAGCAGATTGTCGATCGCGGAACGGCCTCCGAGCGCGCTGCACTTTTCTGGCGCTGGACCATGGGCTTTAACGCCACAATGGAGTCCATACACCGTTGGGCCTGGTGGTTTGCCGTACTCACCTGCATAACCGGGGGTATTGGTATTCTGCTGACAGGCACCGTGGTGGACAACTGGTACCTGTGGGCGGTAAAGCATGGCGTTGCTCCTGCCTACCCTGCTGTTTGGGGCCCGGTCATTGATCCAGCGTTGGTCGACCCACAGCTAGCGAATTAATTGATGATAGGAGCGTTTGATGACTAAATATCCTCGACAGGAGTCTCACGCAGTGCCCATGGAAGAGGGTACGCGGTTGAGGCCAACCCCCGTGGCGAATTCTAAGAAGCAAGGGGCACTGGGGTGGCGTGGGCTTGTTATCGGCATGGCCATGGGCCTGGGGTTAATGGGGTGTGAGCGCCTACCTGTCGACGTTAATCAGGGTGGCTACCGCGGCACGGGCATGGAGCAGGTCGTCAACCCACGCATTGAGGCTGTGAAGCTGGCGGCCAATCAGGCCCCCCCCGCGCTTGAGCCGGTAGAAGAAGGTGGACCCAAGGCAAGTCAGGTTTATCAGAATGTGCAGGTCTTGGGCGATCTCTCGGTGGCGCAGTTCAACCGGCTGATGGTTGCCATGACCGCCTGGGTTTCTCCGGAACAGGGCTGCGCTTACTGCCATAACGTTCAAAACTTTGCCGATGACGGCCTCTACACCAAATTGGTGGCAAGACGCATGACGCAAATGACCCAGACCATCAACGACCGTTGGCAGGCGCACGTGGGCCAGACTGGCGTAACCTGTTTCACCTGTCACCGAGGTCAAAACCTCCCTGAAAAGCGGTGGTTCACCGAGCCAGAAATGCAGATCGCTGGACGGCTTCTGGGTAACGATTCAGGCCAGAACCGCGCGGGTGTCGAGGCTGTGGCGAATTCCGATTTACCCTACGACCCGTACACGCCTTTCTTACTAGAGAGCAATCCCATTCGGGTCAATGGCACCACCGCGCTGCCCACTGGGAATCGCATGTCCACCAAGCAGACGGAATGGACCTACGCGCTCATGATGCACATGAGCGACGGTCTAGGGGTTAACTGCACGTACTGCCACAACACCCGGGCCATTGCCGAGTGGGAGCAAAGCCCTCCTGCCCGCGTCACCGCCTGGTATGGCATTCGAATGGTGCGTGAAATTAACAATGAGTTCATTACCGGGCTCACTCCTATTCACCCACCGAATCGACTCGGCGTCATGGGCGATATTGCCAAGGTGAACTGTGCCACCTGTCACCAGGGCGTGAACAAACCGCTTTACGGCGCCCAAATGCTCAAGGCACACCCCGAGCTCTCGGGCCCCAACGCACTTAAAGACGCTATGGAAATTCGGGGTCCTGGCAAGCCAATAGCTCCTCAGAGTCAAGGCCCTGAACCCACGCCCTCGCCAACCTCTTTTCTGAAGGGTTCTGCGAGCACAGGGCAGCTTGAGGGCCATGCTGTTGCCCGAGCGAATTAAGGCGTTACAGCTTGCTATAGCAATTGGAATTCATCTTGCACCGACTGGAAGTGAAGTCCTCCGGTGCTCTTTGCCTCTAGGCCCCTCCTAGGGGCATTTTTTTGACAAAAGAAAAGCTCCCTAGGGAGCTTTTCTTTTGTAATACCGAATGCAGCTTTAATTTAGCTCTTAACCTGCTTGAAGTTTTTACACCATCCCGCTCTGGGTGTGTGCTGGTCACCAAAGAACGAGCATGCTGCGTACGCGTCATTGTCTTTGCCATCCCAAAGCTGACACTTACTGCATTCCTGGCCCGTCTTGAACTTTCTGAAGTTTCGATGCGCCTTAGGGTCAATTCCCTTTGCGTCAACAACAAAGCCCATTGATTTGGCGTAGCTGTCGTTGGGGTCAAGGCGGTTGCTCTGGGCCCGCACCCCCTGCAATGATGAAAAGGCTGCAGCGCCTGCAACAGCTTTAAGTATGAATACACGTCTTGAAACAGTTGTCATTATCGTTCTCCGTGTTTGGGTCTTAAAAATTAAAGGTAATGAAATGAATGGAGCCTTGAAAAACTCAGTTGCCATACCGCACAAGCCTAACAAAAAGCTTTGAGTCGGAAGGGACTGCCCTTAACCCCTCGTGCCCAAAACTCATTGCGTACCAAAGCGGCTCGTAGCCCCCAGAGGCCCTTGCACTGCTTGTCCAAAAGAAACTCGCAGGTGTACCAGGGAAGTTCTCTCGGCTAATTCGAACACCCTCTGGGTTGAGACTGCTCGATGCTATGCGCGCAAGTTCTGTAAGGCTGGGAAGACGCCAGTCTTGATGAAAAGGTTCTGTTTGATTGATCTGCTGAACAGCCTCGCGCGCCTGATCAAGGCTAAGGGCCAGGGCCCTTCCTTTACAACTCGTCAACGCCTCGTCCCACTGTTGACCAAGCGAACAACGCTTCCAGGTAATTTGGGCCGCGCGGTCTGTCAGGGTTCCGTCTGCGTTGTCAACAAACCGATTCTCGTTCATCTTGACAGCAATCAAACCGGCTTCCAATGGCTTGTGCTGAGCACCTGCCTGGGCGCCGGCCAGGCTTAAAAAACAGCTAGACCGAGCGCCGCTTGCTTTAATTGCAATGACAGGTGAGGCGTTGCCATAAACCCTGAAAGCAAGTGTCAGACAGGCTAAAAAAACTACAAATTCAACTTACTCCCGAGTGTCTTTGCCAATCATGGAGGGCTTAGAAGGAAAACCCTTACCGTACTCAACACGAACGGGCGATGTCTGCCGTGATGCAAGGCCAGGCTCAATGGGCTTGCCCCGGTGCAGCTGAAAGGCATAGGCCTCCATTGCCAACATCTCCGGGCCCGTCACATCAAGGGCCTTGCCCGCCTGTGGATTCTCGATGCACCAGTTGATCATTTCCCTGAAGGTTGCGACGCGGTTGAACGCCGGAATGAACTTGGGAAACGTCTGTGGGTTAGCAGCAGCACCGTCGGGATGGCAGTTACCGCAGCCCAGCCCGTTGGTGCTCATTGAGGGTTTGCTTCCGTGCCAAAGGTCGTAGCCTTCTTTGGACACGGCCCACAAGGCCTTCTGTTGCTTATCGAGTTCGGCCTGCGTAAAAGGCTCGCGGGCCTGAACACTGCCTAACGAAAAAGCTGCTGTAAGGCCCACTGCACCGAGGGCTGTTAGCGCCCTGCTTGTAAAGGTTGTTTTCATCAAAGTCTCCTTAATTGACGAACACTGAATTAGGCTTTGAAGCCGTTCTTCATCCATGGGGTAAGTGAATCTGCAAACGGCTGGTGTTGGACATTAATGCCGGCCGGGGTAATGTCTGCGTAGTAGCTACCCATTCCGTCGGCTTCATTGCCAGGGTCTGCCCGGTACTGTCGGCTCTGGGGGAAGGCAAGCTCGACATCCGGATAGGGCCAGGGCCATGACGTGCTCATTGCACCAACCGAAGACATGTTGCCAATCTTGTTGTAAATGGTCTGGTGGACATGGCCATGGAAGGAGAACGTGTTCTCGAACCTGGCAAGCATGGCACGAATTTCCGCGCCATCGGACGTTCCGAAGCCCCAACGTGGGTAGTAGTCCCACAGAGGTGCGTGACTAAAGAGAACGATAGGCGTGTCGGTGGATTGCTTAGCGAGGTCTTTCTTGAGCCAAGCAAGCTGCTCAGCATGAATGCCCCACAGGCCTCCCCATGGTCCCTCAAGCATGGACATATGGGTCTGGCGCTCGACACCCGTCATTTTCTGGGCAGTCCAGAAGTCGTCAACAAGAATGTTATTCAGGCCGACAAAGTGCACGCCCTTGTGATCAAACGACCAGTACTCTTTACGTCCCTTGCGCTGACCAGATTCAGGGTTGTTCGCACCGTAAAGGCCGTTCCAGCCTGTACCCATGTCAACGTACCAGTCGTGCTCACCTGGGATGATGACCATCTTGGACTTGATGTTTGAGAGGATCTTCTTGCCTTTTTCAAGCTGGTCCATCGTGCCGTCTTGGGCAATGTCGCCGCCGTAGAGCACGAAGTCAGGCTTAACAGGCAGGTTGTTCACCTGCTCAATGGCATCCATCAACTGGGTGTCAAACTTGTGGTCTTTGAAGCTGTAGAGATGTGAATCGCTGATGACTGCAAATCGGAAAGGGGTGACCTTCTTTCCGGGCTGTGCATGCACTAGGTCAACAAGACCAAGGTTAACGCCGGCCGCGGTGGCCACCATGGTTGAAAGACCCGCTTTACCTGAAAACTGTAAAAACTCACGCTTACTGCTGTTTTCAATGTTGCTGTCTGCCATTTGAAACTCCTTTAATTAAAGACAACTCCCTCGATTGAAATAGTAGAACCATGTACTAATTTCGTCTAGGACAAAAACATTAAGATTTGCTTAACAACCAATATATAAGCCAATCCGCATACATACACATTGTTTTTGTCCCAGACAGAAACATGGGCAAAATTTAAGTTTCACCTAACTTCTTCGAAACCGGGTTTTCCCGTACGCATTAGAGCTATTTTGAAAGGAGTTTCTTACGGGTACTGTAAAGCCGCTCTTATGAATGGGCGGACGCCCCTCTGGCTGGGCAAACGAGGGGCCGCAACCGCGGTAACCTACGTTCGTTTCCTGCTGCGAATAACCCTTAGCACCTATTGAGATTCGAGGCTTTTGGGCTATTTGCCTTTGTTTTCGATCTTAAACGGGTTGACTTCCGCCACCTCGTCATAGGTTCTGGGGCCGCCTGCGTACGGTAGCCGTGGCTCAACAGCAAGAGAAGGGTAGTCGTTAAGCATGCTTATGCCATTGAGTGGCTTACCGACCCCCTTGTGGCAGGTTGCGCAGGCCACCTTCGGATAGTCGCCTGAGGCGTTCATTCGATATAGGGGTAGCAGGCTGCCCACAGAATGCAGATAGGTGCTGTTGATATCTCTGACCATCCGAATGCCATACCAGGCGGTAACACGCTGAGGGGAACTCTGCTCCCAGTTGGCCGCAGCCCGGGTGTTATGGCAGAAGGTGCAATTCACTCCTAAGGACTGACTCATGTAGATCATGAGCCCATAGGTGTGTTCGCTTTGCTTAACAGAGCGACGGTTCTCGCCAGCCAGCGCCCTTTCGCCCTGAACCCGAATGCTAGGGGAGTCTTTATCTTTTAGAAAAATGGTGAGCGGGTCGTAGGGCAGGGAAGTATTGCCAACGGTCTCGACGCCTGGATGGTTCTGCCCGAACCGATGCCCAAGCATGGCAAGCTGATCTTTCTCGTTACCAATAAATTCAAACCAATCGCCTGAGGGCACAGGCTGCCCGCGATGGCAGGTGTAGCAGGTTACGCCGGTGTTGCCCACGTGCTTTTTCCAACTGTCGTTGATGTTGCGAGTCATCTGCAACATGTGCCTTGCGACAACCTTGGGGTATTTTTCATCGGAGGCAAGGTACTTAGGATTGTGGCAGTAGGCGCAGCCCTCTTCAGGCGAGACCCAGACAGTAAGGGCCTGCATAAGCCTTGAGAACTCTTGGGTGTTGAGGTCGGTGAGGACCTGGATATTGAGGTACTGATCTTTTGCAAGCTTTGGGGGGTTGGCTGGGTCGATCTCAGGGGGGGGCTCGGGCTCTGGAATGGCGTGAAGCGGTGCCTGCGCTCGCTGGGTCTTAGGGTCGTGGTTGAGCACCATGCCTACGCCTCGGTAGCCCAGTTGCTCGGGCTTTGTAGCCTCAACTTTTGAGCCACTAGCGGCCGTTAAAAGCGTAAGAAGAGCGATGCCGACAATGCTCGCCAGCGCGGCGATTACGGGGATTAGAAACAGACGCTTCATCCTGCCCTCCTGTCTACCTAGAGTCTTGGGCCTGGGGCGCCTTTAATGCCTACCGGGGCCTTGGTTGGTGACGAGAGACCCCAGTTTGTCCCTGTTCGTTTGTGCAACAGACCTTACTGTAATAATAAATTGACACGCGGAAATGTCAATGAATCTATACATAAGAGATCTTGATGAAAGCAGGGCTCGAGCGGAGAGGTAAGTTGGATGATGGACGGCTAGACAAAAGGAGCGTTCAGCACAACCGTGGCAAGGTTTAACACCGCAGCAAAGCTCACCCAGGCAAGGTAGGGCCAAAGTAGTAGGGCAGCGCGTTTGTTGTAGCGGCTGGTGTGACGAATAAGCAAAACAATGGAGAGCCAAAGCACAACCACCTCGGCAAGTGCCCAGTCGGGCCGTTGCAGGTAAAAATAAAGCAGGCTCCAGCCCATGTTGGCCAGGCCATTCAGCGCCCAAAGCAAAAGCAATTGCGCGCGACGGGCACTAAGGCTAGGCTCGTCTTCGGCCGCAGTGCGCCAGGCCAGCACGCCCGACCAGGCCATAAGAATAAAAAGAATGGTCCAGGCTGGGCCGAATAAAAGATCGGGCGGCTTGAACCAGGGCTGCTCTAGGTTGTAGTACCAGTCACCAAGTACGGTAAGGCCGCCACCAATGGCCGCCACCCCAAAGGCAAGGCCCAGGGCCACCAACCAATCGGTGGCCGTGCCTCGCGGAGCCATCATGCTCGGGCAAAGCCGAGCAGGTGGGCCAGATCTTTAATGAAAATACGAAGATGTGCCATGGGCTTGCGTCGGACGAGTCGTTTGTTCATGTAGGATTCAAAGGTGATTTGTTGCACGTCTTTGTCTTTGCAAATTTTAACGAACTGTTCGCGACGTTTGTCATTGCCGTACCAGAATTTTTGCAATAACCCCAAAACCCAGAAGACCCGACCATGCTCTTTCATGAATCGCTTGCGTGCGCTGGCAAGCGCCCTAGGTGAGTCGGTGGCAAGTTTTTCCAAGCAGGCCTCGGCCGCTAGGCGCCCGCCAAGCATGGCGTAATAAATGCCCTCCCCCGATGCTGGGGCAACAACCCCCGAGGCATCGCCGGCCAGCACCACGTTGCGGCCGTTATCCCAGCGTGGCAGGGGCTTTAAAGGAATGGGCGCGCCTTCGTGGCGAATGGTCTCTAGGTTGCTAAGGCCTGCCTGCTCGCGCAGACGGGCCGTAGCGGCCTTTAAAGAAAAGCCCTTGTCCATGCTGCCCGTGCCCACACTTAGATGCGCCCCATGGGGAAAGACCCAGCCGTAGAAGTCGGGTGAAATGGTGCCGTTGTAAATGACATCGCAGCGGTCCGCGTCGTAGTCGGGATGGCTGCTTTGGCGTGTTTCGGGCTCGGGCGATTTTAAAATCTCGTGATAAGCAAACACGAAGACGCCCTTGTCGGCACCGGCAATGGCCTGGGCCGCGACCTTTGACTTCGCGCCATCGGCACCAATAAGCAGCGCACAGGTGACCGTCATGTGCCGCTCGGCCGTGTCGTTGGCATGGTCGCGCACCATAAGCTTCACCTTAAGGCCATCGTCGGTCTCGTGAAGACTCTCAAACCGACCAATGAGTCGCCTGGCACCATTGGACTGGGCGCGGTTGCGAAGCCATTCGTCAAAGGGGCCGCGATCCACCATTCCAACAAAGCCGTTCTCAATGGGAATGTCCACCTTCTTGTCGCTTGGCGAGACCATGCGCGCGCAACGAATCTTTGCAACAAGCATCTCTTGTGGAATCTCGAAGTCTTGTATGGCCCGAGGGGGGATGGCGCCCCCGCAGGGCTTGATGCGTCCGGCCTTGTCAACAAGCAGAACGCGCCGGCCCGCGAGGGCAAGGTCGTTTGCAGCTGTGGCGCCAGCAGGGCCTCCACCAATGACAACCACTTCGTAATCGAGCATCGTCTGCATGGTGCTACTCCTAATTCGCAAGCCCGCTGGGGGCAGGGTGTGAAGGGGACAGGGCTGTACGAGCCCCTTGAGGGTTGAGGGCTGATGGCGCCTGCGGGGCCTGCAAAGCTGAGGCCTGGGTCATGGTGTTGCCTGGGCTGGAGGGCGACTCTCGTATCTGACTTGCAAGCCTTGCCGCAACAATAAAGAGCAGGGCCTCAAGGCCAAAGACGGTTGCGTAGGCCAAGGCGGTGTCGTTAATAAGGGCACGGCTTATGTCTGAAAGGCCTGTACCTAAGAGCCCGCCCGCTCCAAAGGCAAGGGCCTGGGCCGCACCCCAAAGGCCCATGCGTGTCCCTTCGCGCCGTGCGCGGCCCTCGTTGGCAAGCCGCATCATGGAGGCAATGGCCGCGATGGAGAAGGCGCCGTTGGCCACACCGAGCAGCATCACATTCCAATTAAGCGGCCAGCCCGGGCCATAAACGCCCGCTGCCACAAGGCCCGCCAGTGCGAAGCCCGAGGCAATGCAGCCAGAGATGGTCCAGAACTTTAATGAGCCAAGCCTTCGCCCAAAAAGTCGGCCACTGCCTGCCGCCGCAACCACCAGCATTCCAATAAGAATGCCCGAGTGCTGCAGTCCGGAGAGCTTGGTGGACTCGCCGGGCGTGTAGCCAAAGACACTTCCTGCGAATGGCTCAAGAATGAGGTCTTGGGCACTAAAGGCAAGCATGGAGACAAAGACGAAGACAGTGAAGTGGCGTGCCTCGGGCTCGTCCCAGACCTGACGCAAGGCGGTTCGGAAGTTAAGCTCGGGCTCGGGCTTGTGCGCGGCGGCGTGAGGCTCGGCCTGCCGCTCAAGCCCTGCGAGCAGCAGTGCGGTTGCAACAATGGCAAGGCCCGTAACGGTTGCGGCAACGGCAAGCAGCCGGTCCTCGGAGTAGGGGTCGAGGAAGTGGCCCGCCAGGCCAGCCGTAATGGCAAAGCCAGCAATCATGAGCAGCCAGACCAGGGTGGCAGCCCCCGCGCGTCGGGTGTCATCAACCCGCTTGGCAAGCAGAACCAGCACCGATGTGCCGCAGGCGCTTACCCCCAGGCCAATGAGGAAAAAGGCAACGAAGGAAAGGGCGATGCCAAGACTTAAGGCCGTGGACATGAGCACCACCGCGTAGGCACCTAAAAGCCCGCCCAGGGCAAGTATGACCATGCCACCCAAGATGAAGGGGCTGCAACGGCCGGCAATGTCGGAGCCAAAGCCCATGCGGGGGCGCAGAATTTGAACCAGGTAATGCATGGCGACAAGCACACCGGGTAGCAGGGCGGGCAGGGCAAGTTCCACCACCATTATTCGGTTCAAGGTGCTGGTGGCCAGCACCACCACGCCACCTAGACAGGCCTGAATAAGGCCAAGCCTTGCAATGGCAAACCAGCTAAATCCTTGTGGGCCTTGCCGATGTCCCTGGCTCATGGACGCACCTTGGGGTTTGACTGCAGATAAGCCGTTGTAATTTCTGCGCCCATGACTCGACTTAGCCTCCCAGCCCCGCAGTCGCTTGTAACGATCGCAGCCCAAAGGCCGAGACCATCATGCCAAGCACAAACAAAGGCACCCCAAAGCCGCTGTAGTAAAGCGCGCGGTCAACGGGCTTTTTCAGAAACCAGGCCATAAGCGCAAACTGGGCAAGCAGCAGAACGAAAACGCCAAGGGCGTGCAGGGGCAGCTGCCAAAGGCCAAGAAGTGAAATAACAGCGATTTGTGGAAGCGCCATGACAAGACAGGCTGTGAAGGCTGCGCGCTGCGGGCCAAGCTGCACGGGCAGAGACCTTACGCCCATAACCGAGTCGCCCTTAATGGACTTAAAGTCGTTGAGGGTCATGATGCCGTGGGCGCCAAGGCTGTAGAGCAGGGCAAGCACCACCGAGCGGGTCTCGGGGAAGGCGCCGCCCGCCATGACAGCTGCACCTGTTATCCATGCCAGGCCTTCGTAGGAAAGGCCGCAGGCGGCATTTCCTAGCCAGCCGTTTTGCTTGAGCCGAATAGGCGGCATACTGTAGGCCCAGGCCAATAGAAGCCCCAAGGCGGCGGCACCAAAGCCCCATGGCCCAAGGGCTGTGGCCACCAGCAACGAAACAACTGTCCAGCCAAGGGCAATGTAGAGCCCCCACCTTCCGGGGATTCGACCCGAGGGAATGGGCCGGTTGGGCTCGTTGATGGCGTCAACATGCCGATCGAACCAGTCGTTTACGGCCTGGCTGGTGGCACAGACCATTGGCCCTGCAAGGGCAATACCAATTACCGCAAGAAGCCAGTGGTCGGAGACGCTGGCCCCTGAGGCCACCACGCCGCAGGCAAAGGCCCACATGGGTGGAAACCAGGTAATGGGCTTAAAGAGCTCGAGAACGGCAGAAAAAGAGGGCTGGCCGAGGTCTGCCGAGCTGGTCGGATGAATAATTCCCATAAACTGCATTTTGTACTTGACAAATGGAACCGTCAATTGCAATTTACAGTTTCTGACTAAAGGAAAACGCTTATGCACGCCGTAGTGATTGGATCGGGCTTTGGAGGCCTGGCGGCTGCCCTTCGTCTTTGTTGCAAGGGCTACCGTGTAACCGTACTCGAGCGGCTTGAGGGCCCCGGGGGCAGGGCCTTTGTTTATAAACAGGACGGCTTCACCTATGACGCGGGGCCCACCATTATTACGGCCCCCTTTCTTTTTGAAGAGCTCTGGGCCTTGTGTGGAAGGCGGTTTTCAGACGATGTCGACCTTCGGCCCATGTGGCCGTTCTACCGTATTCGGTTTGATGACGGCAGCCACTTTGACTACTTTGGCGAGACCGAAGCCATGCGCCGGGAAATTACCAGGCTTGTCGGGGCCTCGGAAGTGGCAGGCTACGACGCCTTCATGCGCGAGGCCATGGTCTGCCTGAAGCTCGGCTACGAAGAACTCGGTACAACGTCCTTTGTAAGCCTTGTGGACCTTATTGCAGCCATGCCCTCAATGGTGCGTATGCAGGCCTGGAACACCATCTACAGCATGGCTCAGCGTCATTTTAAGAACGACAAACTGCGCCAGGTTTTTAGCTTTCATCCGCTTCTTATTGGTGGCAATCCGTTTGCGGTTACCCAGGTCTACAGCCTCATCCCAGCCCTTGAGCGGGAGTACGGGGTGCATTCGGCCATGGGCGGTACGGGCGCCATTGTGCAGGCCCTTGCCCGCCTGCTTGAAGACCAGGGCGCAGCCATTCGCTACCAGGCCGAGGTGAGTCGTATTCTTTTAGAAGGCCGGCGTGCCGTGGGCGTGGAATTGGCCGATGGCGAGCAGATTCGCGCCGACATTGTGGTCTCGAATGCCGATGCGGCCAACACCTATCGCAAGCTTTTACCCAATGCTGCGCGTCGTGTCTGGACAGACGCCAAGGTAGAGCGGGCCGCCTATTCCATGGGTCTTTTTGTCTGGTACTTCGGCACCCGGCGTCGTTACGAAGACATTCCGCATCACATGATTCTTCTAGGGCCCCGCTACAAGGGGCTGCTGCAAGATATCTTCAAGCATAAGTTGCTTAGCAAAGACTTCAGCCTGTATCTGCATCGGCCAACGGCCACCGACCCCGCGCTCGCCCCCGAGGGCTGCGACACGTTTTATGTTCTGTCGCCCGTGCCGCATCTTGATGCCGATGTCGACTGGGTGCAGACCGCCGAGCCCTACAGGCAGGCCATTGCCGCCTACCTTGAGCAGTCGGTGTTGCCAGGGCTTTCGGCCGAGGTCTGCAGCTCGAAGATCATGACCCCACTCGATTTTGAGTCTAGGCTCTGGGCCTATAAGGGCGCGGCCTTTGGAATGGAGCCAAGGCTGACGCAAAGCGCATGGTTTCGGCCGCACAACCAGAATGAAGACATTGAGGCTCTGTACATGGTGGGGGCAGGCACGCATCCAGGCGCAGGCGTGCCCGGCGTTCTTAGCTCGGCCAAGGCCTTTGATAGCCTTATTAAGCCCGTGGGTCGGCCCAGCAACGGCAGGCGTCATTCTGCGCCCTGGGTCTTGCCCACTCCCACGCCCACTCCCACTGCGGCGTCACAGCCCCAGGCCCAGACGCACCACGCACGGGTGTCGGAAGAAGAATTGATGCGTGGTGGGTCGAAGTCTTTCTTTGCGGCCTCAAGGCTTTTGCCCAAAACAGTTCGCAATGCCGCAGTCGATCTCTATGCCTACTGCCGCGTGGCCGACGATCGGGTGGATGAATCCATGGCAAGCACGCAGGTTATGCAAGAACTGCATAGTCGGCTAAACACCATTTACACAGCCCAGTCGCCAGCAGACCTACCGATGGTGGACAAGGCGTTCTGGCGTGTGGTGAGTTGCTACAAAATTCCCAAGGCTGTTCCTCTGGCGCTGCTTGAGGGCTTTGAATGGGACGCCCAGGGCCGCGTCTACGAGACCCTTGAGGATGTCTTTGACTACAGCGCGCGGGTGGCAGGCACCGTGGGCGCCATGATGGCCCTTGTTATGGGCGTGCGTGAGGCGCGCCCAATGGCCCGAGCCTGCGAGCTGGGTGTGGCCATGCAGCTCACCAACATTGCACGCGATGTTGGTGAAGACGCCCGCATGGGACGGCTCTACCTTCCGCGCCAGTGGATGCGTGAAGAGGGCATGGATCCGCAGGCCTGGCTGGCTGCGCCTTGCTTTACCCCGGCGCTGGCCCGCGTGGTCGAAAGGCTTTTGCAAGAGGCCGATGGCTTGTATAAGCGCGCTGAAGAGGGTGTGGGCTTTTTGCCCCGGGCATGCAGGCCGGCCATTATGGCGGCCCGCCATATTTATTGCGACATAGGCCGCGAAATTGGCAAGGCAGGTTTTAACTCCATCGATCAGCGTGCCGTTGTCAGTTCGTCAAGAAAAATTCAACACCTCTTACACTGCCTTCCTGCGGCCCTTATGGCGCCACGTATGCCGCGCGGCCATAAGCCTCTTGCTGCAATTGCCTTTCTTGTGGAGGCCTCGGGCATTTCGATGCGCAGCCGACCTCCGCGCACGGTGGCCGAGAAGGCAGGCTGGATGGTGGATTTATTTCTTACCCTTGCCGAGCGTGAACGCCAGGAGCGACACGAAGGCGGTCAACCACTCACTGGAGGACGATGATGAAAACACTTCTTATTTTTCCCCCCGCAGCAATGGGTTCTGGGCTTTCAAACTTGCTCTATAAGCCACGGCCTGAGTTAAGGCGCATCATCATGTCCTTGGGCTTTTTTGTTGGCCTGGCTATTGCGGGCAGTGCCCTTGCAGGCCCGAAGGCAGCCCACTGCAACGCCATTGAAGAGGACGATCAGCGGGCGCTTTGCAAGGCCTTAGCTACAAAAAGTGGCTTCTTTTGTTCGGCCATTGAAGATGAAAACCTCAAGGCAAACTGCTGGTCGCAGGCAAGTCGCGGAGCCTCGCACTGCAAGATGGCGGTCTACGACACCGACTACCCGGTGATTGACCAGGTTCTAATGACCCAGTGCAAGGAACTCTCGCGCAAGTATTAACCTTAGGTTCGTCGGGGCATACGCCAGGGAAGCATCAGCCGAACAAGTTTTGATCGAACCCGTGGCAAGAAAAGTGTCTCGTGCATGGCATTTACCTCTTGCCCTAAAAGCGTCTGACGCACCACAGAGCGCATGTAAAACGGTGTGTCCTCAAGGGTCTGCAGAAGGCTTGCTGCCGGGGCCTTTGGGTCCGACCGTATTGAACGGCCAACACCCCAGATGCCTTTTGTTAAGGACTGGCGTGGATCAAGCTCGAAGGGCTCGACCTCGCCATTTGTTTTGAACCTTGCAGTAATAAGCCGGGAGCTCTGGTCGTTGGAATAGTGCACGGTGCGGTCGTGCAACTGGTTGAACTCGGCGGCTCGCGCCGATGGCGTGGCCTGTCGATCGCGGACATCGTAAATAACGGCTGTGCTTCCATCACGTAAAAGCGCTCGCGACCAGTCCCATTCATGAAAGGGAACCTCGATGGGCTCATCGCCCTCGTTGGAGTCCAGATAGGCATGGCCCGACCATTTCAGACCCGGCAGGGGAAGTCCACCTCGATACGGGCCGAGGGCGCAAGCGGCCCCCAACGGTGCCTGCCTTGGGCATCGATGACCTGCTGGTAATGAAAGAACTGATTGGCCCGAATTCGCATCTGGCCCTTGACCTTCATAGGAACGGGTACAGACCATTCGTTAATGTCAATAACCAGCTCATCACCCGTCCAGCGCAGCTGGCTTGGGCCCACGGTGAACTCGGTGCTTGAGCGGTGCAGAAAACGCCTGCCGCGCTCGGTCATGGTCCAGCGTTTTTTTCCTTTGGAATAAAGCGCCAGGTTAATGCAGACATGGTTCTCGGGGTCACTGGTCTGAGGCTGCGCCCTTGCCCAGTGGTAGTAGCTTGAAAAGACACTGCCCACAAAGGCAATCATGGTGATGCCATGTTCGCCGTCGTCGCTTAGTCCATCGACATACCACCAGAGATAACCACCCGCTGGGACCTTCTGGTCGAATCGAGGTGTGCCATCAGGGCTGCGGCCGCCAGTCGGCCCGAGAGGCTGGCCATGGGAACCCCCGCTCCCGGGTGCACGCTGCCCCCCGCTAGAAAGAGCCCCGGCACTGGTGTTCGGTTCGTGGGCCTCTGAAAGGAGGACATCCATCCGTGGGGGGCCATTCCATAAAGAGCCCCCGCGGAGGCAGGAAACATCTGGTGAAAGTCTTGCGGTCGGCCAACCTGCACAGCCTGGGGCTCCACCGTAAGACCCACCTGTTGCAGCTGGGCCAAGACGCGTTTCTGACATACGCTGATTTCCTCTTCGAGAAGGGTCTGACGGTCTGCGCGTGCGGGCGCGTTGATAAGCATAAAGAGTCGCTCTGCCTCGGGCTTGGCCGCATGCACAGGCCTGTCTTCATGGTCTTGTGCCTGTGGCTGTTCGGCCGCGCTGGAGCTGGCCGGCCCAAAAGGCCCGCGGTCGTGGGCGCAGATGTAGACCGTGGGTCGGGCTGGCAGCCTGCCTTGGGAAAAGACAGACTGAAACTCGTCTTCGTAGGGTGTCTTCTGAAAGACAACATTGTGGAAGTCCAAGGCCATGCCTTGGGTGCGGGCCACCATGGAAAAGGTAAGGGCCGACAAGGACCTTGGGTAGAGCCCTTCGGTGTTTGGCACGGCCGCCTTTGCTGGACTTCCCAGTAGACCCTGATGCAGGGCGGCCGCCTCGCCGTTGAAAATTACGGCATCGGCCAAGAGCCTTTGGCCGTTGCTAAGCTCTACGCCCTTCGCACGTCCTTGCTCGATAAGAATTTCGTTTACCTGTGCATTGCATTGAATGTCTACACCAAGCTTTTGCGCAGCCCGCGCAAGCCCCAGGGCCAGGGCCTTGATGCCGCCGCGTGCGGCCCAGACCCCACGCTGCTCGACATAGGCAATAAGCATAAGCGTGGCCGGTGCCTGCCATGGCGAGCCCCCGCAGTAAGTGGCATAGCGGGCAAAGAGTTGTCGAAGCCGCGGGTCGTGAAAGTATCGGCCCAGACTTTTCCAAAGGCTTGCAAAAGGCCCAAGTCCTGCCAAGAGGCTTAGGCCACGAAGGCCAATGTCTTGGCTCATAGAGCTCATGGTGGGGCGCTCGGCGCGAATGTAGGCAGCCTCAAGGGCATGGTAGACACGCCGGGCCTCTTGGCTAAAGGCTCGAAAACGAACGGCCTCTGCGAGGCCTGAGAATTCTGCAATGGCATCGGCCGATGCGGCCTCCTCGGCAAAGAGGTCGAGCCGCTCCTCGGCTGACCAGGCATGGCGGGCGATGACGGGCAGGGCCTTGAGTTCAACAAAATCTTCAAGCCTTAGGCCTGCACCGCCAAGCAGGTCTTCAAAGACCCAGCGCATCGTGATGACGGTGGGTCCTGAGTCCATGGCCTGACCGGCAACAACTTTCTGATGGTTTTTACCCCCAACCTGCGCATCCTTTTCAAGCAGGCTGACGCGTACCCCTTGGCTGGCAAGGTCGATGGCAGCGGCAAGGCCGGCCATGCCTGCGCCCACAATCACAACCCGGCGTTCAGCCATTGTTGGATGCCTGCTGAAGGTGGGCCTGACCCAGGCCGGGCTGCTTGAGAAAGCGCTGACCCTGCCACTGGCCTTCGAGCCGCAAAGGATGGAATCGAACGAACATGGACTCGGAGAAAAACTTCTGGCCGTAGGCCGCCTCAATGGCGCGCTGATGGGCGCCACTGTGGGCATAGGCGTCCATGGCAGCCTGGTCCTTCCAAAGGCTGAATGTGGCCTGGCGCAAAAGCGGCGCCTCGCCAAGACCTACGGCAAGAAGGCAGCCCTGAGCCTTGGCGAGGTCGTCTTCGGCATCGGGGGATTGGGCCCAGAACCTGCGGGCCTTCAAGGGTCGAATGCTTGCTCGGGTAAGGGACGCAACCGAGCATTCAAGGCCTGGCCTTGAAGCAAGCCTTGGGGCTTCATTTAATGCCTGCGCAAGCTCAACGGTATCAACTGGCTTTGCCTGAGCGGGTGGCTCGAGATGAAAGCCCGACCACTGGCCGCGGCAGGAGACTGGACTGAGCAGAGCAGCGAAGAACTCGTCGGAGCGATCCCTATAAGCCTTGACCTGCGGCGCGTTTTCTAAAAAGTTGTTGGCTGCCTCGGGGCTGCTAAATGCGGTGAAGAGGCCTTGATGGTCAAGACCGGGCTTGAGCCCAAAGCCGCCGTGCTCGCCGCTTCCCAAGACTTTTTGAAAGACCAGGCCAGGCCAGGCGGCAGGCCCAAAGGCAGACTTCACCAGCCGAGAGACTGCCCAGCCCACGGCAGAGGGCCGAAGGCGCGACAGGACAACCACCACCGTGTGCACGGGGCTTAATCCTCGTCGGAGTCGGGCCCCTCGATGCCGTAGCGACGCAGCTTGACGTAGAGGCTCTGTCGAGAAAGACCAAGCATGTCAGCAGCCGAGGCTCGGTTGTTTTTGGTGATTTTTAATGCGGCTTCGATGCAGAGTTTTTCAATGAGGTCGACCGTTTCGCCAACAATTTCGCGCAGCGGCATACGGCCCACAAGGCTGGTGAGGTCTTGGTTCGAGCGCGGCCGTGAGGCCTGGTCGAGCCTGCCCTCAAGCCGTCGGCCCACGTCGCGAATGACAAAGGCAAGAAAGGGCTGGTCGTCGCTTTCAACAGAGACCCCTGAAATTTCAACGGGCACCACAAGCCCGGCATGGCCGATGAGCTGGGTTGAGAAAAGCCTTACGGGCCCACCCTGTGAGAGGCTGTTGGTCATGACAAGAAGGTCGGTGTTGGCGCGTCCTAGCCAATGATTCAAAGGCTCGCCAATGACCTGGCCTGCATGCACCATTTGAATCATTTCAACAAAGGCGGGGTTGGCACTTCGAATAATGCCTTTGGTGTCGGTTAAGACCAGTCCATCGCTAAACTGACGCACGGCCTCAAGCAGTGCCGTGTCTTCGCCGGGATGCGGCTTTTCGGAATCGATGCGCACCATGAAGACCGTGTCGGACTCTTGCCGCAGGTAGCTCACTAGAACCCTGGCTGGGCCCTCGTGCTTAACAAACCGCAGAGTGACCTCGGCGGGCCTGCCTGAACTTGCAACCTGT
Source organism: Burkholderiaceae bacterium (assembly GCA_018402635.1). GTDB lineage: Bacteria > Pseudomonadota > Gammaproteobacteria > Burkholderiales > Burkholderiaceae_A > Hahnella. The sequence continues at coordinate 85,576 of JAGYIP010000004.1, forward strand.
TGAAGGGTGCTGTGCAAGGCCGAGGTTGCGCGGTCGGATAAGAAGGCCTCGATGGCCTCGCCAATAATGGACTGGCGGTCTTTTTGAAGGTACTGTCCGCCGGCACGGTTGGCTTCGATGATTTGATGAGAACGTGCGCTGATAAGCAACACCGGGTCGTGGACGAGATCGAAGAGCATTCGAAACTGCCCCTCAACGCCGCGAAGTCGCAGGTAGTCGCGCTCCATAAGCTGTTGGGCTTCCACCAGCCTTGCCTGCAGCGAGGCAACAGGCCGAAGGTCGCGACCAATGGCCACCATCTGCCCCTCTTTGCCGATGCGAACAAGGGAAAAGAGTATGGGTATTTCTTCGTCTTGCTCGCTGAGCTGATTAATGTGCCGCCAGCGGGCATCAGGCTTTCCAGCCTGTGCTTCGCGCAGCATTTCTTCAATTTTGGGGCGGCTCTCCGATGTAACTACGTTCGCCCAGGCCTTGCCAACCCAGCCCTGCGCGCGACTGGGCTGCCAGTCGTTGCTGCCTGTAATGGCCTGGCGAATCACGCCCTGGGAGTCGATAACTAAGGTAATGTCGGCAGCGGCTGTAACGAGTGCAGCACTCTCGTCAGCATCAAGGCCAGCAAGTCCCTTGCCTTTAGATTGTTCGTTGTAGCCCAAGGCTCGTTGTCTTTGCTAGGAGTTGGTGGTTATTTTGGAGGGGCCGCTTTGGTTTAAACGGCTGCGAAGCATTGAGACGGCTTTTTCAACGGCCAGATCGGCGTCACCCACAAGAAGGTCGGCCTTGGCCTGATCGGCGAGCTCTGGGAAAGCCACGAGGGCTGGCCCACCAAGCATGACGAGGGGAGTTTGTTTTAGTTTGATGTCGCGCAGCCTTTGTATGAAGCGCGCCACCCGGCTGATGTCCTTCTCGCTGGCAACCGACAGGCCTACGACATCGGGTGAAAGCCGATGAATCTCGCCAAGCAGGTCGATCTCTGATTTCGATTCAAGCATGAAGCAGTCCCAGCCGCCTCGCGCAAAAAAACTGTTCACCATTTGCAGCCCGAGCCGGTGCTGGGAGCCGGGCAGGGTGGCCAGCGCAATGCTTGGAATGGGTTGGTCGGGCTCCAAGACGCAGGCCGCAGTTTGCGGGGCGGTTTTCTGAACTTCGAGCCGCAGGTCGTTAAGAATTTGTTGAAGCCGCCACAGCCCAATGGTGACCCCCGCAAAATCGCAGCGATCGGTCATCCATCCTTCGCCCATGCACCGCGCTGCGGGCTGAATGAGGCCAAGCATAACGGCCTCCGGTGAAAGGTCTTCTTCGCGCCGCAGGTCGTGAATAAGCTGCCAACAGCCGCCTGCATTGTTGTCCATGGCCATCTCGGCCAAGGTCTTGGCCGCTGCCTGCAGGTCAGGAAAGCGTGCGTCTGCCTCGGGGGGCTGGGTACCAAGGCTGCAGCCTTGTCTGGGCTTTACTCGGGCTAACGGGGCCTGGGTAGGGGTTTCCGATAAGACCAGCTGTGGAATAACCTGCTGGGTTAGTACCTCAAGCACAGCGCTGGCTTGCAGCTCTTCAGTGGCGGTCTCCTGATCACGGAGATACGACCGATGCAAATACTGCTCGTTCATGGCGACTCTCCCTGCAGCGCTTGCGCGGTAAGCGGCCTGGCCCGATGCGGGTGGTTCGCTTCCTTGCTTATCGATAGCTGCCTTAGTTTGCAAATTCATGATCCTCTTGCCCATCGCCTTTGTCGAGAAGTTTTATCGAGGTTTTGTCTAGGACTATCCGTGACATCGTCAGGAATGTCAATTAAATTTGATGTCTCGTTTGGTTGACATTCTCTAGACCCGGGCCTAGAGTAAGAAAACGAAAAAATCATATGGGAGTGACGCTGCGTAATGTCACAGGTTTTAGTCAGTCGGCCCTTGTATACACCCGATCAAAAGCAGCGGCGAGACGCCACGGCGTGGACGCTTGTTCAGGGGGTGCTTGCGCCCTTGCAGTTCTTGGTTTTTCTTATCAGCCTTGGTCTCATAGCCTACGCCTACGTCACTGGCCAGCTCTGGGAGCTCGCCCTTGCCTCGGTGGTTGTTAAAACGCTTGTGCTCTACCTCATCATGGTTACAGGCGCCATTTGGGAAAAGGTGGTCTTTGGCCAGTATCTTTTTGCACCCGCGTTTTTCTGGGAAGACGTGGTCAGTATGGTGGTCATTGCCTTGCACACGGCCTACCTTGTGGCCTGGTGGCAGGCCGACGTTGTAAGCCTGCAGACGCAAATTGGTCTTGCCCTGGCAGCCTACGCAAGCTATGTGGTGAACGCGGGCCAGTTCCTTTACAAGCTTCGAAGGGCAAGGCTGCAGGCCAGTGGTGAGGCCTGCGCGGGCAATCCAGGCATCGTGAATTCTTGTGTCAATTCTTCAATTAACAGCACAGGTGCAAAGACATCCGTTCAAGCAACGGGTGTGGCCGGGCAGGTGGCGGTATGAACGGGCCTTCGGTCGCTGAGTTTCTTCAGCCAGGCTGCGCCGAGGCCGTGCCCGCGCGCGTGCCCGAGGTGCTTCGTGAGCGGGGCCAGCGCGAGGTCTTCTGCGGCCTAACAGGCATTGTCTGGCTGCATCGAAAAATTCAAGATGCTTTTTTCTTGGTGGTGGGTTCACGCACCTGCGCGCACCTTCTGCAGTCCGCCGCCGGCGTGATGATCTTTGCCGAACCGCGTTTTGCCACGGCCATTATCGATGAGCGCGACCTTGCAGGCCTGGCCGATGCCAACGAAGAGCTTGATCGGGTGGTGGGCCAGTTGCTTGCCCGTCGGCCCGATATCCGCATGCTCTTTCTGGTGGGTTCCTGCCCCTCGGAGGTTATTAAGCTCGACCTTTCGCGCGCGGCAGAGCGTCTCTCGCACGAGCATGGCGGACGCTGCAAGGTTTTGAACTACTCGGGCAGCGGCATAGAGACCACCTTCACCCAGGGCGAAGATGCCTGCCTTGCCTCGCTTGTGCCTCAAATGCCTGCGGCCGCCTCCAATCAGCTGCCTGAACTGCTGTTGGTGGGAAGCCTTGCCGACGTTGTCGAGGACCAGCTGCTTGATCTTCTGCGTGCCATGGGCATTGAGCGGCTGGGCGTTCTTCCGGCTCGGCGCTCCGATCAGCTTCCAGCCCTTGGGCCCAACACCCGGTTTTTACTTGCCCAGCCTTTTCTTGCAGATACCGCCCGAGCCCTTGAGGCCCGGGGAGCGCAGCATCTTCCAGCAGCCTTTCCGCTTGGCGCAGAGGGAACACGACGCTGGCTATGGTCTGCCGCACAGGCCTTTGGTGTAAGCCTTGAAACCTTTGAACGGGTCATTGCCGCGCCCTTGGCGCGGGCAGAAAAAGGGCTCGCCCGTATGCGTCACGAGCTTGAGGGCCGCTCGGTTTTTTTCTTTCCCGACTCGCAGCTTGAAATTCCTCTGGCACGGTTTCTTTCGCGCGAGATGGGCATGCGTCTTACCGAGGTAGGCACCCCTTTTCTGCATCGCTCGCACATGTCGGCAGAGCTTGCCCTGCTAACAGATACAGGCCTTGAGGGCGAGGGCTCGGCCTTTACGTTAAGTGAAGGGCAGGACGTTGACCGCCAGCTCGATCGATGCCTTCAGGCCAAGCCCGACCTCGTGGTCTGTGGCCTGGGCCTTGCGAACCCACTGGAGGCAGCGGGCCTCACAACGAAATGGTCGATTGAGCTTGTCTTTAGCCCCATTCATGGCTTTGATCAGGCCGCCGATCTTGCAGAACTCTTTGCACGGCCTTTCCGGCGTCGCAGCCGAATCGCAGGCCTTTATCCTGTCTTTCCGGTTCGTCCCGTGGCCCAGGCTGTGTCGCAACAGGTAGCCCCAGGGTTTGCAGACGCGGTTGTTGCGGAGGATCGGGCATGAAGCTCTCGGTCTGGACCTACGAGGGACCCCCCCATGTGGGCGCCATGCGCATTGCAACCGCCATGCAGGGGCTTCACTACATCTTGCATGCGCCGCAGGGCGACACCTATGCCGACCTGCTCTTCACCATGATTGAGCGACGTGACCGACGTCCGCCTGTCACCTACACAACGTTTCAGGCCCGCGACCTGGGCAAAGACACGGCCGAACTCTTTCAGGCCGCGGCCCGTGACGCCGTGGCCCGGTTTGCACCCGAGGCCATTATCGTAGGCTCGTCTTGCACGGCCGAGCTTATTCAAGATGACCCAGGAGGCCTTGCCGAGGCTTTGCAGCTTGATATTCCTGTGGTCCCCCTTGAACTGCCGTCGTATCAGAAAAAAGAAAACTGGGGCGCTGCCGAAACCTTCTATCAGCTCGTCCGAAGGCTCACCCAGGGCCTGGTCCCTAAAGATCGCACAGGCGAGCGCGCAGGCCGCCCGCCGTCTTGCAACCTTCTTGGTGCAACCGCGCTTGGTTTTCGTCATCGCGATGACCTTCAAGAGGTGCGTCGTCTGCTTGATGCCATTGGTATCTCGGTGAACGTGGTGGCGCCTTGGCAGGCCCGCCCCTCCGATCTTCGTCGCCTGCCGGAGGCCGACTTCAACGTCGTGCTTTATCCGGAAATTGCAGCGCCGGTAGCCAACTTTCTGAAGCGTAGTTTTCAGCAGCCCTTCACCCAGGTGGTGCCCATTGGTGTGAAGGCCACTGAAGCCTTTGTACGAGAACTGGCCGAGCTTGCAGGCCTTGATGCCGAAGACGCTCTGGCAAAGGCCTACGCCGCCTGCGCAAGCCGCATGGCCTGGTACTCAAGTTCGGTGGATGCCACCTATCTCACAGGCAAGCGCGTCTTTGTCTTTGGTGATGGCACCCATGCCCTGGCTGCGGCTCGGGTGGCCACCGAAGAATTCGGCTTTGAGCTTGTTGGCCTTGGCAGTTACAGCCGTGAGTCGGCGCGTGAACTGCGCGAGGCCGCGCAGGGTTACGGACTGCAGGCGCTTATCTCGGAAGACTACCTTGAGGTGGAGCAGGCCATTAGTGAGGCGCAGCCCGACATGGTGCTCGGCACGCAGATGGAGAGGCATATTGCTAAGCGTCTTGGTATTGCCTGCGCGGTTATTTCAGCGCCGGTGCATGTGCAGGACTTCCCCGCACGTTATTCGCCGCAGATGGGATTTGAGGGCGCCAACGTGCTGTTTGATACCTGGGTGCATCCGCTCATGATGGGGCTTGAAGAGCATCTGCTTGGTATGTTCCGGGAAGACTTTGAGTTTCATGAGGGGGCAGGGGCCTCGCATTTGGGTGGCCATGGTGCGGGCATAGCTGCCTCGTCATTGTCTTCGGGTGTTGCAGAGACGGCCTCCTCATTGTCTTCGGGTGTTGCAGAGACGGCCTCCTCACGCGAAGAATTCACGCGTTCGGAGCCCGCCTCTCCAGCCCCTCATGTTCATACGGACTCCGATTCGATCGAGCTGCCTTCGTCAGGCGCGGCTTTTGTGAGAGGTCAGGAGCGCGTGAATTTCTCGCGCGAGGGATCCCTACCTGAAGCCTCCAACACCTCTAGCGCAAGTGACATTGCGCAAATTCATTGGACCCCCGACGCCGAAAAAGAACTCGGCAAGATCCCCTTCTTTGTTCGCAAAAAGGCTCGCAAAAACACCGAAGCCTTTGCCGCCATGCAGGGCATCTCGGCCATTACTAAAGACACCCTCTACGAGGCAAAGGCGCACTATGGACGCTAAACCGAACGCCTCGCTCCGCCTGGTGGTGGTAACGATGGACACCCACCTGGCCAGCGCCTCAGCCGTAGCTGCTGCCAGGCTTGCCAAGGCCATGCCGGGTCTGCAGCTCGAGATGCATGCTGCCTCCGAGTATGCAAGCAATGCCGGCGCACTTGCCCGCTGCCGCGAGGCCATTGAAAACGCCGATATTTTGTTTGTCAGCATGCTGTTTCTTGAAGACCATTTTCTTCCAGTCATTGACCTTCTTGAAAAGCGCCGCGAGGAAGTCGACGCGATGGTCTGCGCCATGTCAGCTGCCGAGGTGGTTCGCCTTACAAAAATCGGCCGGTTCGATATGTCCAAGCCCGCCTCCGGTGCACTTGCATTTTTAAAGCGCCTGCGTGGCGGCGGTGCAAAACCGGGCGACTCTAAGGAAGGTTCGGGCTCCAGTGCCTCAACGGGTGGTGCACGACAGATGCGTATGCTGCGTCGGCTGCCTAAAATTCTTCGCTTCATTCCGGGCACAGCGCAAGATGTTCGCGCCTATTTTCTCTGCCTGCAGTACTGGCTTGGGGGCTCGGAAGACAACATGGTGAACCTTGCCGCCTTCCTGGTGAACCGCTATGCCAAGGGGCCTCGCGAGGCCTTTCGTAACGGTTTTCAGTCGGTGGAGCCCATCGAATACCCCGAACTCGGCCTCTACCATCCAAGGCTCGAAGGCCGTATCACCGATCGACTTGCAGAGCTCCCCTGTGTTGCCGCCCGTCAGGCCATGCCTGGCCGGCCGCGTGTTGGGCTGCTCATGCTGCGGTCTTATCTTCTTGCGGGCAACACCGGTCATTACGACGGTGTCATTCAGGCCATCGAGGCTCGTGGTCTTTCGGTGGTGCCGGCCTTTGCCATGGGCCTTGATTCCCGGCCTGCCATCGAGGCCTTCTTTATGAAAGACGGCAAGCCCACTGTGGATGCTGTGGTGTCGTTAACCGGCTTCTCGCTGGTGGGCGGCCCCGCCTACAACGACTCGCAGGCAGCCGAAGAAGTCTTGGCAAGCCTCAACCTGCCCTACATTGCGGCGCATCCCTTAGAGTTTCAGACGCTTGCCGAGTGGGGCGGTTCTGCGCGTGGCTTGTTGCCTGTGGAGTCCACCATTATGGTGGCAATCCCCGAGCTCGATGGCGCCACCGCGCCCATGGTCTTTGGGGGCCGACCGGGCGTCAAGGGTGTGGCCTGCCAAGGCTGCGAACGCCATTGCACCTTCGAGAACTCGGTGTCCACCCAAGACATGGTCAGCTGCCCCGACCGTGCAGAGCGGCTTGCCGATCGACTGGTTGGCCTTGTTAGCCTGCGTCGCCGTGCGGCAAAAGAGCGTCGCGTTGCTGTGGTTATTTTTAACTTCCCGCCCAACGGCGGCAGCGTTGGAACGGCCGCCCATTTAAGCGTCTTTGAGTCGGTCTTCAATACCTTAAAAGCCATGCAGACCGAGGGCTACCGGCTTCAGCTGCCCAACACCGCAAAAGAACTTCGTGAGGCCCTGCTTAACGGAAACGCCTCGCAGCAGGGCACCGATGCCAACTGCCTGGCGCGCATCCCTGTTGCCGACTACATTGCGCGTGAGACCTACCTTGCGGATATTGAAAAGGTCTGGGGGGCGGCCCCGGGCCGTCAGCTGACCAATGGTCGAGAGCTCTTCGTGCTTGGTCTGAACCTGGGCGATGTGGCCCTTGTGGTGCAGCCGGGTTTTGGCTACGAGGGTGATCCCATGCGGCTTTTGTTTGAGGAAGGCATGGCCCCCACCCATGCCTTTGCGGCCTTCTACCGCTACCTGCGAGAAGACTTTAAGGCCGATGCTATTTTGCATTTCGGAACCCATGGTGCCCTTGAATTTATGCCCGGCAAACAGGCTGGAAGCTCTGGCACCTGTTGGCCCGAGCGCCTGATTGGTCCGGTTCCCAATTTTTATCTGTATGCATCAAACAACCCCTCGGAGGGCACCATCGCCAAGCGTCGGGCGGCTGCAACACTCATTAGCCACATGACCCCGCCCGTGGGCCAGGCCGGGCTTTATGCAGGGCTCCAGGAACTGAAGGCGACGGTTGATCGTTGGCGCTCGATGCCTCGGGATATCCCGGCAGACCAATGGCTTGACCCGGATGGCGAGGCCGCAGGACTCCTTGAGGTGATGGTGGAGCAGGCCAAGGCGGTGGACCTCAGCTCGGTGATTCCGTCTCTTGTTGCCTTTATGCAGGGCAAGACCAGGCGTGCAGACGGCAGCCACAGCACCCACCATGCAATGGACCAGCACGAGGTATCGGCATCGGCAGCGGCATCGGCATCTCCTGACTCGCCTGCAAAAATGCTACAGACGCTTGATGAGCAGGTCTATGCCCTTCACAAGGCATTAATGGAATGCGACCAGGCGCTGATCCCGCAAGGCCTTCATGTGGTCGGTGAGCCCATGTCGGCGCCGGCCCGTCGCGAGCTGCTTCTGGCCATGGGGCAGGCCTATGCCCCATTGAAGGCCCTGCCCAGCCTTGGTAAGGCCATCGATGCCCTTATGGAAGACGACAGTCTTTCGCAGCACCAGGCGCAGGACCCCCATCATGGCAATGGGCTTAAGACAGCCCGTCATCTGCTTGAGCCCGAACTTGGTGCTGAGGGAATCGATACCTTACTGGGCATTCTCGATCGCGTGAACCGTGAGACCCAGACCGATGCAGAAGTGGCCGCAATACTTAAGGCCCTAAATGGCGAGTTCATTCGTCCTGCCCCCGGCGGTGATCTTCTTCACACACCCGAAATTCTGCCCACGGGCCGCAACCTGCACGGCTTTGACCCTTTCCGTATGCCCAGTCGGTTTGCTGTCTCGGACGGGACGCGTCAGGCCGAGCGGCTACTGGAGCGTTACAAGGCCGATGGCCATGGGCTGCCGGAGTCGGTGGCCATGGTGCTCTGGGGAACCGACAACCTGAAGACGGGCGGCGGCCCAATGGCCCAAGCCCTGGCCCTTATGGGAGCCGCGCCACGGTTTGACAGCTTTGGCCGACTCGCAGGCGCGCAGCTTATCTCGCTTGAAGAACTTGGCCGACCCCGCATTGATGTGGTGGTGACGCTATCGGGAATTTTCCGCGACCTTCTGCCCCTGCAGATTCGCATGCTGGCCGAAGCCGCCTTTCTTGCAGCCAGTGCCGATGAGCCCGAGGACCAGAACTTTGTCAGGCGTCACTGCATGGCCTACATGGCCGAGCATGGCTGCGATCTCGAGACGGCAGCCTTGCGCGTCTTCGGAAACTGTGACGGTGCCTACGGCGCAAATGTAAACCATCTTATTGACCAGGGCTGCTGGAACGACGAAGACGAACTCGCCGAGGCCTACACCAAGCGAAAAGGCTTTGCCTATGGCCGAGAAGGTAAGCCACTTAGGCATCCGGGCCTTTTGCAGTCGGTTTTAAAAGATGTCTCGCTTGCCTATCAGAACCTTGACTCCATCGAAATTGGGGTGACCAGTGTCGATAACTATTTCGACACCCTAGGCGGTGTGAGCCGTGCAGTGCGTCGTGCCAAACAGGCAGGGCAGGTGGCCTCAAAGCCAGGCCAGGCGCCCTTCGAGACGCCCGTCTACATTGGCGATCAGACCACGGGAAGCGGGCTGGTGCGCAGCCTTTCGGAGCAGGTTGCACTTGAGACCCGAACCCGCATGCTCAACCCCAAGTGGTACGAGGGCATGCTTGACCACGGCTACGAGGGGGTTCGCCAGATTGAGGCGCACCTCACCAACACCATGGGCTGGTCGGCCACCACTGGCCAGGTTCAGCCCTGGGTTTACCAACAACTCACCAAGACCTTTGTGCTTGATGGGGCCATGCTTCATCGGCTGGCCGAGCTAAACCCAAAGGCTTCGGCCAAGCTCGCCGGTCGACTGCTTGAGGCGTCGGAGCGTCGTTACTGGACGCCTGATGAGAAGACTTTAGAGGCCCTGCGTCGTGCAGGTGAAGAGCTTGAAGATCGCATTGAAGGTGTCTACCAGGGGGCTGCATCATGAATACCGTTTCTATTCCATTTACTGATATCAAGCGAGGCGCACCGCCCGATGGCGAGGGCAGTCTGCAGGTTCAGCTTGACCCGAATCTGCAAATAGGCAATGCCAAGGTTTTTGCTGTCTATGGCAAGGGGGGTATTGGCAAGAGCACCACCTCGTCAAACCTATCTGCGGCCTTTTCGAAGCTGGGTAAGCGTGTTCTGCAAATTGGCTGCGACCCCAAGCATGACTCCACCTTCACGCTCACCAAAAAACTCATGCCCACCGTTATTGATGTTCTGGAGTCGGTGGACTTTCACAGTGAGGAGTTGCGCATCGAAGACTTTGTCTACGAGGGCTATAACGGCGTGATGTGTGTCGAGGCAGGCGGCCCACCCGCGGGCACGGGCTGCGGCGGCTATGTGGTTGGTCAGACCGTCAAGCTATTGAAAGAACATCACCTGCTTGATGAAACCGATGTCGTTATTTTTGATGTGCTTGGCGATGTGGTCTGTGGTGGCTTTGCAGCGCCCTTGCAGCATGCCGAGCGGGCTCTTATTGTTGCGGCCAACGACTTCGACTCCATTTTTGCCATGAACCGTATTGTTCAGGCCATTAGTGCAAAGGCCAAGAACTACAAGGTTCGGCTTGGTGGTGTCATTGCCAATCGCAGTGTGGACACCGACCAGATCGATAAGTTCGCAAGCCGAGTGGGCCTTGAGCGGCTTGCTCACTTTCCCGACCTCGATGTCATTCGCCGCAGCCGCCTTAAGAAGTCCACCCTCTTTGAGATGGAGTCCTCCCCCGAGCTCGAGGCGGTGAAGGCCGAATACATGCGTCTTGCCGCAAGGCTTTGGGCCGGTACAGAGCCGCTTGCACCGCAGTCGCTCAAAGACCGCGAGATCTTCGATTTATTAGGGTTTGATTGATGGATTATTTGGAACGCCGCCGCCGCATTGGTCATTACTTTGACCGCACAGCCGTTCAGGCATGGGCGCGGCTGACCTCGGATGCGCCTGTTAGCGGTGTGCGGGCAACGGTGCGTGCGGGCCGCGCAAAGATGCGAGGCATGCTTGTGGGCTGGCTAGGGCTTGATGACCGGTTTGCAGACTGCAGCGTTCTGGATGCCGGCTGTGGAACAGGCCTTTTGGCTGTCGATCTCGCAAGGCTTGGGGCCCGCGTTACGGCGGTTGACCTCTCGCCAAACCTGGTGTCGCTTGCCCATGAGCGGCTTCCCCAAGACATTGCCTTTGGCCGTATCGATTTTCGTTCCGGCGACATGCTTGATGCCTCACTTGGTGAGTTTGATTACCTGGTGGCCATGGACTCGCTTATTCACTATGCGCCGGAGCAGGTGGTCTCGGCCTTGGCGCAATGGGCCCCGCGCATTCACTGGGCCATGAGTTTTACCTTTGCACCCAGCAGCCCCTTGCTCAAAGCCATGTTCTATCTGGGAAGGCTCTTTCCGAAGTCCGACCGATCGCCCGCCATTGTGCCCACGGCCTTTGATCAGCTTAAAAGCCTTATTGAAGCCGAGCCAGCCCTTGCGGGCTGGACCATCACCCGACGCCAGCGGGTGTCAAAGGGCTTCTACACCTCCGAGGCCATCATGCTCTGTTCGCCGAGCATGGCAGCCCGTATAAACGCGGCTGATGCCATGCCAGGCGGGCCTCTTCAGCAGCCCGCTCCTCGCCTTGGGAGCCTGTCTTGAAGAGCGGGCTTGGGCCTTTCGGGCTCCTCACCCTTCTGAATCCGCGGCGTTGGTCGCAGATCGATTCGCGGTTTCTGCCCTTTGCAGACCTTGCAACGGCCGACCTTCCGCTTTCGCGACTCTTTCGGCTCTCACTTTTTCAGGTCTCGGTGGGCATGGCCACGGCCTTGCTGGTGGGCACCCTTAACCGCGTGCTCATTGTTGAGCTTGGCGTTGCCGCATGGCTTGTGGCCATGATGGTCGCACTGCCTTTGCTCATTGCACCGTTTCGCGCCCTTGTTGGTTTTCGATCTGACACGCACAAGTCGGTGCTTGGCTTGCGGCGGGTACCGTATATATGGATGGGAACCATGCTGCAGTTCGGCGGCCTGGCCATCATGCCGTTCTCGCTTATTCTGCTCTCGGGTGACACCCACTGGCATCCGGCCATTGGGCCTGTCAGCGCAGGCCTTGCCTTCCTTATGGTTGGGGCAGGTATTCAAACCGTGCAGACCACCGGCCTTGCACTTGCAACCGACCTCGCCTCGCCCGAGAACCGTCCTCGGGTGGTGGCCCTGATGTACACCATGCTCTTGGTGGGCCTGCTGGTCTCAAGCCTGGCCTTTAGCTACTTGCTTGCCGACTTCTCTAAGTTCCGGCTCATTCAGGTGGTCCAGGGCTGCGCCTTTGTGGCCTTCTTTCTTAATATTGTTGCCCTATGGAAGCAAGAGGTGCGAAACCCGGCGCTGACCGCGCCTAAGCTGCAACGCCCAAGCTTCCGGGCCACCTGGAACGTGTTTTTGCAGCAACCGGGCAACAAACGTTTTCTTGTTGCGCTATTTATGGGTACCGCCGCCTTTAGCATGCAGGACATTATTCTTGAGCCCTATGGCGGCGAGATTCTTGGGCTTTCGGTGTCTGCCACAAGCCTGCTGACTGCCATCATGGCGGTCGGTGCACTCCTTGCCTTCGGCCTTTCGGCTCGGTGGCTGCAAAAGGGCATAAACCCTCACCGGCTTGCTGCGGCAGGCGCCTTGGTGGGGGCCCTGGCCTTTTCGCTGGTTATTTTTGCCGAGCCCCTGGGCTCGGCCACCGTCTTTCGCGCGGGCACCTTCTTAATTGGATTTGGTGGCGGACTCTTCTCGGTGGCTACGCTTACTGCTGCTATGGGTCTTGATAGCCAGGGTTTTACAGGCCTTGCGCTTGGGGCGTGGGGTGCTGTGCAGGCCACCGCCGCAGGCCTTGCTGTCTTTGCAGGCGGCGCCCTTCGCGATGTCTTTAGTGCCATGGCCGTGCACGGCCAGCTGGGCGAGGTTTTGAACTTTGCGGGTGTGGGCTACAGCCTGGTCTATCACCTCGAGATCATTCTTTTGTTTGCAACCCTGGTGGCCATTGGTCCTCTTGTTCGACTCGCAAGAATCAAGGCCCCTTCATCGCAGAAATTTGGTCTGGCCGAATTCCCCGGCTAGGCTTTTTTAAAGGAGAACGAAAATGGGAACAGGCGCAATTACCGGCTACGTTGACGTGGCTCAGCTGGTCTTGTATTTATTCTGGATTTTCTTCGCAGGGCTGGTGATTTACCTCACGCTTGAGGGTAAGCGAGAGGGCTTTCCAATTGAAAGCGACCGGCGGGATGGCTCGGTTAGACGTGAGACAGGCCTGCTGCCTATGCCTGATGTCAAGGTCTACAAGACCAAGTTTCATGGAGACTTCGCCGCGCCTCACGAGCGTGATTTTGAAGATCCAATGCCTCCGGGTGCGGCCATTGGTCCGTTTCCAGGCATGCCCTTGGAGCCAACCGGTGACCCAATGAAGGCAGGTGGTATTGGTATTGGGCCAGGGGCTTACACCCGTCGAGCTGATGTCACCGACAAGACCTGGGAAGGCGAGGACAAGATTGTTCCTCTGCGAGTTGCCCATGGCTTTGAGATGGCCAAGCAAGACCTCGACCCCAGGGGCCTTACTGTCTTTGGTGCCGACAAGCAGGCCTGTGGCACGGTGACCGAAGTCTGGGTGGACCGATCAGAGCATCTAATCCGCTACCTGGAAATTAAGACCCATGGCGGCCGCCAGGTGCTTTTACCCATGAACTTCTCTCGTGTGCGACGTGACCGTATTGGCGGCAATCGCGTGACGGTGGAGTCCATTCTGGGCGGACAGTTCGAGGGTGTTCCAGCCATCTGCCAGTTCCGAAAAGATCACCTTGCTTGAGGAAGAAAAGGTGATGGCCTATTACGGCGCGGGCACCTTGTTTGCGGAAGCCCAACGGAGGGAGCCCCTGTTTTGAAGGCGCATCACAACGGCCACGAGCACGAGTTTGAGCCCGAGTACGGGCTGCCCGAAAAATTGCCACAGGATGAACGCATTCTGTGGCAAGGCAGCCCCGAGACCGGGCTTGTCTTTCGGCATGTCTTTCATGGCTGGGGGCTTGCCATTTATTTCGTGCTCATACTTTTAGCGCGTGCGGTACAACAGTATTCCGAATCAGGTAGCGCGGCTCAGGCAGTCGTCGCAGCCTTATGGCTTGTGCCAGTCTTTGCCCTGGGCCTGCTGCTTTTCTGGGCAATGGCCTACCTTGTGGCAAAGACCACGGTCTACACGCTCACCAGTCGCCGCGTGGCCATGCGTATTGGCATTGTTCTTAACCTCACGCTTAACCTGCCCTTGGCACGTATGCAGGCGGCACAGGTTCGGCCTTTGTCCCAAAGGCCTGGCGAGGAAGAAGGCCCGGGCGAAATTGCTCTGATCTTGCATTCGGAAGACAAGGTGGCTTACCCCCACCTCTGGCCGCATGCACGCCCCTGGCATTTCGCTCAACCCCAGCCCATGCTTCGCGCCCTGCCTGCTGTAAAGGGTCTTGGCCAGCTCTTAACCCAGGCCTGGCAGGCCAACCAGTCGCCCAGTCTTACTGAAGAGCAGGTCAATGCCTCAGCCAGTGCAAATGCCTCGACCGGCGGTCGTCAGCCCTTAACAGGCAGACGCGAAGAGCGGGCCGGTGCCAACGACATGGAGCCCGCCTAATGGCGCATGAGATTTCAGATCGGCTGGTCTCGCGGCCTAAGGTCGAGGGGCTTCCCCTTATTGGGCTTGCCATTCTTATTCTCGCAAGCCTTCTTCTTGCCGGCTACGCCCAGTGGCAAAAGGCCCAACAGCCCGAAACGCAAGTGGTGGGGCAGCTCGAGCGGCGTGCCCTGCTGTTTTCCGATGGCACCGATGGCAGCGTCTGGGTCACCGATGCCCAGTCTGGGCAGAGACTTGCCTCCATTGAGGGGGAGGCTGGCTTTGCCCGTGGTGTCTTACGAAGCCTTGCCCAGGCGCGCATGCGTGCGGGTGGCTCGCCAGCCGAGCCGTTCTGGCTGTCAGTCAACACTCAGGGTGGACTGACGCTTGCCGACCCTATCTCAGGCCGCCAAATTGAACTCACAAGTTTTGGGCCCTCAAACCTAGCAGTCTTTGCAAGCTACCTTGAGCGACGCGAGCCCGTTGCCAAGTCCAGTGCCCATGAGGCAATCGGCCAAGAGCCAACACCAAGGTAAGAAGGAGGACCTCACCATGAACCCGCCCGATGAACAGACACGCGAGGCTGCACGCGCTGCACTTGCTGACAGCCAGCCCGCAGGCTATGCCGAGCTGCATGAGGCCTTTAAAGGCCAGGCCCCTAACTCGGCCACCGAGATTGCCCTTGAGGACGGACTGCTTACGCCGCGGTTCTACACAACCGACTTCGACGCCCTTGACCAGGTTGATATCAGCCCAATTCGTAAAGAGTGGGATGCCCTCATGGCGGAGTTTGAGGCCGACAGCAATACCGATCATTTTCAACGGCCCGAAGAGATGAAGGGCAAGGACTATTCCTCAAGTCTGCCCGAGGGGCTTTATAAAGAGTTCAGTGAATTTCTTATTAGCTCATGCACCTCCGAGTTTTCCGGCTGTGTTCTTTATGCGGAAATTAAAAAGCGGGTAAAGAACCCCGATATGCGCGCCTTGTTTGGTTATATGGCACGCGATGAGTCGCGCCATGCGGGCTTCATAAACCAGTGGCTGAAAGACTTTGGCATTGGCGTTGACCTTGGTTTTCTTACCAAGGCAAAGAAGGTCACCTACTTCAAGCCCAAGTACATTTACTACGCCACGTACTTGTCAGAGAAAATTGGCTACGCCCGCTACATTGCCATTTACAGACAGGTTGAGAAACACCCCGAGCTGCGCTTTCATCCTATTTTTCTCTGGTTCGAGAAATGGTGCAACGATGAGTTTCGTCATGGCGAGGCCTTTGCGCTCATCATGCGCGCGAACCCCAGCTTATTAACGGGCGTAAATGTCTACTGGATTCGCTTCTTTCAGCTCGCAGTCTTTGCCACCATGTTCGTGCGCGACCATGCTCGGCCCGAGATGCACAAGGCACTGGGGCTCAACCCCACAGACTACGACCTGCGTGTCTTTGAGATTACCTCTGAAATCTGCAAGCAGGTCTTCCCGGTAACCCTGCAGTACAACCATCCTGTTTTTCTTCGTTCCATGAAGAGGCTTTGCGAGATTCAAGACGCCGTAAACCAGGCCAAGGCCCAGGGTGGGCCTCTTAGTTGGGTGCGTCGCGGTCTGCTTGGGGCCGAGGCCGCGGTAAGGCTTACGCGTCTTTACTTCCTGCCAGTGAATCGCCGGCCCTTGCCCGATGACATGCGTCTTGCACCGAGCTGGTAGATGAGCGCCGAGCCATCAAGCCTGCATCTATGGATGCCTTTGGTCTTCTCCATAGCGGTCTGGTGGCTCTCAACAGGACTTATCCTTCGCCTGGTCGATGGCAACGGCCCAGGCCGGCAGACCCGTGCGCTTTTGGCTGCAAGCCTTGCCCTTGCATTGGGTCTTGCCGGGGTCGTGCTAACCCGCGACATGACAACCCCTCTGGGCGCCTACCTGGCATTTACGTCGGCTTTGTTGGTCTGGTCATGGCAGGAGATCACCTTCTTGGCCGGCATTGTCACCGGCCCCAATCGCCAGCCCTGCCCCCAGGTCAAGGGCTGGATGCGGGCCTGGCATGCCTTTCGAACCATTGCCCATCATGAAGCCGCTCTGGTGCTCCTTGGAGCGGCCGTAATTGTGCCAACCTGGGATGCCGCAAACCCCGTTGCCTACCAGATCTTTCTGGTGCTCTGGGCCATGCGCTTATCGGCCAAGCTCAACCTTTTTCTGGGTGTGAAGAACTTTTACGAGAGTTTTCTTCCTCCCTCTTTGCACTACCTTCTTACCTATTTCTCGCGACGGTCGTTCAACCCGTTTTTTCCTGTAAGCCTCTGCCTCTCAACTCTGGTGGCCGTATTGCTCTGGGAGAAGGTCTTGCTTGGGGAGTCGGCCTATGAGGTTGCCGCATCAAGCCTGGTTGCAAGCTTGCTGGCTCTTGCCATTCTGGAGCATCTTTTTCTTGTGCTACCTATTCACCCCGAGAGGCTTTGGCGGTGGGCTTGGGCCCGTTAAGCTGCCCTTTGGTCTTACTGCGAAAGACGCGAAAGACTGATCTTTGGATCAGGTTTTCTCTCTTTTAAGTACTTTTAACCCAGGTTTATAGCCTAAGAGATTGTTTTATCAGCATTCTGGGCTATAGTAAGGGTTGCTTGTTTTTAACCTACGGGAGATTTTTAATGAAATTATTTGTCGCTGCCATCTCTCTGGCCGTTCTTGCCGGTTGTGCCACGAAGCCTGAGCAAAAGGCGAGTTCTTCTGGCGCACCATCTGCAACATCTGCACCATCCTCGGCACCGTCTGCCAGTAGCGCCTCTGTTGCGACCCCCAAATCCGCCGATGCAGATGCACGAGAGCTTGCTCGCAAGCGCATTAGCAGCGTTGAACCCGCGGTCTATTTCGACTTCGACAAATTCGATATCAAACCAGAGTTTCACAACACCGTGTCTGCCTATGGCAATTACCTGGCGGTCATGAAAGAGTCCAAAATTCTGGTTGAGGGCAATGCCGATGAGCGTGGAACGGTTGAGTACAACCTGGCACTCGGACAAAAACGGGCCGAGGCCGTAAGTATTGCGCTTCAGGCCATTGGTGCTAACGCCAACAACATCGAGGCCATTAGCAATGGCGAGGAAAAGCCCCGCAACAAAGGAAAGTCTGAAGCGGCCTACGCTGAGAACCGCCGCGCCGATTTAATCGTGCGTTAATTTTGGCTGTAAACATAAAGCCCACCTTGGTTACGGTGGGCTTTTTTTCGACCGGTGTCGGGTCAACAGGCACAACGAAAAGTCTTGGCTAAGTAAAGCCGTGTTTTGTTTCCTGCATTTTTCAAGGTAGAGCGTCAGTCGTGAATCATTCGCAACTCGTTCTCGATCAGGTAAGGGCCATGGGCCTGATACTGCGCGATGCGCGGCTTGCCCGCGACATCAATCCACGTGATCTTGAGACAGATCTGCGCACGACCCATCGACACCTTCTGGCCATTGAAGAGGGTCAGATGCGGCTTTTTTACTCGGAGTCTTTCTTCTGCGATTTGTTTATGCGGTATGCCGTGCAGCTAGGCTTTTCCGCCGAGCAGGCTAAGGCGATGCGGCTTGCCCTTAGTGGTGAGGGGCCCCTTGTAGAGTCTGCCTCTATGCAAGCAGAGCCCGAGTCCGACCGCGAGTCACAGCCAGAGCCAGAGCCACAGCCAGAGCCAAAGCCCGAGTCCAAGCCCAAGCCTCAGGCCCCAGCAGAAGTTGAACCTGGCCCCGAAGAGGAAGAGGCATTCAAGCTCGAGGCTCAATCGCAGTCCAGCCACGAGCCCGAGCCTTCCCCTTCTGTCGATGGCCCGCCGATATCGGCCCCCGAACCAGCTCTACCGGAACCACCCTCAGACCCCAAGCCGTTGCCTGCTCGCTCCTCGGACGCGTCGCAATCCCTGGGCTCACTCTGGTTCTGGGGCGCTATTGCCATTGGCCTTGTTCTGGCGGTTGTTATTCTCACTCTTGAGGCTAGCCCCGAGGCGTCAATGCCGCCGACTGCTGAAACACCGAAACAAGCAGTCAAGCCAAAGGACAAGGAAACGCCATCCGTGCGGCCAGAGTCAAACCCCGCCTCAGCAGGCCCAGCGGATGCAGCGGGTGCAGTAAATACTGTCTCTTCACCCGCAACCACCGAGGCGCAGCAAGAGCCTGTCGCAGCCGCACCCACGGAACTGCCAAAGGAACAACGCATCTCTGAGTCCATTCTTATAAGTGCACCTGATGCACCAACGAGCTTTACGAATGCCTCTGCCATGGCCATTCGGTTCAATGTGAAGGGCTGGATCTGGGTCCGTGATTTTGACGACACGGTTCGAGAGTTTGTGGTTCAGCGCGGACAGACGGTGCGTTTCAGCGACCTTCCTATCTTTGTCGTCGTTCCCTCCCCGATCAATTAACCGTGACGGTTAACAACAAGCCCGTTACATTGCGCCGAAACGACGACGAAAAGAATCATGCGCGCTACTCGCGCTCGATGCTAAGAGGGCTGGTTAACAACCCTTGACCACAGGCCTTGCCTTTGTTGCGCTGGCAGCAATCTGGGGCGCCTCGTTCTTGTTTATGCGTATTGCAGCACCCGAGTTTGGCGCCATTCTCTCTGCGGAGCTTCGGGTTGCCATTGCATGGGCCTGCCTTTGGATTGTCTCCATTTTCACGCTTGGCCCGAGCCAGTGTTTTCAACACCCACGATTTGAGCCACGCCTATTGGTGCTTGGCCTAGTCAACAGTGCAATTCCTTTCGCCCTTTATGGGGCTGCCTCGTTTTATTTGTCTGCGGGCTACCTCGCCATTCTGAATGCCTTGGTCCCCCTCTGGGGCGGTCTCATTGCAAGCGTCTGGCTTGGGCAGCCCCTTCGTTGGTCGTTGGTAATGGCTGTTTTCATTGCCGCCACAGGCATCACCATGCTGGTCAACCTAGGCCCCATCGAGGCCAATATGCAGACGGTGCTTGGGGGGCTGGCCTGCGCAGGTGCAACCTTCTGCTACGCCCTGGCTGCGCAGTGGACACGGCGATGGTTTGCCGATGTCTCACCTTTGCGTGTCGCGCGCTCCACACTTGGCTACGCCACCCTGGCCCTGCTGCCGTTTTCGATTCCTGACATCGTTGTGGCTACGCCCTCGATGGCAGGCTGGTTTTCTATTTTTATGCTCGGCATTTTTGGCTCGGGCTTTGCCTACCTTTTGTATTTCTGGCTTCTGCGTGAGCTTGGTCCCGTGCGGGCCAGCAGTGTCACTTTTCTTATTCCGGGCTTTGGACTCATCTGGGGAGCAATCTTTCTCGATGAGGTTATTACCCTAAGCGTTCTAGCGGGGCTGGGCCTGGTTGTTTGCTCAAGCCTTTTGGTTCAGCGCTCGGCGGCCCCTGCATTGTCAGAGGCGAATGCCTCAAGCCGTTGAAGCGCTTCATGAATGGACGTTGTAACCACCAGACGACTTTTCTGAGACGGTGTTAAGAAGCCCTCATGGGCTGCTTTGTTAATAAAGTTAAGCAAGGGGTCGTAGTAGCCCTTCAGGTTGGCGAGCACCACCGGCTTTGTGTGGGCATGGGTCTGAAGTCCCGTCCAGACCTCAAACAACTCCTCCAGCGTGCCTATGCCTCCGGGCAGAACTAAGAAGGCATCTGACAACTCCATCATCCGAACCTTGCGTTCGATCATGGTCTGAACAATTTCCAGACGATCAAGACCCGGCAGCACAGGTTCAATCTTTATTAGGTAGTCGGGAATAATCCCTGTGACATGGGCGCCTTCGTCAAGAGCGGCCTTTGCCACCGCGCCCATTAACCCCCAACGACCTGCTCCATAAACAAGCCGCCACTGACGATGGGCAATAGCCTGCCCGGTCTCATTGCCCATGGCTGACCAGTCGGGGTCATGCCCCAGGCGTGACCCACAAAAGACACAGACCGCAAAAAGGCTTGTACGTGGGTCAGAGGGACTGTCGATGGCGGTATCGACCACGGGCGTTGTCGGCTCCTTTTTGGAAAGCATAAGGGATTGTATGTTGCTCGAGAGCCTGAGCCGATACACTTAGGCCCATGCTTAACACTTTCGTGCAATCGATCTGGTCCGATCTTGGACTGGGTCAGGCGGCAGGCTGGGCCAAGCCTGTTTTGTCTGGAGTAACCGTCCTTCTCATCGTTCTGCTTGCTTTTTTAAGCGCGGCGTTGGCGCGTAGGTTTATTGCGGCCTCGCATCAACGGCTTAGTGCCCGCGCAGATGGCCCCGAAGAGCGCAAACGCATCGAGACGCTCGAGCGCGTCTTTCGCTACATTGCCTCGGTTGTGGTGACGGTCGTTGCCTTTATGCTCGTGCTCTCCGAGCTGGGTATTTCAATTGCCCCTATTTTGGCTACAGCCGGTGTGGCAGGCCTTGCCATTGGCTTTGGTGCCCAGAGCCTTGTTAAGGACTACTTCACAGGCTTTGTAATGCTCATAGAAAACCAGATTCGTGTGGGTGACGTGGTGGAGGTGGCGGGCAAGGTGGGCGCCGTTGAGGAACTCACCCTGCGTTATGTGCGGCTGCGCGACTACGAGGGCGCTGTGCACTATGTGCCCAACGGGGCCATTCTTACTGTCACCAATCGCAGCCGTCTTTTTGCCTTTGCCGTCCTGGATATCGGTGTGGCTTACAAGGAAGACATCGAGCGGGTGAGCCAGGTGATGAAAGAGACCGCCACTGCGCTTCGCGCCGAGCCCGACTGGGCCGACAAAATTCTAGATGACCTTGATATTGCTGGCGTTGATCAGTGGGCAGATTCGGCCGTTGTTATTAAGTGCCGATTAAAAACAGTGGCGCAGGAGCAGTGGGCTGTGCGACGGGCATTTTTAGGCCGACTTAAGAATGCCTTCGATCGCGCTGGCATTGAAATTCCCTTTCCCCATCGCACGGTCTACACCTTGCCCGCTCAAGAAAACGCAGGCGCAGAGAAGTCGGCGCTGCATAGCGATTAGTCGAGGGTTCGTGAAAATCGCAGTCCGTACAACTTCCTATAAAAATATTTGTGAAAATATAAACCATGATCATTCATTGGCTTGACGCCTTTATTCCAGTGGCCTACCTGGTGGCGATCGTTCTTGTGGCCTGGGCAAGTGCCCGGCGAGTTGAGACCCCCGAGGACCTCTTTCTTGCGGGCAGAGGCCTTGGCTTTGGTGTCGTTGGCCTTTCTTTGTTTGCATCCAATATTTCGTCCACCACACTCATTGGGCTGTCGGGAGCAGCCTACTCCTCGGGTATTGCAGTGGCCAATTACGAATGGATGGCAGCAGTTGTGATGGTCTTTGCGGCCGTCTTTCTCATCCCCGTCTACCTGCGAAATCGTTGTCGCACCGTCCCGGAGTTTCTTGGGCTGCGATACAGTCAGGGCATCCGCAAATACGTCTCTGCATGGATGATTGGGCTTAGCGTGCTGGTTGACACGGCGGGCAGTCTTTTTGCAGGCGCCTTGATATTGCAGGTCTTGGTGCCAGGGCTACCGCTGTGGCCCGTGGTAATTGGTATGGGGCTTTTTGCGGGTCTCTACACCATGGTGGGCGGCCTGCGTGCCGTCATGATTACCGATGCTCTGCAGGCCGTAATACTTATTGCGGGAAGCAGTGTTATTGCTTTTATGGTCTTTAAGCAGTTCGACTTCTCCTGGACTGCCGCAACGGCCAGTCTTCCTGAAGGCCACCTTTCTTTGGTGCGCCCGGCTGACGATCCGTCCATGCCCTGGACTGGCCTTCTGGTGGGCGTCCCCATACTGGGCCTTTATTACTGGAGCATGAACCACTACATTAGCCAGCGTTTTTTTGCGGCAAAGTCTGAAGACCATGCCCGCTGGGGAGCCATTTTGGCAGCGGCGCTAAAGTTATTGCCCTTGTTTATTATGGTGCTTCCGGGTGCGATGGCCTTAAGCCTTTATCCTTCGTTAACCTCGGGTGATCAGGTCTTTCCAACCTTGGTCAAAGACCTCCTGCCGGTGGGGCTTCGCGGCCTTGTGCTTGCCGCTCTTCTTGCGGCCATTATGTCGACCATCGACAGCACCATTAATGCAGCCTCTGCGCTGGTGCACTACGACTTTCTGAATGCAGGGCCAAGTCGAGATCGGGAATCTGCACCCGCCCAGGCAGGTAGCAGCTCCTCGACTGGGCAGACCGACCTGCCGCGGGCTCGACTGCTTACCATTGTGTTTATGGTGGTCGCCATTGCCTGGGCCCCGGTGATTCAGGGCTTTCCTGGTCTCTTTGTCTACCTTCAGCAGATGTTTGCAGTGGCCGTGCCCCCGTTTGTGGTGGTCTACTGCCTGGGCATGGGCTGGAAAAGAACCACCGCGCGGGCAGCCTGGTGGTGCCTGCTAACAGGCCACGGCCTGGGTATTGGCTTTGTGATTGCCACCCAGTACGGACTATGGAGTCTTCACTTTCTTGAGACCGCCGGGCTTACCACAGCCATCTGCCTTCTTGTTCAGCTCGTAACCAGTGGCAGTCGGGATACAAAACAAGGTACTGGCCTGCAGGCCATTCTTTGGTCACGAACCATGCTGCCCATGTCGAAACCCTATGGCTTCTTAAAAGACTACCGCAGTCAATTGGTTCTACTGCTTGCCTTAACAGGGCTTATGGTCGCGGCCTTTTTCTAACCCTCCGAAGAGAAGGTCCAGTTGTGTCGTCGTCGTCATGCAGCTTCTCAATAAGCCGGCGTCCAAGAACCACCGTGCAGGCCGCCAAGGGAAGGGCAAGCAAGACACCCACAAGGCCAAGCAGGCCACCAAACACCATTAAGGCAAGAATCACGGCCAATGGATGCAGTCCGATTTGTTCCCCAACAAGCTTGGGCGTTAGGACAAAGCTTTCAAGGAACTGCCCTAGGCTGTAGACAATGCCAATGGCAATAAGTCCATGAACAAGACCAAGCTCGAGAATCCCAGAGACCAAGGCAAGCACCAGGGAGAAGGCAAAGCCAAGGTAGGGCACAAAGACCAGTAGCCCCGATAAGAGCCCAATCGAAAACCAGCTTGAGAGGCCAGCAATTAATAAGCCTAGGCAATAGAAGCTCGCCATGGCCACAATGAGCATGCCCTGGCCGCGGAGGTAGTTCTGAAGTGTTGCGTGAATCTCGAGGGTTGTCTCGCGAAGGTAGCTCCGCTTGGAGCTCGGAATTAGGGCAAGGGCGTTGCCCCAGATGCTTGACCAGTCTTTAATAAGGAAGAAAAGCAGCACAGGCACCAGGACAATCCAGCCCAAGAGTGCTGCAACCATGCCAAGCCCCGACTGCAGGGTGGCAAAGACCGTTTGAGAAACTGCCGAGGACTGGCCTTGAAGCAGCTGAATAATTTTGGCCCTTAAGGCCTGGCTGTCATCCACAGGAAGTCCGGCTTCAACCAGGTAGGGGTAGACAAGCCCGTAGAGCCGAACGGCGGCATCGGGAAAGCGCTCCCTTAGGCTGTTGAGCTCATTTTCAATAATAGGAACAGCAACAAGAACCAGGCCAATACCAACCAGTATGCCAATGGCAATGGCAAGTAGACTTGAAAGACTGCGCGGCAGGCCCTTTTGTGTGAGACGCGAGGCCGCGGGCTCAAGAAGGTAGGCAAGCAAAAAAGCGGCAATGAAGGGGGCGAGAATTTCGGTCATCGATCGGAACGGGTGGGCCTTAGAGTGAAGGATCTTTAGGCCTAGGTTACTTGACTCAGGCTATAGCCTAGGGCAACTAAGACAGAGCCTACCAGCAGTCCTGGAACCAGGCCACCCCAGGGCCGTGGCAGCCGCATCATGACAAACACCGCAACCAAAAGAGCGACAAGCCGAACCGCCAAGGGAACCTCTTCCAAAAGGCCAACGGGCAGAATAATGATGCGGACCACAAGGGCAGCCACCATCGCGTAGGTGACACACGTCACCCATTTGAAGAATTCGGTCTCCACATTAATTCGGCCGGACAGCAAGACACCCAGCCCCCGCCAAAGGTAGGTCGCAAAAATGGTTCCAAGCAGCACGCTTAGTTCGTAGCTCATGGTTTTCTGTCTAGCCTGAAGGTCGTCGATGGATAAGCAGGTAGGCCAGGCTGCCACCAACAAGCCCAGAAATAAGCAGACTGTAGTCGGGCAGGATGCTGTGGCTAAGGGGCCCCAGCAGGCTTCCAAGCAAAATGGCCAGTCGATAGGCGGTTGGTCGAACCTCGGTAAAGCTCAACATAAAAAACAAGGGGTTTAGGAACACAAGGGCCATGGTGAGCGGCATGGGAACTTGGTCGGCAATCAGGTAGCCAATAACTGAGCCCGGCGCGCAGACACCCCAGCAGACAAGCCCAATGCCCCAGAAGTAGGCCTGACGATACTGCGGCTCCATTCTGGGCAGGTCGCGCATGGCCACGGCCCAGCTGGTCATGGCCAGAAGGTGCACCATGGCATACAGACTTTTTGAGCCTCGTTGCTTGCCATCGAACTGGGGAAGCACCGTGAGAGTCATGGGC
Source organism: Burkholderiaceae bacterium (assembly GCA_018402635.1). GTDB lineage: Bacteria > Pseudomonadota > Gammaproteobacteria > Burkholderiales > Burkholderiaceae_A > Hahnella. The sequence continues at coordinate 110,353 of JAGYIP010000004.1, forward strand.
AGAAACCGCGAGGCGGTAAGACCCACGGCCAGGGTGGTGAGCAGCGTGGTTGCACCAAGGGCAAACATCTCGGCCATGACCATCTGGCCGGGCAGGGCATAGACGAAAAAGGCTGACCCTGCGGCGGTCCATATTGACAGATCAAGGCTGTGGCAGAGCGCGCCAAAGCCAATGTAGCCTGCAAACAAGACGCCAGCGGGCGCACCAATGGCAAGCCGCATGCCGCGACGAAAGGCCTCTTGCTTGGACTGAAAGTGCAGCTCGTACGCAGGCTTTGACATCGTGCGATTGTATGATGCACGGCGTGGGCAGACTCTTTTCAAAACTCTATCAACGCGTCATGGGCTGGTCGCGTCATCCCCGGGCAACGGGCTACCTTGCGGCGCTTAGTTTTTCAGAGTCGTCCTTTTTCCCCATTCCACCCGATGTCATGCTCGCGCCCATGTGCCTTGCCCGGCCACAACGCGCCTACTGGCTGGCCCTTGTTACAACCGTCAGTTCGGTGCTTGGCGGCCTCTTGGGGTATTTCATTGGCCTTTGGGCAATGGAAATGGTCCTTCCCTGGCTTTTGGAGTCGCAGTACGCTCAGGCCTATGGCCTTGCCCAGCAGTGGTTTGCCGACTATGGTGTTTGGGCTGTACTGCTTGCCGGGTTTTCGCCCATTCCTTACAAGGTCTTCACCATTGCGGCAGGCGCTGCCTCTATGGCGCTTTTCCCATTTATTCTTGCCTCAATCCTGGGTCGCGGCGGCCGGTTCTTTTTGGTGGCCGCCTTAATGAAGTGGGGCGGTGCCCCTATGGAGCAGTGGCTTGCCCGCTGGGCCGACCGACTGGGATGGGTTCTGGTTGGCCTGGTGGTTATTGGCCTTCTGACCCTAACCCGGTGACAGTTTACCGAATACACTCCCCCAAAAAATTGGGAGAATTACCCAGCTTAAGCCCAAACCAAAACCACGTCCTAGCCTAATCACTTTAACCAAGGACGACGATGAGGGCGGGGTTTTCGTGGGTGTGGCCTACGGAACGAGTCAAAGGACGGATCGGCTCTACGGAGGCGAACTCCGCATCATCAAGAGTGAACATCCCGCCACTCGCAAATAGCAACGTGCGCGGATCTTTTGCACCCTTCGGACGATGCGTTTTGCCAGTCGGTGGGCGCTAGGAGTGGCGGGGATTACCCCGCAAGCGCGCCGCCAAATACATGCAAATGCAGCGCTCGCAGTGACTGAAAAATATATATAGATATTTGCTTAACACTATGCTTTGTATTATTCTATATACATGCCTAAAACAGCCCTTGCCCTTTTGCAACTGCCGCCAGCCACTACTGCCGCCATTGAGAAGCTGGGTGCAGATCTCGCTGTGGCGCGCTTGCGACGTAAGGAGTCGTTGAAAACCTGGGCCCAGCGCATGGGTGTTTCGGTGCCTACGCTGCAGCGGCTTGAGGCGGGTGATCCGGCGGTGGGTATTGGTATTGTGGCTACGGCGCTGTGGCTTATTCAGCGTGATGGTGAGCTTGGAAAGCTGGCTGCGCCCGAGCACGACCAAGGGGCGATTGAGTTGGATATCCGCGAGGCCGTTGAGCTGGGGCGCGCTCGCGCCAGGGCCTCTGCAGAAGCGCGCACAAGTGCAAGACGGCCGAAGGCTTAGTGGGGCCAATTCACAATGCGGCTCGATGATTTGACCCTGTGGTACCTCGAAAACCCGGCTGCGCCGCGCTATGTGGGTGCCTTGAAGCTGGTTTCAGCCGGCAAAGGGGTTTCGTTGCATTACGGCCAGGATTGGTTGGCCAGTGGTTTTGCATTGAGTGAAGATCTTCCGCTCCTGGACAACGAATTTTTACCGCCGAGCCGTTTGTCATCGGACGTGCAGCGTGCGGTCGGCGCAGTTGACGATGCACGGCCTGACCGTTGGGGTGAAAAGGTGATTCGCTTTGTGGACAAGCCCAAGCGTCTTTCCTTGATGGAGTACCTTTATTACGCGGGGGATGACCGGTTTGGTGCGCTCGGTGTTTCGACCTCGGCCAGCCATTACCGTCCGCGTGCAGCAGGCCCGCTACCCAGGTTGGACGATGTGCAGCAACTGAGTGAAGTGGTGGCCAAGATTGAGGCTTCGGAGCCTTTGACAGCGCTGGAGGCCAAGATCATCGCCGGAGGTGGAAGCCCGCTGGGCGGTGCCAAGCCCAAGGCGCTCATCAATATCGACGGTGAGCAGTGGGTGATCAAGTTCTTCAACAATGAACCGGTTGACGCTCCCCTCGTTGAACACGCGGCGATGACGCTGGCCGAGCGCGCAGGCATCACGGTTGCCAAAACGCAGGCCATCTCCCTTGTGGGGTCCCATGCAGTGCTCATCCGGCGTTTTGATCGTGAGCAGGCACGGCGGATTCACAGCATTTCAGCGGGTACGGCCATTCGGGCCGCCACGGTTTCGGGCGGGGAGCCGCAGATGGGCTACCCCGAGCTGGCCCGGATTCTTCGTCGGGTGGGTGTCGCGCATGCCAACATGAACCAGCAGGATGCCCGCGAGCTGTTTCGGCGCATGGTCTTCAATATCCTGATCGACAACACCGATGACCATGAGAAGAACCATTCCCTGTTGGTCGTCAATCCAGTTGAAAATGGCCGCCTAAAATTGGCGCCCGCTTACGATGTATTACCCACCAACTCGGGGCAGGGTTACCAGGAGTTCATCTGCGGTGCGCAGGGGCGGAATTCGACGCTTGAAAACGCCATGTCGCAGTGCGATGCATTTGGCCTGCAGCCCCCCGAGGCTGCAGCCGAGGTGACCAGAGTCATCGAGGTTGTGACGTCTTGGAAGGCGCATTTTGCATCCGTTGGCGTGACGCAGCGGGACATCGATAGCTTGGCGCAGCAGATCGACGGCGACTATCTTCTGTCCCAACGCACGGGGTTTGAGCCCGCCCAGTTTCAGGACTTGCCGAGAAAAAAAACGCGAACCAGTCCTTTCCGTAATTATTGAAGTGATCGTGACGCCCGATAATTTTGCAGAATTTTCAGCCAACTCGGTGACAGTTTACTTTTTTCAACCCCGCCATTTCGGTGACACTTCACTAAATTTTTCTTGCGCATCATTCGGGGATGGCACGCCTTCCTCGAATTGTTTTCCCTGGTCATCCTCATCACATCACACAACGGGGTAACCGCAAGGAGCGCGTCTTTTTCCAAGACAGCGACTACGCCCTCTATATTGACTTGCTTAGTAAGGCGGCTCGTAAGGCGGAGACAGAGATCTGGTGCTACTGCCTTATGCCCAATCATGTACACCTCATTGCCGTGCCGTCAGATAAAGACGGACTTCGGAAAACCTTCGCGGATGCACATCGTCGTTACACAACCTGCATCAATGAACGTTTGGGAACAACAGGGCATTTGTGGCAGGGACGTTTTGGCTCTGTCGTCATGGACCAGCGACACCTTTACCATGCGGTGCGCTATGTGTCTCTGAATCCTGTGCGCGCTCGGCTCGTGCAACAGGCGCGGGACTGGCGTTGGTCAAGTGTTAAGGCTCACCTGTCGGGCAAGGATGATTCACTGGTGAAGGTCGGTCCCATTTTGAATCGCTACGGTGATTTTGCGGCATTTTTAGGTGACTCATCGCATGACGAAGACGAATTTAAGAGGCTCAGGCAATCAGAAACGACCGGCCGCCCTTTGGGTGATGAAGCCTGGCTTCAGACTCTTGAATCTTTGACGGGCAAGACCGTGAGGGCACAAAAGCCCGGACCGAAGCGAAAATCCCGGTGCCAGTTTACTTAATTACGAATTAAGTAAACTGGCACCGGGATTCCGAGCACCGGAATTGCGCGGTATTGAGTGAACTGAAAATCATCTAGTCGGCCTCCCACCGCGGTGAAGCGGTGGGGTTAAAGTGAGTTTGCGAACTTACATAACCACAGGAGGCCGAAGATGAAATATAGCGGAATTGACCTGCACTCAAACAACAGCGTGGTGACCGTGACGGATGAGGAGGATCGGGTAATGGCAGAGAAGCGCTTGCCCAACGACCTGGCGAAGATTCTTGAGTTGCTTGAACCCTGGCGAGAAGAGATCGCTGGGGTAGTGGTCGAATCGACCTTTAACTGGTATTGGCTGGTCGACGGTCTCCAAGCGGCGGGCTTTAAGGTGCATCTGGCCAACACCACGGCGATCAAGAAGTACGAAGGGCTCAAGCACAGCGGCGACGAAGCAGACGCACGTTACCTTGCCCACCTGCTGAGGTTGGGGATATTGCCAACGGGAACCATCCTGCCGCCGGAGCAACGCGCCGTGCGCGATCTGGCCCGCAAGCGCATGCAGCTGGTGCGCAGTCGTACCACCCACATCCTTTCTGTCGAAAATATCACCGCCCGCCAGCATGGCGTCCGAATCAAGTGCAACCAAGTCAAACGGCTGACGGCAGAGACTATCGACCAAATGGCACTGCCCGAGGATGTGGCATTTGCGATCAAAACCAATGTAGCGGTCATCGCCACGCTTTCCGCGCAGATCGACCTTCTTGAAAAGCGTCTTCAGGAAAGAATCGCACAGCGACCGGAGTACGAACTGCTCACCAGCGTACCCGGGATCGGTCGGGTGCTGGCGACCACGATCCTGTTGGAAGCAGGGCCGATTGATCGTTTCGCGGCTCCAGGCAACTTTGCTTCCTATGCGCGCTGCGTCGACAGCGTGCGCACCAGCAACGGCAAGAAGAAGGGGGAAGGGAACACCAAAAACGGCAACAAGTATCTGGCCTGGGCCTTTGTCGAGGCGGCCAACTTCGCGCTGCGCTACTGCGCCGAGGCGAAACGGTTCTACGAGCGCAAGAAAGCGAGGACGAATAACGTGGTGGCAATCAAGGCGCTGGCGCACAAGCTGGCGCGGGCCTGCTTCCACATTCTGAAGGAGCGCAAACCGTTTGACGTGACGCGCTGCTTTGCATGAGTAATGACGGCGGCCGGCAAGCCCGGACATGGGGACTGGAACGACAGCCATATGAACTGAATGGGATGCCGTGCCGCCGTCACCGATTTGCAGTCAAAGCGGATCGCCCGCAACGCGAACCACCGAGGGATTGGCGCCGGAACTTCGGCAGCCACGGGTCTGTGATGAACCCATTGGACGCGTTGCGGCACCAACGTTCTTCTGGGGCGGCGAAGCCGCCAGGGCGAAAGGCAGATTCATCGCCGCTTGCTTGATCCTGATGGGTGTCTGGCGCGATTCGTCGCAGCCATGATTTGAAGAAACGGGCGTGATCGGCAACTGCAAACGGAGAAGAAGTTTCAAAACCGGCGGCTGGCGCCGCCATGGATTCGTTTGCTCACTTGACACCAGCCGACTAATGGGTGTCACCGGGATTCAGCGGGACGGAGTTTTTACTTTTTACGATAGTTGTCGTGACAGCCTTTGCAGCTCTGGGCTGTGTTGCCAAAGGCCTTCTTAATGGCATCAAGATTGCCCGTCTTGCCAGCGTCGTTTAGAGCCACCACGGCAGTCTGAAATTTCTCAATGCCCGCCTTGACCTTGTCGCCTTCCGCCCAGATTTCGGGCTTGGCCTTGCCGCCCTCGGTGCCCGGTCCAAAGGCCTTCCATGGAAGCGCCGCAAGGCTTGCGACGACAGCAATATCACCGGCCACATCTTGGGCATTAAACGCCTTATCACCCTTGACCACCGCGCCCACATTCGAGAAATGAGCGCCCATGAGAGCAAAGGCGGACTGTCGGTACTTAATTGCGTCCTCAGGTTTTTTGAATTCAAGGGCCTGAGCGGCCGAGAGGCTGAGAACAGCAAGGCCAAGCCCCAAGACCGAGGCGTGAAGCGCTGCGAATGATCATTGTTTTTCTCCTGTTGAAGATGAAGCATTTAGCGTAGCGCGTTTCTTTGAAGGTCGCATAACTAACCACACACCAAGGGCTGTGGAGAGAGTTCCAAGAAGGGTGAGTGCGGTTATGGGCTCGTTAAAAAGCACAAAGGCCATAAGGGCGGTGGTGGGCGGCGTGAGGTAGAGAAGGCTCGTGACCTGGACCGCGGCACCCTCCCGAATAAGCACAAAAAGCAAAAAGATGGCGCCTAAGGAAATGGCTAAGACAGACCAGGCAAGTGCACCAATGAGTTCGACGGTCCAGGCAATTTCCCGGGTCTCAACACCAAAGACCCAGGGCAGACAAATGAGGGCCGCAGCCAGGTACTGAATGGCGGTGCCCGTGCGCAGGTCGAACTGCGGGCAGAATTTTTTCTGATAGAGCGTTCCGGCGGTAATGCTTGCGAGCGCAAATACGGAAAGACCAAGACTAAGGGCGGTGAGCCCGGTCAGGCTAAGTTTGGCCCAGACCACAAGCCCAACACCAAGCAGCCCAAGGGCAAGTCCTAGCCACTGGTAAGGGCGTAATCGTTCATTTATGAGGCTTGCCAGACAGGCTGTGAGAATTGGCTGAAGGCCGACGATGAGTGCGGCGAGCCCGGCGGTCATGCCTTCGCGCACGGCGGCCCAGACCCCACCCAGGTAACCCGCCTGCAACAATGCGCCGGCCAGGGCAATGCGCAGAGCCAGGTGCGGCTCTGGCCAGGGCGCCTGCATGATAAGAATTAAGGGCAGCAAAATGGCCAGTGCCAGAAGAAACCGAAGCAACAAAAAGGTCATGGGCTCGGCATAGGGCATGCCGTAGCGCGCCACGATAAAACCTGTGCTCCAGAGCAGAACAAAAAAAACCGGAAAGCCGGCTCGAAGCCTTGGCGACATAATGATGGATAATGCCTGAATGCATTTTTCAGAGCTTGGCCTCGACCCAGCCATTCTAAAGGCCGTTACCGAAGCGGGCTACGAGTCTCCCACTCCCATTCAGGCGCAGGCCATTCCTCACATCATGGCAGGGCTTGATGTCATGGGTGCTGCCCAGACGGGTACGGGCAAGACAGCCGCCTTCACGCTGCCTATTCTTCACAGGCTCATGGCCCATGCCAACACCAGTGCCTCGCCTGCTCGCCATCCGGTGCGAGGCCTTGTGCTTGCGCCAACTCGCGAGCTTGCCGACCAGATCTACCAAAACCTGCAGCAGTACGCCACCTACACCGCGCTGCGCTCAGCCGTGGTCTTTGGTGGTATGGATATGAACCCGCAGACCCAGGCCCTTAGGGCGGGTGTGGAGCTCTTGGTGGCCACGCCGGGCCGGCTGCTTGACCACGTTCAACAAAAAACCTTAAACCTCTCTCAGGTCAGTATTCTGGTTCTCGATGAGGCCGACCGTATGCTTGACATGGGGTTTCTGCCCGACCTTCAACGCATCGTGAACTTACTGCCTGCAAGCCGGCAGAGTCTTTTGTTCTCGGCCACCTTCTCGCCTGAAATTCGTAAGCTGGCAAAAACCTTTTTAGACGAGAAGCCCATTACGGTCGAGGTGGCACGGCGCAATGCAACGGCCGAAAACCTTACCCAGAGGCTCTACCGCGTCGATAGCCCGGAGCTCAAGCGTCAGGCGGTTATTCACCTGGTACGGGAAGAAAAACTCGCACAGGTTATTGTCTTTACCAACACCAAAATTGGCGCAAGCCGACTTGCCCGCGAGCTAATTCGCGAAGGCATTGCAGCAGATGCCATTCACGGAGACAAGTCGCAAGGCGAGCGGCTTGCAACCCTGGAACGATTTAAAAACAACGAGGTTGTTGTCCTGGTTGCCACCGACGTGGCTGCCCGCGGCCTTGACATTGCCGAGCTTCCCGCGGTTATTAACTTTGACGTGCCGCAATCGCCCGAAGACTATGTTCACCGCATTGGCCGCACAGGCCGAGCGGGCGCCTCAGGGCTTGCCTTGTCGCTTATGGTTGCAAGTGAAGAGCGGCGGGTGGCCGACGTGGAGGCGCTTCTTGGCATAAGCCTGGGCCGCGAGCGGCTGGCGCTTATGGCACCGGTGCATTCGTCGCCATCGCGTTCAACAAGCGATCGCCCGCCACGGTCGGCGGTGCCGCGTTCGGCCTCGCCGTCTTCGCGCCCGCTGGCCCCAGTTAAAAGGCCTGCCTTGCCCGCCGATCCTATTTTTTACGCGCCTTACGATGACTCACACGCTAAAAAGGCTTCGGCTGCAGGCGGCGCATCGGTGCCGGCCGATGCCTTGCAGTCCAATGCCTCGACTGCGACCGATGGTGGAGGGCAGGCTGCAGCCCCATCCCCCGTGGCTGCGGCAAGACCTTCTTCTGGGCTTTTTGGCATTCGTCGCGCGGCCAACCCGAAGTCTGTGCTGCTTGGTGCCAAGCCAAGCATCAAATCTGCCGACTCCTAAGCCCCAAGCCCCAAGACTCAGGGCCCAAGCCCCTAGCCCCAGCTCCTGGCCCCAGCCCAGCCCCCAGTTCAGCCCCTAGCCCCAGCCCAGCCCCATGGCCTTCGCAGCAGGGCTTACCGCATCAAGCCAGTCAGAGGGCATGGTTTTCTCCAGATGCTCGGTGGCTTGCTTAAGCTGAAGCCTTACACTTTTTTCATCGGTTAGCAGGGCCTTGGCCTTGGTCTGCTTTGAGAGCTTTTGGCCTTGGCCATTTACGACCAAAGGCACATGCTGGTAGCTTGGCCGGGGCAGTTCAAGGGCATGCTGCAGCCAGCCATGCCTGGTCTGCATCGGCAAAAGATCTTCACCGCGCACAATCCGGCTTATCCCCTGCCATTGATCATCCACAACAACCGCCAGATGGTAGGCCCAGAGCCCATCCGCACGTTGAAGAATAAAGTCGTCCTCTCCCCGGCCCGCCGTAACCTCGGGGCTTTTGAAGCGCCATGCTCGGCCTTGATCAAGTTGCTTGTTGCGGCATAACCCCGGGTAGGGTCGTTCACCATCTAAGAGTGCTGAGCCAGGCAGCGCCCTTGCATCGGCGAAGACCTGCTGCAAGACAGAGCGACTGCACTGGCATCGAAAGGCCATGCCTTTTTCAATGAGCGCCTGCAGGGCCTGGGCATAAGCCCCTGCAGCGCCTGCGCGGTCACTCTGGTAGAGAATGCCGTCTGCCCGCCCGCCTTTTTCGCAGGGCCAGGCATCCCAGATCAGCCCATGAGCCAGGCACTGCTGCTTAATTCGCTCGGCCGCGCCGGGCGCCTCGCGCGGAGGGTCGAGATCTTCCATGCGAACAAACCATGCAATGGACTGCGCGCGGGCATCCAGGTAACTTGCCAGCGCGGTGGCAAGCGAGCCCCGATGCAGGGGCCCCGTGGGTGAAGGGGCAAAACGACCCGCCAAGGCCTCTAGGCATTCGCCACGGAGGCAATTTCTTTAAAGGCCTCGCGTGCATTCTGAAGAATGATGTCGATGGGCTCGCCCTGATGCTCAATAGAAAGAAAGCCTGCCTCGTAGGCCGAGGGTGCCAGATAGACCCCGCGCTCAAGCATGGCGTGAAAAAACCGGTTAAAGGCCTCACGGTTGCTATTTGTGACGTCAGTAAGAGACTTCGGGCATGTGTGGGAGAAATAAATGCCAAACATCCCTCCGACGCTGTCAGCACAGAAGCGTTCAATGCCTGCCTCGCGTGCCGCCTGTGTCAGGCCTGCCATGCAGTCGGCGGTTATTTTCGTAAGGGTCTCAAAAAAGCCGGGCTGCGAGACGATTGTCAGTGTTGCAACGCCCGCGGCCACCGCCACTGGGTTCCCAGAGAGCGTGCCTGCCTGGTAGACCGGGCCCAGGGGGGCCACCTGACGCATGATGTCTGCGCGCCCGCCGAAGGCGCCCATGGGCATGCCCCCGCCAATGACCTTGCCCAGGGTTGTGAGGTCGGGTGTAATGCCCATAAGGCCTTGAACGCCTTGGGCGCCCACGCGAAAGCCCGTCATAACCTCATCAAAAATAAGAACAGCGCCATGCGCCGTGCACTGCTCGCGCAAGGTTTCAAGAAAGCCGGGTGATGGCCTCACCAGGTTCATATTGCCCGCTATGGGCTCAACAATGACGCCAGCAATCTTTGAGCCGTGTTCCGCAAAGCAGGCCTTGACTGCCTCAATGTCGTTGTAGTCAAGAACCAGGGTCTCGGCGGCAAAGCTCTCAGGCACGCCGGCCGATGTGGGGTTGCCAAAGGTTAAGAGCCCCGAACCGGCCTTCACCAAAAGGCTATCGACATGCCCGTGGTAACAGCCTTCAAATTTAAGAATCTTCGATCGCCCTGTGAACCCCCTGGCTAGGCGAATGGCCGACATGGTGGCCTCGGTGCCGCTTGAGGTGAGCCGAAGCATTTCAATGGAGGGAAGGTGCTTGCTAACCCATTCGGCCAGCGCGCCCTCACCGGCGGTTGGTGCGCCAAAGGAAAGGCCGCCCTCGGCCGCCTTCTTCACCGCATCAATGACCTCTTTACGCGCATGACCAACAATGGCCGGGCCCCATGAGCAGATGGTGTCAACGTAGCGATTCTCATCGGCATCCCAGAGGTAGGCGCCCTTGGCCTTGGTGAAGAACCTGGGGGTGCCGCCCACGGAACGAAAGGCACGCACCGGAGAGTTCACGCCTCCGGGGATAAATTTTTGAGCATGATCAAAAAGTTGTTGACTGCGGTCGATGATCTGGCGAGGCATGGCAGAAAGATTCCTCCAAAAGTTTAGAATGCGTGCTGACCACCATTTTAGGGGCCATGCTGCTACGAAGGACGTACTTTAGCTGGCAGACCGCTGTGAAATGGCCCTTTTGTTCATTTGCCTGGGCGAAGCATGAAGACTTACATGTGTTTAATTTGTGGCTGGATCTACGACGAGGCCGCTGGCCTTCCCGAGGAAGGCATCGCGCCCGGAACGGCCTGGGAGGATGTCCCCATTACCTGGACCTGCCCCGAGTGTGGTGCCCAGAAGTCCGATTTTGAAATGATTGAGGTCTAGTCAGCGGCCTGTTTAAGCGCAGCAAATCGGGCCAGCGTTGCCTTGCGCGCCTGGTCGTGATCCACCAAAGGCGCGGGGTAATCGCGGCCCAGTTCAATGCCTGCGGCCTTAAGCACAAGGCCGCCTGCAAGCCAGGGGGCATGGCGTTGTTTTTCTGAAAGGCCTGCAAGCTCAGGCAGGTAGCGAGCAATGAACTGGCCCTTGGGGTCGAACTTCTCGCTCTGGCTTGTCGGGTTAAAAATTCGGAAATAGGGCTGGGCATCGCAGCCTGTGGAGGCCGCCCATTGCCAGCCGCCGTTGTTTGCGGCCAGGTCGTAGTCATTAAGCTTGAGCGCGAAATAACGCTCGCCGCGCAGCCAATGAATGCCAAGGTCCTTGGTTAAGAAACTGGCCACAATCATCCGCAGCCGGTTGTGCATGTAGCCGGTCTGGTTAAGCTGCCGCATGCCTGCATCCACAATGGGGTAGCCCGTCTGTCCCTCGCACCAGGCGACAAAGTCTTGGTCGGCCTTAGGCCCTTCATTCCAGGCCAGCCGGTCATAGGCGGGTTTAAAGCTCGCATTCACCACGTGCGGAAAGTTCGCAAGAATCTGCATGTAGAACTCGCGCCAGATTAATTCCGACAGCCAGGTGCTTGGCCCCGCACTGCCCGAGCCATCCGATGCTGGCGAGAGCTCAGCCCCAAGTTCAATAGCCTTACGCACGCATTCGCGCAGGCTGATCGTGCCAAAACGCAGATGGGTCGAAAGGTAAGAGGGCCCCTTTACGGCCGGGAAGTTGCGCGCCTCCTGGTACAGGTGGGCGCGGGTTTCAAAATCTTGCAAAAGTGCCTGGGCGCCTTTTGTGGCGGGCTCTAGCGAAACGGCCTTCAGGCTTTGCTCTGAAAAGCCCATGCTACTCAGAGAGGGCAGCCCAAGGCCCCAGTCGGCCGGCCTGTCGCTCTGCGGCTGCGCCAAGGCCTGGGCCTGAAGGCCTGCAGCCGCCAGGCTTTCTGCGGATAAGAGCCGTACGGGTAGGCCTTGCGTTGCCCGTTCTGCGGCCATTGAAGGCTCAAAGGCGCGCAGCCATGCTTTTTTGTAAGGCGTAAAGACAGAGAAAGGGCGACCGGCACCCGTGAGAAGCTCGGTGCCCTGAAAAACAGTCTGGTCTTTCACCTGAATAAAGTCTGCGCCAAGCGCCTTGAGGCTTTGGGCCACCTGAAGGTCGCGGGCAATGGCTGCGGGCTCAAAGTCGTGGGCAGAAATCACTCGGCAGGCCCCGAGGGCCTGGGCAAGTTGTGGGATGCGTTTGTTGGCAGGCCCATAGCCACAGACAAGCCGGCCTCCCATGGCTTTAAGCTCGTCGTCGATGGCCTGAAGGCTTGCATGAATAAAACCAAGCCGACGATCAATTGGCTGCGCCAGGCCATGCTCGGCCCGAAGCGGCTCCAAGATGGTCGTGTCGAAGACAAAGACCAGCACCACAGGGTTGGGCTGCGCAAGCGCCGCGTGAAGGGCGGCATGGTCGGTTAGGCGCAGGTCTCTTCGCAGCCAGACCAACTGGGGGGCGGAGCCTGGCAAGACCCCTTTGGCCTGCATTGACATGGTCTGACCTGGCATGCGGTATTACCTTTCCTTCGAAATAGAGGGTTAGAATGTCAGGAATGGCCCAACGCTGGATTGATGAACTTCACTCGCCTTCGCCCTCGCCGTCAGAAAGTGACCCTGATATGACAGAGTCACCCCCTGAGTTCCCAAGTGTGGCAGGGCAGCTTCTTGTGGCCATGCCGTCACTTATCGACCCCCATTTTGGCGGCTCTGTTATTTATGTGGCAGAGCATACCGCTAGCGGCGCCATGGGTATTGTGGTGAACCGCCCGGCTGACATGAACCTGGGCAGCCTCTTTTCGCGAATCGACCTTAGCCTCTCGGGCTCAGCCTTATCCGATAGGCCCGTCTTTGTTGGTGGGCCCGTGCAGACCGATCGTGGGTTTGTGCTTCATGAACCCCTGGGCAAGTGGTCCTCGACCCTGCCCATTGGCACAGGCCTTGGTCTTACATCGTCACGCGACATTCTCGAGGCAGCAGCCAACGGGCGCGGCCCCGAGCGCTTCTTGGTCTCGCTTGGTTATTCGGGCTGGGCCGCAGGCCAGCTCGATGCCGAACTGGCGGCCAATGCATGGCTGACTGTGCCCATGTCCCAGACCGCTCTGCTTTTTGACACCCCTGCCGAAGACCGGCTTGGTGCGGCCTTTCGTATGTTGGGCGTCGACCCCCTTAACCTCTCTGGAGCCGTTGGGCACGCCTGAGCCTGCCCGCAAGCCATCCGACCACGCTGTCTGGCTTGCCTTCGATTTCGGAGAACGACGCATTGGCCTGGCCATTGGTAACCGGCTTACCGGAGGCGCCCGCCCCCTTCTCGTCGTTGCCGCAAGCCCTGTGACTGCTCGCTTTGAAAAAATTGCCGGCGTTATTTCCGAGTGGCAGCCCGAGCAGCTCTTGGTGGGCCTACCTGTAATGCCCGATGGCCAGGCTCATCCGTTTGCCCCGCGTTGCGAGCGTTTTGCACGGCAGCTCGAGGGGCGCTTTGGGCTGCCCGTCACCCTGGCCGATGAGCGTTACACTTCTGCCCTAGCGCCGGGCGCTAAGGGCGATGTTGGCAAAGACGCCGAGGCGGCCGCAATTCTTCTGCAGAGTTACTTCTATGGCCCGATCGATTCAGCTTAATTCCAAAGGACAGCTCACCCACCTTCTTTCAATTGAAGGTGTTCCACGGGCAATTCTGGTGGCCATTCTTGATCGGGCGAAAGACTTTCTTCGCGCCGATGGGCTCGGCGGCTTTGAGGTGGTCAATGCCCCGGTGCTCTCGGGCAAGACCATTTTCAATATTTTTTTCGAAAACTCCACGCGCACACGCACCACCTTTGAAATTGCTGCCCGCAGGCTCTCGGCAGACATTGTGAACCTTAATGTCAATGCATCAAGCACGGCCAAGGGCGAGTCTTTGCTTGACACCATTGACAACCTGGCAGCCATGCAGGCCGACATGTTTGTGGTGCGCCACGGCCAAAGCGGCGCGCCTTATTTAATCGCCCGACACATCAACCAGGTGGCGCCTCAGATCCACATCATGAATGCTGGCGACGGTCGGCATGCCCATCCCACCCAGGCGCTTCTCGACATGTTCACCATTCGGCATTACAAGGGCGACTTTCATCAGCTGCGTGTGGCCATCGTGGGCGACGTGTTGCATTCGCGTGTGGCGCGCTCGGCCATTCATGCGCTTACAACGCTTGGGGCGCCCGAGATTCGAGTCATTGCGCCCAAGACCCTGCTGCCTGCTGGCCTAGCGGAGATGGGCGTGCATGCCTTTACAAGGCTTGAGGAGGGGCTTGAAGGGGTGGATGTGGTGATGGCGCTTCGCCTGCAGAACGAGCGCATGCGCGGCGCCTTGCTACCCAGTCCGCAGGAATATTTCAAACACTACGGCCTTACCGAGGCCAAGCTTCGTCATGCAAGCCCTCAGGCCATTGTGATGCACCCTGGCCCTATGAATCGTGGCATTGAAATTGACTCGGCCGTGGCCGATGGCGCGCAGTCGGTGATTCTCTCGCAGGTTACCTTTGGTATTGCCGTGCGTATGGCGGTGATGGACACCTTAAACAAGGCAGGGGAACTGCTATGACAAAAGCGCAGCCCGTTGCACGACTTCTTTTAAAAGGCGGCCATGTCATTGATGCCACCTCGGGCCTTGATGGCCTTGCCGACCTCTATCTTGCCAATGGAAGCATCGTGGCCATTCGCCCTGCAGGCCAGGGCTTTGAGGGTTTTCAGGCCGATGAGGTGCTTGAGCTTGATGGCCTTAAGGTGGTTCCTGGTCTTGTTGATTTAAGCGCACGACTTCGTGAGCCTGGCTTTGAGTACAAGGCCACGTTGGAGTCCGAGATGATGGCAGCAGCGGCCGGGGGTGTCACCCGGCTTGCCTGCCCGCCCGACACCGACCCCCCTCTTGATGAGCCGGGACTTGTTGAAATGTTGAAGCACCGCGCCCGTAACCTTGGCCTGGTTCATGTGCATCCTTTGGGTGCGCTTACCGTGGGCCTTAAAGGCGAGCAGCTTACCGAGATGGCAGAGCTCACCGAGGCGGGCTGCATTGGTTTTTCTCAGTCAGTCTGCCCCTTGGTGGACACCCAGGTGCTGTATCGAGCCATGCAATACGCAAGCAGTTTTAACCTTGCGGTCTGGATGTATGCCCGCGACCCCTGGCTTGGCGCCTCGGGAGTGGCGCACAGCGGGGCCATGGCCGGCCGTCTTGGTCTGGCGGGTGTTCCAGTGGCCAATGAAACGCTGCGGCTCTACACCCTGTTTGAGCTCTGCCGCATCACCGGTGTGCGGCTTCATATCTGCCGGCTTTCCTCGGCGGCCGGAGTTGAGCTGCTGCGCCAGGCCAAGGCCGAGGGTCTGCCGGTTTCGGCAGACGTGGCCGTTCATCACCTGCATCTCACCGACGTTGACATTGGCGACTACGACGCCAATTTGCGCGTTGATCCGCCCTTTCGGGGTCAGCGCGATCGGCAGGCGCTGCGCGATGCACTGGCCGATGGCACCATCGACGCTATCTGTTCCGACCACTCTCCAGTGGATGACGATGCCAAGCAACTGCCCTTTGGCGAGGCCGAGCCTGGCGTAACAGGTCTTGAGTTATTGCTTCCCCTGACCCTGCAGTGGGCTGCCGAACAAAAGCTTTCAATGGGCGATGCCCTTACCCGTGTCACCGCTAAACCCGCTGCCATTCTGGGCCGTAATGCCGGGCGCATTCAAGAAGGGGGGCAGGCTGACCTCTGTGTCTTTGCGCCAGACGAACCCTGGCTGGTCACCATCGACACCCTGAAGTCGCAGGGGCGCAACACGCCCTTTATTGGCCGCGAGCTTTTGGGGCGCACCCGGGCCACACTGGTTGAAGGCCGACCGGTCTTTCGATTAAACGTTTAGGCAGTGGTTGCGCGAGCCCTTCAGCTTGGCCCAAGGCTTGCAGGCTTTCTTGTCTGGACCCTGCTCGGGCTGGTCTGGGCGACAACGGGCTTTCGATTCTTATCAAGGCCCTATCGGCAGCTTTCCATTCGCGTTTTTGCCCGAGGGGTCTTGTGGCTTTGTGGCGTAAGCCTTGGGCCAAACCTTCGGGCATTGTCCGGTCAGATCTCAAGCAGCATGCCGGTGCCCTGCCTGGTTGTTGCCAACCACATCTCATGGCTTGATATTTTTCTGGTCCATGCGGTGCTGCCTGCAACCTTTATTGCCAAGTCCGAGATTCGTTCCTGGCCCTTAGCGGGTCTTTTGGTGCAGGCCTCAGGCACTATTTTTGTTGAGCGGGGCAATCGGCATGCGGTGCGTACGCTTATTAAGGAGGCTATGACACGGCTGGATTCAGGAGAGCGCGTTATTTTTTTCCCTGAAGGCACGACCAGTCGAGGCGAGGACGTATTGAGGTTTCATACCAGCCTGTTTGGGCTTGCCGAGCAACGACCCGACATTGCCGTGGTGCCTATGACCCTTTTCTACAGTCGCCAGACGGGGCAGGGTCAGGGGCAGGGGCCAACTCAGGCGAATGCCCCGGTGGCCGATGCCATGAACCAGGTGGCCTATGTGGACGACATGAGCCTTGTGGGCTCAATGATTCAAATTATGGGCCGACCCGGACTGCAGGCCGATGCCTTTATTCATCAGGTCATCGAACCACAAGGCATGCCGCGCCAACAGCTTGCCGAGCTTTGCTATGTGGCCGTGCGCGAGGGGCTTGAAAAAAGATTGTCGATGGCAGGCTGCTGAAAGATGGCCTCGTCCTCAAGCCTTACCGCCGAAAGGTAGCCCCCCCAGCCGCAGCCGGTGTCGGTGGCAATCAGACCAGGCCGACGCATGAGGCCCAGGGTCGACCAATGACCAAAGACTAGCCGTTCGGCGGGCCCTCGACGCGCTCGCCGTTCAAACCAGGGCGAGAGCTCTTTAGGTGCCATGCTTGGCGCAACCTTGCACTTAAACTCAAGCTGCCCATCGGGCTGCAGGTAGCGCATGCGGGTCATGACATTGACAATCATTCGGTAACGCGCCGAGCCTCGCAGGCTCTCGCGCCAGCGGCCCTCGCTGTTGCCATAAATAGACCGCATAAAAGCCTTCCATTGACTCGATCGCAGCCGTTTCGAGACCTCCTCGGAGAGCCCAAGGGCCTGCCGACTGCTCCACTCTGGAAGCAGCCCCGCATGGACCATAAGGGTTGAGCCATCGGCCACGCAAAGCGGCTGCTGACGAAGCCAGTCGATCAGCTCTTGGGCATCGGGCTCGTCCAACAGGGCCGAGACGGTGTCGGAGGCCTGCAGGGGCCGTGCACCCGAGGCCATGGCCAGAAGATGAAAGTCGTGGTTACCCAGCACAACCTGGGCCGAGGGTCCCGCTGCACGAATCATTCGCAGCACCTCGGCCGACTTCGGCCCGCGGTTGACCAGGTCGCCCACAAACCAGAGCCGATCTCGCTGGGGACGAAAGGAGAGCCGTTGCACCAGCGCCGCGAGGCTATCGGCGCAGCCCTGTACATCACCAATTGCATAAGTAGCCATGCGGTCCATCGTAAAATAGAAACTCGTCTTACGCATCTCAAGGCATTTCGTGCCTTTTCTCCATGCAGTTTCTGCAACTGAAAGCCCGCCATGACCCGCTACGCTCCTATCTCTTCCGCTGACCTGCCGAGCTCTATTTTCAAGGCCTATGACATCCGTGGCGTGGTGGGCCAGACCCTTACCGAGCCCGTGGTCTACGCCATTGGCCAGGCGCTTGGCCTGCTTATTCGTCAAAAGGGCCTGCAGCGTTGTGTGGTTGGCCGTGATGGACGCCTGTCGGGACCAGTCCTGAGCAGGCTCTTTGCGATGGCCTGTTATCGGCTGGTATCTCGGTTGTTCGCATTGGTCAGGTGCCAACGCCTGTGGTCTATTTTGCAACCCATTTGCTTGAGACCGGCACGGGTGTCGCGATTACAGGAAGCCATAATCCGCCCGATTACAACGGCCTAAAAATGATGGTGGCAGGCACAACCCTTTCAGGAGAGGCCATTCAAGGCCTTTACCGGTCCATTGCCTCGGGCGAAGCCCTTGAGGCCGCGCAGGCTGTGCAGGCTGGGCAGGCTGGGCAGGCTGGGCAGGCTGCTGCGGCCTTAGGCCAGCAGCCACCCACCGACCAGAGTCGTGACTGCCGTGCCGACTACCTCGATCGCATTCTTTCCGATGTGAAGTTAACGCGGCCTTTAAAGGTTGCCGTGGATGCGGGCAACGGTGTGGCGGGCGAGCTTGGCCCAGAGCTTATTCGGCGGCTTGGCTGCGAGGTGACCGAGCTTTTCTGTGAGGTCGATGGCAGCTTTCCCAACCACCATCCCGACCCGGCCGACCCGCACAACCTTGAAGACCTCATTCGCACGGTGGCCGAGAAAGACCTTGACCTCGGCCTTGCCTTTGACGGTGATGGCGATCGCCTGGGGGTTGTAACCCGTAAAGGAGAAATTATCTGGCCAGACAGGCAGCTTATGCTCTATGCCCAAGATGTTCTTAAGGCGCGACCAGGCAGTGAAATTATTTTCGATGTGAAGTGCAGCAGGCTCCTTGGTCGTTTCATCTCTCAGCATGGGGGAAGGCCCACCATGTGGAAGACGGGGCATTCGTTCATTAAGGCCAAGCTCAAAGAGACCGGCGCCCCTCTGGCCGGGGAAATGAGTGGCCATTGTTTCTTTAACGACCGCTGGTATGGCTTTGATGACGGCCTTTACACCGCAGCACGGCTGCTTGAAATCCTCTCATCCCGCGCCGAAAATCCCAGTCAGGTGCTTGAAAGCCTTCCTAATTCCAGCAGCACGCCTGAGCTTCAGGTTCGAACCGCCGAGGGTGAAAACCATCAGACCGTCGAGCAACTCGCCAAGCATGGGGTCTTTAACTCGGCCATCGACAAGATCTTTATCGACGGCATTCGGGTTGAGTATGCCGATGGCTTTGGTCTTGCGCGAGCCTCCAACACCACGCCTGTGGTGGTGCTTCGGTTTGAGGCAGATAACAGCCAAGCCCTTGAACGTATTCAGGCCGAGTTCCGTCAGGCCCTTGCCCGTGTGATGCCGGGCGCGAGCCTTCCCTTTTAAACCTCCTCGGCGCTCCTAGCTCCTCGCTACTCGCTACTCGCTATGGCCTTGGTTCAGTCGCTCAAAAGCCCTCCTGCAAGGCATCGTGAGCGCTGGTTTGAAAGGCTTGCAAGGGCCGGCTACAGCCTGTTTTTCATTGGGCTGCTTCCGCTTATCGCCCTGCGCCTTCTTTATCGAAGCCTTGCCCAGCCCGCCTACCGCAAGGCATGGCCAGAACGTTTTCTGGGCAAGGTGCCCGCGCGTCTACTGGCCACAGGTGTTGATCAGACCGACCCTTCCTATAGCCTTGGCCCAAGGCTATGGCTGCATGCCGTGTCCGTGGGTGAGACCCGCGCGGCTGCACCCCTTATTCGGGCATGGCTTGCCCGGCATCCAAAGGCCAGGGTGATGCTTACCCAGACCACCCCCACGGGGCGCCAGACCGCGCAGACGCTTTTTGAAGACCTGCTCGGCTCACGTGTTTTCCTTGCCTACTGCCCGCTTGATTTTCCTTGGGCCGTGCATCGGTTTCTTAGTGAACTGCGCCCCGATGCACTGGTGCTTATGGAGACCGAGCTCTGGCCAAATCTGCTTGCGGTTTGCCAGGCCCATCAGGTGCCCGTGGCCCTTGTGAATGCTCGTATGTCCGAGCGGTCGTTTCAACGCTTTCGCAGGCTGGCCTGGCTTTCTTCGCCTGCTCTGGGCGGGCTTGCTGCCGTAATACCTCAGTCGCAGGTCGATGCCCAAAGGTTTCAGGCCGCAGGGGCGAACCAGGTGCTGACTGCGGCAGGCAGCCTTAAGTTCGATGTGCAGCTTGATTCCCACCAAATGGCAGTCGGCCGAGGCTGGCGCAGTCGTTGGTCGCACCGTCAGGTCTGGCTGGCGGCAAGCACCCGCGACGACGAAGAAGAGGCCCTTCTTCAGGCCTTTGCCCAGCAGCGCCCGCAGGGTGTCTTGCTTATTGTCGTACCTCGGCATCCCGAGCGGTTTGACCGGGTCGAGAAGATTGCCGCGGGCTATAACTTAAGTCGCTGCCGCAGAAGCCAGTTACCCGAATCACTTGACCAGGATATGCAGCTTCTTTTGGGCGACAGCCTTGGCGAGATGCAGGCCTTTGTTGCCGCAAGCGATCTCTGTCTAATTGGTGGAAGTCTGTTGCCTCTTGGTGGACAGAACCCAATCGAGGCCTGTGCGCAGGGCCGCCCCGTCTTCTTTGGGCCTCACATGTTTAACTTTGAAAGCCTGGCCGAGGAATTACTGCAGAGCGGTGCTGGGTTTCGCATTGCATCGGCGCATGAGTTTGTGCGCCAAGCCTATGAGCTTGGCCGTTCTTTGCCCAGACTTAAATTATGCGGCCAGGCAGCTCGTGGCTTTGTTGAGGCCCGCCAGGGCGCAACGGAAAAAACCCTTGACGCCCTTGATGCCTTGATGCCTTAAGGCGTTTTCTTCGGTGCTGCAGCCGAGTTCAGAATAAGTTCGCTCATGGCCTGTAGGTTCGCCAACTGAAGCTGGCCTGTGGCCGCCTGAAGTTCAAGGCTTGCCAAAAGCGTGTCGTAACGGGACTGAAAGAGGTCGCGTTGGGCTGCAAAGAGCTGCTGCTGAGCATTTAAAACATCAATGTTCGTGCCCACCCCCACCTCATAGCCCAGCCGGTTAGAGGCAAGCGCGAGCTTGCTTGAGGTCTCGGCGGCCTCAAGTGCGGCAACCTGGGCAAGCCCTGCTGTCACGTTAAGAAAGGCGGTTCGCGCCGTCTGCTCGGCAGAGAGCCGCGCAGACTCGGCCTGGTGCCCAGCCTCTTCTGAATCGGCCTGAGCCTGTCGTATGGCCGCGGGTGCTACGGCCTGCCAGAGCGGCACGGAGAGCTCGATACCAATGGCATTGGTACTTACATCTTGCCCAGGCAAGCTGGACTCCCAGCTTCGGCCGTGGCTTAGCTGAAGACCCAGGGTTGGAAGGTCGGCGCCCCGGGCCTTCTCAACGGCCTCCTGGGCCGCTTTGGCGGCCGCCTGTGCCTGTAAAACGGTGGGGCTTGAACGCAGGGCCTCTTGAATCCAGGCATCAATGCTCACAGGCTCGGGTGAGGGAATGGCAATGGACTGACCAATGCCATCGAGCCGCTCTGGTGCAGGCTGGCGAATTAGCACGGCCAGGCCGTTGCGGCGAATACTTAGGGTGTTCTGGGCCTGAATTTCACGGGCCTGAACAAGATCAAACCGTGCCTGGGCCACCTGCTGGTCGGTGATGGTGGCCGTGCCAACCTCAAAGCTGCGTTTGGCAAGCTCAAGCTGCTCTGCAATGGCAGCCTTTTCAGAGCGCACGGTTGAGAGGCTGTCTTGGGCCGCAAGAATGTCGAAGTAGGCCTTGGCAAGCCGCAGAAGGGTCTGCTGGCGGGCGTTTTCAAGCGCAGCCTCGGAGGCGCTCAGCCCGGCTTGCGCCTGACGCACCCCCGCCTTGAGCTCTGTGTTGAGCAGCGACTGAGAAAGGCTGAGCCTGTAGCTGCGTGGGCTAAGGTTGGTACTGGTTCCCGACCCACTATTGGGCTCGAGCTCCGACTTGCCTAAAGAGGCTGTTGCTGCGACAAAAGGACGTTGTGCCCCCTTGGCCTGGTTTAAAACCTCTTCCGAACTTCGTGCGGCCTTTTGCGCGGCAAGGTATTGAGGGTCGTTCGTGAGGGCGAGCTCTGCGGCCTGCTGAAGACTAAGTGCTATGGCCTGAGAATGAACCCCAAGGGCAACCCCGATGGCAAGCACGGACCAGACGACGCGAAGGCCTTTGCGTGGCGTCTGCATGTTTGGTTGTAAGGGTGTTGAGGGCAGGAAAGGGGGCATGTGAATTAGTCGTTGAAGGAGGCTGTTTTAAATAGATTAAAAATCGAAGCTCTGGGTAAGTGGAACATCTTCAAGGGGCTTTGTAAGGGTTTCAAACAAGCCAAACCGGCGGCTTGAAGAACGCGTCTGTTCGATAAGCACCGCCTGCATAATGGGAGCATTTCCAACCATCGCGACCAGCCGGCCCAAAGGCCGTAAGAGCTTAGGAATGATCTCGGGAATCTCGGCAAGCCCGCCTGAGATAACAATAACATCGAACTGGCGATGGGCCCACCGCGGGTCCTCTAAAAGGCCATTGCCCTCAAGCACGGTGACATTGGTTCGCTGAGCCCGCTGAAGATTGGCCTGTGCAAGGGCGACCAGGCTTGAATATTTCTCTACCGTCGTGACGGTTCTGCAGTGCAGGCTCAAGAGCCCGGCCATGTAGCCCGACCCCGTTCCTATTTCAAGCGCCTCGTCATTTGCCTTCAGGCTAAGTTCTTGCAGAAGTCTGGCCTCGACCTTCGGGGCGAGCATAACCTGACCCTCGCCAAGGGGCAGCTCCATATCAACAAAGGCCAGATGCCGAAGGTCATTTGGCACAAACTCTTCGCGCGGCAACCGCTCAAGGCTTTTCAGCACCCGATCGTCAAGAACGTCCCAGGTTCGAATTTGTTGGGCAATCATGTTGGCGCGGGCCTGCTCGAAGTCAAGAGTCTGCATTATCAATTTCTCCTAGCCGTTATTATGCGCAGTTATGGATGACATTTTGTTGGCCCTTCGAGCCCTGCCTGTGGAGCTTAAGGCCTTAATTCTTGGGGTTGTTGAGGGCCTTACCGAATTCTTGCCCGTCTCTTCCACTGGCCATCTTATTATTGTTGGGTCATTCCTAGGGTTTGACGACGAGAGGGCGAAGGTCTTTGACATCGCCATTCAGACTGGCGCGGTCTCTTCTATTTTATGGCTCTACCGGGCGCGCTTTGCTGCTGCACTTGGCCCCGCTCTGCGCCCACAGATATGGTGGACTTTTTTTAAGTCTGCTCAGCATCGCGCGAGGCTAAGCGCAGCCGAGCGTTTTCTGCCCAATTTATTTCTTGCTTTTTTGCCCGCAGCCTTTCTGGGCCTTTTGTTTGGAGGCTTCATTAAGGCCCAGCTTTTTAACCCCGTCTGGGTTGCCTTTGCCCTTGTGCTTGGTGGCTTTATTATTCTTTGGGCCGAGCGCTCGCAGGCCAGGGCCCCCGAAAAAATTCGCATTGCCTCGGTGGACGATGTTGGCCCAATGGACGCCTTAAAAATTGGGTTTGCTCAAGCCGTTGCGCTTATTCCCGGAACGAGCCGGTCAGGAGCCACCATTATTGGCGGCATGTTCTTTGGGTTCTCGCGGCAAGCCGCCACCGAGTTCTCTTTTTTTCTTGCAGTACCAACCCTTTTTGCAGCAGCAGGCTACAGCGTTGCCCGGCAGTGGGATGCCCTTCATGTCGAGGACTTTGGGCTCTTTCTTATTGGCACAGTCTCGTCGTTTATCGTGGCCTTGCTGGTTGTTCGTTGGCTGCTCTGGTTTGTTTCAACCCATAGCCTTAATGGCTTTGCCTATTACCGAATTGGTTTTGGCGTTCTTATTTTGATGAGCTGGCAGTTTGGCTGGGTGGACTGGGCAGGCGCCGACTAAACACAAGGTCGGCGACCGAGTGGCCTAACCGAAGCCCACGCGACTCAAATTTGGTAAGCGGGCGGTAGCTGGGTCGTGGGCTGTAGCCCTGGCTTGTGTTGCACAGCAAGGGGCAGTCTGAGAGCACGTCAAGCATCTGCTGGGCATAGGGCTCCCAGTCTGTCGCGCAGTGCAAAATGCCGCCGGGCTTCAGGCGAGAAGCCACCAAGGCTGCAAAGCCCGCCTGAATAAGCCGCCGCTTGTGATGCCTTTTTTTGTGCCAAGGGTCGGGGAAAAAAATATAAACGGCATCAAGACTGCTAAGTTCAATGGCCTGATCGATCACCTCCACGGCATCGTGTTGAATAATTCGAACATTGCTTAGGTTTGCTTGGGTAATACGGTTTAGCAGGCTGCCAACGCCCGCCGTGTAAACCTCAATGCCCAGAAAGTTCAGCTCGGGCTGGCTTTGCGCAATGGCCTGCGTGGTCTCGCCCATGCCGAATCCAATTTCAAGCACCACAGGGCGGCTGTTTTTAAAGAGCGTGGCAAGGCTTAGGGGCTTGCCTTCAAAAGGAACAACCCAGCGGTGCGCCTCTTCAGCCAGAGCCCGACGTTGGCCTGTTGTTATTTTCCCCTGACGGCGAACGTAACTTTTTATCGAGGGCGTCTCTGCTCTTGGCGTGTTGCCCGCCTCGGGCAGGGGGCTGCCCGAGTGCGATTCAGAGGGTCTGCTTGGTGTGGACATGGCAATTGGCTAAAAATGAAGGTATGAATTGTTATAAAGCGTTGTGTTTCGGGCATTTCTACACCCAGATGGTGCGTTACAAAGCTAAATCGTAGATTTTTTATCTAGGGGAAGCCCCGGGGTTGTGAAAACAACCTCAACCGTTGGTACACTTCGAACTCCACACAACTCTTATATATTTTTTTCGAAAAAGAGGGACTATGAATAAAGCAGATCTCGTTGAAGCCATCGCCAATGCCACCGACCTTTCTAAGTCTAAAACAGACGAAGTTGTTGGTGCCATGGTTGCTACTATCATCAAAGCAGTTTCCAAGGGAGACTCCGTGCAGTTGGTTGGCTTCGGAACCTTTGGGTCTGGTAAGCGCGCGGCTCGTACCGGACGCAACCCTCGCACGGGTGAGACCATCAAAATTGCTGCTGCAAAAACCGTGAAATTCACGGCAGGCAAAGCCTTTAAAGAAGCAGTTAACAAAAAGCGTTAAGCCGCACGTAAGGGTGTGCGGCAAAGGCGTTGGTTATAGTTGCATGCCCAGTCCCAGACCCCTGCAATTTCCTAAGCCCAGAGGCGCGCGCCCCTGGGCTTTCTAACTTTGTGAACGTTATGCTATGAATGCCTGGTTAAATCTTCGTCGTCTTATCGATATTGCCTCTAACGAGACTGACTTTGGTCAGCTCGACGACCGCTCGCAAAGGGTTCTTGAGTGGGTGATGCATCGCTACAACCCCAAAGATCCTTTGTTTGTTCAGGCGATCGTGCTTGACTCAAGGGTGGCCTCGCCAGCCACTATCCACAAGTGTCTGGCTGCTCTCGATCGAGCGGGCTTTCTTTGTTTTGAGGTCGATCCCGCGGACTCGCGTCGGCGAATCGTATCGCCCACCTCAAAGGCTACTAAAACCTTCGGGGTTTTAAGTCGCCGTGTTTCCGAATGGGCGAACAAACAGGCCCGTTAAGTTCTGGCGGCCCCGGGGGGCTTGGATGGCCCTCCCGAGGCTCTCTTTGGGCTCTTGCCTTCGCCGTGCTTTACGTTTTGGTTTTTCAGCTCAACCGGCTCTTCGATCCAATCTTCTCGGTGATCGAGGAGAGGGTCTCCATGGTCTTTCTGCCGGCATTTGTTCGCATCGCCGCTATTTTGGTAGCCGGTGCTGCGGGCGCCTTGGGCTTGTTTCTGGGGGCTATTGCCCTTGGCCTTCTTAATGACCTGCCAGTTGCAGCAAACCTTTCTCAGGCATTTTTCACGGCGCTCGCGCCCTGCCTAGCCTTGCTTGTCGTGCGCTTTGCCCTGGCTGGGCAAGCCATGGCCATTACGCTTGGCCTCTTTCTTCTGGTTGCCTTTTTTGCCTCAATCTTTAACTCACTGCTTCACCATGTCTTCTGGGATCTCTACCCTCTGTCTGAGCCTGTCACGCTTGAGAGCTTCTGGCAGATGCTGGTTGGCGATCTGGCCGGCGCCTTCTTGGGCTTTGGCTGTTTTGCGCTCTTAGTAAGGCTCGTCCCGGGCGTTAGGCGCCGAAAACCTAACGACCCCGACTCTGGATCGTTTCCTCAATAATGCGCGGCCCGGAATTGGTCATGACCCAATGTTGGGTTTTGATGTCGAAACTCTCGTAAGTGTTCGACCTGTAGTGCTGTTTAAACTGCGCCTTGGTAAAGCCGGGCTCAAGACTTAGTTTTAATTCCGATACCTTGACTTCAATAAACTCAGCTCGGCCCATTACACTGTTTTTCTGTCTTGCAAAGGCAGTAAGGTTCGGAAACCCGGGGTGGTAAAACTCAATGTAAGAAGCGGCCTGCTTAGACTGCCAGCTTTGTCGCCACTGCTCAACGCTGTCTCGGATATCGGAAAGGCTAGGCTCCGACCCGAGCGCCTGCTTCTTCGCGGGTTCGGGGTTTGGTGAAGCAGCCGGGGCAGGCGAGGCGGCTGGAGTGGCTGGAGTGACTGGAGTGGCTGGAGCGGCTGGAGTGACTGAGGCGGCCGGGGTTGACGGCGTTACCGTTGCCGGGACTTGCGCAGCAGCTGCTGTGTTTTCAACAGCCTGTGCAGCCGGGGCATTGCTTTTTTCAGCCGGGGTCTCTGGTTTTTGGTTGCTTGCAATTTGAATGTGGCCAGGAGGGAAGTAGGGCGCCTCTTGCACCGTGGAGGTTGTACTCACCCTCCACATGGCAATAACAGCGGCCGAGACAGCCAGCACGACAATAATAATAATGGTCAGCCGACTCGCGGGGCGCTTTAAGTCGGAGGCCATAGTGACGCTCTAGAGGTCCTCAACCAGCATGGGACCAGCGGCCTGTTGCTGTGCCCAATACATGCGACGAAGGCCCTGAGGGTCACGCTGGATGGCAACAATGGGACGGGAATTGGAGACGAAAAACACAGCCTGATTCGTTAACTGAACCGACTGCTGGGTCATGCCCATGCGTGAAAGACGTTCCTGCTGATGCAACCTCCAGTCGGCGGGGCTGAGCCACTGAATACTGGGTGCAATAACAATGTGAGTTTTGCCAAACTCCACGTAGTTTCGAATCATTTCCATGTCGGCGTTTGCGACAGCTAGGCAGCCGTCGGAGGATCGTGGGGGCCGCACATGAACCTCCTGGGGTACACCGTGAATCCATATGCCACTGCCGGTTCGTTGGGCGAGCCGATCTTCAGCATTCGGGTAGTCCAGGGTAATGGCCAGATCGCCAAGAAAGCCATCGGGCCTTGGATTGCGTATCTCTTTCATTAGACGATAGACGCCAATGGGGGTTTTACGATCACCCTCGCGCAGCTTGACTGCGCCTGCAAGCCCAATGGAGGAATAAATCTCTCGCACCAGCGAAGGCTTTTTCTGGGCAAGATCGAAGATGTAGATTCTTGAAATGGAAAGATCGGAGAGCAGAAGGTAGCGTCCGATATTAAGATTCTCAGCCAAGGCAATGATGTTGGCCGGAAGGTAGCCTTCGGGCACTCGGTGAAGACGTGCCTCTGACTCACGAACAAGATCGAGATCGCCCTTTTTAACCTGGGTTGCAAGCCCTGAGGCTGCAAGCACGTTCTGCGCCTCAAGCCAATGGGCAAGCCGAGACCTTGGCTCGATGTCGCGCACAGCCCGAGCGGTTGGCAACGCCTCGTGGCCACCAGGCGACAGGCTGTTTTCAATGGCCTTTTGCAAAAGGGCATCGGTTGGATTGAGCGCCGCCTGGCCTAATTGACCCCAGAGCCCTGCAGTAAAGACAAGAACCAGGGTAGGCAAAAGCGAATAGAAAGAAGTCAGTTTGAACATACGAATCGTGCTAACCATACAACGTCTTTAATTGCCTTCCGATTGAATAAACCACTGGTTACCGCGGTAAACCAGATCCATTTCTTTGCGAACATTTAGTCGAAGCCTACCGGATTCATAGCGTTGTGAAAAACGGGCCTTGGCCCGGGTAAGCCCTTGATTCGACTTCTTCAGCTGCACCTCAATTCCAGAGAGCTCCACTCGAATTGAAGACTTGCCGACAACACGGGGTTTTCTAAATGCAAGCCAGTCAGCCCTTGTTTTAAAACGATCGTTAGCGAAGCTTACGTCGTAGAAGCCAGCATAACGCTCGAAGTCCACCGACGACCAGGCTTTGGCCCACTGTATAAGCATCGATTCGGCCGCGCGCGCAGTGGCCTCCTCTTTGGCCCTTGCTGCACCTTCCGCGGAAGGCCTTTCAGCAGCCTGCTGCCGGGCGGCAAGCCTATCGGCAGCTAGTCTTTCAGCAGCTTGCTGCTGGGCAGCAAGCCTCTCGGCGGCCAGTCTTTCAGCAGCTTGCTGCTGGGCGGCAAGCCTCTCGGCGGCTAGGCGATCGGCTTCTGCCTGGATTTTCGCCTGCTCGTAGGCCGCCAGCTGTTGTTTTAATGCACCAACTTGAAGGCCATCGCCATCGAGTGTGTCGAGGCCTTGCGGGTTGGGCGGCGCAGGCTGGCCAAGCGCCTGGGCGTAGGAGCGCGCAAACTGAATGCCTGCAAGCACCTTAAGGTTTTCAAAGGTCTTGGCCGACACCTCATTGAAGGCGAGTGCTGTTTCAAGGACTTCTCGAGAGTCTTCGATTCGACCAAGTGCGGCATAGGTTATCGCTAGCCGGTTTGCCAAGGCCAGGTTGGAGCGGTCGCTGTTGAATTCAGCCCTTAGCTGCTCGGCCGCCCGTTCAAGCTGCCCCTCCCGGGCCATGAGCATGATGGAGAGATTGTCAGGCGCAGTTGAGGAAGGACTCGAGGGCTGCAATGGGACCGAGCTCGCTGCTGCCGTCGTTGCTGTTGCCATGCTGATTAAAACCCCAAACGTCACTGCCGTTCCAAGGGCAAGTGCGCAGGCGAGAGGCGTACGAGAACGACGGCCAGACACGACTTTGCTGGCCATGTCGCTGAGCGGGGAAAGGTAGGAAGGCTTAAGACTGGTCACTGAATCTTTCGGTTTTCTTCTTGCAAAGCCTGATATTATCGACTTGGAGCAAATAGTTAAAGTGATCTATTAAGTTATTCTAGGTAACTTTCGGCAGTTAAGCTTTTTTATCTGGCCGCTTTGTTGGTTTATGTTGGTCTTGCCGCTTTAGGGTTTGGTCGGTTCTCGATTTTGAAGAAAGCGTGGGCAGCGTCATGTCGGCACTTAAAATTATTGTCGTAAGTCAGAAGGGTGGCGTCGGGAAAAGCACCATTTCGGCTAACCTGGCCGCCTGGTTTCGGGCGGAGGCTGGCCGGTCAACCGTAGTACTTGACCTCGACCCTCATGGCTCATCGAGCACCTGGATTCGCGATGCGCGGCCCATTGGCGTAGACGCAATACACCAACCGGTGGAAGAGGTCGGTGCCCGTCGTTGGCTGTTGTCGGCCCGCGCTCATTTACGGCGCGCCACCGAGCACTACGATGTGGTGGTTGTCGACCTTACTTGGACGATAAGCATGGATTCGGAGTTTCTTCTAGGCTTCGATCTGGTGCTGGTTCCATCAGGCATAAGTGAAATTGAAGTGCAGGCCTCTATGGATTTCATCGAGAAGAATCGCTGGGTCTTTGAGTCTCTGCGCACCGTGCCTCCAACGCTTGTTATCTGCCCCTCGCGCGTTCGTCAAGACCAAATGCTTGATCATGCTTTTAATGGCAAAAACTTTCCGGTACGTTTTGTACTGTCGCCGCCAGTCTACGACGACCCCAATATCCGTGACTTGTTCCGAAAAGACTATCTCATCTCCAGGCCCGGGCCGGTTGGGCACAACTTCCGGCAATTTGCTGAGGCCATCCTGCAGGCCGCCCATATTCACATGTCGAATTACAAGGACCTTCCGACAACCATGGAAGGCAGGCGTGCCCTTGATAATCACAATACCCTTTTAACCCGTCATATGGCCCAGCGCAGTCGCGGTGTAGGCGGTCTACCCAGCTCGCCCGCCTTTTTAGGCAAGGTGGCCAGCCCTGAGGCCGACAACCCAATGCCCAACGCGAACCCGGTTCGGCGTACCGTTAACAGTGAAATGGGCGATACACCCTTACCCTTACCCTCGGCTAGGCCGAAATCCGATGTCAAGTCCATGGGCGGCGATCGACGCCCGCCCCCCCGAACCCCAGCCTTTCTTAAGCTGCTCGGCGGCTTCGATAAAAAACCCTAGCGCGAATTGACCAAGGTCTATCGTGTAGCCTGTATTCCAGGCGATGGCATTGGCAAGGAAGTTGTACCCGCTGGTCAATCGTTCATGCAGGCTGTGGCAAAGGCAAGCGGCACATTTCAGTTCCAATTCAAGTCATTCGACTGGGGCGGTGACTACTACCGTCAACATGGGGTCATGATGCCCGACGACGGGCTAACCAGCCTTCGCGATTTCGATGCCATTTTATTTGGCTCGGCAGGGGACCCCAATATTGCTGACCACATTACCCTATGGGGCCTTCGTCTAAAGATCTGCCAGGGCTTCGATCAGTACGCCAACGTTCGTCCGACGCGTATTCTGCCGGGCATAAAAAGCCCGTTGCGTGCCTGCGAGCCGGGTAGTTTCGACTGGATTATTGTTCGTGAGAATTCCGAAGGAGAGTACTCCGGTGTGGGCGGTCGGGCCCATCAGGGCCATCCCATTGAAGTCGCCACCGATTTGTCGCTCATGACCCGCACGGGTGTCACGCGCATTCTGCGTTATGCCTTTGCGCTTGCCGCATCAAGGCCTCGAAAGCAGCTTACCGTTATTACGAAATCAAACGCACAACGCCATGCCATGGTGATGTGGGATGAAATTGCCCGAGAGGTTGCGCTGGAATTTCCCGCCGTTCAGTGGGATAAAGAACTGGTCGATGCAGCAACTGCTCGTATGGTGAATCGGCCGGCCTCCCTAGACACCATCGTGGCCACCAACCTTCATGCGGACATTCTTAGCGACCTGGCTGCAGCGCTTGCAGGCAGCCTTGGTATAGCGCCTACGGCAAATATTGACCCCGAGCGTCGTTATCCGTCAATGTTCGAGCCCATTCACGGCTCAGCCTTCGACATTATGGGAAAAGGCCTTGCGAACCCCATTGGCACGTTCTGGTCGGCGGTGATGCTGCTTGAGCACCTTGGCGAATCTAAGGCTGCCCGTAGCGCCATGGCAGCCATTGAGAGCATCACGGCAACCCCAAGCCTGCACACCCGCGACCTGGGTGGCAAGGCCACCACGGCCGAAGTTACTCAGGCAGCCTGCCTGGCGATCGGCTAAGCCTCGCCCACCCGCACCCTTCTCGGATTCCCCTTTGCGCCACTTTTTCTTGGCGGCCGATGGGTTAGCAACGCACCTAAACTCGGGTTTGCCCTAGCTGGGAATTGGCCAATATCTGTTAGCGTTTGATACTGTAGGTTTTCTTAACGTGAGGAGTATTTGAATGATCGGAAATAGTTTATTTTCAAAAGTTGTTGTTGCTGCTGCTGTGGCACTTACGGCTGCAACTGGCGCCATGGCTGCAGACAAATCCAAGTGGCCCAAAAGCATAACGCTTGGTACGGCATCGGTTGGCGGCACCTACTTTATTTACGGCGGCGTCGTTGCAACGTTGCTTACGGAAAAGCTTGGAATTCAGGTTTCAACGCAGCAGACTCAGGGGCCCGTCTCCAACCTCATGCTCGTTAACTCAAAGAAAATAGAGCTAGGTATGACCACTTTAGGGCCAGCGCTTCAGGCCTGGAATGGGGTGGCCTGGGCGAAAGACAACGGCCCAATGCGTAACATGCGAGCAGCGTTTCCCATGTATGACACGCCCTTTCACTTTGTAACCTTGAAGTCCAGTGGTATTAAGTCGGTGGCCGACATGAAGGGAAAGAACGTTGGTGTCGGACCGAAAGCCGGAACCTGTGGAACCTACTTTCCCATGATGTTCGATGCCCTGGGCATGAAGGTTACGATTCGTAACGGTGGTGCCTCCGATATGGGCAGCCAGCTTGGCGATGGCCTTCTCGATGTCTTTGCCTTCTGCGCTGGCGTTCCCATCTCCGCCTTCTCTGCGGTGGACGCAACCAAGCCAGCCCAGTTCATTACTTATTCGGCCGACGAAATCGCCAAGCTCAAAAAGGCCATGCCCGAGCTTTCCGACTCGTTAATTCCCAAGGGCACCTACACGTCTCAGACCGAAGATCACAAGACCGTTGGTCTGTTTAACTTCTTCATGGTTCACAAAGACCTGCCCGACGATCTTGTCTACGAAATTACCAAGGCCGTCATGGAGAACAACCCGCGTATGGTTCAGGGCCACAGTGCTGCTGTAGAGACGGTACCTGCTAATGCTGGTGCAAATGGTTTTCTTACCTTTCATCCGGGCGCGGTGAAGTATTTCAAAGAAAAGGGTGTCAAGCTCAATCCCGGCGCACTGTAACGCAGCGGTTTTGTCTTTAAATTTAGTTTTTAAAACCCCCGCTGAGCCTTCAGGCTCTCGGGGGTTTTCCATTCGAAGGCTTTGATTCTTCTCGTTTTGGCAGTAGGAAAGAGCAATGACCGAGCGCGACCATATTGATAATCCCAAGTTAAGCCTTGAGGCTGCAAAGGCTGCCGAAGATGCCGAGGTTGGTGGCAATCAGCGCAGTCTGCGCCCCTGGGAGAAACATTTCTTCTTCTGGCTTTGCATTGCTTACACCAGCTTTCATATCTGGTCGCTTAATTTTTACCCCATTGACCCGTGGATCTACCGCTCAATGCACGTCTCGTTTGGCAGCGCCATCGGCTTCATGATGTACCGGATGCGCAAGTCGGAGCAGCGTATTGGTGTGCCATGGCACGACTGGTTGTTTGGCATTCTTTCGGTGCTTTGTTTCGTCTATCTCTTAATTGAGCTCGACGGGCTGCTTTTTAGAACGGGCGGTGCACCGCAGACCATGGATGTCGTTATAGGTTTTATTGGAACCCTTCTGGTCTTGGAGCTCACGCGTCGCTGCGCGGGTCTCACCCTGCCTATTATTTCGATCGTGTTCATGCTTTACTGTTTCGTTGGCCCCTGGATGCCAGGCGTCTTGCACCACAAGGGCATTGAGTTTGAAATGCTCTTTTCTTTTGTCTATTCCATGGAGGGGGTTTTTGGCCCCACCACCTCCGTGTCGTCCACGTACATTATTTTGTTCATTGTCTTTGCAGCCTTTTTGCAGGTATCTAAGGTTGGCGACTACTTTATTAATTTTGCCTTTGCCCTTGCAGGTCGGTCGCGTGGAGGGCCGGCAAAGGTTGCGGTTCTCTCAAGTGCGCTTATGGGAACCATAAACGGCACGTCTGCCGGTAACGTTGCCGCCACCGGCACCTTCACCATTCCGCTCATGAAGAAGGTGGGCTACCCACCACGCAGTGCAGGTGCCATTGAGGCCGCAGCCTCTACAGGGGGGCAGCTTATGCCGCCTGTTATGGGCGCAGGCGCCTTTATCATGGCCGAGATTACAGGCATTAAGTACGCCGACATTATGGTGGCGGCGGTCCTGCCGTCATTGCTTTATTTCTTGGCCGTCTTTTTCATGGTTGACAACGAGTCCAAGCGCTTGAACATGCGGGGTATGACACCCGACGAACTGCCCGATGTGGGCCTCATGGTTCGTCGTATCTATATGTTTGCCCCTCTTGTTGTTCTGATTGGCGGTCTTGTCTCGGGCTACTCGGTTATACGTTCCGGCACCTTAGGACTCATCTCGGCGCTCCTTGTAAGTTGGCTGCATGCAGAGACGCGAATGGGCCCAAAGAAAATTCTTGACGCCCTTCACCTTGGAGGTAAGGGCACCATTCAACTTATGGCAGTCTGTGCCTGCGCGGGCATTATTGTGGGTGTCATTGGCCTTACAGGCGTTGGGCTAAGGTTTTCGTCACTCATTCTTTCGATTGCCGGTGATAGCCAGTTCTTTGCACTGGTCTTTGCCATGGCCATTGCCATTCTGCTGGGCATGGGAATGCCCACCACGGCAGCCTATGCCGTTGCCGCCTCTGTGGTGGCACCAGGCCTTATTAAGCTCGGTATTGAGCCCCTGGTTGCCCATATGTTTGTCTTCTACTATGCCGTTATTTCGGCCATTACCCCGCCGGTCGCATTAGCCGCCTATGCGGCGGCGGCCATCTCGGGCAGTGACCCCATGAAAACCTCAGTGACCTCGTTTGTATACGGCATGGCGGCTTTCTTGGTGCCCTTTATGTTCTTCTACAGCCCGTCTCTGCTTTTGCAGGGCGATGACTGGGTGAAGATTGGGCATTACGCTGTAACCGCCATTGCTGGGGTCTACCTGTTGGCAGGCTCCTTGCAGCGTTGGTTTCTTGGCCCCATTGAGGGCCTGCCGCGCTGGGCTGCTGTTTGTTGCGGCGCTGTTGTTGGTCTCGGGGGGGCTCGAAACCGACGTGGCTGGCCTTGGTCTTGCCGCCGCCATTTTCATCTTTCAAAGAATTCGTAAACGCCCAACACCGTTGGACCCCGCCAGCAGCCCTAGCCCCGGAGATGGGAGGGTTTGAGGCCCCGGCGGTTTCTCGTCAAACTTGTTTCTTCGTGCGCGGCTACTTCCAGCCGGTTTTATCGACAAGCTGTTGTGCTGTGCGCTGTTGGGCTGCAAACTTTGCAACCGGCATGGGGTCGGCCTTAAAGCCGCCCAAT
>JAGYIP010000005.1 GCA_018402635.1 Burkholderiaceae bacterium
CGGATCGCCGCGGCCAGCGCCGGGCGCGCCGCCAGCGCGGCTGCGTCGACCCGCTGTCCCGACAGGGTGAGGGCGCCAGGGCGCCGTGCGACAGGACGTGAAGAGCCCCGATGTCACACCGCCCCGCCATGTGCAAGGCGATCGCCGCTATCGGGTCGCTAATGTCCGGGCAGCCGGACCAAGTCAAAGCCGGGTTCCAACCCGTCCAACAGGACCGCCGCACCGTCTACGTTCGGATCGACAAACAGGATCTTCCGCACGTGACCCGCGGTGACGAACTTCTGCTCATCATGGCTTGCATTCGACGCGACACTTCCTCTCGGCGGGCCGGTCGCGAGTCCGGTGCATCCGCTCCTTGTTTCTCGGTCTTCCACCGTCTCGGGATGATCCGAACCACTGGCTGGCAGCGGCGGGGTCTCTGTCCGACAGCCAGACTAATAAAATGGAACAATCAGCATTCGCGTACTGTGCAGGCCATTTATTGACATCTGATTAAATGTAGCTTCTGAAACGGCCACTCTAAGAGACAACTCTCGTTAATAAGATATAATGGTAAATTATCTCTTCATTGTTGTTCATAACTTTTTATTAATCATTAATTCTCAGTATGTCAGAGCAGATTCCTATTTTTGTTAATTTCCGAGCGATGCAAGAGATAGAAGTGACGTTCTATTTACAACCAAATGAACTGCGACCCGGACGCGGCTGATGTCGTCGACGCGGCGTACGAGCACCGCGCCTGAACGGATCGGCCGCCTGCTCGCGCACCAACGCCATCAGGCTGTCATGGCCGCCACCAGCATCCGCGATGCCGATACCGACAGGCCGATCCGCGGCGTCACGTCGCCGACCGCGAGCCCGACGACCGCGTGGAGGGCACAACGGAATCGTCGAAGATCGCCCGTCTCCCGCTGACACCGACCTCGGCAAAGGCCATGCCCAGTGCGCCGCCGAGATGGTCGGCCTCGAAGGGTCAGGCTCCGTGACCGCCGCGTTGCGGGGATGCCGGCGCAACCGGGATCGAGCGGTGGTACCGGGGCTCCGGCAACGGCATCGGAGATTCGGGCGCGAGCGCCGGGCTGGCTTTGAGGCGGAGCCGGACCTAACGCTGGCGGCGTTTTCGACCCGGCTCGCCGATGCGGCCGGCTACCGGCCGGGTGAGAGGAATCGGGGATTGTCCCGCATATCAGATGCGAGATAATTCTTGATGGCACACTGGCAGCGTGCGAATTAACACGCATCTGACATGCGGGATAATTCTGTGACCATCCACCTTGTGGGAGAGACTATCGACGCCAAGCGGGCGCATCAGCGAGCGCAGGCTGGAGAGCTGGTTCAACTCGTCCGGGGCGTTTATGTCGATAACGATGGCGACGCTGAGGCCACCATTCTAGGCCATGCCGTCCGCATCGCCCACTATCTATACCCCAGCGCCTACCTCTCGTCCGCAAGCTCGGTTCTGCTCGCGCCCACACCAGATGGGCGCCTGTTCATCAGTGGTCGCCGCAACCAGCGCACGCGGCTCCGCACGCTCGAGATTGTCCAGAACGAAGCTCCCGCCTATCCCTCGACCGCGGCTGCGGTGATCGGCGACGACCTTGGCGAGTTGCGTATCAACGTGTCCTCGCCCGCCAGCGCTTCCTGGAAGCGTTTC
Organism: Burkholderiaceae bacterium; assembly: GCA_018402635.1. GTDB lineage: Bacteria > Pseudomonadota > Gammaproteobacteria > Burkholderiales > Burkholderiaceae_A > Hahnella. Next base: position 1,655 of record JAGYIP010000005.1, read on the forward strand.
GGCTGCGCAGCGAACACGCCAGCGCGGTCACCGTGGGCATGCGCGCCCAGATGGCAGCTCGGCTGGTCGGAGGAACATGGCACGCCCCCAGCCGCAGCCGATGCTGTCTGGGCGTTGGCGCGCGGAGAATGAATGGTATCGACGAAGGGGAGGCGCCGAGCGCTTTCTGAACGCGCAGCGAGGGCACGGCCAAGGCGCCAGTCAACCAAGGCCGCGCTCGATCTCCTGGTCGCCTGGCACGGCGACCCTCTGGGCCACCTGACTCACGACGGGTTCGAGTGGCGCTGGAAGGCGCAAAGGCGCGTCGGCCCCGCCCTGGTGCGCGAGACGACCCCGGGCAGGCTGCCAGCGTTTGTCGAGTCGCTGTTGCCGGAAGGCTGGCTGGCCAGGTCCTGCATGAGCGCGACGAGCGCGAGGCCCTGCGGCGGGGCCGGCGCTACATGTCCAACATCACCATCGTGGAGAGCCGTGAGGAGCTGGCGGCTTTGCCCGGCGACGTGCTGACCACGCTGTTGGCGCGCTTTTTGCGAGGAAGGCCGGTTCACAGGCGTTTACGCCGGACCGGCGCGCGGCGAGATCGAGGAGACGTTCGAGCAGAACCTGGCGCGCCTCTTCGCGCACGCCGAAACACCACGCCTGTCGGGCGTTCAGATCAAGGCACCGATGAGCCTGACCCCGGACGGCGCTCCTCGTTCCGGCCATCGACCAGCCGTTCACCCACATTCTCAAGCCTGCGGGAACAGCCGGGTTCGAGACGCTGGCCATTGTGGAATGGCTCTGCCTGGAACTCGGCCGCGCCGCCGGATTCGAGGTGTCTGATGCGGCCCTGATCGAGATGCCCGACGGCATGCCGCCGGCCCTGGTGGTCGAGCGGTTCGATATCCGGCGTGGACCTCAAGACAACCGTCGTCTGGCGATGGAGGACTTCTGCTCAATCCTGGACCTTCCAGCTTCGGCAAAATATGACGGCACGATCGAGCGCATGGCCCGGGGCTTACGCCCGCTTTCGAGCGATCCTGTCGCGGACCTCGACATCCTGTTCCGTCGCGCGGTCTTCGCCTGGCTAATTGCCGATGGCGACATGCATCTGAAAAACCTCGCGATGCTCAAAACGGCGGAGGCGGACGCCAAGGCCTTCACGACGGTACGTTTCGCGCCCCTTTATGACGCTGTCACCACGCGCGTCTTTCCGGGCCTTGGCGGTGATCGGATGGCCCTGAAGCTGAACGGCAAGGATGATCGGCTGACGCGCCACGACTTCCTCGCACTGGCCCGCACGGTCGGTCTGGCGGTCGATGGCGCCGAGGCCGCCCTGGGCGAGACTCACCGAGCGGCTCGCCGAGCGCGCCAAGACGCTTCGCCTGCCAGCCTTCGCGGCTGAGGCCGAGGCGGCAGGGGCTACTCAGACCAAGGTGATCGCCCTCATTCAGGAACGTTGCGCCGCGATTACCGGCAATCCCGGATAGCCCCTTCGGCCCATGGCTGTCGTTGGTCGCGGGGCCAGGGTGGCGTGGCGACCCAATAGTGTGAATCGGCGCGCGGGCTGGGCGCCATGATCGGCGTGATAAGACACTGATAATTTGAAAGTCCGTGGGGCATTCGCTGACGCCGTTACACATTCCAACCGATCCGCCTGAGGGGCGACACCTCGCGTTGATCGCACCCGTACGTCGGGCGAAAGTTGGCTGTGGCGCGTCGCCCCTCACCCCCGCGTCGACGAACCGGGCCGGGACCTGCGCCTGCTGGAGTCGATTCCCACGCTCCCACTCGGCGTCCGCTGGCCCCGCTTCAAGCGAACAGCCACTCGGCGTAACCGTCGACCAGATGGCCGGTGCGACCCTCGTTGAGGCCTGAGGTCAGATAGTGCTCGAGCGCGTTGACGCCCGCCTGGGCGACGTCGGGATTCTCGGCGAGGTACTTGGCGGTGTCGAAGAACCGCGAGGCGGCCCGGCCCTCCGAGGCCCCCGACGACTGGAAGTGCTCGTAGGCGCTGGCGAAATGCCCCGCGGTGACCGCCGCCGCCACATCCGCGTTGGAGGCGAGATAATACGCGCCATCGAACATCGGGTTCGGATCGCGGGCCTCGGCGCGCCCCGACGCGGTGAAATGCTCGAGCCCGCTGGCGAATTGCCCCTCCGCCACCGCCGCCGCGATGTCGGGATTGTTCTCGAGATAATAGGTCTCGTCGAGGCTGTAGGTGACGGTGGCCGACCGCCCCTCGGCCTTTCCCAACGCCTCGTAATGCGCCAACCCGGATGGAAAGTAGCCGGCCGCCACGGCGGCCGCGACGTCCGGGTTGGCGGCGAGGTAGCGCGCCTCGCCGTCCAGGGTGATGACGGATCGACCGTCGGAGAACGCCAGCAACTCGATGCCCTGGACGGTGTCGACGCCGTCGAGGGACACGGTGCCGCCGGTTCTCTGCACCGCCGCGCCGGGCGCGGAGTACGCCGTCCCAGGCGCGCCACATCCCGACCCGCGCCACCGATCGAGAAGGTCGTCGCCGGCGCCGCCGGCGAGGCGTGTCGTCACCAACGCCGCCCGACAGCGTGTCCTGGCCGGCGCCACCGTTCAGCGCGTCGTTGCCAGCGGCTCCGTAGAGCGCGTCGTTGTCCGACCTCGCCGAACAGGGCGTCGTCGCCGGTCTCCGCCATAGAGCAGGTCGTTGCCCTCGCCGGCGGAGATCGTGTCGTCTCCGGTGTCGCCCGACAGCGTGTCGTCGCCGGCCCCGCCGTTCAGGAGATCGTTGCCGGCTCCGCCGTAAAGCGCGTCGTTGTCGGCCTCGCCGACCAGTGTGTCGTCGCCCTCATCGCCGTCGAGGCGGTCGCTTCCCTCGCCGCCGGCCAGGATGTCGTTGCCCTCCCCGCCGTAGAGCAGGTCACTGCCGGCGTCGCCCCACAGCAGATCGGCCCCGGAGACCGCCGAACACCGTGTCCGACTCAGCCACCGCCGTACAGCACGTCGTCGCCAGCCATCGCCGAACAGCAGGTCCGAACCCCGCCCCGCCGGACAGGGTGTCCGGCGTCGTCGCCGCCGACCAGCACGTCGTTGCCCGCACCGCCCGACAGCACGTCGGTGCCGGTCATGCCGTAGAGGGCGTCGATCCCGTCGGCCCCTCGAAGGGTGTCCTGGCCACCGCCGCCGACCAGGACGTCGTTGCCGGCGTTGCCGAGCAACAGGTCGTCGCCATCACCGCCGGTGATCTCGTCGTCACCCTCGCCGCCGGTGACGTCGAGCCGATTTGGAGTGATCGTGGCGGCGCCGAGGGCGGAGAGGTTGGCGGCCTCGCGGCGGAGGGTTTCGAGAGCGTCGTCGATCGGCATGGCTCACCCCCACTCGGCCGGCCACCCGGCCGGTTGTTCGCTTCCCGCATACGACGGAACCACAATTCCCGTCCCGGGACGGCCCTGAGATGGCCCCGAGATGGCTCCTGCGAGGCCACCCGACCGCCGGCGATGATCGAGGCCCCGCGGTTGGCCCGTGACGAACCGTCCGACCCTTACCCAATTATAGGGGCATTTAACACAAATGAGGCCTCCTGTATCCACAATATATTGTGGTGCTCTGATCAACATTCGCAACCGGCTGTTCTTGGCCCTGGGTGTTTTGGGTCCGAGGTGTTTTGGGTCCGAGGTGTTCTGGGCCTCGAGGGTGGCGTGTGTTGGGTCCCGCCGTGTCAGACTTCATCGGCGACGTTGGCCTGGGCGACCGCTCCGGAACCCGACCCATGGCCGCGCCCCAGTCTTCTCATCCCCCGCAGCCCACGCCACGCCGCCAGCCTGGCGACGGCGGGTCCCGATGATCACGGCGCCAGCCGCGCGGCGCGCTGCCGGCGGTCGCGGCGGTGGCCGGCGGTCGCTGCGAGCGCGGCGGCGTGTGCGCTGGCGCCGGCGCTTCTCCCGGCCGCGTGGCTCGGCGACTGCCGGCGGCGTGCTGGCCGCCACCGCGACGGCCACGACGATCTTCGCGATCCTACCTGCTCGAGCCTCGGCTGGTCCTGACATCGCGCTGGGCGCGGGCGCGACATCCCTGGCGCTCGCGCTTGGGCGCCTGCTGGCCTGGCCGGCCGCGCTCCTGGCTCTGGAGCAGCCACTGGCCCGCGCCCTGCGCCGCCGAGCATCCGGCCGCCATCACGCTCCTGCGATCCGGGGCCGGTTGTCTGCTGGCGGCGTCGCTGTCGGCGGGATTGTCGTTGTGCGGACCGCCAAGGCCGACGCCTGCGCCGGCGCGCCGAACGCCGAGCGACGGTCCGTACACCGCGCGATGGATGGGAGCGGATGAGCAGCGCGCCGTGTTCGGCGCCGAAGCCGGCGTCATCGTCGGCCAGTTCGCCGACGACGCGCTGATGCGCCTGCGCACCGACGGCCACATCGCCACGATCGCCGGGACCCGCGTCGGCAAGGGCGTGTCCGCCGCCATCCCCAACCTGCTCACCCTATCCCGGCAGCGTGATCGTGTTCGACCCCGGGGCGAGAACTACCTGGTCACCGCCCGCGCCCGGCGGACGCGGGGGCGCTGCGTCTATCTGCTGGACCCGTTCAGGCCGGGCCGGCGCGCTGTCGGGGAGCCGCGATCGAGGACCGGATCGATGTTGTGGGCCTCCTGGACCCGGCGGCCCGCGAAGTGGTTGCTGACGCCGCCATGGTCGCGCTGCTGTGCGCCACCCAGCGCCAAGGCAGCAACGCCGCCGGGGCGGAAGGTCACTATTTTGACCAGGAGGGCATGGATCTGATTCTGCACCCTGCTGCTGTTTCTGGTGGGCGCCAGCGACCGGGAGCTGGGGCTGGCGGGCGTCCGCGAGCGCAGCCTGCGGGCCTTGCGCGAACTCTGCACGCGGGACCACGAGAGCCTGCTGATCCTGATGCAGGAGCTGCAGCACCACACGCACATCGCGTCCGGCGTGGTCGCCCGGTCGGCTGAAGCGTTCGCCAAGATGCATTTCCGGCAGTGGGGCGGCGTGATCGGCACCAGCAAGGAGTTCACCAACTGGCTCGCCGACCCGGCGGTGGCGGACGCCCTGTCATCGGACGGCATCGATGTCGAGGCGATACTGGCGGGCAAGGCCGATCTGTACATGGTCGTGCCCTTCGACACGCTGCAGGTCTATCGCCCGCTGCCGCGCCTGCTGATCGGGCTGCTCCTCACACAGCTCCAGCGCCGGACCGGCGGTCCCGAGATCCCTGGTGATGATCGACGAGCTCCCGCAGCTCGGATACGTGCCGCCCCTGGAAGCCGCGGTTTTCGCAGCGGCGGGGTACGGCGCGCGGCTCTGGCTGCTGATCCAGGACCACGATCGGTTCCGGGCCGTGTACGGTCGGGAACGCGCCGAATCCATCCTCAACATGATGGACGTGATCCAGGTGTTCACCGTGTCCGGTACCGCGGCCAAGGGGTCGCCGAAGCGCTCGGCGACACCACCATCATGCGCCGCTCGGAGGCCGCCTCCTCGGGATCCCAACACCGCGGGCTCGATGTGATCGGCCATCGATCGGACGGCATCAACGTGAGCCATGGCGAACACAACCGCCTCCTCATGACCCCGGACGAGATCAGCCGGCTGGGTCACGACCAGTCGATCCTCCTGGTCCGCGGCCATCCACCGGTCAGGGCACGCCGCGTGAGGTACCACGATCACGACGCCTTCCAGGGCCGCTTCGACCGCAATCCCCTGCACACCGGCCAGCAGGGAACCTGGGACGAGACCGCCGAGGGCGTGGTCGTGCGCGGTGCCCTGGCGGATCGCCACGCGGCGATCCGAGCCGCCATCCGCGTCGCTGGAACCTGAAGACAGGGCGTCGAAGCGCGGCGTGACCGATGTCGTCGACCGCCATCGCCGACGCCGTTCGCACACGGGCGCGAGACGGGTGTGACACTCTGGGCGCCGGTGGTGCAGGATTGCGCGGGGTGCGGGGCGCGAGCCGGTGGCGACGACACCGGACCCGCGAACGGCAGCCCCCGAAGATTTCTTGCCTCGCGGCCAACCGACCGCTTAGGACACTGGCGCCTGTGAAAGGTTTGGAGATGGGGATGCGGCCGCCGCTCTGTGTCGATCTCGACGGCACGCTGATCAAGACCGATCTGCTGTACGAGATCGCTGCTGGCGGCGTTGCGGCGGCGGCCCTGGATCGTGGTCGCGCTGCCGTTCTGGCTGCTGTCGGGACGGGCCCACCTCAAGGCCAGGGTGCTCGACGCCGCCGCCGACGGCGTGGAGATCGACACCCTGCCGCTGACCGACGATCTGGTCGACTACCTCCGGGCCGAAAAGCTGACCGGCCGGCGGATCGAGCTGGTGTCGGCGTCCGATCGCCGGATCGTCGATCGGGTCGCGGCCCGGGTCGGGGTGTTCGACGAGGTGCTCGGCAGCGACGGGACGACCAACTTGAAGGGCGCGGCCAAGGCCCGGGTCCTGATCGACCGGCACCCGGGCGGCTTCGTGTACGCCGGCGACGCCCCGGCCGACATGGCGGTGTGGGACCGCGCCGCCGGCGCTATTCCCGTCAACGCCGCCCTGGCCCGGCGCGACGCGGTGGCGGCGCGGGCGCCGATCGAGGCCGAGTTCGGTACCGCGCCGCGCATCCTTCCAGCGCTGCTGCGCGCGCTCCGCCCGCATCAATGGGCCAAGAACGGGCTGATCCTGCTGCCGCTCCTGCTGACCCGGGCCTACGAGGACCCGGCGATCCTGCTGGCGACGCTGGCGACGATCGCGCTGTTCTCGATCGCGGCCAGCGGTACCTACCTCATGAACGACCTGCTCGACCTGTCGGCGGACCGCTCGCACCCGAGCAAGCGCAACCGGCCGCTGGCGTCCGGCGCCCTGCCGATCCCGGTGGCGATCGTGCTGGCGCCGGCGATGACCGCCACCGGCCTCGCCGGAACGCTGGCGATCGATCCGGACGTCTTTCTCTGTCTCGCCGGCTATCTCGCGCTGACCCTCGCCTACTCCTTCGGCCTCAAGACCCAGCCGGTCGTCGACGTGCTCACGCTCGGCGCGCTGTTCACGCTGCGGCTGCTGGCGGGTCACCTGCTGGTCGACGGGGAATTCCGGCCTGGCTGCTGGTGTTCAGCATGGCGTTCTTCACCAGCCTGGCCCTGGTCAAGCGTCTGACCGAGGTGCGCGGGCTCGAGGATCGGGGCCTGATTTCGATCCCCGGGCGCGGCTACCGCGCCGGCGATGGGCGCTTTGTCCTGGGCCTCGGCCTCACCACCGGCGTCGCCTCGGTGCTGATCTTCATGATCTATCTGGTCGCCGACCCGCTCCACACGGTCCGGCTGGCGGATCCCGAGTGGTCTCTGGGTGGTGCCGGCGGTGCTCGGCTGGTGGCTGCCCCGGGTCTGGTTGCTGGCCGACCGTGGCCAGATGCACGACGATCCGGTGGTGTTCGCGCTCAAGGACCGCGCCAGCCTGGGTGCTTGGCGCCATCGCCCTGGCCGCCGTGCTGATCGCCGGCTGAGGGCCGCACCCCGCCGGGCGGGTGGCGCACGCGCCCGAGAGCCGCTCGCCGCAGCCCAAGGAGCCGGGCCCCGAACAAGCCACCGAACCAGGGCCGGCCGTCACAGCGCCCGCGCAACGCCGGGCCGCGCGCCCTCCAGGGACGGCTCGGCTCACCGCGGCATCGCAAAAGCCCGGCAACGCGGTCCAGCCGGCTGAGCCCCGGGCTGAGCGGCCGCGAGGATACCCCGCTCGATACGCCCCCCGCCCTTGGCCGGGTGAGCCCCGCGAGGTCAGTCCTTGGCTTTGGCGAAGGGCACGCGGAGGCCCAACTCAGCCCGCCACAGGATGCCCGAGCGGCCATCGGCGTCGGGCTCGACAAACACGATCCCCGCCTCCTGCAGGGTGTACCGCAGGGTGCGCAGGGTGGTGCGCTTTGGCGTGTGATTTCCACGCTCGAAGAACTGGATGGTCTTCTTGCTGACGTTGCTCGCGCGGGCGAGATCTTCCTGATGCCATTCCAGCACAGCCCGCGCCGCCTGACACTGAGAGGGCGTAATGATGTCGTTCATCATCTCGCAAAACGCGTTCAAGACAAGGGTGGGTCGGCCTGCAGCGATTCCGACGATGTCGCTTCTACGCAAAACCGGGAGCTTTGGCCACACCGCGGGCCCGCCCCCACGCCGAGCCCACACGCCGAGCCTTGACGCCGTGCCACCCGCCCCTTGCCGCCGACCCACGCCCGGCGCTCGGTCCGCCGTCCGGCGCCTTTGCCGCCCCGACCCACCGACGAACCGGCACACCGGGACGGCCCCGCGGGGAAGCACGGCGCGGCGCGAGCACGCCGCAGCGGCCAGCGCCGGCGCTCGGCCTCGACCGCGTCACCACCCTGTCCCGACGGTGGGGCGTCAGCCGAGCGCCCGCGTGAGCCCAGGGAGGGGGCACCTCAAGGTTTGTTCGCTAAACCTCGCTAACTCGGACAAACCGTGAACATGCCGGATCAGTGCACTCTAGCGAGCCGATGACCCTGCCTTCTCGATCTGAGCAGCAACCAAGCGGGCCGCAGTCACGCTGGTGACCACCCGTCGACTCTCCACGATGCTGTCCGACCTCACCATGCGGAGGGGGTCATGGCACGTCAGGCACTACTGAGCGATGAGGATCGGCGCGGGGCTGTCTCGGAGGTTCCCCGCCACGAGGCCGGCCTGATCCGGCACTACACGCTTTCGGCAGACGACATCGAGCTGTCGATCGGACAACACCGTGGCGCGATGAACCGCCTCGGCTTTGCCGTCCAGCTGTGCCTGCTCCGGCATCCGGGTTTCGGCCTGCGGGCGCGCGAGGACGTTCCTGAGGAATTGCTCGACTACATCGCCCAACAGCTCGGCGTCCGACCAGGATCGTTCCTCAATTATGGCCGCCGCCCCCAGACACGGTTCGATCATGGACAGCAGCTCGCCGCACTTCTTGGGCTGAGAGCGTTCACGCGCGACGATATCGGCCGCGCCATCGAGATCGCCGGCGCCGCGGCCTGGTCGACCGACAAGGGCCTGCCGATCGTGACTGCGGTCATGGACGCGCTTCGCGCCGACCGGATTATCCTGCCGAGCCCCGACACGATAGAGCGCGCCGGCTTGGCGGGAGCGAGCCCGTGCCCGCAAACTGGCGGCAGCACTTCTGGCCAGCGCCCTGGACAAACGGCAGCGGAGCCGTATCGACGCGCTGCTGGTGAACGACCCGGCCCTGCGGTCGTCGCCGCTGGCGTGGCTGCGCGACATGCCGGGTCGCCGAGTGCTGCCAATCTCACAGATCTGCTCGACCGGCTCGCCTATGTACGAGGTGTCGGCCTCGACCCATCGATCGCTGACCTGGTTCACGAACACCGGTTCCGGCAGTTCGTCCGGGAAGGCAGCGTGGCACCGGCATTCCTGCTGTCGGACTACGCGCAGAACCGCCGACGCGCGACGCTGGCGGCGGTCACGCTCGACCTCGAGACCCGGCTCGCAGACGCCGCGATCGGCATGTTCGACAAGCTTGTCGGCTCGCTGTTCACGCGGGCACGACGCGGTCAGGAACGCCGCTACCAGGCAACGACGCGGGATGTCAGCCAGCTCATGCGGTTGTTCGGCCGAACCATCGACGCACTCACAGCAGCCCGCGACGGCGACGGCGATCCCGTGGCCCTCGTCGACGAGGACCGTCGGCTGGCACCGGTTGCTCGCCGCGCGGCCGCAGGTCGAGGCGCTGGCCGAGCTCGCCGGCGAGGACATGCTCGTGGCGGCCGCCGGGAAATACGCCACCCTGCGGCGGTTCGCGCCGGCCTTCCTCGATGCCTTCACGTTCAAGGCAGCCACAGGCGGCAAGACGCTGATCAAGGCGGTGAGACCTGCTCCGCGATCTCAACCGGCGCAGCCGCCGCCAGGTCCGGACGACGCCCCATGCCGTTCCGCGGCAGGCGGTGGAGGCAGCTGGTCGGGAGGGTGGAACGATCAACCGCCGCCTGTACGAGACCGCCGTTCTGGCCACGCTGCGCGACGGCCTGCGAGGGCTGGCGATGTCTGGGTCGATGGGACGCGGAATTATCGCCAGTTCGACGCCACATCTTCTGCCCAAGCACGCAAGCCGCGGCGGCGGCCGTCGACCTGCCGGTCGACACCGACGTCTCCCGGTACCTGCAGGGCCGGGCGGAGGAGCTCGATCTGCGGCTGACCCGGTTCGCCCGTCTGCTGCGCACCGGCAGGCTCGAGGGCGTCTCGCTGGTGCGCGGAAGCTCCGGATCACGCCGCTGACGGCGAAACACGCCACCGGAGGCGAGCGCGCTCGACCGCACGCTCGACGGGCTGCCGCCGCGCGTGCGGATCACCGAGCTGCTGCGCGACGTCGCACTACGCACCGGCTTCGTGTCGTGCTTCGGGACCTGCGCTCCGGCAAGGAGCACGACAACCTCAACGCCGTGCTCGCCGCGATTCTGGCAGATGCCACCAATCTCGGTCTCGAGCGGATGGCGAACGCCAGCCAGGGTGTGAGCTACGCGCAGCTGGCCTGGACGCACAACTGGTACCTCTCCGACGAGAACTACCGTGCTGCACTGGCCCGGATCATCGACGCCCATCACGGCCAGCGCTTCGCAAAGCACTGGGGAGACGGATCCACCTCGTCTTCCGGACGGTCAGTTCTTCAGGGCCGGGCGGGTGTGCGGCAGCGCCAGCGAGGTGAACGCCAAGATACGGTGCCGAGCCAGGGGTCCAAGATCTACACCCACCTGTCCGATCATTTCGCGTCATTCAACTCCCTGGATCATCTCGGCGACCGCCAGCGAAGCGCCCCACGTGCTGGACGGACTGCTCCTGCACGGGAGCGGGCTGCGGCCGCGCGAGCACTACACCGACACCGGCGGGGCCACCGATCACGTCTTCGCCCTTTTCACCTGCTCGGGTACCGCTTCGTGCCGCGACTGCGCGATCTCGCCGACAAGCGCCTGGGCACGATCAAGCCACCGGCGACCTACAGCGGGATCGAGCCGATCCTCGGCCGGCCGATCCGAACCGACACCATCGCCGAGAGCTGGGACGGCATCCTTCGGCTCGCCGCCTCGATCCGGACCGGCGTCGTCGCACCTTCGACCATGCTCCGGAAGCTCTCGGCCTACAAACGGCAGAACCGCCTCGACCTCGCGCTCGCCGAGGTCGGCCGCATCGAGCGGACGTTGTTCTCGATCGACTGGCTGGAGAGCCGGACCCTGCGGCGTCGCTGCCAGGCCGGGCTGAACAAGGGCGAGGCGCGTCATGCCCTGGCGCAGGCCGTGTACGCGCACCGGCAGGGCCGGTTCGCCGACCGGACCTTGGAGAACCAGGAGCACCGTGCCTCGGGCCTGAACCTGGTGATCGCCGCGATCGCCTACTGGAACACGATGTACCTCGAGCGGGCAGTTGAGCATCTTGTGCGTCCGTGGCGACGTCGTCACCGACGCTCTGCTCGCGCACATCTCGCCGATGGGCTGGTCCCACATCGGGCTGACCGGCGACTATCTCTGGGAGCAGGCGGACCTGGTCGCCCCGGACAGCTACCGGGCGCTGAACGACCCCGGTGCACGGCTACGGTCCGTGGCGTGACCGGCGTTCATGGATTTGTCCGAGTTAGCGCGGTTTAGCGAGACAGTCCTTGAGGTGCCCCCAGGGAGAGCGTGGAGCCCAGGGTCCGGGCTGATGGCGCGTCGACTACCCGGCGGCGTAGAAGGCGACGCCCCTCGTAGTTGCCATTGCGGCTGTGAGCCCAGGATCTCGGCGTACTCCGCCTCGCTGGCGGTGTAGAAATGGTTGCCGGTCCGGTCGTCGAGGAAACGATGCACCGCGGCCCGTCCGCTCGCCGCCTCGGCAAAGGGCGAAATAGGCGACCCCCTCCTCGCGGTAGTTCGCCATCGCCAGCACCTGCGCGCGTTCGGCTGTTGACGAGGTGTAGAAATGCCCGCCGGAGGTGAGTGTTGAGGAAACCGAGTAGACCTCGCTGGCACCGGTCTCGGCCGCCCCCGCCGAGGTGAAGCCGATGCCTTCCAGCTGATACGCCTCCTCGGAGGCTGCTCATCACAGCCACGGCTTCCGACGCGGACGCGGTTTAGAAATGCGCCTGACGCTCGTCTGAATAGTATCGATACTACCTGGACCTGCTCTGCCTCACCGGCCAGCGCCGCGCGACAGGCGCTCACGGTGTCGCCGTCGGCGACGCGGGAGCATCTCGACGCCGCTCGGGCTGTCGATCCCGTCCGGAGCCGGCGACCACGATGGTTCCGCGCTGCCGCAGCGTCACGGTGGATTGACCCGGGTGCCGGCGAACACCGCCACATCCAAGCCTGCACCACCTTCAGGGTGTCGTTGCCGGCGTCCCATGGACGGTGTCGTTGCACCCCGGCCACGATCCGGTCGTCGCCGCCGGCCGCGTGGATGAAATCGTCGCGCACGCCGGCGGCGTCGCCGGCCAGGACGTCCGGAGGTCTGGCCGCCCCAGATCGGCATGCCGTCGACCTGGGCCGACAAGCGAGCCGCGGGAGGACCAGCCGATCTGGTGGTAGGTGTTGTCGGCGCTGTCGCGGAACACGAGGTAGTGGTAGCTGCCGTCCGAGCCCTGGGCCGGGTCGGTCTGGCCGGAGGCGTGCATGATGTACTCGTTGCCCCACTCGTCGGTGACGAAGTGGCGCGTGATGGCGACCGCGCCGGCGCTGCCGGCCGCGGCGCCGCCCTCGTTCGCCCAGAACTTCATGTCCTGGGCCTTGTAGTTGGCCGTCACCTTGACCACGCCGGCGGCGGGCGTGGTCACCAGGTTGCCGGCGTAGTAGGTGCTGGTGGCCGACAGCCCCGAGTAGTCGGCCGCGGTGTACGGCCACATCGCGCTGATGGCCTTCGACATCGCCGCCCAGCTGTAGCCGTCGGACGCCGTGACGTAGGTCGTGACGCCGTCGGGGGCGTCCGGCGAGGCGATGAAGTGGGACTGGTTGAACTGCAGGTTGCGGGTGGTGTTGGCGACGTAGGGCGACGGCGGCCTCGTAGCCCGCGGACCACACCGTGGCGGGAATCTCGCTGTCACCGGCCCGCCGGGTCGTTGGCGCTCTTGTAGGTCGCCAGCGGCGCCGATCGGGTCGGTCAGGAGCGTGCCGAGATCGATGATCTCGTGCGCTTCCTCAAGATTGGTCCACTCGATGCTCGTGCTCATGGCACCCCCTCAACGTAGCCGCGTACGCGCACGGCCGGCCAGCCGATGGGCCCACGTCCCGCTCGGCAGCCACCCCACTGACGCCTGGCGGTCCAGCGGACCCGGCGCGACGACGCTCTGCCACGCCGCGCGCGCATCATTCAAGGGCCAGCCCGACGGCCACGCAACGGCGCCGGCGCCGTTGCGTCCGACCTATACCGAGCCTGCCTCGACGCGGCGACCGGCTCAATCCACCAAATGGGGTAGACGTCGGTCGGCGGAGCCGGAAAGGTCCACCCGCGGTTCGGCAACGCAAGGGTCGGCGACACGGCAATCGGCGAGACGGCGACGCCGCGTCCCGGACGCCGTGAGGTATGTCCGTCCTCTGCGCCGGAACCCTGCCCACCGGCCTCGCGGGCTCGATCCGGCGGACCTATTCTTCGCGAGGGGCCGGAGGGGCCTCCCACGCCGTCCGACGGCCGCCGATGACGGTCTGGATCCGGAAGGCTTCGGGTGCGGGCATGGCGGGTTCGACGGGATCGCAGGGATCGCTTCCGCCATCGGCGCGACGCTCGACCTCCAGGTCAGTGTTGCACCTGCAAATTCATCCAGAACTCCGCGGTGGTCCCGAAGAAGCGGGCAAGCCGCAGCGCGTGCTGGCGGACACCCCGCGGCGTCCGTTCACGATGCTGGTGATCCGGTTCTTCGGCACGTCGAGCGCCTTGGCGAGACCGTAAGCGGTCAGTCCCAGAGGCTCCGGGAACTCCTGGCGAAGGCGCACCCCGGATGCGTGGGTCGAACGCCTTTCCGACCCCTGGGACCGGCGAGGGTCGCCGAGCCGTTGCGCTGCAGGGTCACCATCCGTCTCCTCAAGTCGGTTTAGCGTCGGGATGCTGGCTTGTGCCGCTTCAGAACCGTGCCTTCATGGCCAGCCCGCGGTCCGGCGAGAACCCGGCCGATGTGGGTCTGGCCTGCCGACGGACGGGATGTCCCGAAGCGCCTGGGGTCGCCGGAACCTCCTCAAGCGAGCCGACAGACGCATGCCGCCCGTTCGGCCCGCCTGCAGCCAAGAAGAACAGCGCGGCCATCCCAGCGGGGCGGAGCAGGACAGACCCCAAACCACCCGGCCCCCCAAACCACCCGGCCCCCGACGCCGACGACACGACCTCGCGCGTCCGGAGCGCTCAGGGCTCCCCTCCGCGCACGGCTGGACGCGCGGTCGCCCTTACGCCCAGCAATGTCCCCGCTGACCCCATCGCCGGCTTCTAAGGCCTCTAGGGGAACGCGGTCAACGCCTCACCATCCAGGGTCTCAAACACGCCGCGACGCCGCCCGCTTCCCGCCTGTCGCACGACACCCAGCGCTCGCCAGCCGGGATCCAGCAGCGCGCTGGCGGCGAATCCGGATCCTCCACTGGCCTCGACACCGACCGACGACGTTCCTCGGACGGTTCTCACAGGTTGCCCCGCCTACCCTTTGATCGTCGGCCCGGGATGGCCGCGCGAAGGCAGGCTCCGCATCGGGTCATAGTCAGGGTTCTCACGACCGGCGCGGATCGACGCGTCGATCCAGCGCTCGCGGTCAGCCGCGTCAGCTCGATCGTGTGTCCCGCCTTCCGGCCAAGCTGCTGCAGGTAGAGCAGCTGAGTCCGACCGTTGCCATCCAGGAACGGGTGGACCCCGTTGAGATCGCCCATAATCGCCGCCGCCTCCAGCGCGAAGCGGTCTGGGGACAGAGCCTCGACAGTAGTCCTGCCGCACAATCCGGCAATGGATCGCCTGCATGACGCTCCCGATCCGGTCCGGTGGGCAGAACTGGCTGTCTCCCTTCGCCAGCGGGACGAGCCGGACGTCTCCAGCCCAAGGATAGACGTCCTGGAAGCAATGGCGGTGGATGGCCTGCAAATGGGCAAGATCGAAGTCGCCTCCGGGGCAACCCTCTTCGACGCGCTGGCGTACAAGCATGCGCTCGGCAAACGCCAACGCCTCGCCGTCGCGGATTTCCAGTCGGTTTCTGAGAACGACGGTTCCGGGATAGCGCTGGAACGGCTGGTCACGGTCGTCCCCGGTCATTCGACACCGCTGGCGATCTCGGCGCGGAGCCGGGCTTCCCGGGTCAGGTACGCGCGGCGCTGAGCGTCGGTCCAGCCCTTGCGGTCGAACATCTCGAACAACGCGTTGTCGTCGGGCTCGAAGGGATTGTCCTCAAACTCGTGCAGCCATGATGGCGTCAGCGCCGTGCACGGCGGTGGAAACCTTCGGCGGTTGAAGTCGGCATCTGCATCTCTCTGCTATACGGGATACGCCTGAGGTTGCCGCTTCACCGGACCGGCAAACCCGCGAGCGTCGCGGCTTCAAGCAGCCTCCGGCATTGATATGGTCCGAGACCCGCGAAGGCAATCCTGCTCCCGCGCCGGATCGCCCGCTGGCGCTGCGCGCAAGCCTACGTGAACCCACAGTCCGCAGCGGGCCACGCCGGGATCGGGCCCGGAGTGTCCTGCAGAGACGGCCACCTCACCCGCGGACACCGCCGGACCGGCGCTCCCGCAGCACGCACCGCGTCAGCCAGTCGAGGATCACTCCTCGTCGTCCGTTCCGCCGCGCCCAAGCCGGAGCGCTGCCAGGCCGGAGCGCTGCCAGGCCGGAGCCGCTGCCAGGCCGGAGCGCTGCCAGGCCGGAGCGCTGCCAGGCCGGGGCGCTGCCAGGCCGGGGCGCTGCCAGGCCGGGGCGCTGGGAGCGCCGCCAGGCCGGCTCCCGTCAGCGGTGCATGGGCTGGCGTCGGCCCGGCGGCGGCGCGTGGCGGCGTTGCCCATCAAGCAACTTGCCGACCGGCGCTTGCGGTGGACCGCCCCCGCAATTGCGGCTAAAGCCCTCACACCGCGACGTCAAGGAGGGTGCCGCGAGCCGCCCGCTCAGCCGACGCCGGATCGCCCGCTCGTCGATCGAGCGCCAGGGCCGCCGTCAGCGCCCCGATGCCGGGGGTGACGCTGGCGACGGGCGGGGGCTGACGGGGGCTGGCCGCAACGGGGCGGGCCGTTCCGCGGCGCGCGCGGCTTCCCGCGACGAGCGGTCGCGGGCAGCCCGCCGGAGATCGCGCGCTTCGACGATCTCCGCACTGGTCCTGACAGCGATGTCGACGAGGGCGATACCGCTGCGCAAACCCGCGCCGAGCGCACTGGATCCCGACGCCCCCAGCAACACGGTCAACGGCGTCGCCGACGGTGATGCCCCGTTCCCCGAGACGCTCTCCGCCGACATGACCGTCCTCCGCCGTGGTCGCGATACGCCCTGAGCCGACGGCTACGGGTCCATGATGGTCCCTCAATAATCCGGCAGTCGCATCCCCCGACGAGGGGATCCGAGGCGAGCGAGCAACGCGGCGCGGTCGGTTCGAGCCGCACCCGCGCACCCGCGCCTGCGATGCGCGCTGGCGACCGCGACAGGGTGGCCTTGTTTGCCCGCGAGGACCCCTGTTCACGCGGACGCGGGCGGGGTGCCTGAGTCCGGTAGGATCAGAAGCTCGATTGCGGCCGGTCCCGGTCACACCGCCAGCACCTCCGCGATCTCGGCTGGGTTGGTTCCATCCCGCGGGCGCGGGGAACACGAACGCGTCGATCTCGTTCTCGATGCGAGATCCGGCTGATCCCCGCCAGTGCGGGGAACACCATCTGTATAGCATCGATCTCTACGCGTTTTCCACAATGTCCAACGGGGCGGCGGAAGGCCGGGGATGACTATGGCGCGCTCAGGCGCGCCGCACGAGCATCAAGCCGCAGCCGAACGCCTGGCGCGCGCCCGAACCCGCCGGCGATCCGGGCGACCAGCAGCGCGGGATCGGTCACCCGGATGTGACCGGCCATATCCAAGACGCCGAATTGCGGACGACCCTTCCGGTGTCTGGCCTGGTCCGGCATCGGAACCACGGAATAGTCCGAGACGTCGACATCGGGAATCGTGCCAGCGGCGTCATCGGCGCGCTCCTCCACGGTGGAACCCGTTCCGTTTCCCCTGCCCTGCCACCCAGTCACGCGCCGCATCGGTCGCCATCTCGATGCCGGACCGCCGACCGCTGGCCGATCTCGCCGGCCGGCACGGCCGCCTGCCCGGCGATCGAAAACAGGCGGTCCATCACCACGTCCACATGAACGGTGTGCGGCTTGCCGCTTTTCCTCAGCTTGCCGGTCTTGCGCGTGCTCGTCGCGTTGGCGCGCAGAACGAAGGCCAACCGGTCGCCGGGGCGCAGATCGGGCGCGAACTCCGCTGATATCGGGGGTCGAACAACCCGGCACCGTCGACGGCGGGGCGGCGGTGGGACAGCACGAGGAACCGCCCTTCCCCTCCGAGCGCCAAAGGAAATCACGATCGCGTTCCGGGCTGTCCGCGAACACCGCCCAGAGCAGCCGGTGATGGGCGTCCATGATCCGTCCCCTCTCCGGGTCGTGCAGTTTATCGCGGTAGCGGCCTTCGATCGGGTCGATCAGAACCGTATGGCATCCACCCAGGGTTTGCGGGCGATGGTCAGCCGCGACAGGTAGAGGTTCATGCCACGCCCCTCTCGCCAAACCGGACGGTGCATGTAGACCTTGCGCGCCGCGAAATGCCACTTGGCCCGATCGGTGGCCACGTCATGGCGGCTGCTTTCTTCGTCGCCCGGAGCGATCCGCTCGTCGGACGCCACCAGCCGAATGCCCTCCACTGTCACAAAGGGCGGGAGGACCGCCCGGACGAGGCGGAGACCGGATCTTGCGCCTCGACGAGGCGAGGGGCAGGAGGAGCCGAGGCGGGCACGACTTGCGCCCGGGTAGAGGGTGAACTCGGGCCGCTCCAGCGCCGCGTCGAGGCCGTCGAGCGGCCCGCCCCACAGCGCCGCCGCGTAGACCACGCCCACCCGATAGTCGCGCACGGTGATCGTCGTGTTGGTGGCCCGTCCGGCAGCCCGCAGCGCCGCCGGACGGCTGTCCGGATGCTTGGCCGCCGCCGTGGGCACGGTCTCCACCGTGTGGTAGTCTCGAAGCGGCCAGCCGTCGTCGATGATGCCGACGGCGAGCTTCAGGGCATCGAGACGGGCAAAGCCGAGCGGCGTCGCCGCGGCGGATGCCCATCGCGGCTGCCACCAACCCCAGCACGGCCGAACGCCCGGGCCAGGTCAGCGTGCCGCGCCGCTCGTGGCCGGCGAACTCGCCCATGGACGCCAGGGTGGCGCACAGCGTGAACACCAGGTAGTCCGCCACGTCAGCGCACCGACGAGGTCGCGAAGGCCGCGATGGCGTCCAGCGTCCCGCGGCCGGTGCAGACGTTCAGGATCTCGCATCGCGCCGCGGCCAGGGCCGTAGGCCCTGTCGATCCTGTCCGCCATGTCTTCAAGCGCCTCCACGGAGGCCATCAGAAGGTCGCCCTTGACGGGCACCGCCTTCAGGAAGGCTCCGGTCAGGTCGCGCGGCGCCCCGTCGCCGATTTCGGCGCGGACATAACCCGCGCGCGGTCGATGCGCGTGACTGTTCTGCCCGCCCTCGGCGTGGCGGTGGCCAGCGCGCGAACCAGCGCGTCGAGGCCTTTGCGGGCGAGGTCCTTGTCGCCGCCGAGGTTGTCGACCAGGAGGTCGGCGTTGACGCAGGCGTAGAGGTAGTAGACGCCAGACCCGAAGGCGCGCTCTCCCAGATGCGCCTCGCCAGCATCCTCGTCCCGGGTCTTCAGGTCATCGGCGGCGGTGAAGAAATCGTCCTCGGATTGAGCGCGGTGCGTGGTGATGGCGTGGGACACCTGCACCGCCGCCTCTCGGTTGAAATCACCATTGTCCGCCAGCATGCGACCGAACATGGCGATGTCCACGGCGCCATCGGCCCCGCGCAGCACCGTCTTGGCGAGGTCCTTGTCGGAGGGCAACGGCTGTCCTGCTGCCGTCTTCTCGGACAACTCCAGCGCATAGCGGCGCTCGTCCGGCGAGATGAAGGCCAGCGTCGTCGCCTGCACCCGTTCGGGGCGCGCCTTGTCCGCCGGTTCGATCTTGCCGAACACCTTGGCGATGTCCCGGCGATCTTCCGCGCCCGCCCGGCTTCGACGCCCCTACCTTCCAGGTGTTCGCGAACGACGTTGCCGATGAGCTTCGTGCGCTCGCCGAGGTGGCCGGCGAGCCCGGCCTGGAACGGTGGCGACATGCGCACGGCGCGCTTGATCGACTGGCTCGACAGCCGCAGGCGCGGCGCGTTGCCGTACTGCGCCTCCTTCGGCCTCCCCTGGTCGTCGCGGTTGGGGTTGGAGGGGGGTAGGCCGTCAACAGGTGCACTTGCAGGAAGGCGGTCATGCGGTCTCCTCCAACTCGGGATCGATCGGGCCTTGGCCACCGGGGACCGGGGACGGCTTGCCGACATAGTCGAAACACCAGCGGACGCGGACCGGCTCGGACCAGAAGAGGACATCCTCCCCCAACGCCGCGACGTTGCAGGTGTGAGCCGATCAACGGCAGGGGCGCGGCGCAAGGCCGAGGCCAGTTCCCGGCGGTCCTCGACGCGGATCAACCGCTGAAAGCGCAGATTGGAGAGCGCCGGCCCGGCTCCTGCCCCGAACGCCCGCGCGACGCGGAGCTGCCCGTCGGCCTCCACCGTGGCGAGAACCTGCGCCAGCGCCGCCAGAACCAGCCGGGTCCGCCGGGGCGTGATCGCCGAGCGCCTCGTGGAGCGCGGTCACCCGGGGCTCGGCCAGCGCGTCGAGCGCCCGCTCGGCCCGCCGGAGCCTGGCACGCAAGCCGCGCACCGGGCCGCTTTGGGTGTCCGGGTGGAGGTTCTCCCTCCACCAACCCAGGATCGCCAGGCCGGACGACGTCACATCCGCGCTCATGCCGCCGCCTTGCTTGTCTCGGGAGGCAGGCCGAGCTTGGCGTAGGCCTCCCGGCCGGGGCGCCGCCAGCCGGCGAAGGACCCGCGCAGCGCCTCACGCGCGTCGACAATTTCGGCCATCTGTCGCGGCTTCCTGCGCTCGATCCCGGGCAAGGCCGAGCGATCGAAGAGGCTCAAACCCACCGCCTCCATCTTGCGAACCCAGTCGGCGGCGACGCCGACGGGCGGGTCTCCCCGCAGCAACGCGTCCATGCAGGCTTCAAACCCGGCTTGTGTTTCGATGAAGTACGTTTCTCGGAGCGCCTCGAGCGCCACGCCTTCACCCGCGATCGGTTTGAGCGCGGTGCGCAGCGCCGCGCCGAAATCGCCCGCAGCCTCGACCATGGCCTGGAGAGTGACGGTCGTGTCACCGCCCATGGAACGAAGCGGTTGGCGCGATAAGACAAAGTCGCGCGGCTTCATGTTGTCCATCGCTCCAACTCCAGAGACGAGAACACTGGCGCCCACCCGATCCTGGTGGGAAACCCGTCTCTCGAAGGTTTCGATCGCCGCCGCGCGCTCGGCGAGTTCGGCCTTTCCTTTGGCGCGGCGACGACCACGCCCAACCAGCTGCAATAACCGAAGGCTCCGGCGCGCGGATGGGCCGGCAGGGCCTCCCCACCGGCCTTCTGCCGGTAGTAGGGCGTAAGAGGGTGCTTCCATCCAACGTAGTTCGTCCCATAGGGGCGCTGGACCACCCCGTCACCCGATCGTCTTCCGTCACGAGCCGCAGGCGGCGCGGCATGCCGAAGAAGCACTCGGCCGGATGACCCTGACTCGGGCGGGTTTCGGAGCCTTGGGCTTCCGACGTCCGGGTCGGCCTTGTCCAGGGTAACGCCTCCGGGCCCCCAGGCCGGCCATCCGGGACGTTGGCCCAGACCAGATCCCACAGCGTCCCCGCACCGGGATCGACCAGCGTCACCATCGGGCCGCCGCCGCGCGTGGAGGTGCGGTTGCCCGCCCCGCCCGCTGGCGCGTGCGCCTGCAGCGTGTAGAGCGCCATCGCCGCCGTTGGCAGGTCGAGTTCGGGATAGCGATTCCGCCGCACCATCAGATCGGCGTTGTTCCGCGCCGTGTTGCCCCCGCCGAATCGACGAACAGCCTGTCGGGCGGGCCGACCTCGCCCTGCACCGGTTCGAGATCCTGCAGAAATCTCGGCCCATCGCCGGTGAGTTCGAAGGCCGGCGCCAGCCGGGCGAGCCGGTCGCGCAGGCGCATGGAATCCGGCGCCTTGCGATCCTGCCAATCACCCTCGTCGACGGGCGGATCGCCCAGAAACACGAGACCGATTAGCAGTTCCAGGCAGGCAATGTTGAGATCGGCACGCGGCCAGGCCGGGAACACCACCGCGGGATCGGCCATCTCGTCGGGTCGGATCACGCTTGGGCCCTGGTCAGCCCGACGAACCGGAATCCAGCGATCGTTGATCAGGTTAAGCGCCATCGTCCCACCCCAGCGCAGCTTATCCGCGAGGATGACCGACGAACCCCCACCCGACCGATTCCGGCGAGCGACGGTCCGCGGCCAGTCTTCCTGCACCGATGTCTCCGACAGCTTGCTGAGCGTTGCGGGCGGCGTCCAGCAGCGCTGCCGACCGCGTCCCCGATGCCGCTCCCGACGCCGAAGCCGCGTTCCCCGCGGTGGCGGTCGGGCGCGCGCACTGGCGCCGTGGGCGGTGCCGATGGAGGCTGAAGAACACCGCCTGCGCAAGGCCGCCGCCCGCCGCCCACCGCCCGCTGACCGCCGGAGGCATCGTCCTGAAGGGAGACATCAGCCTCCGCGGAACGAGGGCGCTCCGATGACATCCCCGGGGTTTGTTCCGATGGAGTCCGCCGCCCTGCCGCCCCGCGACCAGGCCTCGACGAGATGCGGGTTCACCCGATACGCCGCTCCATACTGCCGTCGCAGCGCCGGCTGACGGCCGTAGGCCGGAACGAAGTTTGCCGCGGCCGGGAGCTCCGACCGCCCCCGGCCCGGCCACGGCTTCCGGCACACGAAGACGATCTCGTTCTGGTCGACGCCCTGGCGGACCGCTTCAGCCGTTCCAAGGCCAAGCCCCGGTTGCTCGACCCAGACGTCGAGGCCGGCCCCGGCGAGCCGCTCGGCGACGTCGATGCCGTAGGCCCGCACGTGGTCCGACTGACCGTAGAGACGCGCGCGCTCGGCCGGGTCGGTCACCGAGACGTCCTCGTATGTCGCGTCGCCGTAGAGCGGAACCAGGACCATCGCCCACCCACCGTGGCTGAGGACCCGGACGATCTCGCGCATTGCCTGGCGATCCTCATCGATGTGCTCCAGGACGTTGCTGCAGTACACCGCGTCGAAGCTGTCGTCGGCGAAGCTCAGTGCCGTCAGATCCATGGCCTGCATCGCCGCGCCGGGTTGGCGATCGATCGACACGTAATCGACCCCGCCGCGGCGCTGCAGCAGGTGAGCGATCGGGCGCTCCGGCGCGACGTGCAGCACTCGATCCGCTCGCGCCAGCAGCTCGGGATGGCGAGCCCAGTACCGCGCGACAAGCCGGTCCCGCTCCAGCGCGCCGCAAACCGGGCACAGCGCGTTCGGGCGAGAGCCGCCAGCGGGACCGAGATCGCTCGAAGCCGCTCACCCCGCTTGCGCAGCAGGGCAGAACCGGGCGTCTCCACCGTAGATCAACCGAAAGCCAGCCCTGCGAAACGCGAAGCGCAGTCGCCACGGAACCACCGCTCTCACGGCGCGTCTGGCAAGGCTGAGGTTCACGATGCCGCCGTCCTTTGCCGCACGGGCCACCAGGGGAGCGGGCCAGGATCGGCGCGATCCACCGCTGGCCATCGCTGTCGCTCGCGCGCCCTGACCGGAAGACCGACCCGAGCGCCGCGTATTCCCAGTGGCGTCCCAGAGCTTGCGCCGGTGCCTGGTGGCCCGGTGTCGGTCGCGTCCCCGGTGTCCGGTCGCCCCGCGTCTCTCCGGCGCGGCACGCGTGTCCTCAGCTCACCTGGGAAGGGTCGATGAGCCGGACCAGGTGTTGCTGGGACACCCCGAGGATGTCCGCAGCCCTTGGCTGCGACAGCGCGCCTTCGGCGAGCGCCCGAAGGCACAGCCGCTCCAGACGCCGGGGCTCCTCAAGGGCTGGATCGACCGTCCCGATCTCGGCGTATGGCGGCCGGTGCCAGCCGCGTTGCACGAACGCGCGGGACAGATTTGCGATCCCGCGCGGTCCGAGAATGCCGAGGTCCTTGCAGCGATTGACGATCACCGGAAGGCTGACGCCGAACATCCGCTTGAGTTGCGCGAGCTCGCCCAGGCTGATCGACGTCCGGCGCTTTCCAACGTGCGCCCACAGCGTCTCCGCGGGCATCAGAAGGCGCCGGCGAGACCGGCGGCTTGCGCGGTCCTGATCCACCGTGGCGGCAACCTCGAGCACCAAGTGACCCAGTTCGTGGGCGAGCGTGAAGCGTTTGCGCTCGCTCCACGCGTCGTTCTTGAGGATGATGACCGGAAGCGGCGGCTTGCCGTCGCGAAGCACCATCGCCGTCAGCCCGTCGATGTCCGACAGCGCGAGCGAGAGCACCTTGATGCCACGCCCCTCGACCAGCTCGACCAGATTGGGAAGCGGATCCCCGCCAAGACCCCAGACTTCGCGGACCCGGCGCGCCGCGCCCTCGGCCTCGTCGACCTCAGCCACGATCGGGTATGGTGATCCGATCGGGCGTTCCCACGGCTTGGCCAGTTTGAGCCGCTCCTCCACCAGCAGATAGCGCTCGAGCCGGCAGCCGACCCGCGCTGCCATCTGGGCTTCTTGCTTTTTGCCGGCGACGGCCGTCCCGCGAAACTGGATCCGCTGGATGGTGATCTCCGGCTCGCCGAGCAGGTAGGCCTCGGTAACGCCGAGCGCGCCGGCGAGCGCGATCAGCACACCGGAGCTCGGCATCGATTCTGTGGCGCTCGTATTTGCCGATCGCCTGAGCCGTCACCACGGTTTCCCATGGCACCGGCCAAGCCTCGCAACGACAACCCCACCGCCGTGCGAACGAGCCTCAGTCGTTGGCCGAACATCATCATCCCCACAGGTGTTTGGTTTACAATCCGCCGAAACTGACAATAAAACGTAAAACCCGGGAAGGCGAGGCCTCTGGGGGTGGCCGGGGGTCCGCCCAGCTGGTTCTCCAGGCCTGGCGATCGGCGGCGCGGGACGCGACGCGTCGGGGATCCGAAGGCGGCTGTGCTACTCTGTACAGCCAGTCAACACCAGCGATGCCCGTGACCGCTGACGCGGTCAGGAACACCACTGCCGCACGCCACTGCCGCGGGCCCGGCTCCGGCCGGCGAGCCCGCCCGCAAGACCGGAGGAGCGATGGGCGAACGACGAAACAGCAAGGACGCCGGGACCGCAACCGTGACAGCGCTGGACAGCTGGCGCCGACGCCGTCCGGCGGCGCGCGAGCGCGCGGCGAACCCGTTGTCTTCGGCGTCGAATTGCCAGCGCGCGGGGATATCGTCTTCTCGGTGGCCGCCCTCACCCAGCTCATCACCATCGCCGATCAAGCCGGCGTCGAGGCGGCCGACGACCTCTACGCCGCGATCGCCGCTCTGCGCCGGCGTCTGCGGGCCAACGCGGTCGGCCTGCCGCCCGCGCTCGACGACATGATCGAGCGTCTGGCGCGGGAAACCCCTGCGTCGGACTCCGGGAACAACCGGGGACGCGGGTCGCGGAAGCCTACCGTGGTGACGCGGGCGAGCGGCCGGGCTGAGTCGCCGTCCAGCATCGCGCCACGATCCCTGGGTGCCGAGCGGGCCGGCGCCGGAGCGTCGTGCCGGGCCGTGCGCGCACGCCGTGGCGGCCGACGCCGGAACACTGACGCGGAACACTGGCGCCGGAACACTGGCGGCGGGGACCCTCAGGGCATCCCTTTGGGGTTGAACTTGGCGTTCAAGCATTCGGCCAAGATTCTCAACTGAACGCTCTGGCCTCCACACCGCATCGACAGCGCTTCGGCAAGGTTCGTCGCGCTCGGAAACCCCAACCTGGCCCCGTTCTCGTGATAGTCGATGTCCAGCCGAGCCAGCGTATGCTGGCAATACAGCGTAAAGCTCACATAGTCTTGGGCGGCGTGCGCGGCGGTCGGCCACAGGAAGCCCGCGCCTTTGGCGATGTGTCGGTCCCACAGCGGAAGAATCCCGGAGCCATGGCGTGCAAGGCTTTGGCCGCCGCGGCGGGCGACCGCCGGCCGTCCGTGTTGTTGGCGAGCGCCGTCAAGGCCCGGTTGAACAACCCCATGGCGCCGTGCGCATCCTGCCTGGTAAAGGACGCAATGGTGCGCCGCTGGCACGCCCCCAGACGCTCCTGCTCGCCAGACAGGAAGCGCTCGAGCTTATCAAAATCAAACCCGCCGTTTCGGTAGATCAACGGCTCCGCCGGCAGAACCATCAGTCCAATCGCGTTGGCTGCATTCTCGTAATTCTCAATCTCACTCGCGATCATTCGCCGGGCTATCCAGTAGAGCGCGTCGTTGTCCACCGTCGACCAATACGACTCGGCTGTCTCTCTTACTTCCAGAAGGGAAACCAGCATTGCCGAACACCCCAGCGGTTCCTCGGCATGATCCTGCGCCCCTGGAACGCCGGATCGTGGTGCCGCGGATCGGGGCGCCTCTGGACGTGCCGTCACGGCGTGTGGTGATACTTGGTTGGCCCCTAGATCGCCATCACCGCCGCACGGGACGGAAACCAACGGCGCCGCGTCCGCCGGATCGACCTTGCCCCGGATCGACCCTGCCGTGGCCCCGTTATCGACCGTTGCCGTGGCCCTGTTTCAGGCCCCGCCGGACTGTTGTCATCCGGCATCGGCTGCGCGCGATCACCCTCGGCGCAACAACCCGCCTCAAGCCACCGTGCCACACCCTAGGACAGCCCGGCCAGCAACACCACCCCGCAAGCCAAGGGTCCACCCCGTGATGGGCCGAACAGCGCTGATCGCGGTCGCGCTCCTGGTCGCCGCGGCTCCCGCCCTCGGCTTCGGTGGCGCCGGGCATCACGCGGTCTGCGACATCGCCTACCGCGAACTGACCCCGAGGTCAGGGTCAGAGTGGACGACATCCTGAGAGCCGGCGGGGACCCGCGCTACGCCAGCTTTGGCGCAGCCTGCGGCTGGCCCGACAGTCACGACGTCTTCGGCCCGGTCGTCCGGCTGTACGCGCGCGATCACTACATCAACGTTCCCCGCGACGCCGCGCGTGTCTCCGCCTGCTTCGACCGCGACGGCCGGACCGACCGCTGCCTCCTGACCGCGATACCGTTGATGATTCGTGTCCTTCAGGGCCAGGATGCGGTCAAACTCGGGCAACGGGACCAAGGCTTCCCTCAGGACCAGACCGAAGCCCTGCGGTTTCTGGGACATTGGCTGGGCGACATCCATCAGCCCTTGCACGTTTCCTACGCCGACGATCGAGGCGGCAACAGCGTTCCGGTCTTCGGCGTCACAGGGTGCTCGGCACCGGACCGGCGCGATCTCGATCAGGACGGCGACACGCGAACAGGTCTCGACCCTGCACACGGTGTGGGACATCTGCATCGTCCACGACAGCATGGAGGAGCGCGGCTTCGCGCCCGGGACCGCCACGCGGGCGGCGTATTCGACCGGGTTGCACGGCGAGATCTCACCCACCCAACGCGTCTTGTGGGCGCAGATCCTGGAAGCGGCCGACTGGCCGGCGGCGATCGCCACCGAGAGCCACGCGCTGGCGCAGGACCGGCTGGTTCAATACTGCGTCGTGGTCGGCGGCAGCTGTCAGTACGCCAGCGACGCGGTCACGCTCTTGCCGGGCGCACCGCTTCCGGATCCTGCGGCTGTCGGCGGCGTATGAGGATCTTCATCGGGCAACCGTGGAAGCGCAGCTGAAGAAGGCGGGGGTCCGCCTGGGGGCCTTGCTGAACGACATCCTGCGGTGACGCCCCTGCCCTCGCCATCCGCGCGGCCCCGCCAGGTCGGCTGCGCCGGCGCGCTTTGCGCCCGGGGTCGCAAGCCCGTCGGTCTGACGAGGCCTTGGCCCGCGCACGAGGGGCCGCTGGCCAGTCGCCGTTGCCGGCGCTCAAGGTGGGTGGATCCTCGGTGCAGCGGCCGGGCGGTGGCCGTCGACCGCCCGCGGCGAGGTTGGCAAGCGCGGCACCCGGGGCGCCCCGCGCGTCGCCATCGCCAGGAGGGGCCGGAGGTTGCGCGCGAACCCGGGTCGCTCGGGCGCGGCAGCCGGAGCAGGAGCCTCCGGGCGGGGATTCACCTTCCGTTCCCGTAGTGTTACCATCCCCGCATGTTGTCGTTGACCCACCTGCGTCTTCGCCTCGTGGACCCGACGCGCAATCGCGACCGGAGCTACGAACTTGATATTGATCAGGACCTCCTCGGCGAGGTGACGGTGCGCGTGCGCTTTGGTCGTCACGGCCGGACGCAGCGCGATCTCACGCACCGGGCGCGTGACCGCGATGACGCGGAGCGCATCGCCGGGTGGATCCTTCGCCGTCGGCTCAGCGCGCGCCGGCGTCTTGGCAGCGCGTATGTTCTCACCGCCGCCGAGGGTGACTGCCAGGGCCTCCTGCAACACTGGCACGCGTTCGGGGTGCCGACGGTCGGCCCCTGGTCACGCGGTTGGCGAGGAGGCCGAACCGGCGACCGTCGCTGTCGCCCTTGGCGTTGCCGCTGTTCGCGGCCTGACAGGCTGGCCGGACACGGATCGCGCGGCCGCGTCGACCGCCCGCGACGCGACGGAACCGCTGGCGCGGCGCTCGCGCGGACGGCGATTCGGCGCCGGTGGCGCCGAGGGACAGCGCCCTCCGCGGCCCGGCTCACGGCCGTCACGGCTCCGGGCGGTACGCCATCACCGCCACCACCTTGGCGGCATCGCCTCGTCCCCGTACGTGCCGATCGCCACGCCCGGCGCGTCGTCCGCCACCGACGTCACCCGCGACAGGCGCCATTTCTTGGTCTCCAACGGCGCCAGCCGGCAGGTCCGCCCGTTGACGCGGCGAAGTACCAGCTGGCGAACGGCTGGATCTTGATCCATTTGCAGTCGGCGCCGGACAGCAACCGCTGTTCATGGAAGACCCGCTCCTGGTGCCGACGCTGGCGGAGACGCTGCTCCGCTCTCGAGGCGAAGACGTTCGGTTTCGATCTCGATGAACTCTTCCACGGCGCCGAGGATCGCCGGAAGCTCGGTGCCTTGCGCCTTCTCCCGCTGGTACAACGCGACGCAACCCGCCCGAAGGTCTTCCTTCGGAAACTGGAGAGCTGTCTTCCTCCTGCGCTCTGAGGCGCTGGGCGACGTCGGTTGTCGTCAGGATCGGGCCGGGCATGGTGTTCAGAAAATCACGCAGGTCGTCGACCGGGACCCAGGTTCCGACGGCCGCCGTCATCAGCCTCTCGCGCTGCCCATCCCACTTCTGCCAGATCGCGCTGGCGCGGTCGATCCGACTGACGACCGCGCGCGCCAGAGCGCCACCGAATGAAGGTCCCGGATGTGACGCAGGGACGGGCTTCTCACGTAGTCGACCAGAAGCTGTTGGACAGCCTGGACCCGCTCGTCCTCACGCATGCCGATGTCCCATGACCTTTGTGCCTCGTCGCCTTGGTTGGATGGCGCGCGAAGGCCGCCAGGCCCAGTGCCGAGCCGAGCCGAGCCGAGCCGAGTGTACCCCGCAACGGGACGGAAGCGGACACCGACCTGAGCGTGACGGGTGGGGCCGTTGCCGCTGTTGGCGTCCGGCCGGGCGACGCTCCGGCCCGTCTCGATTTCGGCGGGCCGTCAGGCGCGCGCGCGCAGCGGTATTCGCACCGTGGCCCGGGCAGCCCGGCGAGGCGTCCTCGTGTTCGACTGTCCCCTCGTGTGGCTTCAGCAGGGCGGCGATCAGGGACAACCCCGTCCCCGTTGGCGGAGGGAGGGGGCAGCCGACGCCATCATCCTGAACGGTGATCGTGAGAACGTCGTTCGGTTGCACGCTGAGCTGGATCAGGATCGTACCCGGTCGGCAATCCGGATAGGCGTATTTGAGCGCGTTGGTCACCAGTTCGTTCACCGCGATGGCGATCGCCGCGGCCATGGCTCGCGGCACCCTCACAGGCGTTGCCGAGCCGGACAGCGTGATCGGACGGTGCAGCAGGAGCGAGGTTGACAGCGCGTTGCAGAGCCCGCCGACCAGATCCCTGGCTTCGACGTCGCCGCCGGATGAGGTTGGCGAGTAGATCAGCTCCTGCAGCAGCCCGAAGCTGGCGATCCGTTCGCTCACAGCCTCCAGGACCCGCTTGGTCTCCTCGCTCTTGGCCCGGCTGTGGTACATCCCGGTCGCCGCGATCAGCGGTTGCAGGTTGTTCCGCGTGCGATGGTGCAGTTCGCGAGCCAGCGCATCCTGGTGATGTTCGGCGGCTTGCAGGTCGTGCGCCAACGCCCGGAGACCCCTCGATCGCCGCGGCCGACACGAGGCCGACGGCCAGGTACAGAAAAGAGCGACCGTGTCCGCCTGCGTCATCGCCAACGAATGGGATGGCTCGATGAACAGGAACGCGGCCAGGAACGCGCCGAGCAGGAGCGCGTACAGGCTGCTGCCCCGGCCCAGCAGAACGGCGCACCCAACAACCGCCGCCAGAGAGGCAAGGAAGAGATAGGAGCCGATGATCGGCTCCAGCATGAAGCGCCCAGCGGTCGCCACGGCCACAGCACCGGTCGCCAGCCCGTAGATGACAGCCGCGGGCTGACGGTGGGTCCAGCCACAAGAAGCGAAACGCGTCGTGCATGTGGGGTCCCTCGAGGAGGCATCCGCAACCTTGTCAACTCGCTGGCGCGGCTGGACGGGTGGAGGCGCGATGGCGTGTGGAGAGGTGGGCTCATGCGGACTCGCAGGGCGCCGGTGTTACCGTGGCGGGTCCGGGCCTCTGGCGGCAGTCTATCGCGCCAGTCAGGCGGCTGGCCCGCATCCTTATCGTCGCCGACCAGAAGTCGGCTCGCGCCGGTCGGTCCCGAGCGGTTTCGCCGGCCACCGGGCCTCCGCCCCGGGACGCGCATCCGCCCCGCTGGCGATCGCGTGCCGGCGCCCTGTCGAGGGGATCCAGCGGGAGCGGCGGGGAGCGACGGCCTCGGCAGCCCGCGCGAGCGCTCTGGACGGTCGCGTCATCAGGCGCACGGCGTCTTCCGCCCGGGATCGAGGGCTAAAACGGGCTGTCCGCTCAACGAGCTGATCTCGGCGCCGCGGCAGAGGCCACGCCGTCTCGATCCGGTCGGTTCCGGATCCAGCGCGCCTTCGGACCGCCCGGTTCCTGCTCTCTTTCGGTGATCTCGGCTTGACGCCGCCCACGCTGGGCCACCCGGCAGCCTCGAGACGCGTGGCTCCGCCGGTCACGTCCCTGGTGATGGTGTAGCTCGGCGGTAGCGGGCTCGCCCGCCCGCGCGCTTTCACATGAGCGCTGTAGCGGGCGGGCGGGCCCGCGTGAGTGGTCATCGACGGATCTCCGGTAGGGTTGAGTTGCGACCGCAACCTGAACCGAAGGGACCGACGATGACCGACGCGATGATGAGCCTGCGCACGCTGGTGGAGAAGTCCCCCGACGCCGATCTGCTGCGCGAGATGATCGGGTTTGCCGCCGAGCGGCTTATGGAGCTGGAGGTCGGCGCGCTGACCGGGGCCGGCTACGGCGAGAAGAGTGCCGAGCGGCTGGCGCAGCGCAATGGCTACCGCGACCGTGACTGGCAGACCCGTGCCGGCACGGTGGAGCTGCGGATCCCGAAGCTGCGGACCGGCTCTTACTTCCCGGGCTTCCTGGAGCCGCGGCGGATGGCCGAGAAGGCGCTGACGGCGGTGATCCAGGAGGCCTACATCCAGGGGATCTCGACGCGCTCGGTGGACAATCTGGTCAAGGCGCTCGGCATGACCGGGATCTCCAAGAGCCAGGTCAGCCGGCTGTGCGAGGAGATCGACGAGCGGGTGCACGCCTTCCTCGATCGCCCGATCGAGGGCGACTGGCCCTACCTTTGGATCGACGCCACCTACGTGAAGCTCCGTCAGATCAACCGGGTCGTCTCGGTGGCGGTGATCGTCGCGGTCGGCGTCAACGCCGACGGACGGCGCGAGGTGCTGGGCCTCGATATCGGGCCGTCGGAGGCCGAGACCTTCTGGACCGGCTTCCTGCGCAAGCTGGCCCGGCGCGGGCTGCGCGGCGTCAAGCTGGTCGTCTCCGACGCCCATGAGGGCATCAAGGCGGCGGTCGCCAAGGTGCTCGCCACCAGCTGGCAGCGCTGCCGGGTCCACTTCATGAGGAACGCGCTGGCCCATGCCGGCAAGAGCGGCCGGCGGGTGGTATCCGCCTTCATCGCCACCGCCTTCGCCCAGAACGACGCCGAGGCCGCCCGCGCCCAGTGGCGCCGCGTCGCCGACCAGCTCCGCGCCAAGCTGCCGAAGCTGGCCGTCCTGATGGACGATGCCGAGACCGACGTGCTGGCCTACATGACCTTCCCGGCCCAGCACCGCACCAAGCTGCACAGCACCAACCCGCTCGAACGCCTCAACGGCGAGATCAAGCGCCGCACTGAGGTCGTCGGCATCTTCCCCAACGAAGCCGCTATCATCCGCCTGGTTGGCGCCATCCTGCTCGAGCAGAACGACGAGTGGGCCGTCCAGCGCGCTCGCTACATGACCCTGGAAACCATGGCGACCATGGGCAATGATCCTGGCGTCAGCCTGCCGGAACTCGCCGGCTGACCGCAGCACGGCACCTTGCCGGAGATCGCGGCGACCAGCCGCCTGCTACACCACGCCGAGGGACACGACCGCTCCGCCGAACCTGTCATGCACCGACATCATTCCCGACCGATGCCCTCGGGCGGGATCTTGCCCGGCGTTCGGAATACGCGCGGCCAGGATTCGCGCGGCGGCACGCTTGCGAACCGAGCTCCGCGGCCGGAGCGCCTTCATCTGCGCGGCCTCACCAGCCCGGGTGGACCATCCGCACCAGCTCCTCGAGATCATGGTTCATCCCCACCGGGCCGCAAGCCCCGTTGAGCGGGTGGCTGCCTCCAGCCGGCCAGATCAGGGAGTCCAAGTCTTTATTCCGTCCACGCCGTGGTCCGCTGCATCCGGGCCGCCCCGGCCACCGGCCGGCACCGGCTCGGCGGAGAGGGGATGCCCTTTCCAGGCAGGCCGTGTCCGCCCTTCAGCGCTCCGCACGGGCGCGCGCGCAAGACACCGTTGGCGGGCGCGCGCAGCAACCGTTCCTGGCGCCGACCGGAGGCGAAGCTGGTGCGGCGCCGCGCCATCACGCAAGTGGTGTTACAAGGCGCTTCTTTTGCGCTATGTTGGCCCGGTGAAGGAGCCGTCCAATGAGCCATGGTTTGATTGCGGGGCCGCACGAGGCGCGATACCGCCAGACCTTCGCCGACGGAGCCGACCGCCGGCGCCTGATGCCGCCGGCGCTGAAGGCGTTGATGCGGCTGGATCGCGGCCTGGCGCGTCACCAAGGAACAGGCAGCGGCGCTGATCGGGGTCTCGCCGAGCACCTGGGATCGGATCCGCCAGGGCCGCTGGCAGCAGACGCTGACCCAGGACCAGCTCATGCGGGACCTCGGACGCTGATCGGCATCTACAAGGCCCTGCATCTGCTGTTCGTTGACGATCTTGCCGACCAATGGCCGACGCTGCGCAGCAAAGGCCCGCTGTTCGAGAACCTGACGCCGGTCGAGTCGATGATCGAGGGCGGTATCCCGCAGATGCTGGAGGTGCGCGCCCATGTGGACGCGCTGCGCGGGGTCTCTGACAGCCCCTCAACGTGGCCGAGCCTGAACAGGATCCGCCGGCATGACGACTCTCCACGGCTTTCCTGTCGTTCCGCTGCCGGGGCCACGCGGCGTTCGGCTGGTCTCGACAGCGCGGCTGCGCGATCCGGTGCTGAACACTTTGATCGATACGGACGAAGAGCGCCGGGCGATCGAGGAAATCGAGGCCTTCAGCAGCGTCCGGCTGAGCGCCGAGCGCCGCGGCACGGCCTCAATCGGCGCCGGCGAGTTCGTGCGCGGCGTTGCGCACGCGGCTTTCATCAACGCGGCCTTTTGCCTACTTCCGGCCACGCGAGCTGAACCGGTTCAACGGGCCCGAGCGCGGCGCACTGGTACGCCAGCCTCACCGGCACCGCCACCTGTGTGGCCGAAGTCACCTGGCATGTCGAGCGCGAGCTTGGCCGGATTGACCGGTTCGATGCCCCGCATCGAATACGCCGAGACTGTTCGCGAGCTTCGCCGGTGAGTTCGTCGATCTCCGGGACCTGGAGGAGCGGCCGTCGTGCCTGCACCCCGACCCCACTGTCGGCTACCCGGCCGGCAATGCCCTGGCTGGAGCGGTACGCCGACACGGCATCAACGGCATCGTCTACCCGTCGGCGCGCGATCCCGCGGGCATCAATCTGGTGGCGCTGTTCCCGCACGCCGTCGAGTCGGTTGCCCAGGGCGCGGTGCTCGAGCTCCGTTGGGAAGGCAGGCCCGGGCCGGTTGTGCGCAGGGTGAGCGAGCGACAGTGCCACCTGATCCCCGGGTCGGCCGATGAGCGCTCGGGTCGGCGCGGACGGCCAGGCCTGAGGCCTTCAGCCCAGCACCGAACACCGAAGCTGCGGGTCCGGGCCCACACAAAGTCTCGTCACGTCGATGGTCGAGCCCAAGCGTGGCGGTCTGCTCGAGACAGGCGAGCGGCTCGACCGGCGCGAGGATCAGGTCGTTGAGACGACGCCCTGCGCGCCGGGTCGGCGCGCTGTGTGCTGTGGCTTGGTCGCGCCGAACCCGAGCCGTTGGGGGTTGGTCTCGCTGATCAACTCACGCAGCTGACGATCACCACCGCGTATCGACCTCGCCCGACGGCTTCAGCGATCAGAAAACTCCGTCAACAGCGGGCACTCCACCGACTTCTTCAGCAGCCTGACAGATCAAGCTCCCGGGAACCCCGCACATCTGATTAAGGCTTTATTTATGGATTGGGCGGATGTTTAGAGAGTTTCGTTCCTGATCACCGCGAGGGCAGCGTGCGCTATTTTTACCCGATCGCCTTTCGGGTTCCCGCCATCATTATCCTGGTCGCCATCGTCAGCATCGCGGCTACCGCGTCCATCTCGTTGAACCTGTTGTCCGAGTCCTATCGGACCCAGACTGAGCGGTCGCTGAAGCAGTCCGAGAGATTCAGGCGAAGGCGGTCCAGGACTACCTCGGGACCATCCAGCGCGACCTCCTGGTGATGTCGCGGAACCAGGTGTTCCTGAGCGCCCTCGCGGATTTCAGTTCGGCGTTCGCCGCGCTTCCCGAGCCGCAGAAGACGCTGCAGAAGCTCTACATCACCGACAACCCGAACCCCACCGGCCAGAAGGAAGCGCTCGACGCGGCCAGCGACGGGTCCGAGTACAGCCGGCTGCACGCCCAGTACCACCCCTGGATCCGTGAGTTCCTGCAAACCGGCGGCTACTACGACATCTTCCTGTTCAACACGTCCGGCGACCTCGTCTACACGGTCTTCAAGGAGCTGGACTACGCGACCAACATGAACACCGGAGCAGTGGCGTGCGACCGACCTGGCCGCCGCCTTCAAGGCTGGGCTTGCCGGCCGCTCGGGAGAGTTCAGCTTCTTCGACTTCAAGCCCTACGCCCCGAGCAACAACGCGCCGGCATCCTTCATCTGCGACCCCACTGATCGAGAACGGCAAGACGGTCGGCGTGCTGGCCTTCCAGATGCCGGTCGACCGTCTGAACAGGGATCGTCGGCGGCGGCGGCATCGGATCGACCGGCGACGCGGTGCTGGTCGGCGGTGACGGCCTGTTCCGTACCGACACCCCCGGACCGCGGACAACGACATTCTCAAGACCCGGTACGAGGGCCGGTCCCTGGCGCAGATCGGCGACGAGGTCGTCACCTGGAACGAGGACGGGCAAGACCCTCGCCGGCCGCTCCATCGGCTTCGGGACCGCCCGGTACGTGCTGCTGTCCAGGGTCGACACCGCCGAGATCGACGCGCCGCTCAATGAAGCTTTCCTCTGGGTCCTGATCTTCGGCCTGATCACCATCGTGACCGTGGCCATCGGGTCGGTGTTTCTCGGGCGCTCGATCTCCGGGCCGCTGTCGCGCCTGACCGGCGACATGAAGCGGATCGCCGCTGGCGATCTGGCGCTGGCGGTAACCGGCGCCGATCGGCGCGACGAGATCGGCGCCATGGCCGGGGCGCTGGCGGTGTTCAAGGATTCGATGGCCCAGGCCCGACATCTGGCGGAGGAGCAGGAACGGCTCAAGGAACAGGCCGCCGAGGACCAGCGGGCAGCGCTGCGGCTCATGGCCGACAGGATCGAAACCGAGGCCGGGGCCGCGGTGGAGAACGTCGCCAGTCAGACTCATCAGGATGGACGAGGAAGCCGCCTCGATGTCGGCATCGGCGCATGAGGTCGGCCTGAACTCGAACACCGTGGCGTCGGCCGCCCAGGAATCACTCGCAAGCGCCGAGACCGTGGCGGCGGCGGCGGAAGAACTGGCCGCGTCGATCCAGGAAATCGCGGGCAGAGTGTCCGACGCCGCCGGCGCGACCCGGTCGGCGGTGGCCTCGGGCAGCGAATCGCAGGCCTCCATCAACTCGCTGACGTCGGCCGCCGACAAGATCGGCGAGATCGCCTCGCTGATCAACGCGATCGCCAGCCAGACCAACCTGCTCGCCCTGAACGCGACGATCGAGGCGGCCAGGGCCGGCGAAGCCGGCAAGGGCTTCGCCGTGGTCGCCTCGGAGGTCAAGAACCTCGCGACCCAGACCGCCCAGGCGACGGACGAGATCTCGTCGCAGATCCGGGCGGTCAGGAGGCCACCCAGGCGTCGGTCACCAATGTCCGGCAGATGATCGAGACGGATCGGGGAGGTCGATCAGATTGCCGCCACCATCGCCGTCGCCATGGAAGAGCAGCAGGCGACCACCATGGAGATCTCGCGCAGCGTCGGCGAGTCGGCTTCCAGCCGCCCGAGAGGTCACCGAGTCCATCCAGCGGGTGTCCACCGAGGCCGAGGCCACCGGCAACCGCGCGGCGCAGGTCCGGAACGTGGCGGAGTCCGTTCACGAGGCCATCGAGCAGCTGCGCCGCGAGATCGTCCGCTCGGTGCGGACCGCGACGGTCGACGTCGACCGTCGCGGGGCCGAGCGTCGGCCCGCCAACGAGAACGTCAAGATTACGCTCAACGGGCGCACCGCCGCGGCGCGGGCGATCGACGTGTCCGGAGCGGCGTCCGGATCGAGCGGCTGAGCGGTCTCGACCTGCGCACGGGCACCGTGGTGGAGATCGAGGGCACCAGCTTCGGTCGTCAACGCGCCAGCGTCATCCGCGCGGAAGCCGACGGGATCAGCCTGACCTTCAGCCGGTGACCCACCGCCGGCCGCCAACCGGGCCGGCTGGCTGGCGATGGTGATCGGCGCTCCGATGGCGGAGGACAGCGACGCGACCCGCCGGTCGACCACGTCGCCCGTCAACGCCAGCGGTTCCCTGGAGAGGAGCGCGAGGCGGGCGAGAGACCGAGAAACGGGCAGAGACCGAGATGCCCCGCTCGATAAGCGATCTCGCCAATCCGTTGGAGCGGGGCGTGGCGTCGTCGGCCTCCGCCGAGCTGGAGGCGGCGGCGCGAGACTGCGCACATCGCCCTGGAGCAAACCGACGCCCGGGCCGGCACGGCGGCGGCGGTCCAGGCCAGCGCCCCTGTCGAGACCGTGGCCACCGCCTGCGAAGAGCGGTCGGCGTCGGCGCGCGAGCTCGACCGTCCGGTCGGCCAGTCCGCCATCATCTTGGCGCGCGCCGTCCGAGGCGCCGAGACGCGCCCGCTCGACCGCCGCCGGACTGGCGGCGACCGTCCAGAAGACTGGCTCGGTGGTCGAGGAGCAGGGCCGCGGCCCGGGAGATCGCCCGCCACGGGTGGGAACCGAGTACCCCGCACCGCGCTCCTCGGCACCGTCACCCCGCGCTCTCGATTCAGACGCTTGTCAGAGGCTTGACGTCTCGGACGCTTTGCAACGTCGGCTGGAGTGATGGGATGCCGAACCTCGGTCGGTCACCAGATCTCCTCAAGGCGCGCCCTCGTCAGGACGAGCCCCGCCCCGCCACTGAGAGGCTCGGCGGCGGGCTCCGCGACGGGGCGCCTGGTCGAGTCCGCGCCGGCGTTGGCAAAACGCTTCTGTCGGCGCCACACCGCCGTCTTGACGGCCCGGGCCTCGCGCCTGATCGCGTCGGCGCCCGGGTCCGCGGTGGTGAGCAGCGCGATCCGGCAGTGCCGGAACTGCTTCTGCCGGTTGTTGCGATCCGCGACAAGGGCCTCAGGCGCTCCCGCGCAGGCCATCGAACCCGCAAAAATCCTCGGCGGGATCGCCGTGCATGTGCCCCCAGCATTGGAACCATCACTTTTTGTAAATTATTGATCCTTGAAAAACTCCAAGGAGATAAAATATTGACTTACACTTATATATATTCCTGTAAACCTATTATTAAATTAGCTGAGTTATAGACCGATTACATGGGCGCCGCTCTTGATGCCGGCAACGATGGAGAGTGCCTACAATGTTCACCGGCAGAGGACTCAATTGGCAAAGGTGCGCCAGGCGTGGCCCGCCGCGGCCGGCAAAGGTGCTGCCAGAAGCCGAACTCGAGCAACTGCTGGCCGACGTCACCACCTGCCTGATCAACGGCAGCGCGATGAGGCGTTGCGGCTTCTGTTCGATCGCATCGAAAGTCCGACACCCAGCATCGTTTGGGCGCCCGATGCCGACCGTCTGACAGGGTACCCGCGCCTGTCGTATCTGCTGCGGTACTGGAGCGAACGCCGACGCGGTTCCGCCCTCCCGCTCTCATCGAAATCGACGCGATCGATCTCGCGCCGGCGCTTAGCTACGTCATGCTGATGGAGCCGATCGCCGACGGCGACGACTTCGTCTACCGCGTCTACGGCACCTGATCGCCCAGCATTCGGGAACGGAGATGACCGGAAAGCGGGTGCGTGATAGTGCCCATACCTCTCGTCG
This sequence comes from Burkholderiaceae bacterium, assembly GCA_018402635.1. GTDB lineage: Bacteria > Pseudomonadota > Gammaproteobacteria > Burkholderiales > Burkholderiaceae_A > Hahnella. Next base: position 39,653 of record JAGYIP010000005.1, read on the forward strand.
CGGTGTATTTTCTCGCCACCTACCGGGCCGTACGGCTGGCCCGAATGCCAATGTTGCAGCATCACTCCACCCACCACGACATCCAGATCGCTCAATGGGACAGGCTCATCCTGCCGTTTGTAGAACGCGGAAGGCGCGGTCGACCGGCTGCTGGTCGGGGAACGTGCCGAGCTATCACCGCGACGAGTCGCGCAATCCGCCCTTCGGACCGCCTGCACTAGCCGCAGATGGCTGATGGCTGATCAAAGGGAGCCGGCCGGGAGCATCCGGACACGGCGGCCGCATTCGAGCCTGATCAAGCGCACCCCCGGCCAAGCTTGCCTCGACGGTCTGCCGCAGCGGGCGGCAGCATGTTCAAGCTCGATCTCAACAACCCGATCTACATCAACGAGGACCTGGCGGTCCCGCGTGCCCGCGCTGCGGCGTGACCGGCGACCGCGTCACGAAAGCTGATGGGAAGTCGACCCGGCCAGGCGTCCACAGAGCAAGGACTGCCGCAAGCCGTTCACCGTTACCGTCGGCACCGTCATGAAGCGCAGCAAGATCCCGCTCACGACGTGGCTGCTGGCGACCCAACTCAAGGCGGCCAGCAAGAAGGGCATCAGCGCCAAGCAGCTGGAGCGGATGCTTCACCTCACGAGTCCGCGTGGTTCCTGACCCACCGGCTCATCGAGGACCATGACCACGAAGCTCCCGGAGGGTCGGGCTGGGCGGCTCCAAGAAGGTGGCGGAAGCCGACGAGACGTTCATCGGCGGCAAAGCGCGCAATTAGGCCTACGAGCCGACCCCGAAGAAGATGGCCGTGCTGACCCTGGTCGAGCGCGGCGGGGCCACTCGCTCGTTCCACGTCCTGAACGTGACCGCGAAGACGCTGCGCCCGCTGGTGCTCGGCAACGCGCGCCCGAAGGCGCAACTGATGACGGATGAGGCGCCGGTCTACGGGTACATCGGGCGGAAGTTGGTCGGGCACTCAACCGTCAACCATCGCGCCGACGAGTACGCCCGGCTCGGCAGGTTCGTGCGTAGCAGCACCACCGCTGATACCGGTGAGCGGGTGAAGTGACTCCGGGGATTCCGCGACGCTGAGAAGCGTGATTCAATGGGCCTTCCACCAGATATGGAGGTGCCCATGTCCGGAGGCCTCAAGATCCGGGATGACTTGTCGTCGGAAGAGCTGCGTCGCCTGGCCCGTCGAGAGCGCGGTCGGACTGCGGCACGGATGTATGCGATCGCCAACGCGCTGGACGGGATGAGCCGGGCGGAGTCGGCGCGTCTGGCCGGCATGGAGCGCCAGGCGCTGCGGGACGCGGTAGTGCGGTACAACGCCGAAGGGCTCGCCGGCCTGATCGACCGCCCGAAGGGTCGGCCCGGAGCGCCGGCTGACCGAGGGCGAAGAGGCGACGCTGGCGGCGGTGATCCTGCGCGGCCCGGACCCCGATCGCGACGGGGTGTGCGCCTGGACCCGCGCCGATCTGTGCCGCTGGATGGCCACCCACTTCGGGAAGACCTTCCACCCGTCCAGCCTGACGCGGGTGTTGCGGCGCCTGGACTTCTCGCGGCAGAAGGCGCGTCCGGTGCACCCGCAAGGCAGCCCGGAAGCGCAGCGCCGCTTCCAAAAGGGGGCTCCGCACGGCCCTGAAGGCGGCCAGCAAAGCCCATCCCGACAAGCGCCTTCAGCTCTGGTTCCAGGACGAGGCCCGTATCGGCAACAAGGGGCGCGTCTGTCACCGCTGGTGGCTGCGCGGCCAGCGACCGCCGGGGATCTGCGACCGGCGCTACCAGTGGACCTACATCTTCAGCGCCGTCAGGCTGGCCACCGGCGACGACTTCACCCTCGTCCTGCCGGAGGTCTCCACCCGAGCCACAAGGCTGTTCTTCGACGCCTTCGCCGATACCCTGGACGATGACGTCCACGCCGTCGTCGTGCTCGACGGCGCCGGCTGGCACCAGCTCCGACAGGCCGACATCCCCAGCAACATCACCCTGGTTCCGCTCCCGCCCTACAGCCCCGAACTGAACCCCGTCGAGCGCGTCTGGCTGTACCTGCGCGAACGCTTCCTCTCCCTCCGCCTCCTCGACGACACCGAGGCCATCGTCGACGCCTGCTGCAAGGCCTGGAACGATCTCGCCGATGAACCAGGGCGGCTACAATCGCTCTGCGCCTACCCCTGGATCATGCGGGTCGCTTCATAGACTCGCCGGTATCAGGCGTTCTTCGCCCTGCTCAAGCGCGGCATCTACGGCACGTTGCGCAGCGTCATCGAGCTCGCCTGCACCAATCTGGCTGAGTTCGATTGCCGGTACGCGCATCGCAAGGTCAGCGACACCGAGCGGACGGCGGCTATCCTGCGGGGCATGCAGGGCAAGCGCTTGCCGTTCCAACAGCCTCGTGAAGCCGGTCACGCTTAGGCAGTGGGCGCGGCGACACCTGCGGCGGCGGAGGAACTGCACCATCGTGGTCGCGATTCACGAGCGACTGAACCTCGTCGAGCGCCGGTGCGCGTTCACCCGTTTCGCCGATGATCTCGTCAGGTGGACCCAAGCAGCCAAAGCCCGGCGCGCAAAGGCGCCGCCCTGCGCGTGGGAGCCGACTTGCGCCGGGATGTCTGCCTTCTGACACCGTCGGACCGGGAGCCGCCTCGGACCCCGGCCACCCTTCACGCGGTCGCTCCCCCAGTCCCACGAGGGACTGCGGACAGGTGGTGGGACGGGGCGCCCTGCGGAGCCTCCTCGCGGGTGTCGCCCGAATCAGGGGATAATCGCCCGCTCGATCCGGTAGCGCGTCCCCTCGATCCGCCTCAGCAGGCGGCCCGCCACAGCGTCGGACACCCCGGCCGAGCGGACACGCTCAGCGAAATCATCGGTCGCTTCCAAGGCATTCCGCACGATTTTCCGGGCCTCGCGTTCCTGGAGGCGGAAGGCTCTGTGAAGCTCGAAGAGAGCGTCACCGGCGGCCGGCGGCTCATCGTGCCGGCTGGTGACGAGGCCGCCGAAGGAGACCACCGAAACGCACGCCAGGCTCTGATAACCACGGGTCGGAGCCGAGATCGTAGACCGGCGAGCCGGGCTTCGCCGCGTCGTCCGAGGAACGAGAAGTTCAGCAGGTGCATGTCGGATATGCCGAGCAGGACGTTGGTGACGATCCCGCTCATACAGGAGGCGGCCGTCGGCCTTCGGGTCCCAGGACAGCCCGAGCGCCGGCGTGTGCAACATCTCGGCGATCATCTCGAAATTCGGCCGCGTCCCCGTCTCGGACCAGGACGATTGAACCTTTCCGCCCGTCGCCGAGTACAGCGTCGAGAACGCCGACTCCATCGGCACCGGCAGGCCCGTCCGCGCGATCGAAGCGCCTGGTCGCCAGCAGAACGGCATCCTCGGCAGCCGTCATCCAGCGCTCAGGCACAGCCTGGCTGATCCGCTCGAAAACGCCGTACGCGGCGTGCTCGAGCCGGATGACATCGGGGTACTCCTCGCCCTGAAACTTCACGAGGGCATCAACCGGCTGGTTGTGCTCAGGCGCTGAGATCGGCAGCAGCACCTTCGGCATTGCCCCACCGGATGTCGGGTGTAACTCGGCGATCTCGATGATCTCGTCGATCGTGCGAGCGGACAGCGTCCCCTGCAGTGTCTCGGACGCCAACTTCAGGAGCGGCGGGGCGTCGAGATCAAGCGCGGCCGCGCCGTCGAGGGGCGTCTGGTACCAGGCTTGGGCGACCGTGTTGTCGGTGAACACGTCCAGATGGCCGATGGCGTTGCGCCCCTCGAGCAGCAGGAGTTCCCATTCGAGGTCGGGCCCGCGTGCGGTGAACACTCCGCGCCGCTCCAACATCCGCGTCAGGATCCGTCGCTGCAGGTTGCGCCCATCGACCGGCGGCACAAGCGCCTGCAGCATGGGAGGAAGCGGGTTTTCCTCGGTGCTTGGCCACGCGAAGGTCTCGCCGGCCAACTTCGCCGTATCGTGCACGAGGCTAAGACCAGGCAGATCACCGGCCTCGCGGTTGTAGGTGAACCGCACTTGATTGCCTACCAGGACCAGCTTTCCGAGGTGCCTCGGCTCGCCGGTGGCACGCGTCCAGACATCTGCTGTAGCGATCCACCCCTCACCCATCCCACTTCGACAGATCGAGCAGATCGCCCTGGAGGGCGCGCGCGCGTGTAGTCATCGGCGGACGACAGCGTGAGGCTCAGGCCGACGACGGAAGCGAGCGCTTCGATCGTGTCCACCCGCGCCCCATGCTCTCTGCCGAGACGGGACAGCGAACTCTTGGTCATGCCAGCACGGCGCGCGAGTTCAGTGGCCGTGAGGCCTTGCTCTTTCGCCCGGGCCTTGATGGTCGCCAGGGGCTTGGCGGTCGGATTGCTGGTCATTGTCACGATGGCCGTTGCGGTATTCGGCAACTGTGCAGCCCATTATGCCCAAGTTTCCAAAAACCGCAACATGAGCGCGGTTGCTTGAGGGGAGAGAACCGGCGGACGCACGCTCCGTCGACCTCGGGAAACGTCGGAGCGGCAGCGGCGATCACTGAACAGGCCCGGCGCTCGCTTGAGGTGGCCAGGGTCGTCTGAACGGCGCAGGCGGAGCAGGGGACTCCACACAGCAAACGACCGCAGCCTGTCACCCCGTTGGATTGCCTTGCAATCACCGCCTATCGTTTTGGCGCCTGAGACGGGGCGCCCGAATGAGCCAGCGTCACAATCCGCAATCTCGAGGACGACCTCAAGCGCCGGCTCCGCATGCGCGCCGCCGAGCATGGCCGCTCGATGGAGGAAGAGGGTCGGGAGATCCTGCGGGAGGCGGTCGCAGAGGCCGCGCCCCGCGCATATCTCGCCAGCGCGATCCGCGCCCGGATCGCGCCGCTTGGAGGTGTAGATCTGACGCTGCCGACGCGCGAGCCGGCGCGCGACCCGTCCCGTTTCCAATGACCCGACACCCTCCTGCGGATCTCGGCGGTGCTCGGCATCGGGAAGGCGCTCAGGATCCTCATCGACACTGACGCCGAGGGCGTCGCATGGCTGCGCAGGCCCCAACGACGCTCCGACCTTCGGCGGTCAGGCACCCATGCGCCTGGTGACCGCGGGAACTCAGGACGGGCTAATGCTCGTGCGCCGATACCTCGATCGGCACTGCGCGGCGAAGTCTTCGCCGCACCGAACGCGGCCGACGCCGACTTCAAGCCGCGTCACGGACGACGACATCGTGTTCGTCTGATGGTGCTCGCGACTGCAGAGGTGCCCGGCACGATCTTCCGGCTCATTCCGTCTCAGTTTCCGCCGATCGCAACGTTCGAAACGTCGTCACATCGGCCAGCGGCCTCGAAGACGTCTTGGAACTCGAAGCTGGACTGACCCTGCCCCTGAACGTTCATCGCGGCGCCGAGGCGTCGAGGCATCTGCTCCGCCAGCAGCTTCTTCAGCTTCGCGTTCTCGTCCTCGAACCGTCAACCGCTTGGCGTTGGACACGCCCATGCCGCCGTACTTGGCTTTCCAATGGTGAAGCGTCGCCTCGGACGCATCCCTTGCCGGCGGCAGCAGATCCGCCACCTTCGCGCCGGCCGACGGCTGCTGCCTGGATCGGCTTGGCGATCAGCGTAGCCCAGGCCGCACTACGTCGCTCACGGCGAGGTCGTCGCTTGAACAGCAGCGGCTCGCCGATGGTCCCAACCAATTTGCTCGCTGGAGCGGACGCGCAGACGGCGCTTGACCCCAAGTTCCTGCCGGCGAGCGGAGCGAAGGCCGCGGTCGACCCCATGCGACGGCGACGACGGTAACCGTCGATCCCGGCACGAGCGTCCCGCGACGATCGCCTCCTCCAACAAGCCCGGCCAGCGCCGACGCCCAACACCCGAGCCGACGACCTCGACCCCTGACAACCGTGTCCTTGGCGCTGCGTCCGACATTAACCGGTCACACAACCGATCGCGGGCGGCCTCCGCCGGACGCTTTCGACGGATCTCCCGCGCTACACCAAGCTAACATCGTCGGTGAGAAGCCGCTCGGCCCTCCCGGACCCCGAGGACAAGATAGTGCTCGAGGGCGTTAAGGCCGGCGGCCGCTACGTCGGGGTTGGCCTCCAGATACCGAGTGGTGTCAAAGAACTCCGACGCGCTGCGCCCCTCGGAAGCACCCGCCAGCTGGAAATGCTCAAAGGCGGATTCTGAATTCGCCACCCGCGACCGCGTCGGCGACATCAGCGTTGGTCCGAAGATAATAGGCGCTGTCGAACAGCGGATTTGGATCGCGCCCTCGGCGGCGCCCAAGGTCACGAAATGATCAACCGCGGAGGCGAATTGCCCGGCGGCAACGGCGGCGGCAACGTCGGGGTTGTCGTCGAGATAAAACGTCTGCTCGAAACCCTCGACTCTCGACGGGCTGCGGCCTTCCGGCTGGCCGATCAGCTGGAAGTGTTGTAAGCGTCACGAGTACCCCACCTTCCGCCGGGGCCGGGCCTGTCGGAAACTGCCTTTTCGGTTGCCGATAAGGACAGTGGCTTGATGGATACGCTCAGGGTTGATGCCAGGTTCGACGCCGACGCTTATGATGACGCCAACGCGGGCGGTGCCGCTCCTGGCGGCCGACGGCGCCGGCGACATTGGTCGCGCGAGGATAAGGCGAGGATCGTCTCGGAGAGTGCCGAACCCGGGGTCTCGATCTCGGAGGTGGCGCGGCGTCACGGATTGAACCGGGGCCTGCTGACGGCGTGGCGCCGAGCAGCCGGGCTGGACGTCGACACCGTGACGCCGCGGACGCGAGCTTGGGGCTCTGCGGTGCCGGGGTTCATCCCGGTCGAGGTGATGGAAGACGCCCGTGACGGGCTGGGCGGCTCGACCTGTCGACCGGCCTCGGCGGGCCGCATCGAGGTGGATCTGCGGTCGGGCCGGGTGTCGATGTCGGGTGACGTCGATCCGGCCTTGGCCCGCTCGGTGCTCGGCGCGCTGCGAGGCGTGTGATGATCCCCTCCGGGGCCGGCCCAAAGGTGCTGGTGGCGGCGGAGCCGATCGACTTTCGCAGAGGAGTACACGGCCTTGTCGCGTTGGTCGCACAAGCGCTGGAATCGGATCCCTACTGCGGCGACATCTTTGTGTTCCGTTCGAAGCGGGCGGACCGGTTGCGGCTGCTGACATGGGACGGCACCGGACTGGTGATGCTCACCAAATGGCTCGAGGCGGGCCGGTTCGCCTGGCCGCCGGCGACGGCGGGCGTGGTGCGGCTGAGTGCCGTGCAGTTTGCTCTCCTGGTCGACGGATTGGAGTGGTCGCGGTCCTCGCCACGGGTCGTCCGGAGGCCGGTCCGGGCGGGGTAGAATCGACCTGAAATCGTTGATTTTGCTGGGAGTTGGAGGGGCTCCAGGGTAGAATCTCTCCATGCCGTCACCCACCGATCCATTGCCGCGCGACCCGGATCTCCTGATCCAGATGATCGCCGACCTGAAGGATCGGAACGCCCGTCTCGAGGCGGAGGTGGCGAAGTATCGGCGCATGGTGTTCGGCGCTCGCTCGGAGCGGATGACCAGCATCGTGGCCGAGCAGGGAGCCCTGGATCTCGGCGAGGCCGGGACCTCGGCGGGTGAACCCGGGGCCAACGACAATGCCTGGCCGGCCGACCAGCAAGGCCCGTCTGGCGGCCGCCCCGCCAGCCAGCCCGACGCAACGTCGGCGCCCTGCCGAAGCACCTGCCCCGGATCGAGCAGGTCATCGAGCCGGACACCACGCAGTGCCGGTGCTGCGGCGGGGCGCTGCACCGGATCGGCGAGGACGTGAGCGAGGCCCTGGACAAGGTGCCGGCGGTGCTGCGGGTCATCCGCACCGTGCGCCCGAAATACGGCTGCCGGGCCTGCGAGGGTGCCGTCGTACAGGCCAAGGCGCCGGCCCGGCCGGTGACCGGCGGGATGGCGACCACCGCCTTGATCGCCCATATCGTCACCGCGAAATACGCTTGGCACCTGCCGCTCTACCGCCAGGTCCAGATCCTGCTCGGCCAGGGAGTCGTGCTGGATCGAGCGACCCTGGCGTTCTGGGTTCGGCGCGCGGCCTGGTGGCTGCGGCCGCTGTACGAGAAGCTGCTCGGTCACATCCGCTCGCAGCCCTGCATCCTGTGTGACGAGACACCGTTGCCGCGGCTCGACCCCGGTCGCGGCCGCACCAAGATCGGACAGCTGTGGGCGCAAGCGGTCGACGATCGGCCGTGGCGAGGACCGTCCCCGCCGGCGATCGGCTACGTCTATGCCGAGGGACGAAGGACCGTCGACATATCGATGCAGCTGGCGTCGTTCAGCGGCGTGCTGCAGGTCGACGGCTACGTCGCCTACAAGGGGCTGACCAAGCCCGGGCGCAATGCCGGGCCGATCCGGCTGGCCTTCTGCCTGGCGCACGCGAGACGCAAGTTCGTCGACGTGCATGCCACCACCGGCTCGCCGGTGGCGCGCGAGGTGATCGCCCGCATCGCCGAGGTCTACGCGATCGAGGCGAAGATCAAGGGCCTGTCGGCTGACGAGCGACGCACACTGCGTCAGGCACGCTCGAAGCCGGTCGATGGACGCGCTGCGGCCATATCTGATGGAGATGCTGTCGCAGATATCGCAGAAGTCGCCGCTGGCGGGGGCGATCCGCTACATGCTCCGGGCACTGGGAGGGCCTGTGCCTGTTCCTCGACGACGGCCGGCTCGCTGTCGACACCAACGCGGTGGAGCGCGGCATGCGGCCGATCGCGCTGGGGCGCCGCAATACTCTGTTCGCCGGCTCCGAGGGCGGCGGGGAAAGCTGGGCGACCCTGGCCTCGCTCGTCAACTCCGCCAAGTTGAACGATCTCGACCCGTATACCTACCTGGCCGATGTGCTCGACCGGATGGTGACCGGCGAGACGACGATCGACCGGCTCGACACGCTGCTGCCGTGGAACTGGAAGGCGGATCGCGCAGCACTGCCGGCGGCGGCATGAGCGGGGCGCTTTACACCCTCGACGAGCTCGACGCGGTCCTGCGCGAGGACGGGCGCTCCGGCTATGTCGGGGTCAGTGCGATCGACGGGCTGGTTGCGGCTCTGGTCGCCGGTCCGGCGACGGTGGCTCCCGAGACCTGGCTGCCGCTGATCTTCGCAGGGAAGATGCCGGAGGCTGCCGAGGGGACCTCGGGACGGCGGATCGTCGATACCATCCGGGCGCATTACAGCTCGGTCGAGATGATGCTGGCGACCCGGCCGCGCGACTACACGCCGATGTTCATGAACCACCTGGGCCAAGTGATCATCGAGGACTGGGTCACCGGGTTCATGACCGGGTTCTCCCTCGCTCCCGACGCCTGGATGCCGATCGTCCTGTCGCCCACCCGCTACAAGCTCAGGCCGATCCTGGCCAGCAACGAGCTCGGGCGGAGCCTGCTGCCCGAGCTGTCACCGATCGAGCTGTCGAACATCCAGGACGGCGCCCACAACACCATCGGGGCCGCGGTCGTCGAACTCCACAAGGCAACCCGCAAGCTCAGGCGCGCGCCGAAGCCCGCCCGGTCACCGAAACCAAGGCGACGGCGTCAATAGCCGACGCACGTGGGGCGCTCGTGACGCTTACGAAGTGTTCGTAACCCGACGCGAAGGCGCCGCCGGCGACGGCTGCCGCCACGTCCGGGTTGCCGGCCAGATAGCCCGCCTCATCGAACCCGACGGAATCGATGGCGTTCTCCAAGGTAACGGCCGAGGTGCGGTCGGAGAACACCAGGATCTCGACGTTCTCAACGGCGTCGTTCCCTCCAGCGACACGGTGCCGCCGGTGCGCGCCACCTGGGATGACGAGTCGTCGAAGGCGGCGTCGAAAACCGCGATGTCGCGACCCGAACCGCCCAGCAGAAGATCGTCGCCGGCGCCACCCACCAGCACGTCATCCCCGCTCCCACCGCTTACAGGTCAGCGCCGACACCGCCGCTCACGGTGTCGTTGTCGCCACTGCCGACCAGCGCATCATTGCCGGCCCCGCCGCTCATCATTGAGCCACCGGCAAAACCCGAGAATCAGCTCATCCAGGCACGCGGGTCGACGCCGTTGAGCCTGCAGGTCTCTGATGAGGGTGTAGATGGCCGCTGCCCGTCGGCCTCCGGCGTCGGACCCGGCGAAGGTCCAGTTGCGGCGGCCGACCGCGACGCCGCGCAAGGCCCGCTCGGCGGCGTTGTTGGACAGGCAGATCCGGCCGTCGTCGAGGAAGCGGGGTGAACGAGGACCAGCGCTTGAGCATGTAGTCGATGGCGCTGGCCGTGGCCGACTTCGAGGACAGCGCACGGCGGTTCTCGCGCAGCCAGACATCGAGCTCGATCGACCAGCGGCCGGGAGCGTTCGTCGCGGGCGGCGGCGCGCCGCTCGGGCGGCAGGCCGTTGATGTCGCGCTCGAGTTCGAACAGCGTGTCGATGCGCTTCACCGCGGCGGCCGCCATCGGCGCCTTCTTGAGGTCGGTCAGTTCGAAGAACTTGCGCCTGGCATGCGCCCAGCACGCCGCCTCGACGATCTCACCAGCCTCCCGGCCCGGCCTGTAGAGCTTGCCGAACCCGGAGAAGGCGTCGGCCTGCATGATCCCGGCGTAGTCGGTAAGCCAAGCCTGCGGATGCGCGCCGCCGCGGTCCGGCGAGTAGACCCGGATTTCCCAGATGGCGCTGCGTTTTCCTGACGGTGGCGGTCAAATATGATATCAAAATCAATGCAGTACTGACGATTTGAGGAGCTGGGTATGGAGATGGCGGCGGGTGAAACGGAATCGGCCGATTTGCGGGTCGCTTTTGACCGCCGCCTCAAGCTGGAATTCCACGGCTCCAGGATCACCTCCGATGCCGGACTGCTCGCCTTCCGGGAACTCGATGATGCTCTCGGTCTGACCGAGATGGCCGGGCAGGTGTTGGCCGACAGCCGGACCGGCAAGAACAACCGCCACACCCTGACGGCCCAGTTCCGGCAGTCGGTATTCGGTCGGCTTGCCGGGTACGAAGATGTCAACGACGCCGACCGGCTCGGCCATGATCCGGCGATGCGCTGGATCGTCGGCGGCAGGGCTGTGACCAAGGAGGCCGCGTCCACCAGCCAGATGGGGCGGTTCGAAACCGAGGTGCTGACTGGCAAGGCGAACCTCACCGCCTTGGCCGACCTGTCAGGAAAATGGATCGACGCGGTTCATGCCCGCCGTCCCACCAACGTCGTGGTGCTGGACATGGACAGCAGCGTCAGCCCGACCCATGGTGAGCAGGAAGGCACCGCCTACAACGGCCATTTCGGCTGCACCTGCTACCATCCGCTGTTCGTGTTCAACCAGTTCGGCGAGCTGGAGCGAACCGCGCTGCGCTCTGGGAACGTCCACAGCGCCGATGATTGGCGCTCGGTGCTGGAGCCGGTGGTGGCGCGGTATCGGGACAGGACCAGGCGGCGGTTCTTCCGGGGCGATGCCGCCTTCGCCCTGCCTGAGTTGTACGACTACCTGGAAGCCGAGGGCTACAAGTACACCATCCGCCTCAAGGCCAACACGGTCCTCCAGGGCCACATCGCCCATCTGCTCAAACGCCCGGTCGGTCGTCCTCCGAAATACGTCCAGCGGTTCTACGCCAGCTTCAGCTATCAGGCCAAGTCATGGAGCCGGAAGCGCCGCGTGGTCGCCAAGGTCGAATGGTATTCCGGCGAACTGTATCCACGTGTCGGCTTCATTGTCACCAATCTGACCCGCCCCGCCGCCCGCGTGACCGCCTTCTACAACCATCGTGGCACGGCGGAGCAGTACATCAAGGAGGGCAAGAACGCGGTGAAGTGGACCCGGCTGTCCTGCCGGACGATGAAGGCCAACGCGGTGCGCCTTCAGCTTCACGCCCTGGCCTACAACCTCGCCAACTTCCTGCGCACCCTGGCCCTGCCGGACGAAATGGAAAGCTGGTCGCTCACCACTATCCGCGAGAAGGTGGTGAAGATCGGTGCGAAGATCATCGCCCACGCCCGCTACAGTGTCTTCCAGATGGCCGAGGTCGCGGTGCCGCGTGACCTGTTCCGACGCATCCTCGACATGATCGACAATCTGCGAGCACGAGAACCGGCGCCATGCTGACAGCAGGGTGGATCCGCACAAGGCAAGCGACAGGCGAAGTGCGCTCGGGATCCAGCGAAATGAGCCAAAATCGCGCTGATGAAGCCAGCCATGGAGGTCGGGTTGACGATCATGGTGCGGCCGAGGCGGCCACTGTGACGATCCGCCTTCTGGCAGGCCCGGACGTGGGTTATCCTGCCATCAAACAGGGGCGGTTCGGCCGCTCAAATGGGAAATGTCGGCTCAAAGATACTGCGTTCTGAGCCCCTGTCGCCAGGGTGTATCGGGTTGGAGCACATTGCATAGCTTGAGGGCAAGGTCTGGGTCTGCGAGCATCAGGCGTGCTGGTCGTAGACATTCACAAGCCGCCTGGCATCATCAATCAGGAGCCAGATCCTCCGTTACAAGACGAACTCAACTGGCCCAATTAATCTGACGACGGACAGGAAGGCAGAATGATTACGCAATACGACCAATTCAACAGCGCGGACATCACGGTGATGGCGAGGGAAGAAGCTTTTCCCGACCACGTTCCGTTCGCGAACATGCGGTTTGGCGTGAAACCCGGAATGTCGGAGGCTATCAAGAGCAAACTCGTGGGCCCTGGCATCTATGCCCTTCTTCGATGGAGAATTGATCTATATTGGAAAGTATTTGGGCCAGAAGAACGCGCCATTCGCGGGAAACGTCGCGAATCTTCGCTGGGTGAAGCACTTGGGCGGCATGACCCTTCGGGAGCGCCGGGTTTCATTCTCCATGACTGCCCTGTCGGCGTTGTTGGAAGGAAGCGTCGTAGACACGTCACATCCCGTCGTGGCCGCCTTGAGGGCCGCCGCGGGAGATGGCGCGCGATCAAAGGGCACCCGGTTTCTCATCCGAGACCGTGGCTGCCTAAGCACGGTCAATCGGGCGCGTCTGGCGATCGAGAATTGGGGCAGGTTCGCGGATCTTTCCGACACCGATCTTGCAGCTTTCTCATTTCACTATGTTCGTCTGTCGAACGAGGCAGCGCGGCTTTGAAACGAGGCTCCTCCGGACGGCGGTTTCCATCGCGGAGGTCCGTCTGATCGAGACGTTTCAACCCAGGTGTAATGCTTACACTGAACCCGAGGGGAACGAGAGCACTTCAACGCCGGAGGCAGTAGCCGAATCGATCGCGAGAGAGTTGGAAGCATCACCCAGGCATCATCAACTGACGGCACTGAACGGATTGCGCAACAGAGCGTCCAGAGCCTAGGCAAGGGGCAAACAGTGGAAGAACGAGATCGCGGAGAGCCGGAGGAGACGTCTGATGCGGCATCTTTCGAAAATAAATCGCTGATGCACCCGTGTGGGCGCTTAATATCGTGCAAGAACTTACCAAATTTGCGGCTTCAAATTCGAGTATTGAGTTGCATCACACTGATACCGATGGAGGGGACCTAAGATTGCGGCGATATGCTCTTGTGAGGAAGGGGCCGAAGCAACAGAATTTCATAATGGTCTTTTGGAAACCAAGGAATACGGCGATGAAGATCCATAGTATACTTCCTGTTAAGGACGCGAACCTCCCCGAGTTCTTGCGCCAGAAGCTCGCCTCACTTGACAATGGTGGACCGCTCAATTCCGTAATGACGCTAGACGAAACAGTTCCGCCCGGAAATGACCAAGTCCATCTTGGATTGGGTGCGTGCTGGCTATGATCATCTGAACTGAGTGATTTCGGCGTAGTTAGAGTGCCGATCAATGCCGGTTCGACCCTATGGTCGTCCGACAATCCGTTTTGAGTGGGGTCGTTCGCGGATCCCGTAGGCTTTGACCCATCATGCGTTGTTCGGGCAAGTCGGCGTTAGCTGTCGTCGTTCTTCCAAATCTTGAGAAGCTGTGCGCAGGCAGGGATAGGATGGCGCTCACAGCCCCTGCGGTCGCCTTGCACGCCGAGCCACTCCTTCAGTTTCGACCAGCGGCGGCGCCCGGATATGTTCTTCACCGCGATCGCGACAGCTTTCTTCTGGCCGACGAGTACCACCAGCCGCTTCGCCACGCGTCACGCCGGTATAGACCAGGTTCCGCTGCAGCATCGCGTAGTGCTGGGTGAGGAGCGGGATCACGACGGCCGGATACTCCGATCCCTGGCTCTTGTGGATGGTCGCAGCGTAGGCCGGCACCACGGTGTCGAGTTCGCCGAAGCCATAGGTCACGACCCGACCATCGAAGCTGACGGTCAACTCACCGGCGTCCGGGTCGACGTCGTCGATGTAACCGATGTCACCATTGTACACCTCCTTCTCGTAGTCGTTCTCGATCTGCATCACCTTGTCGCCGGGAGCGAAGGTCCAGCCGAAGCGTTCTACCTTGCGATCGCCGGCCGGATTCAATGCAGCCTGCAGTTCGATGTTCAGCGAACGAGCGCCGACCCCGCCGCGGTTCATGGGGCACAGAACCTGGATGTCCCGGATAGGATCGAGACCGAAACGCTGCGGAATTCGGGTCTTCACCAGTAGAGGTAGGCGGCTGCCGGTGGATCGGCGCCGCCGAACGGCTGGTCGTCGCGGACCACCGTCACAGCCGCCCGGTCCGGGTCTTGCCCTTGGCCAGCACCGGCACCGGGGTGTCGTCGGCGTGGATCCGCTCGGCGTTGCGAACGTGCGCCTCGATCGCCTCGACCAGTGGCCGTAGCGTCCGCCGCGACCGCGCCGATCCAGTCGGCCAGCGTGGAGACCGTCGAGCGGTTACGCCCTCGCGGGCAAAGTTGCGGCTCTGGCGGTGCAGCGGCAGGTGCAGGCCGAACTTGGCGAACGCGGTATCGGGCCAGCAGGCCCGGTCCGGCACGGCCACGCGCGATCGGATGGAAGGGGCGGGCGTCTGCCTGAACATCAAGCCGCGCAAAGCGGCCCATCGACCGGCTGCCACACGGCGCCTTCCCCGAGCCGCACCTCGCTCACATCGCCGGTCGCGCACCGGCGCATAAACATGCAAGGGCGGGATCCGGTTTGCCGTCGAGGAACACGCCCATCTCGCACGCTGGAGGGCACGATAACAGGAAAGGGTGCTAAGGTATTGATATACTCGCAGACCATGATACCGTCAGTCTTCTAAGCTATTGAAATACCCGGCGATCCTTACCGGTATTTCCTGGGGAAAGTGGTACGGAAACCCGAGAAACCGAACGACGGCGACGACAGCCTGTTCGGCGGTGCCGGCAACGACCTGCTGCAGGGCGGCAGCGGCGACGACAGCATCCGCGGCGGCGGCGGCGACGACACCTCCGGCTATTTCCATGATCGGCCGACTATCAGGTCCTGCAACTCACCGGTGGCAGGATCCAGGTGGTCGAGATCGCTTCGGGGACACGGGCACCGTGGCCGGGGCGAAACCTTCGCCGACCAGACGGTACCCCTGAGTGTCCTGACACTGGTCGACGGCGGAGGGCCGCCGAATGTCGTCGAACCCGAAGTCGCTTGCGCCGCCGGTGACGCCGACGGCGGCAGGTGGGACCCCGTCGATCGGTCGACCGGGCGAAAGTCGCTCATCAAAAGGTCACTCCCGCACCTCAGCCCCTGCCTGCTGGGGCTAGCTTGCGTCCAGCTCGATCCGCGGCTCCGCCTGCCCGTCCCAGGTGAACCGCCAGCGGGCATCCTTGCGTACGTTGCCGACCAGCGCCGGACGGAAGCAGGCGAGGCAGGTGCCGCCGGATGGCGCACGCTCGGACAGAGGATGCCGGCTGAGCCGACGGCCAGCAGCCGCTCGGCAACGGCCTGGGACTCCACATAGCTCGTCGGGCTGAGGCAGGCCTCGACGCCCGGCGCGTCACGGATGTCGTGGAACCCGCCGCCGAAGTCGGCGTGGTAGTCGTCGTAGGTGATGCCTCGTGCAGCCAGCCGACCTCGGCCAGTTCGACCGCTTTGTGCCAGGCCACCTCGGCCTGCGAAGTCTCTGAGCTCGAAACCGGCGTACCAGGCTCCACGCTCGGGGCCGTTGAAGCGGCTGCCGAGCGGGCTGGCATGGGTGAAGGCGGCGTTGATGATCCGATAGTGCGCGATCCCGAAGACCAGCTCTGTCGATCCCGACACCGGGCAGCCGGTCGCTCTGCGCCAGAAGCCGGTCGTTGGTCGCGTTGTCGAGATCGAAGATGCCGCGCAGGTGGTCATCGTCGGCGGCGATCCGCACCAGCACGCTAGCGCCGCCGTCGCTGTAGTTGGCGGGGATCAGGCGGTGGGTGTCGAGCTGGCGGATGCGGGACAGCGGCGGCAATGTCACCGGCTGCTCCGGCGGGCATCGAGCAGTCGGCGAACGATGGCGAACGCCGGCAGGCCGCCGCTCTTGAGATAGTCAATCGGGGCCCGGCCACCGAAGATCCGGCTGTTGTTCGCCAGGGTCATCCAGCGGTCGGCCAGTTCCTCGCCATAGAGGGATGTTCAGGGCCTTGAAGATGCCGACCAGATAGGAGATCCGCCGCAGGCGGTCCTCGTCGAGCAGCCGGTCGCCCTGCTTCTTGAGGTCGTAGAACGCGCCGTTCGACATACCGCCGAGGTAGCAGGCGGGCCTCCTCCGTCCCGGACCTTCCAGCGCGCCATGATGTTGAAGAACGCGCGGGCAGCGTCGGCGCTGAGCCGCGCGCGCTCGGCGCGGTCAGACAGGTCGATCGGCGGTGCCACCGCGTAGCGGTGGTCGGGTAGGCGAGCGGGACAACGATGTCACCTCCATTCATGGAGACAGATTGCTCCGCTCCCGGAGAACGTCAAGGGATGCGGCGCGTCGCCCGACCGGGTCCGGGCCCTGCCGGTGCCCTCGCCTGCGCGCACCGACGCGGCGCGCCGAACCCGCGTTATGGGAAACGCCCCGGCGGGCGATGTCTCACTTCGCGTACCCGCGCCCCAGGACTACGCACTGACGGAGGCGCGTCGTGAGCGCGCTGTGTCGGCGCGACCGGCGGACTCCTCCGACTACTATATTTCAAACGCTTGCCGTGCCGATCGGCGCCCGGACCCCACGCCCCTGCGCGAGCCCGACGGCACGGTCACCGCGAGCGGTTGCCATGCTCATGCCGGCACGGTCGCCGGCTCTGCCGGCAAGGCGACGATGTTGTCGGCCCCGAACCAAGCCGTGAGCCGCGCCATCGCATTGGCGCTGAGCACCTGGGTGAAGAGCAGGCGCTCAGCAATCGACGTTTTACCGTTGTTGTTCCGGCCGACAATCAACGTGGTGCGATCTTCGAACCCACCGCGACATTGCGCAGGAGCCGAAAATTTTCGATTTGAACTTCCTTGATCCGCACCGAGCCCCTGTTCTTAATCAACCGCCTCGGCACCCCGACTTTCCGGTGCGTAAGGGGCCTTGCTCATCGCCTCCCAAAAGGCCCTCGGAGGAACCCTTGAATGTCAGAAAAAGATAGCTTATTTTCTGACATATGAAAACCTCGGCTGTATCCGTTCCTGATCGATTGATGAGGCGCGTCCGCGCCAGCGGACGCGGTAGCGTCTTCACGCCCAGCGACTTCCTCACCGTCGCCGCCCGCTCATCCGTCGACCAGCGCCCTCTCCCGGCTGGTCAAGGGCGGCCAGCTTCGCCGCCTCGCGCGTGGGCTATACGACTTCCCCAAGGTGCATCCGAAGCTCGGGGCCCTCTCGCCAGCTCCCGATGATGTCGCCCAGGCGCTTGCCCGGGAGACCGGCTCGCAGGTGCAGATTGCCGGCGCGCGGGCAGCGAATGCGCTCGGCCTCTCGACGCAGGTTCCTGCCCAAAGCACTTACCTGACCGATGGCCCCTCGCGGCGTGTCGTGCTGGGCAAGCGCGTCGTCGATCTTCGCCACGCCTCGCCCAAGCATCTGATCGCGCCGGGAAGCCCCGCCGGCACCGTCGTTCAGGCCCTTCGCCATGTCGGCCCCGTGCGCGCGGCCGACGTCGCGCAGGTCGCCGCGCGGCGGCTTTCGGCCAACGACAAGAAGACGCTGGCCTCGACCGCCGTTCAGGCACCCGCCTGGATGCGGCCAACGCTTGTGTTGATCGCCAACCGCCGCGGCGGCCGATATCGATGGATAAGGTCGCCCTGCTTCCCGCCGACGACCGCGCCGCCCTCTTCGGTGAGTCCGGCGCCGGCCGGGGCGTCGCCGACACGATCATCGAAAAGGACTTTGGGTCTGCTGGAGCCTCAGGCGCCTGTTCGGTCTGCCTAAAGGAACAACGGCGTCTCTCGTCTTCAAGGGCGGGACGTCGCTCTCCAAGGCTTTCGGCGCAATGCGCCGCTTCTCCGAGGACATCGATCTGTCGTTCGACCGTGCAGAACTCGGTTACACCGGCGATCGCGATCCCGAGAAGGAGGGAATCAGCAAGAAGCAGGCGGCCCGGCTGATCGACGATCTGGTCGGCGACGTCGAGCGTCACATCGCCGAGAAACTTCTCCCGGCCCCTCCGCGCCGCGATCGTCGAACAGCTTGGCGAGCCGGCCAACGGCGAGTGGACGCTGGAGATTGACGCCGGCGACGCTCAGACGGTCAACTTCCACTATCCGACAACACTGCCCGTCGCCGAATATGAGGGCATGGCCTACATCACGCGGCGCGTGAAGTTCGAACTCGGCGCGCGCGGCGATCCCTGGCCCACCGAGGAGACAGTCATTCGCCCTTATGCGGCCGACGACTATCCCGACTTCTTCGAGCATCCTGATACCAGCGTGACCGTGCTGTCAGCACGGCGCACATTCTGGGAAAAAGCGACCGCGCTTCATGCGGAGGCGCACCGCCCGGCCGACTCGCCGACACCGCAATATTTCTCGCGGCACCATTACGACCTCGCCATGCTCTCTGAGACGGCCGAAGGCCAGGCCGCCGCGTCCGACTTCGATCTCGCTGGTGCGGGTGGCTAAGCACAAGGCCACTTTCTTCCGTTCCGGCTGGGCCAGCTACGACACCGCGCAGCCAGGTACGCTGCGGCTTATGCCCGACCAGGCGCGGGTCAAGGGTTTACGTAGCGACTACCGAGCCATGGCGCCGATGATGTTCGACGAGATGCCGCCTTCGTTCAACGACATCCTTGCGAAGATTGCAATGCTTCAAGAAATGATCAACAGCTAACTCCAGATTTTCCGCTGAGTAGGAAGGTCTATTAGTTCGATTCGGTCCATCGATTTGCGCCTCATTGACGACCTCGTCGACTTTGTCCGGGTCCAGGCTTCGTGCTGGATTTTCCTGACACCAGCTTTTCGGACTTGTTCGCCGCCGAGCTACTCTCCGCAAATACCGTCGCGCTCGAGCCGAATTCCGAGGCGCGTAGCACAAATGTCACCACAAGGCCTGTCGAGCAGAAGACGTGCAGCTCGATCCCGGTTGTCCAGGGTGCTGATGGGACAAAACATGTCTGCTGCCATTGAGTTTCGCGAAGAACAACCAATGTCGCGAAGCGCATCAAAGACCCGCCGCCTTGGTCAGGTTGACCCGGAACCGATCGCGCTCGCGCTGGTAGCGCCGGGTCATGGTGACGGTGGCGTGGCCGAGCTGGCGCTGCACCCAGCGCTCGTCGACCTCGGCCGCGGTCGCGAGCCCGGCGCGCAGCGAGTGCCCGGCGAAGGCCTCGGCGGGCACCCTCGGCCAGGTCGCCGCGGATGCCGGCGGCGATCGCCGTGCGCTTCACCAGGCGCGCGACATGCTGATCGGCCAGGCGCTCGGTCAGCACCCGCTTGCCGTTGGTGCTGAGCCGCCGGAACACCGGCCCATGCTCGATGCGGGCGATCGCCAGCCACTCCTCGAGCGCCGCGACCGGGCAGGTGCGGCTGCTGGAGCCGCGACCGATCTCGACCTCGCGCCAGCGGTTGCCCTTGCCCTTGATGCGCAGCGACCATGCCGCCCTCCAGGAACTCGGGCCAGCCGAGACCCTCGTCGGTCTCCCCTTCCCCGTGGTCGAGGCCGACGATCTCGCTGCGGCGCAGGCCGCCAGCGAAGCCGACCAGCAGGATGGCGCGGTCGCGCAGGCCGGCGAGTCCGGTGTCGAGGGTGCCGATCATGGCGACGATGTCGGAGGCCAGCACCGCGCGCCTTCTGCTTCGGGGGCTGGAGGTGCTTGTTGCGGATCCCAGCGAGCACTTCCTTGATGTGCCGGTCCTGAGCGATCAAGGGTATGGCCGCGCTGGCGGAAGCCCCAGGCGAGGCCGCTCAGGCGCCGCTCGATGCTGCGCACGTTCAGCGGCTGCGGCGCCCTCCCCGCCGGTCGCCAGATCGGTGATGTAGAGCCCGATCGCCTGAGGGTTCGGCGGCACCGCCTGGACGCCTCGCCGGCCGCACCAGGCGACATAGTCCTTCCAGTCCGACAGGTAGGCGGTACGGGTCTTCTCGGCACTGGCTCCGCGGGCGTAGTCGCGCGCCTTCTCGACCAGGCCGGCGAGTTCGTCTGCCGGCGCCGGCGGTCTCGTACGCGGGAGCACGCTCCGGCAGCAGCTCGCCGGCGGACGGATTGCCTCCAGTAACTCTCATTCGCAGTCACAACCGCTGTCAGCTGACCGTTTTTCGTAGAGCTCGGCACTACGCGTTCTCAACGACTTGGACGACTCAGGTTTGTGAGACCGATTCAGTTTTGATGAGATTACGCTATAATCCGATTCGGAAATAGTGAGACTGCCTTCGCGGACATCGCGCCATGAGTATCGACCGGGACAAACTGGGCGATCGGGAATGGGAAGCGCACTCGTGCGGGCTGATAGTTCCTGCGCCGCCTGCCGGAGCGTCCGAGCAGGACGGAGATTGCCGATGCGATGGTTGAGCTGGGTGTCAGCAGGTCGACCCTGTTCCGCTGGCTCAGCCGGTTTCGCCAGGATGAGCGGGCGACCGCCGTGGCCGGTCGCAAACCCGGCCGACGTCCTGGCATCGATCCGTTCGAGCCAGAGCTGAAGGTGCTTGTCGACGAGGCCATCAGGACCTTCTACGCGACGCCGGAACGACCGACTCTGACCCGGCTGTGGAGACGCGTCGTTGCAGACTGCCGACGGAACTCGCTGACACCACCTGCGATCCGAAGACTGAAGGCGTATCTCGCGACATTCGACGCCGAGATCATGACACAACGGCGCGACGGGAAAGCACGGGCCGAAGCACAGTTTGCCGGCATGCCCGGCGAGCTTGCCGTGGACCATGCGATGGAAATCGTTCAGATCGACCACACGAAGGTCGATGTAACGGTGGTCGACCCGATAGAACGCTTGCCGATCGGCCGACCGATCCTGACGATTGCGATCGACGTCTGCACAAGGATGGTGCTGGGGTTCTACTTGTCCCTGGATTCCCCTTCGGTCACCTCGGTGGCGCTCTGCCTGACGCATGCGATCATCGACAAGACCCGATGGCTGGAAGAGCGGGGAATCGTCGCGGAATGGCCGGCAAGCGGCTTGCCCGAATGCATCCATGTCGACAACGGCGCCGAATTCCACGCAAGGGCCTTCAGGCGCGGCTGCGACGATCATGGGATCGTTGTCTCCTACCGGCCGCCCGCGACGCCACGCTTTGGCGGCCATATCGAGCGCCTGATCGGCACGATGATGGGTGCGGCGCATCTGCTTCCCGGCACGCACTTTTCCAACGTGGTTGACCGGGGAGACTACGACTCCGCGGCGCGTGCCGTGATGACCATGCGCGAGCTGGAAACCTGGCTGACATTGGAGATCCTTGCCTACCACGCGAGCCTGCATCGTGGCATCGGACGGCCGCCGATCGCCGCATGGCGGGAGGCGATTGCAAGGAAGCCGCAACGGCACACCCGGGATCCTCTCACCTTCCTGCTCGACTTTCTGCCGTTCGAGGCGCGGGTGCTGCGTCGAACAGGAATCCACCTGCACAACATCTGCTACTGGTCCGACGGGTTTGCGCCTTGGATCGGCAGATGCCACGACAAGCTCATCGTCAAGTACGATCCCAGAAACCTCAGTCGGGTATTCGTCAAGCTGGACGGCAACTATCTGGCGGTACCGACGCGCAATCTGCGGCCGTCGATCACTCTGTGGGAGCGAAAGCCGCGCTGGGCGTTCAGCGCGCCCGCGGCCGCAGAGAGGTGGATGAGGAGATGATCTTTCAGGCGATCGCCCGTCCAGCGTGCCCTGGTGGACCAGGCGACGCAGGACACAACGAAGATGCGCAGGGGAACGCGCCCGACGTGCCCATCTGCTGGAGCGGTCGGCGCCGGCCTCAGTTGCGGGCCCGGCCGATGAGAGGCGTGAGCTTGGTTGGTCATGGTCATGGTTGTAGGCTTGGGCAAGAGGGCAATGGGGGCGAGGGCAGCTGACTGCTGGGCGTATGGGTTACGAGGGTTATGAGGGTTATTAGGCTTGTGGGTTATGCGGCTTAAGCCTCGCGAATGGATGGTTCGGACGGTATCTGAGAGAGGTTAACAGCGGGCAGAGGCAGCCATCCGGGCTTTCGGTGCTCGGCCACAACCGTGGTGAAGATGCCACCACGCACGTACCACTTGGCGGTTAGTCGCATGAATCGTGGGTCGGTGGCCGTCACCATGGCATCGAGAATCTCGTTGGTGACCGCCTCATGAAAGGCGCCGCGATTGCGGAAGGACCATGCGAAGAGCTTTAGGGCTTTGAGCTCAAGGTTGCGCCCATCGGGAATGTAGTCAAGCACCAAAGTCGCAAAGTCGGGCTGGCCGGTGAGGGGACAGAGGCAGGTGAATTCAGGAATTTCAATGTGAACCCGGTAGTCCCGTTGAGGGGCTGGGTTTGCAAAGGTTTCAAGCGAGGTAGCGGGCGAACTTGGCATTGGAGGATTGGTTTGAGGGTTAGGTTGGCAAAAGGCATTAATTAGACGAAGTTAGCTAGAAGATAGGCGACGTTTAACGCCTTAGCCCGAGTGGTATTATACGAAGCTTCACCCTTGCGGGGCTTGGCGTTGCTCTGCCCTAGTATTTCTAGCAATTCTCTTTAGCTTACCGTTATTATGCGACTCACCCAAATCCGATTAGCCGGGTTTAAATCTTTTGTGGACCCAACGGGTCTGCAGTTTACTCGCCAACGGGTGGGCATCGTGGGGCCCAATGGTTGCGGAAAAAGCAACCTTATTGACGCGGTACGTTGGGTGCTTGGTGAGTCAAAGGCCTCAGAGCTTCGCGGCGAGTCCATGCACGACGTCATTTTTAATGGCTCGGCAAGTCGCAAGCCTGCAGGGCGTTCAAGCGTTGAGCTTATTTTCGATAATTCGCTTGGCCGTCTTGGTGGTCCCTGGGGAAGGTTTGCCGAGCTTTCAGTTAAGCGCGTGCTTGCCCGTGATGGTCAGTCGTCCTACACCATCAATGGCCAGTCGGTTCGCCGAAAAGACGTCTACGACATCTTCTTAGGAACAGGGCTTGGTCCTCGTGCCTACGCCATCATTGGTCAGGGCATGATTTCTCGGGTGATTGAGTCGCGCCCCGAAGAGCTTCGGGTCTTTCTTGAAGAAGCCGCGGGTGTTTCTAAATACCGCGAGCGGCGCAAAGAAACAGAGCATCGGCTTGCCGATGCGCGTGAAAACCTTGCCCGGGTGGACGACATTCGGCTTGAACTTGAAAAGCGGGTCGAGGTTCTGTCTGCGCAGGCCTCGGTGGCAGAAAAGTACAACCAACTTACATCCACTAAGCGCACAAGGCAGACGGTGTTGCTGGCCGTGCGCTCCTCGGAATTGCAGCATGCCCAGCGTCGTTACTCTGCCGAGCGGCTTGAGGCCGAAAAGCTGCTTGAGGCTGTTCGCACACAACAGGCGGCTTTGTTGCGCGAGCGCGAGGTTCTTGATGCCCGCTATGTGGAACTGCAGGCCAACCTTCAGTCGGTTCAGGCCTCCGTCTTTGAGTTAAATACCGCTGTTGCGCGTCGAGAGACGGAAGATCGCTCGCTCACGCAGATTCGTGATCGCTCCATTGCGCTTCAGTCTGAGGCGCGTGAGAGCCTTGAACAAATTCAGTCCCAGTATCAAAGGTCTATTAGTGCACTCAAAGAGGCGCAAGCGTCTCTTGAGACGATTCGCTCAGAGCTCGCTAAGCGACTTTCCGACCGTGATACCGCCCGTCAGGCCGTGCGCCCCATTGAAGAGGCCGTTGAAGAACTTGGCAATCAGTTGTCTGAATCCAAAGCCACCCTCGCTGCAGCCGATGCCGACATTCGTGGCATCGCCACGCGTATTCAAGAGACATCGGGCCGAGAGCTTCAGTTAAAGGGCCGGCTTGAAGAGCTTCAGCAACAAAGACAGCAACTTGAAAAGCTTGATGAGTCGGCACTAAGCGCAATTCGTCAACAGCATGCCGAGGCCTTGGAACTCGCTGAGCTTGCGGGTGCCGACCACCGCACCCTGGTCGATCGGGTTGCTCAGGCCGATCAGTCCGTGGTTCAGGCCAGGGCCCAGGTGCAGCAGACCACGCTTGCCCTTGAAAAGTCTCGGGCAAGTCTCGCGGCCAACACTGAGGCGCTCCAGAAGGTCTCAGCCAGAGAGCAATTAACCGGCTGGCTTGAGGAACAGGCGCTTACAGAGGCCAAGGCTGTCTGGTCGGAACTCTCTGTGCGCCCGGGTTCCGAGCGTGCCATTGAGGCCGCCCTGGGGGATCGTCTGTCGGCCTTAGGCATTGAGGCCTCAGCGCTTGAGTCGCTTTTGCGTTCGGCCGAGCCTCCTTCGCGCATCGGCCTGCACTGGTCTGACTCAGTTGCCGGTCTGTCCAACGCGGCAGAGCCCGATGATGCGCTGTCTCAAGAAATTCAAGGCGAAGGCCCAGTGGCCGACCGATGCAGGCAGTGGCTCAAAGGCTTTCGCCGTGCCGACTCCTTTCGGCAGGCTGCTGAAAATCGGGGGCGATTGGCCGAAGGCGAGTTCTGGGTAAGTCCTGAGGGCCATATTATTCGCCCCGGTGAGCTACGCTTTTTTGCAAAAGACTCCCCTGACTCCGGTGTTTTAAAGCTTAAGGCGAAGGTCGAGTCACTTGAACGCGACTGCAGGCGTCAAGAACTCTCTGCCCAAGAGGCGCTTGATCTGTTGTCACGTCGCGAAGATACACACCAGGCGCTGCGTCGCCAGGCGGCAAATGCACAAGAGACGGAGTCCAGAGCCCGGCAGCGTGTCCATGAGCTCGAACTTGCGCAGCTTAAACTCACCCAGAAGGCAGAGCGCCTGCAGGCGAAAGAAAAAGACCTGCACGATGCCGAGGCTCGTTTGAACGACGAGGCCGATCAACTTTCCCAACGTATGGAGACCCTGCAGGCTGAACAGAAAACAGCCTCTGAGGCTGCCGACCAGCTTCGCGATTCCTTAGCCCAGATTCAGGCGCGGCTTGATCAGTCGGGTCAGCGCCTGCAGCTTGCCCGGCAGTCTTTGCTTGAGAAAGACAGCGTTTTGCAGGAGTCACTGCTAGCAGAGCGCTCCCTTAAGGAGAGGTGCTCGGGTCTGCAGGAGGCGGCGGCAAGCCTTGAGCAGCGGGGCAGTGAGACCGAAGAGCAGTTGTCCCGCCTGTCAGAAGAGCTTGAGGACGCGGTGAGCCAGCTTGCGCAAAGCAGCCTTCAGTCCTTGCTTGCCGAGCGAGTGGCCCGTGAGGCCTCTTTAGGTCAGGCCAGGCAGCTCGCCGAGCAGGCTGCAGACGTTCTGCGCCAGAAAGACGAGCAGCGACTCACGCTAGAGCGAGAGTCCGACCCG
Organism: Burkholderiaceae bacterium; assembly: GCA_018402635.1. Lineage (GTDB taxonomy): Bacteria > Pseudomonadota > Gammaproteobacteria > Burkholderiales > Burkholderiaceae_A > Hahnella. The sequence continues at coordinate 65,297 of JAGYIP010000005.1, forward strand.
CTGCGAGAGCGAACGATTCAGGCTGACACAGCCCTAGCAGGTGCCCAGGCAGCCCTTGAGCAGATAAGCCAGCAAATCTCTGAATCGGGGCTCGAGGTCGATGCCCTTATTCAAAGCTGGCCCGAGCATATGCCCCCACCGGAACTGCCCTCGGCCTCGAGTCTTCAGGCCGAGATCAACCGGCTTCAGCGAGAAGTTGATGCGCTTGGCGCCGTTAACCTTGCAGCCCTTGCGGAACTTGAGCAGGCCAACGAACGACAGACCTTTCTTAAGGCCCAGGCCGATGACCTTCAGGGTGCAGTCGAGACACTCGAGGACGCCATTCGCAAAATCGATCGCGAGAGTCGCGCCCTTTTGCAGTCAACCTATGACACGGTTAATGATAATTTCGGTCGTCTTTTCCCAACATTGTTTGGGGGTGGTGAGGCAAGGCTTGTTCTGACCGGAGAGGAAATTTTAGACAGTGGCATTCAGGTCATGGCCCAGCCTCCTGGCAAGAAGAACACGACCATTCACCTGCTTTCGGGTGGCGAAAAAACACTTACGGCCATTGCCCTTGTGTTTGCGCTGTTCCAATTAAACCCCGCACCCTTTTGTCTGTTGGACGAGGTCGATGCACCGCTTGATGATCCCAATACCGAGAGGCTCTGTCGGCTCATTGAGAAAATGTCCGAAGCAACCCAGTTCATCTTCATTACGCACAACAAAATATCCATGGAGCTTGCTGAGCACCTCGTGGGTGTGACCATGCAAGAGCAGGGCGTCTCGCGGCTTGTTGCGGTTGACCTTGATATGGCAAGCAGCTTTGTGCGGGATGCTGCCTAGCCTGTGATGGACGCACCTGGCTGGGACTCCCTTTGGGTAGCCCTTGGTCTATTAGCCCTAGGACTGCTTCTGGCGGTTGCTTTTCACAGCTTTATCGAACTGCGACAGCATCGCAAGCCTGGTGGGTCTAGTGGTCTTTTTGCCCGAGCGGCGCCGGCTAGTTCAAATGACGATGCCTTGTTGTCTGACCCGAATTCTTCCACTGACGAGCTTTCAACTCCAGTTCCTCCGTTCGCCTTAGCGGCAGGTCAGAGGGCTGAGGCCGAGCATTGGAAAGGACCCACATCCTTCGAGCTCGCCATAGAGTTTGAATGCCTTGGTCGTATGCCAGAGCCAACCCTGGAAGAGCTGCGTACCGTGCGGCGAATTGGCTCAAAGCCAGTGCGTTGCATTGAGGGTCCCGGGTTTCATCAGGCCTGCCTATCCATTGCCCTTGCGGGTCGTTCGGGGTTTTTGAATCTGCTTGAGCTCGATGAGTTCTCTGCGCGTTGCGAGGAGCTTGCTGGCTCGCTTGAGCTCACCATTACCAGTGCGCCGCTCGATGCCTCCGAGGTTATTCGTCTTGCTCGGCAGGCAGAGGAGCGCCTGCTTGAGATCGACGCCCAGGTTCAGTTCAGCCTCGTCACCGATCGGCCGCCCAGCCTACGCGCCATTGAGCAGGCTGCTCAGCATGCGGGGCTATTGGCCTGGGGCGAGGGCCGTTTCTTTATGCAAGAGCAGGGCTCCGATGACGTTGTCTTTAGTGTCCTGCCGGGGGATCAAGGCGCGTTGCTGGGCTTCATGATGGACCTGCCGCGTGTGCAAGAGCCTGTGGAGGCCTGGTCTGCCATGGTTGAGGCGGCAAAGGTTTTTCAGCAAAGCCTAGGAGGGCAGTTGGTGGATGAGCGCAATGCCGTGCTCGATGACAAGGCCTTTGGCTATGTTGGTCAGCAGATTCAAGACAGGGCTCGTGTCTTTGTTGAGGCAGGCCTGGTGCCTGGTGACGACTTTACCAAGCGAATTTTTACCTAGGCTTTTCAGTAAGCTCTTGCTATGGCTGAAAACCTGATTGATGAAATTAAGCGCCGCCAGCTCGAGCTGCTTGGCCATCAGCGGCTTTATCACGCAGAAGATGCACCCGAGATTTCAGATGAAACCTATGACCAGCTTGCACGTGAGCTCGAGGGCCTCGAGGCACAGCTTGACCCTCAGCATCCATTAAAACGCCAGTCGCCGCTTGGCAAGGTGGGTGCAAACCCACAGCGCGGCTTTGCCACGGTGGCCCATGAAAGACCAATGCTGTCTCTTGCCAATATTGCAGGGCAGGCCTCGGTACATCAGTTCGGTGAGCGTCTTGCGAGCCAGCTTGAGCTCAAAGGGGCTCAGGCACAAGGCCTTCGGTACGCCGTTGACCTGAAGTTTGATGGACTTGCGCTTAGCCTAAGGTACCGTGCAGGGCGCCTTGTGATGGCCGCTACCCGCGGTGACGGAACCCTTGGAGAAGATGTCACAGCCAATGTGGAGGCGGCGCGAATAGTTCCATTAAAAATTAATGAAAACAATATCTTAGGAAATGAATTTGAAGTAAGGGGTGAGGTATTTATGGCCCGCTCAGACTTCAAACAATTAAACGCCAACCAGCAGGCCCGAGGCGAGAAGACCTTCGCCAATCCGCGCAATGCGGCCGCGGGTACCATGCGTCAGCTCGACAGCAGCGTTGCCGCCTTGCGCCCACTTCGATTCTTTGCCTACGATTTATTCATTGGGCCTTCAGCCCTCGCCCAGCAGCCGTCTACTCATTCGCAGCAGCTTGATGCGTTAAAACGCGCTGGCTTTCCAGTCTGCGACATTCGATGCGCAGAGGCCTCCATTGACCAGGTGATTGCCTTCATTGATAGGGCAGAGACTGCTCGATCAGACCTTGACTTCGACATTGATGGGGTCGTGGTGAAGTTGGAATCGCTAACCTTGCAAGAACAGCTTGGCTATCTGGCGCGAACGCCTCGATTCGCCGTGGCCTATAAATGGCCCTCCGAGCAGGCGATGACAAGGCTAGTGGCCATTGAATGTCAGGTCGGACGCACCGGAGCCGTAACACCTGTTGCCCGTCTTGAGCCCGTTCGCGTTGGGGGGGTCCTTGTCACCAATGCCACTCTGCATAACGAGGGGGAGATTGCCCGCAAGGACCTTTGGCTTGGTGACACCGTCTGGGTGCGCAGGGCTGGTGATGTCATTCCCGAGGTGGTTGCTGCGGTTCCCGAGCTTCGTCCAAAGGATGCGAAGCGGTTCGTTATGCCCAGTCATTGCCCAGTCTGCCAGGGAGTTCTCGAGAGGCCAGCCGAGGAGGCTGTCTGGCGTTGTGTCTCGGGCTTTAGCTGCTCGGCCCAGCGTGTGCAGGCCTTGTTGCATTTTGCCCATCGACGTGCACTGAACATTGAGGGCCTTGGCGAGCGGCTTGCCGAACAACTGGTTGAGCGGGGCATGGTCCGGCATCTTGCCGATCTTTATAAGCTGACTGAGGCCGACCTATTAAGGCTCGACCGTATGGGACTTAAGCTTGCTCGTAAGCTCTTAGACGAGATTGCGGACTCGCGCACAGCCAGCCTTGCCCGCTTCATTTTTGGCCTGGGTATTCGGCATGTTGGAGAGAAGACAGCCAAAGACCTTGCCCTGTTCTTTGGTCGCTTTGATGCCCTTCGGCAGGCGAGTCTTGAGCAGCTTACCCAGGCGCCCGATGTCGGACCGGTGGTGGCGCAGTCGATTCAGCGATTCCTGAGCACGCCTGCCTTGCTTGCCGAGCTTGACCTTCTTCTTGAGTGCATGAATTTACAGAATCCAGCCTCAGAGCAGGCCCAGAGCTCCCTGGTCAACGGCCCGCCAAACCTGTTCTTTGGGAAAACGGTCGTGCTCACCGGAGAGCTGCAGTTCTACTCCCGGGAGCAGGCTCAGGCTATTATCGAATCGCTTGGCGGACGGGTGACCGGTTCAGTTTCTAAACGAACCGACCTCCTGCTTGCCGGGCAGAACGCAGGCAGCAAGCTTGACAAGGCCAATAGCCTCGGTGTTACCGTGATTGATGAAGAGTCATTTCTTGGCGCCATCCCACCCACTGAAAGAGACCATGAGTAATTCCAACAGCTTTAACCCAGACACCCAGCCGTCAAACGGAAACGAGACCGGGTCACCGGTACGTAAGGCGGTATTCCCAGTGGCAGGCCTGGGCACGCGGTTTCTACCAGCGACCAAGGCAAGCCCCAAAGAGATGCTGCCCATTGTGGATAAGCCGCTTATTCAGTACGCGGTCGAAGAGGCTGCCTCGGCCGGTATTACCGAAATGATCTTCATTACCGGCCGCTCCAAGCGCGCCATTGAAGACCATTTTGATAAGGCCTACGAGCTCGAAGCCGAGCTTGAGGCCAAGGGTAAGCAAGAGCTTTTGCAGCTTGTTCGCAGCGTGGCACCGTCTTCGATTAACTGCATTTACATTCGCCAGCCCGAGGCGCTTGGTCTTGGCCATGCTGTGCTCTGCGCGCGGCCTGCTGTGGGCAATGAGCCCTTTGCTGTGGTGCTTGCCGATGACCTAATGGACTCCGCAGACCCCCAGCGCTCGGTGATTGGGCAGATGGTTGACGAGTATCGGGCGCACCGTGCCAGCATTGTGGCTGTAGAAGATGTCCCCTTCGATCAGACCAACAAGTACGGCATTGTCCAAAGCAGCCCCTGGGGAAGCCGCACAGAGCGTATGACGGGCATTGTGGAAAAGCCTGCCATCGACCAGGCACCGTCCACCCTGGCGGTGGTGGGTCGTTATTTGTTAACTCCAAGAATCTTTGACATTCTTGCCTCCCAGCCCCCTGGAAAGGGCGGCGAGATTCAGCTTACCGATGCCATTGAAAAATTATTGGCCGACGAACCCGTGCTTGCCTATCGATTTCAGGGAACACGCTTCGATTGCGGCTCCAAGCAAGGGTATTTGCAAGCCACCGTTACGCTGGCTAAGCGTCACCCCGAAGAGGGCCAGGCGTTTAGCGAATGGCTCAGAGCGAATCATTAGTCATTAGTCATTAGTCATTCATCATTCGCAATTCGTCATTCGCCTTAGGCTGCAAGCGCCTGACTAGCCCCTACCGCGCTCAGTAGGTCTGCCTCAAGCCTAACCTGGAAGGCCTCGCGCTCAAGCCCGGCGCCCTTGATCAAAAAAATGTCTTCCGCCCGCTCGCCAAGCGTTGCAACCCGTGCCGCGTGGATGGTGATTTTGTGCTGCGTAAGGCAACGCGAAATGGAGTACAGAAGGCCTGGCCGATCGGTTGCAACGATGGTGAGAATGTAGAACTCTTGTCGGGCATCGGGTGCGAGCGTGACCGAGGCTGGAATGGGGAAGTGCCGCGACTGGCGTGACTGGCGGCCTTGGCCAATGGCCGGCAGTGCCGAATTCGAGTTAAGCCAGGCAGGCAGTCCAGCCTCAATGAGGCTTAGCATCTCACGGGAGTGGCCCGGATAGGCCTGATGATCAAGCACGAAGGCATCCAGGGCGTAACCGGTGCGAGTCGTGTGAATACGGGCGTCAAGAACCGGAAGGTTCTGCTGGTAGAAGTAGGCGGTAATTCTTGCAAAGAGTTCGTCAGAGTCGTTGGTGTAGACCGCAACCTGCAGGCCCTCCTGTTCGGGGGCGAGCCGAGCAAAGACACGTGGCCCTGATGCAGTGACCGGATAGGCAAGATGCCGTGCATGCCAGGCAATTTCAGCTGCCGAATGCCTTTGAAAATAGCTTGCCTCAAGCCCACGCCAGAAAATACGGGCAGGCTCAGCCGGCTGCCCAAGCTGAAAAAGCGCCTGCTCGGCCTGTTCTCGTTTGTTGCTGGTGCTCTGGCCAAGTAGAGTCTGGGCCGATTGTAAGAAGTTACCCTTGCCGCGCGCCTTAATCAGCGCAAGTGATTTCTGGTAGAGCTCCTCAAGAAGTTTGGCCTTCCAGGCATTCCAAACCTTCGGGCTTGTCCCGCGAATATCTGAAACTGTAAGCGCATAAAGGGCCTTGAGTTGCTCTTCCGTCTTTACAAGATCCACAAAACGATGAATGACATCGGGGTCGGCGAGGTCCTGCTTCTGTGCAAAGGATGACATTGAGAGATGCTCCCGAACCAGAAAGACAAGAAGATCTTGGTCGTTTTGACTGAGTCCGTAGTTCTTCGAAAAGCGAATGACCTCTTTTGCACCCAGGTTGGAATGATCGCCACCACGCCCCTTGGCGATGTCATGAAAGAGGGCAGCCAAATACAGCCGCCAGGCCTCGGGAAGTTCTTCCACCAGTTCCGTAAGCAAGGGGAATTCGTGGGCATACTCGTGCATGTGCAGGCGTCGAAGGTTGCGAATGACCTGCAGAATGTGCTGATCGACCGTGTAGACATGGAACAGGTCATGCTGCATCTGGCCCACAATTCGACGAAAAACAGGCAGCATCCGACCCAATATCCCTAGGTCGTTCATGATGCGAAGGGCATGAACAATGCCCCTTGGCTGCTTAAAAATTTCTATAAACAGTGCCTTGTGTTCGGGCCTCTCACGAAATTCACGATCGACAAGCTCCCTGTTGTTCCAAAGCGATCGAAGCGTTCGTGCGGTCATTGCGCGGTGGCTGCTTTCTTTTTGCATGACCAGAAAGCTCTTCAGTAAGAGCGAGGGGTTTTCCTTAAAAATGGTCTCGTCACGAATATCAAGAAGCCCTCGGTCCTCATAGAAATAGTCGTCAATCTTTCTCGCCGCAGGGTGTCTCTTGCCGTCTGCCGATTGTGGCGAGGAAGAGGCGCTTTCAAAAGCCTTCGAACCGGGGCCGTCGAGTTCAGCAAGTAAGATTGCTGTGACTTTGTAAATAACCTTTGCCGCCCGGTAGTAACGTTGCATCAACAGCTCACTTGCCCGGCGACCTTTCGTGGCCTCTATGCCAAGCTGCGCCGCAAGCCGATTCTGAAGGTCAAAGACCAGGCGGTCTTCTCTGCGATTGGCCAGAAGGTGCAACTGCGCTCGCAGGTTAAGTAAAACGGTCTGTTGCTGTTGCAGCTGGCGAGATTCTTCGGGGGTAAGCAGCCCTCTGGCCTCAAGCGCCTTCCAGCTCGTTCCAACACCTAAGGCGGTGGCAATCCAGCGAATGACCTGCAGGTCACGAAGACCGCCCGGGCTTTCTTTGATATTGGGTTCAAGTGAATAGGGGGAGTCCTGAAAGCGAGCATGCCTCTGGCGCAGTTCGAGCTTCTTTCCTTGAACAAACCAGTCGAGGCTGATGGCCGACTGCCAACGTGCTTGAAGCTGGCTAAGAAGGGCTTGGGGCCCAGCAAGCAGGCGCGACTCGAGCAAGGCAGTGGCAACGGTTAAGTCGTTCTGGGCCTGATGAATGCATTCGTCGACATCTCGGACACTGTGCCCAGCATCAAGTCCAATGTCCCAAAGCCCCGTCACAAAGCCCGAAATGGACGCCTCGTATTGCCTTGCATGGCTGGCATGCGGCAAGAGAATAAGAAGGTCAATGTCTGAATAAGGGGCAAGCTCGCCACGACCATATCCACCGACAGCGACAAGAGCAATTTCTTCAAGGCCTGCCTCTGCCCAAAGCAAATTGACGCAGTCATCGATGGCCTGACTTAACTGCTGGCTAAGTTGAAGCGGGTTGCCATGGCCGTGCCAGCCAACGGCATTTTGGCTGCGACAGTCTTTGACCTGCTGCCGAAGCTGTTGAACTACAGAAGGTTCTGTAGAGGCTTTTGCCACCTCAGCATTGCTGCAAGCCTGGGAGGCATCCGATTTTCTGACGATGGGCTCCTTTGGCTCTTAGCCTAAGGCGAGGCTTTGGCGGGTTCGCACCCAGTCGGGGCTTCCCGTTGAAACCGTAAGCACCTCAAAGCCCGATTCGGTGACAAGAATGGTGTGTTCCCACTGGGCCGAAAGGCTGTGATCTTTGGTGACGATGGTCCAGCCATCGGCAAGCTCGCGTATCTCGGGCCGCCCTGCGTTAATCATGGGCTCGATGGTGAAGGTCATGCCCGCCTGCAGTTTCAAGCCAGTGCCAGGCTTGCCATAGTGAAGAACCTGGGGCTCTTCGTGAAAGACTCTTCCAATGCCATGGCCACAGAACTCGCGAACAACCGAGTAGCCTGCAGCCTCGGCATGCTGTTGTATGGCATGGCCTATGTCGCCAAGCGTGCGGCCAGGCGCCACCTGCTCAATACCTCTCCAAAGACACTCATGGGTGATCTCGCATAGGCGTTTGGCCGCAATCGACGGTGCACCCACGAAGAACATACGACTTGTATCGCCGTGGTAGCCGTCTTTAATAACCGTGATGTCAACATTTACGATGTCGCCAGCTTTTACGACCTTTGACCCCGGAATGCCATGGCAGACCTGATGATTGACCGAGGTGCATACAGACTTGGGGTAGGGCGCATAGCCTGGCGGGCAGTAATTCAGCGGGGCAGGGATGGTCTGTTGAACATTCACCATGTAGTCATGGCAGAGGCGGTCGATGGCCTCAGTGGTCATTCCTGGGCGAATCTGAGGCGCGAGATGGTCAAGCACCTCGGAGGCAAGCCGGCCAGCAACCCGCATGCCTTCAATATCTTGAGCTGATTTGATAGAAACTGCCATAACTGCTTATAATTACATGTTTTTTTAAGAAAATGTGGCCCTCGATGCAAGGGTGTCTTCTAAAGAAGACCGTATCGAGGCCTAATGCTAACCCTTGCCGGAGAGAAACTCTATGTCAGCCGTATCTATGCGTGAAATGCTCGAAGCCGGTGTCCATTTTGGGCACCAGACTCGGTTCTGGAACCCCAAAATGTCTCAGTACATTTTCGGTCATCGCAACAAAATTCACATTATCAACCTTGAGGCCACCGTGGCCAACATGAGTGATGCCTTGGGCTTTATTCGCAAGCTCTCGTCGCGACGCGGCACTGTGCTGTTTGTGGGCACAAAGCGCGCTTCACGCGAAATCATCCAAGAAGAAGCCACCCGCGCCGGTATGCCTTATGTTGATCAGCGCTGGCTTGGTGGCATGCTCACCAACTTCAAAACGGTCAAAACCTCCATCAAACGGCTCAAAGAGATGGAAGCCGCTGTAGAGGAGGGCGGGCTTGAGCGCATGTCCAAGAAAGAGGGGCTTCGTTTTGAGCGCGAGCTTGAGAAGTTAAAAAAAGGCCTAGGTGGCATTAAAGATATGAACGGGCTGCCTGATGCCATGTTTGTTGTCGATGTCGGCTATCACAAAATTGCCATTCAAGAGGCGAACAAGCTTGCTATTCCGGTGGTTGGTGTTGTCGATACAAACCACTCCCCCGAGGGCATCGACTACGTCATTCCGGGTAATGATGATTCAAGCCGTGCTGTTCGTCTTTACGCACGTGCTCTGGCCGATGCCATTTTGCAGGGCCGTACCGAGGCCGTTTCAGACCTCGTTCAGGCCACTCAAGAATCAGAAGAATTCGTCGAGGTGGATGCGCCCGAGGCCACAGCCTAAATCGCTGCCACTTTTTTGTTTTGACCGCTATTTATGGAGTAAACGATGCCTGATATTTCAGCAAGCATGGTGAAAGAGTTACGAGAGAAGACCGACGCCCCCATGATGGAGTGCAAGAAGGCCCTTACCGAAGCCGAGGGTGATCTTCAGAAGGCCGAAGAAATTCTTCGAGTACGACTAGGGTCGAAGGCTAGCAAAGCCGCCTCGCGAGTGGCGGCCGAAGGCGTGGTCGCAATTGCAACCCGAGAGTCTTTGGCTGCCATTGTCGAGCTCAATTGCGAGACTGACTTCGTCGCTAAAAATGACGACTTCCTTGGGTTTGCCGCCGATCTTGCTCGCATTGCAATGGACCAGGCCTCGGTCACCACGGTCGATGTCCTGTCGGCGCAGCCTTTATCGGGACAGACGGTTGAAGAGATTCGCACAGGCTTGGTGGGTAAGCTTGGCGAAAACGTGTCGGTGCGACGGTTCCAGCGCATTGAGGCAAAGGGCCGTTTCTATACCTACATACACGGTGGCGCCAAAATTGGGGTGCTGCTCGACCTTGTAGGCGGCGACGAGACCCTAGGCCGTGACATTGCCATGCACATTGCGGCAAGTAAGCCACGCTCACTCGATGCCTCGGGCGTTGATGCCCAGCTGATCGAGGCTGAGCGCCGGGTTGCGAAAGAAAAGGCTACTGAGTCGGGTAAGCCCCCCGAGATCGCCGAAAAAATGGTGGAAGGCGCCGTTCAAAAGTTTCTAAAAGAAGTCACCCTGCTTGGTCAGGTTTTTGTGAAGGCTGAAGACGGCAAACAGACCATTGAGCAGCTGCTGAAGGCTAAGTCCGCAAGCATTGCAAGTTTTGTTCTTTATATTGTGGGTGAGGGCATTGAGAAAAAGCAGACAGACTTTGCCGCTGAGGTGGCTGCCCAGTCCGCAGCCGCCCGGGCAGCATAGGGCCTGATGCTTACATGAGCAATCGGCCCTACCGACGCATTCTATTAAAGCTCTCTGGTGAGGCGCTGATGGGCGATGACGCCTACGGTATTAACAAGGGCACGATCGACAGCATTGTTGACGAAATTTCGAAGGTCGTTGCCACGGGTGTGCAGCTTGCCATTGTGATTGGAGGGGGCAATATCTTTCGGGGTGTTGCCCTTGGCGCATCGGGGATGGACAGGGCAACAGCCGATTACATGGGCATGATTGCAACCGTTATGAATGCCCTTGCGCTTCAAGATGCCATGCGACAAAAGAATATCGAGGCGCGGGTTCAGTCAGCGCTTCGTATCGACCAGGTGGTTGAGCCCTACATTCGCCCCAAGGCAATTCGTTACCTTGAAGAAGGCAAGGCGCTTATTTTTGCAGCCGGTACAGGCAATCCGTTTTTTACAACCGACACGGCTGCTGCTTTGCGTGGTGCGGAAATTGGGGCCGAGATTGTTTTGAAGGCCACGAAAGTCGATGGCATTTACAGCGCCGATCCCTTCAAGGTGGCTGACGCCACACGGTTTGAGACGCTCAGCTTTGACGATGCCATTTCGAAGAACCTTCGGGTTATGGACGCAACCGCCTTTGCCCTGTGTCGCGATCAGCGTCTACCTATTCGTGTTATCAGTCTCCTTAAGCCAGGCGCTTTGCTAAGGGCGGCGCAGGGCGAGTCCGAAGGCACCTTGGTTCATGTTTAAGTGCGGCAGTGACACCAGGCCGTCATCACGGGAGTAGAAAGCGATGAATCCTCAAGAAATTAGCAAGGCCACAGAGCAGAAGATGGTGAAAAGTCTTGAGTCACTTCAATTGGCCTACACCAAAATTCGAACAGGCCGGGCCCATTCGGGCCTTCTTGAGCATATTCAGGTCGACTATTACGGCACCCCCACCCCGCTCTCGCAGGTCGCCTCTTTAACGCTCGTTGATTCGCGCACCATTGGTGTTACGCCTTGGGAGAAGAAGATGGTGGCGGTTGTTGAAAAGGCCATTCGTGAGTCGGGCCTGGGCTTAAACCCCGCCACATCGGGGGACCTCATTCGGGTTCCTATGCCTGCTCTTACCGAGGAGCGACGCCGCGAGTTAACGAAGCTTGTTCGCTCCGAGGCTGAGGACGCAAAAATTGCGGTACGCAATATTCGTCGCGATGCCATCGAACAATTTAAAAAGCTCACCAAAGACAAGCTCATCTCTGAAGACGATGAGCGTCGAGGACACGAAGACACCCAGAAACTTACCGACCGTTTCGTCGCTGAAATTGACAAGCTTTCCAGTCAAAAAGAGGCTGAGGTCATGACCGTTTAATGCCGCGCATCTGATTTCATGAATTTGTAGAGGCTTTAATGAACTTACCCTCGAGCACAACCCAGCTTGTACCGGAGGTGCATTCTTTTCCGCAGCATGTCGCCATTATTATGGATGGCAACGGGCGTTGGGCCTCTGCTCGTCGGCTACCTCGGGTTGCAGGTCACGAGCGCGGACTTGCGGCGCTGCGCAAGACCGTCGAGGCCTCGGTTTCCATGGGCATAAAGGCGTTAACTGTTTTTGCATTTAGTTCTGAGAACTGGCGACGGCCTGAGGAAGAAGTAAGTTTTTTAATGACGCTGTTTTTACGTGCTCTGCGACGCGAGGTAAAGGAACTTCATCGCAATGGCATTGAGTTGCGCATTATTGGGGATCTGGACGGTTTTTCTGAGCCCTTAAGAAAAGCCATTCATGACTCGGTTGAGAGAACACGCGGTAATAAGGCGATGGTGTTAACGGTTGCTGTGAATTATGGGGGGCGCTGGGATTTATTGAATGCCGTGAATAAGGCGCTTGAACAGGCCACATTTCAGCAGCAAGGGCCCTCAGGCTTACTGAGGATGCCATTCGCCCTTATCTCGCCCTGTCTGACCTTCCCGAGCCTGATCTTTTCATTCGAACCGGGGGGGAGCAGCGCATAAGTAATTTCATGATCTGGCAGCTTGCCTACACGGAACTCTTCTTCACGAACGCTCATTGGCCTGATTTCGATGGGCAGGCTTTACGCCAGGCCATCGAGAGTTACCAGATGCGGGAAAGACGCTTTGGGCGTACTTCAGGCCAGTTGGCCTCTCAGGCTATGTCTGGTTCAACAGACAAGGCTTACAACACCCGCTTTGCCATCTAGTCCATTTTGCTTGTTCGCATCCTAACGGCCATCGGGCTTTTTGCACTTGTTCTACCTTTTGCACTGTTGGCATCAGTCCAATGGTTCCTCCAGGCGGTATCAGTTATCTTGGCGCTCACTCTTCTTGAATGGCTAAGACTTTTGTCTCTCGGCCGTGGTCCATGCCTTGCTGTGTCGGTTGCTTTCTTCACCATGACTACGCTGCTGTTGCATAACGGCTACTTCGATCTTTACGCCTTGGCGCCTATCGTTCTTGTTCTGGCCTGTTTGGGTTGGGTAGCAACACTTTATTTCGCCCTTACCCGCGGGAGAGTTCTTGGCGGTGCAGCGGCAGCCTTCTGGGCATTCTTTGCCTGCTATGCAGCATGGGTTGCCGTTTGGGTCGGACGCGAACAGGGTTTGACGGCTCTTTTGCTTGCCGTTATTTTGGTTTGGGTTGCCGATAGCGGCGCCTATTTTTTCGGAAAATGGTTTGGACGGATGCGACTTGCGCCTTCGATAAGCCCCGGGAAGACCTGGGAGGGCGTCTTGGGGGCGGTTGTTCTAAGTCTGCTGGTCATGCTGAGCCTTGCAAGCTGGCTGCCCTACGGCTGGAACTGGGCTGCGGCCAACCGCTGGGGCTATGTCTTTCTTGCCATGATGGTGTTGGCCTTTACGGTGTTAAGCGTGGCGGGAGACCTTTTTCAGTCGTTACTCAAGCGCAGGGCCGGTGTTAAAGATTCTGGAAACCTACTGCCCGGCCATGGCGGCCTCTACGATCGGCTGGACGCAGCCCTTGTGGTGCTGCCGTTTACCGTTTTTGCGCAATTATGGGCAGAATCAAGGTTATGACGGTGAAACGTATCTGCCTCTTAGGTGCGACAGGCTCAATTGGCAAGAGCACGCTCGACCTTATCGCCCAGCATCCTGATCAATTTGAGCTTTTTTCGGCAAGCGCCAATTCCGATGTGGAAGGCATGCTAAGGCTTGTCCAGGCCTTTAAGCCCACGCAGGTCTGCATGAGGGATGAAGCGGCTGGGCAGCGGCTCTCGAGCCAACTTAAGGCGCTTGGCCTTGCGAAGACCGAGCTTCTTATTGGCGGGCAGGGGCTGAATAATCTTGCTGCCCACCCCTCGGTCGATACCGTGGTTGCTGGCATTGTGGGCATTGCAGGGCTTTTGCCGGTCTGGTCGGCCGTTAGCACGGGAAAGTCGGTGCTGCTTGCAAACAAAGAGGCTCTTGTCTGCGCCGGAGAGCTTTTTGTTCAGGCGGCTAAGCGCTCTGACGCGCGTATTCTTCCCATCGACAGTGAGCACAATGCCATCTTCCAGTGCCTAGGGCCTGCCTACCGCTGTTTTACCCGACCGGCGTCGGTGCGTCGGCTCTTGCTAACCGCCTCTGGGGGCCCCTTTCGTCAATGGTCGCCTGAGGCTATTCGGTCTGCTACGCCCGAGCAGGCAGTTAAGCATCCCAACTGGGTGATGGGCCCGAAAATTTCGGTGGACTCGGCAACCATGATGAACAAGGCGCTTGAACTCATTGAGGCACACTGGCTTTTTGCCATGCCTGCCGCAGAGATCGAGGTGGTTATTCATCCTCAGAGCATTATTCATTCAATGGTTGAGTTTCAGGATGGATCAACCCTCGCCCAGCTTGGGGCGCCCGATATGCGCACGCCCATAGCCCATGCGATGGCCTGGCCCCATCGCATTCAGTCCTCGGTCGAGTCACTGAACTGGAGCCAACTGCGCGAACTGCAGTTCGAGGTTCCCGACAACAAGCGCTTTCCTTCCTTGGAGTTCGCTCGCCATGCCCTTGCCAGTGGACCTGTCGCAAGCATCTGCCTGAACGCCACAAATGAGGTCATGGTGGCCAGGTTTTTAAAGGGTGATTGTGCGTTTGGGGCTATATTCGATCAGGTTGAAGAGGGCCTTAGTCGTTTTGCAGGCCGGTTTCCCATTCCTACAGGCCTTGATGACGTGATGGCCATCGATACAGAGGTAAGGTCTTTCTATGCTCACTAGCGTATTTGCATTCCTTGTTGCAGTTGGTCTCTTGGTTTTTATTCACGAGCTTGGCCATTACCTGGCAGCCCGCTCGGTGGGTGTTCATGTGCAACGGTTTTCAATTGGTTTTGGCCGCCCTCTTATTACGCGACGTGACAAGAATGGCTGCGACTGGGTCATTGCACTGGTGCCCTTGGGCGGTTATGTGCAGATGACCGAGAACGAAGACTCGCCCAAAAGCTTCGATCGCAAGCCGCTCTGGGCGCGTGCCTGGGTTGTTGTCGCTGGCCCCTTGGCCAACTTCCTTTTGCGGTGGTTGCCTTTGCATGCCTGGCAATTATTGGACGCCCCGAACCCATCGCGGTGTTCGATCAGCCCCCAGCCCAGTCGCTTGCCGAGCGCCTTGGTCTGCAAAAAGGTGACCAGCTGACTCTGCTTAATGGTGAGCCGATACGGTCTTACTCCGACTTTCGCTGGAAGATGACCCAGGCCTATATTGGCGAAGGGCAGTCACGCTACGAGCTGGAGCTCTCAACCGTCAGTGGTACGCAGCGCACGATAACGCTAAGCTTTGCCGAGCTGCAGCCGCTTGCCCAGGATGCCTCCATTGATGACATTCTTTTGAAGGCAGGTATACGACCGAGGTCGAATGGGGTGGTGGTGACGTCGGTGCTGGCAGCCAGCCCGGCTGAGGCCGCGGGTCTGCGCCCCGGAGACGGCTTTATAGGCCTTCAGGGGCGCGCCATAACCGATCCAAAAGATCTTCAGCAGCTTGTAGCAGCTTCTCAGGGGCAGCCGCTTGAGCTCGTTATTCGTCGCGAGGGCAGCGGCCAGCAAGAGGCCCTTATTATTCGGCCTCAGCAGGCGCCTGACGGCACAAGCTACCGTTTGGGAGTTGGCATTGGCCCTAGTCTTGAGACGCAATGGATACAGTACGGTCCGCTTCAGGCCATTGAAAGGGGCGTGCAGCGTACAGCCGAGCTTTCTGTCTTGTCACTGCAGGCGCTTGGCCGGATGGTAACGGGCGATTTGTCGTGGCGTCAGATGAGTGGCCCGGTGGGTATTGCCGGTGCGGCAGGCCAGTCAGCCGAGCTTGGTCTTATTGCTTTTGTAAGTTTTTTAGCACTTATTAGCATAAGCATTGGGGTCTTGAACCTGCTTCCTATCCCAATGCTCGACGGTGGACACCTCATGTATTATGCCTTTGAGTTTGTTCGTGGTCAGCCTCTCTCGGTGCAGGCCCAGCAGGCAGGCCAGCGGCTTGGCTTGGTCCTTATTGCCCTTCTTACGAGCCTGGCGCTAGTAAATGACATGTCCCGATTGTTTGGGTTCTAAAGGGGTTTCATGGTTTTTTCAGGCTTTTTATTGTCTCGTTCGGCTGCCCGAATGCCAATGACGCGCTCGGCAGTTTTTGTTCTCGGCCTGTTTGCCTCGTCATTTGTTACAGCCCAGGTGCAACTGCCCGCGCCAGCGCCGCCTGTGCAGCCCGATTCCCCCTCGGTCATCTCCCCATCGGTCCCCGAGGGCATCACCATTGAAGACATCCGTATCGAAGGCCTGCAACGCATTGAGCCCGGTACGGTCTTCTCTTATTTGCCTGTGCGCATCGGTGAGGTCTTGTCAGCAACGACAGCGGCAGAGGCTGTGAGGGCGCTGTTTGCAACAGGCTTTTTCCAAGATGTGCGTATTGAAATTGACGGGCGGGTTTTGGTTGTTCTTCTTGAAGAGCGCCCAGCCATTGGTGCCATTGAAATTACCGGCGCGAAAGAGTTCGATGCCGAGACGCTTAAAAAAGCGCTTGGTGATGCTGGGTTGTCAGAGGCACGTATTTTTGATCGCGCCGTTCTCGAGCGGGCCGAACAAGAACTTAAGCGTCAGTACCTGGGCCGTGGCAAATACGACGTACAGGTTCAGACCACGGTCTCGCCGCTTCCGCGAAACCGGGTTGCGGTCTCCATTGCAATTGATGAAGGTCAAGACGCAAAAATTAAAGAGATTCGTATTGTGGGGGCTAGCGCGTTTTCAGAAAAGACGCTGCTTGATGAGTTCAAGCTCTCAACCCCCACCTGGATGAGCTGGTACACCAAGTCGGACCAGTATTCGCGTCAAAAGCTTACCGGCGACCTTGAGAGCCTTCGTTCCTTTTATTTAAACCGTGGCTATCTTGAGTTCGTAATCGACTCCACGCAGGTTTCCTTGTCTGCCGATCGCCGCGATGTATTTATTACGCTTGTGGTGAAAGAGGGCGAGAAGTTCAACTTTGGCGAGTTTCAGTTTGTCGGCGATATGCTTGACCAGCCCGACACCTTCAAAGCCCTCAATACAATCAAGCCCGGTGAGACGTTTTCAAACGAGCGGCTTCAAGAGGTCTTGAAGTCAATGACCGAAAAGCTGGGCGCCCTAGGCTATGCATTTGGAAATGTCAGCCCCATTCCGAATAGTAACCGCGAGACAAAAACCGTAGATTTTGTTTTGCAGGTTGATCCAGGTCGGCGTGTCTATGTAAGGCGAATTAATATTAGTGGAAACGCCAAGACTCGGGACGAGGTGATTCGTCGTGAGATGCGTCAGTTCGAAGCGTCCTGGTATGACAGCGAGCGTATTCGCATCTCCCGAAACCGTATCGATCGTCTCGGCTACTTTAATGCTGTTGAGGTGGATCGCGAGGCAGTGCCGGGTACATCCGACCAGGTTGACGTAAATGTAAAGGTTGAAGAGCGACCCTTAGGAAGCCTCACCTTCGGGCTGGGCTATTCCAGTTCAGAAAGCGTTGTTCTCTCGGGCTCCATTAGTCAGCAGAACTTCATGGGCACAGGAACCAATGTTTCGCTTGAGGTGAATACAAGTCGTGTGAGCCAGACCTTTGCCATTCGTCATGTTGATCCTTATTTCACTGACGACGGCATTAGCCGGTCGCTTGATCTTTACACCCGCACCTTTAACGCCGACGAAATCGACTCTTTAGCCGACTACAAAATTGTCTCAACCGGATTCGGGGCTCGGTTTGGTATTCCCTACACGGAAGAAGATCGTATTTTTGTTGGTCTCGCCGTTGAGAATTCGAAGCTTTCAGGAGACCCTGAGGCAGAGAACTGGACAGAGTTTCGAAACGAGTTTGGCAACCAGGCAACGGCTGTGCTTGCTTCCATTGGCTGGTCGCGCGACAGCCGTGACAGTGGTCTCGCACCAACCTCTGGGCGTTATCAGTTTGCCAACCTCGATTACGGCACGCCAATTGGCGATCTTGAGTATGCACGCCTTACCTACGGAGACCAGTTTTTCTATCCCCTTAGCAAAAGGGTGACCTTGGCCCTCAATACTGAAGTTGGTGTTGGACTTGGCCTTTTCGGAAAGCCCTACCCAGCCATTAAGAACTTTTACGCCGGAGGCATTGGCTCGATTCGTGGCTTTTCCTCAAGCTCTGTTGGCCCGAAGTCTGCCATTACAAATGACTCGATCGGCGGTACGAAGCGTGTCATTTTCAACACGGAATTGTTAGCCCCGCTGCCCGGTATGGCCCAGGACCGCTCAATTCGTGTCTTCACCTACCTGGATGCAGGAACTGTCTGGGGTGAGGATGATGATGTGACGCTGTCAGACTTGCGCGCGTCGGCGGGTGTGGGCTTAAGCTGGTTCTCCCCTGTTGGGCCACTTAAACTAAGTTTTGGTCAGCCAATTAAAAAGAAGGACGGTGACGAGACCGAGTCCTTTCAGTTTCAAATTGGCTCGAGTTTCTAGGTTTTTTTCAGAAGTCTAATGTTCGGAGGTTTTTGGTGGTTATAAATACGCAATCAATGGTGAGTCGCAACAATTCATGGGCCCTGCGCGTGAGCCTTGTTGTTTTTCTTGGGGCATCGCTCTTGATCTCCTCAGCGGCCTGGGCACAGACCAAGATTGGTTTTGTGCGCACCGAAAGAGTTCTAAAAGAGTCCACCCCTGCCCAGGCCGCCCAGAAGAAGCTTGAGGCCGAGTTTTCAAAGCGCGAGAAGGAGCTTCAAGATTTAGCCAGCCGTCTTCGTGGTCTATCAGAGAAGCTTGAGCGCGATCTGCCTGTTCTCGCTGAGAAAGACCGTGTTAATCAGCAGCGAGAAATTACCGACATGGAGCGCGACCTGCAACGCAGGCAGCGTGAGTTTCGTGAAGATTTGAACCAGCGTCGTAACGAGGAGTTAGCAGGGGTAGTGGAACAGGCCAATCAGGCCATTCGCAAAATTGCTGAATCTGAGAAGTTCGATATTATTTTTCAAGAGGCGGTCTATGCATCGCCACGAATCGATATTACCGATAAGGTGCTGCGTGCCCTTGGAACCAAGGCAAGCGGAAAGTAATACGCTGTCTGTTTCTGCTGCCGAGCTTTTCGAGCCGCTTGGCTTTCAGGTTCAAGGGGATCAATCCCTTCAGTTAACGGGCTTTTCCAGCCTCGATCGGGCCACAGCAACCCAGTTCAGTTTCCTTGGGCATGCCCGGCACCGTGAAACCCTTGCTTCAACCAAGGCAGGTCTGGTTATTCTTCCCTTAGATGCGCCTGCTGAGGATGGTGCATGGCAGGCATGGGTCACCGTTCACGATCCCTACCTGCTTTTCGCGAAGGCTGCGGGCCTCTTGGTTCAGCGAAGGCAGGCGAAAGCGCCACAACCCAGCCTTGTCCATCCCACTGCAGTGGTCTCGCCCGATGCGATACTCGCAAACGGGTGCCAGGTTCATGCCCATGCCGTTATTGAGAGCGGTGCCGAGCTTGGCATGGGAACGGTTGTTGGGGCAGGCAGCTTTATTGGTGAAGGCGTTCGTATTGGCGCTGGAAGCTGGCTGGCGCCCCGGGTTGTCATTCAGGCCTCTGCAACCCTGGGCGAGCGTTGCATCATTCATGCCGGAGCCGTCATTGGTGCCGATGGCTTTGGCTTTGTTGCCGACCTAGATAAGTCTTGGGTGAAGATTCCTCAAACAGGTTCGGTGCAGCTTGGTGATGATGTTGAGGTCGGCGCTAATACAACCATCGATCGCGGTACGTTTTCCAACACACGGCTTGGCAATGGCGTGAAGCTTGACAACCTCATTCAGGTGGCGCACAACGTCGAGATTGGTGATCACACGGCCATTGCCGCATGCGTGGGCATTGCGGGCAGCGCAAAAATTGGAAGGTTCTGTCAAATAGCAGGGGCTGCGGGCATTCTTGGGCATTTATCTATTGCTGATTTCACGGTGGTTGGGCCTATGACACTTATTCAGTCAAGCATTTCCAAGGCGGGCAGGTATGTGGGGGTCTTCCCCGCCATGGAGCACCGACGCTGGGCCAAGGCTGCGGCAAGCCTAAGGCGGGAGTTTCCGGCGGCTCAAGGCGATGCATAGGATGCATAGGATGCATAGGATAGGCTTAAGATCAATTAAAGTTGGGGTGGACGGTTGGTAGAAGGCGTTATTTTTTTGGGAGATTGGCACGCATGACTTTATCTGTGCAGGACATTTTAAAAACCCTGCCCCATCGGTATCCGTTTCTACTTGTTGACCGTGTGGAAGAACTTATTCCCGGTGAGCGCATTCATGCTTATAAGAATGTCACCATCAACGAAGAGTTCTTTACCGGGCATTTTCCTCATTATCCCGTGATGCCGGGGGTTCTTATTATTGAGGCGCTTGCGCAGGCAGCAGGTGTGCTGTCGTTTAAGACCATGGAGCAGGCGCCTTCGGACGACACCGTTATTTTTTTCGTGGGTATTGATGACGCCCGTTTTAAGCGGCCCGTTGTGCCGGGTGACAGGCTTGATCTTCATGTCACCATTGAACGCTGTGTGCGTGCTGTCTGGAAATACAAGGCAAGGGCCCTTGTTGGTGAGCAACTGGCCGCAGAGGCCACGTTAATGTGCGCCTTACGGGATGTTCGCCCCTCCGAAAGCGACTGACGTAAGGTTTTGACAGAATCCCTGGTTATTGGGGTTGATGAGGCGGGACGTGGCCCTTGGGCGGGTCCTGTTACCGCGGCCGCGGTTGTCATTCGGGCCGTTGGCCTGTCAGGCCCTACTGGGGCAGGTGCGCGATTCCAAGGCCTTAACAGCAAAGCGGCGTGAAGCCCTGGTGCCTATTATTAAGGCGCAGGCCTTGGCCTGGGGGTAGGCTGGTCAGATGTTGATGAAATTGACGGGCTTGGCATTCTTAAGGCAACCTTCCTCGCCATGAAACGTGCGGTCCATGCGCTTTTCTCCAGCCTGCCCAGTGCTTCTTCTGAGGGTGCTCTGAATCAAGATTCAGCGGTGCCGATGTTGAACGGCCAGCAGGTTCGGCTCATTGTGGATGGCAGTCTTCACCCGGCGAGGTATCTTGGTGAGGATCAATGGCCTTGGCCCACCGAGACCATGGTGAAGGCCGATGCCCGTCAGATTGAGGTGGCGGCTGCCTCTGTTCTTGCAAAGACGGCCCGCGACGCCCACATGGTGGCGCTTGCGAAGACCTATCCCGGCTTTGGCTTTGAGCTTCATGCAGGCTACGGCACGAAACAGCACCAGCAGGCTTTGCGGCGGCTTGGGCCTGTTGCCGTGCATCGCAAATCGTTTCGCCCCATACGCGAGCTTCTGTTAAGCAGCGAGCGCGCACCATGAGCCATGAGTACCTGGCAGGCCTTGCCTTGCGGCGCATCTCGTCAAAGGAGAACCCCGAGTTTCGTCGTCTTCTTGCTGCGCAAGGCCAGGCGGATGTCCGACGTGCTGAGGGCCTGTGTTGGCTTGAGGGGCCGCGGCTGATTCAGCAGTTTCTGCTGGCTGTGAAACAGGCCAAGGAGCATCCACTGGCTCCTCCCCAATGGCAGTGCGACACCCTTGTTTTCTCCGAGGACTGGCTTGAGAACCAGGCCTCGCAGGCCCTTTGGCAGCCGCTTGTCGAAGAGCTTTCATGTCTTATGACGCATGCCCTTGTGATGCCAGACCGTCTCTTTGCGCGGCTTGCCGAGACAAGCTCGCCAGCCGGTCTTGGTCTTCTGATTGCATCAGGTCTTGCCCACGACGAGCCGCTGGTCGAGTCTGATCGTGCCTTAGCAAGAGCCTGCGAGACAGGCGATGGTCTTGTCCTTGATGCCATTCAAGACCCAGGCAATCTGGGGACCCTTCTGCGCACGGCCGCGGCTGCGGGGACTTGCTGGGTCGCCTTCACGCAAGGCTCAGCAGATCCGTTCTCGCCCAAGTGCCTGCGGGCGGGCCTGGGAGCCCAGTTCGTCCTGCAGCTTTTCCCCCAGCAGACTCCAGAGGTTTTGGTCTCTGTCTTAAAGGCCAGTGGGGTTGATCTTTTTGCAGCCGACCCGCTGCTTGGCCAGTCCCTATTCGCAGAGCCGGTGTCGCAAAGGCTTGGACGCCCGGCCGCTCTGGCCTGGGTGTTTGGTCAAGAGGGCAGGGGACTGTCGGACTATTGGAGAACCCAGCCCGATATTGGCAAGGTTTTTATTCCCCAGAGCAGCGCCATGGAGTCCTTAAATGTTGCGGCAGCTGCAGCGGTCTGCCTCTTTGAGCGGCGTCGCTGCCTTACGGCATCTTAAGCTGCGACAAAATGGTGGTGGCGATCTCTTCGATGGATTTGGTTGTTGTAGATAGCCACTGAATACGCTCGCGTCGCATGAGCGTTTCTGCAGCGGCAACCTCGGCCCGGCAGTTTTCAAGGGCCGCATAACGTGAATCGGGCCGACGCTCTTGCCGAATGTCAGACAGCCGCAGCGGGTCGATGGTCAGGCCGAAGCACTTTGTTTTGTAGGGCAGAAGGGCGTCGGGCAGCCGGTCACGGTCGAAGTCTTCGGGTATTAAAGGGTAATTTGCCACTTTCAGCCCATACTGCATCGAGAGATAAAGACTGGTGGGTGTCTTGCCACTGCGGGAGACGCCAATAAGAATGGTGTCGGCATCGGCAAGGTTTCGGGAGGACTGACCGTCATCGTGGGCCAGGGAAAAGTTAATGGCCTCAATACGGTTTTTGTACGACTCGGAATCATTGGCATGGTGGAACCGTCCGATGGTGTGGCTTGATTTCATGCCAAGCTCAATTTCCAAGGGCTCCACAAAGGTTTTAAACATGTCCATGTGGACCGCCTGGGCAAGCTTGACTCGCTCAGCAATGGCTGGGTCTACAAGCGTTGAAAAAACAATTGGCCGCGCGCCATCACGGCGGCCTTGCTCTTCAATGACGCTGCGGGCAGCATCGGCCTTATCAAGGGCATTGACAAAAGGAAGCCGCCGAATCGAGAAGCGAAGGCTTTCAAACTGGGCAAGGATGGAGTTTCCGAAGGTTTCTGCGGTGATTCCGGTGCCGTCTGAAACGAAAAAGACGGTCCGGCCGCTGGGTGAGGAGCTGGTCATACCCGGTAAAATGCGCCTTAACTAAAAAAATTTCAATGTCTAGGGGTTTTTCATGTCAAATCGTAATGAAGTTGCAGCAAACCGGCTTGGTGAGCGGCTGGTGGTTCCTTTCCAGGAACTGCGTATGCAGGACGTTGACTCGGTGGGGGGGAAGAACGCCTCGCTGGGCGAGATGATTAGCCAGCTCGCCAGCGCGGGGGTGCGTGTGCCGGGTGGTTTC
Source organism: Burkholderiaceae bacterium (assembly GCA_018402635.1). Classification (GTDB taxonomy): domain Bacteria; phylum Pseudomonadota; class Gammaproteobacteria; order Burkholderiales; family Burkholderiaceae_A; genus Hahnella. The sequence continues at coordinate 88,260 of JAGYIP010000005.1, forward strand.
GCCACCACGGCCCATGCCTTTCGTGTTTTTTTGCGTCATGCCGGCCTGGCCGAGCGCATTGCTAAGCGTCTTGAGGGGCTGAACACCGAGGATGTTCGCGCACTTGCAGACTGCGGTTGCGAGATTCGTCAATGGATTGTTGAGACACCACTGCCTGCCGAGCTTGAGGCCGAGATTCGACAACATTTCAATGGTCTGGTCGGTTCTGAAGGGCAGGGTGTGTCGCTTGCTGTGCGCTCTTCGGCCACAGCCGAAGACCTGCCCGATGCCTCGTTTGCAGGCCAGCAGGAGAGCTACCTGAATGTTGTGGGCATTGACGACGTACTTGAGAAAGTTCGGCATGTCTTTGCCTCGCTCTACAACGACCGCGCCATAAGCTACCGGGTGCACAAGGGGTTCACCCATGTTGAGGTAGCGCTGTCGGCGGGCATCCAGCGCATGGTGCGGTCTGACACGGGTGCAGCAGGCGTTATGTTCACGCTCGACACCGAGTCGGGCTTTGATCAGGTTGTCTTCATCACCAGCTCTTATGGCCTTGGTGAGACGGTGGTGCAGGGCGCGGTGAATCCCGATGAGTTTTATGTGCACAAGCCCATGCTTGAGGCCGGTAAGTTTCCTGTCATTCGTCGTCAAATTGGAAGCAAGCTTATTAAGATGGTGTTTGCAACGCCAGAAGAACGACAGAAAACCAAAGAGGCCGTAGTCACGGTAGACGTCTCCACCGAGGCCCGCAATCGTTACTCTTTAAGCAATGATCAGGTCATTGAGCTTGCCAAGTACGCCTGCATTATTGAGAAGCACTACGGCCGGCCTATGGACATTGAGTGGGGGCTTGATGGCCAGGATGGCAAACTCTTTATTCTTCAGGCCCGCCCAGAAACAGTGAAGTCGCAGCAGTCAAGTGCCGATGTGCAGCAGCGCTTTCGACTGAAAGGGCATGGCAATCTTCTGGCCTCAGGTCGCGCCATTGGGCAAAGAATTGGTGCAGGTCCTGTGCGGGTTGTCTCCGGACCCCACGAGATGGCGCGTGTTCAGCCTGGCGATGTCTTGGTAACCGACATGACAGACCCCAACTGGGAGCCTGTCATGAAGCGCGCCTCAGCCATCGTGACCAACCGTGGCGGGCGCACCTGCCATGCGGCCATTATTGCGCGCGAGCTTGGTATTCCTGCCGTTGTGGGCTGCGGGGATGCAACCGAGCGTATAGGCGATGGCACAACCGTAACGGTCTCATGCGCCGAGGGCGACACGGGCAATATCTATGAAGGCCTGCTTGAGACCGAGGTCAGCAATGTGGAGACCGGAGAGCTGCCCACCATTGCCGTGAAAATCATGATGAATGTGGGCAACCCACAACTTGCCTTTGACTTCCAGTCCATTCCCAACGAGGGTGTCGGGCTGGCTCGGCTTGAATTCATTATTAATAACAACATTGGCGTGCACCCCAAGGCCATTCTCGACTACCCCCAGGTGGATGCCGAGTTAAAAATGCAGTCGAGCGTATCGCCCGTGGCCATGCCTCGCCCCGCGATTTCTTCATCGACAAGCTTGCTGAGGGCGTGGCCACCATTGCAGCAGCCTTCTGGCCCAAGCCCGTGATTGTTCGCATGTCCGACTTTAAAAGCAACGAGTACCGCAAGCTAATTGGCGGCTCACGTTACGAGCCCGAGGAAGAAAACCCCATGCTTGGTTTTCGAGGTGCCTCACGCTACATTGCCAGCGCATTTCGCGACTGCTTTGAAATGGAGGTAGAGGCCTTAAAGCGTGTGCGCGAGCAGATGGGTCTTGTGAACGTTGAAATTATGGTGCCCTTTGTTCGCACGCTTAAAGAGGCCCGCCAGGTGAGCGAGCTTTTAGCCGCCCACGGTCTTTCTCGGGGAAGCGGTGCCGATGCCAAGGGCCAGGGTGGACTGCGTCTGATTATGATGTGCGAGCTCCCCTCGAACGCCATTCTTGCAGACGAGTTTCTGCAGTATTTCGATGGCTTTTCCATAGGCTCCAACGACCTCACCCAGCTTACGCTTGGTCTCGACCGCGATTCGGGTCTGGTGGCAGATGCCTTCGACGAGCGTGACCCCGCCGTGAAGGCCCTTTTAAAACTTGCTATTGAGGCCTGTAACAAGGCTGGTAAGTACGTGGGAATATGTGGCCAGGGCCCATCGGACCATCCCGATTTTGCCGCCTGGCTTATGGACGAGGGTATACAGTCCATCTCGCTTAACCCCGACACCGTGGTTCAGACATGGCAGGGCCTTGCAGCAATTAAGGGCCCCGGCAGCTCGTTTCAGCCTCCGAGCTAAACACTGGCGTTTGCAGGCATGGACATCTTCCTTCAACAGCTTTTTAACGGACTGGTTTTAGGAAGTGTCTATGCCCTGGTGGCCCTAGGCTACACCATGGTCTATGGCATCTTGCAGCTCATTAACTTCACCCACGGTGAGGTGCTTATGGTGGGTGCCATGGTGAGCCTCACTGTTGTGAGTTTGTTGCAGACTTTTTTCCCTGGGTTGGCGCCCTGGGTGATGCTGCTGCTTGCTCTTCTAACAGCCATTCCTGCCTGCATGGCCTTATCGGCCACCATCGAGCGTCTTGCCTATCGGCCGCTGCGCAATGCCCCGCGGCTTGCACCCTTAATTACCGCCATTGGTTTATCAATTGTCCTGCAGACCTTGGCAATGCTTGTCTGGGGTCCAAACCCCATGGTCTTTCCAGACCTTCTACCAACCATCCCCATTCAATGGCAGGGTGCCTTCATTGCGCCCAAACAACTGCTTATTCTTGTGGTCTCTGCGGTGCTTATGGTGGCCCTGGTGCTTCTTATTCAATACAGCCGGCTTGGCCGGGCCATGCGTGCGGTTTCAGAAAGCCCTTCCATGGCCATGCTGATGGGCATTAACCCCGACAAAATTATTGCGATCACCTTCATGATTGGCGCGGCACTGGCCGCCGTTGCAGGGCTCTTGGTTGCCATGAACTACAACATTGTGCACTTCACCATGGGTTTCATTCTTGGGCTTAAGGCTTTTACGGCAGCAGTTTTAGGTGGCATTGGTAATGTGCCTGGTGCGGTGCTTGGCGGGCTTTTACTTGGCATTATTGAAAGCCTGGGTGCTGGCTACATTGGCGACATTACAGGTGGGTTCTTGGGCAGTCATTACCAAGATATCTTCGCCTTTGCGGTGCTTATTCTGGTTCTTCTTTTTCGTCCCTCAGGCCTTTTAGGGGAGCGGGTTGCTGACCGGGCTTAGCGACAGACAGAAGGCGCTGGCTGCAACCGTTCTTATTGGGCTTGCGCTTATCGCACTTCCCTTTTTCGCGGGTCAGTTCGGTAACGCCTGGATACGCATACTGGCCTTTGCACTTCTTTACATCATGCTGGCGCTTGGGCTAAACATTGTTGTGGGCTATGCGGGCCTGCTTGATCTTGGCTATGTGGCCTTTTATGCAGTCGGGGCCTATATGTATGCGCTGCTTGCCTCGCCGCATTTGTACGAGCAGTTTGAATGGATTCGTCAGACCTTTCCCGATGGGCTGCATAGCTCTATCTGGCTTGTCATTCCCCTATCGGCTGGGCTAGCGGCGCTTTTTGGTGTCTTACTTGGGTTTCCGGTTCTGCGTCTGCGCGGCGACTACCTTGCCATTGTTACGCTTGGCTTTGGCGAGATTATTCGCATCTTCTTAAACAACCTCAATGCACCGCTTAACTTTACCAATGGCCCGCAGGGCATAAGCCGAATTGACCCCATTCAATTAGGGGGTCACAGCCTGGGTGACGACCTTGTTCTTGGTGGGCTTACGCTTCCTTCTGTTCAGCTTTACTACTATTTATTTTTAGCTTTAACAGTGATTATTATTATTGTCTGTGTGCGTCTTGAAGACTCGCGAATTGGCCGGGCCTGGATGGCGATTCGCGAGGACGAGGTTGCGGCCAAGGCCATGGGCATTAATACCCGAAACATCAAACTGCTGGCCTTTGCCATGGGTGCAAGCTTTGGCGGTGTTTCGGGTGCTATGTTTTCTGCCTTTCAGGGCTTTGTCTCTCCGGAAAGCTTTGTGCTTATGGAAAGCATTGTCATTGTGGCCATGGTGGTGCTTGGGGGTATGGGCAACATTGCGGGTGTGGTGCTTGGGGCGATTCTTCTGTATGCCATACCCGAGGTGCTGCGGCTGGTTGCCAAGCCTCTGCAGGAGTTTCTTTTTGGGCAGGAGTACATTGCCCCAGAAGCCATACGCATGCTTATGTTTGGCCTGGCGATGGTGGTCATGATGCTCTACAGGCCGCATGGTCTGCTTGGGAAAAAGCGTGCCTAGTTCGGAAACCCTGCTTTCGGTGAAGGGGGCCTCAAAGTCCTTCGGAGGACTCAAGGCGCTCTCCGATGTTTCGGTTGCTATTGCGTCGGGGGAGATCTACGGGCTTATTGGCCCAAACGGTGCAGGTAAGACAAGTTTTTTTAATGTTATTACCGGGCTCTATCAGCCCGACTCGGGCCATTTCGAGCTGGCGGGCAAGTCCTATTCGCCCCAGTCGATTCACGGCGTGGTTGAGGCGGGCATTGCTCGAACCTTTCAGAACATTCGTCTCTTTCCCGAGATGACGGTGCTTGAGAATGTCATGGTGGGGCGTCATTGCAGAACCCGTGGTCTTCACGCAGGCGTTATCGGTGCCATTTTCCGCACCTCGGGATTCCGCGCCATGGAGCAGGGTATTCGCGACCAGGCCCTGGGCCTGTTGAACTATGTAGGCCTAGCCGAGCGCGCCTCCACCATGGCCTGCACCCTGCCCTACGGTGATCAGCGACGGCTTGAGATTGCACGGGCTCTGGCCACCGAGCCCAAGCTCTTGGCGCTTGATGAGCCGGCTGCCGGAATGAATGCCACCGAGAAAAACAGTCTGCGGGAACTGCTAAAACGCATTCGTAGACGATGGTAAGACCATTCTTATTATTGAGCACGATGTGAAGCTGGTGATGGGTCTTTGTGACCGCGTCACGGTTCTTGACTACGGGTGTGTTATTGCCTCGGGGCTGCCGCAACAGGTACGTCAAGACCCGGCTGTTATTGAAGCCTATCTTGGAAGGGCCGCCGCCCACGAGGCTCAGCCATGAGTCAGAGCGAGGCTGCCTTACTTTCGGTCGCTGGGCTCTCTGTGGCCTACGGGGGTATTCAGGCCGTCAGGCAGGTGTCTTTCAATGTTCCCCATCGAGGCCTTGTTGCCCTAATTGGTGCAAACGGGGCAGGCAAGACCTCCGTTCTTCGGGCCCTCTGCGGTCTTACCCCGAAGGCCTCCGGCGAGGTTCGTTACGACGGCGAGCCCATTACGAAGACACCGGCCTCTGAGCTCCCCGCGCGTGGGCTTATTCTGGTGCCAGAGGGCCGGGGCGTCTTTCGTCGTATGACCGTGCTTGAAAACTTAAGGCTCGGGGCCTATTGCCGCGAGGGCTTTCTTGCGAAGCCGTCAGGTAAGGCAGACCTTCAGGCCGATCTTGATGCGCAGCTTCAGAGCTTTCCCAGGCTTGGCGAGCGACGGAGCCAGCTGGCCGGAACACTCTCGGGGGGCGAGCAACAGATGCTTGCCATTGCGCGCGCACTTATGGGACGACCTCGGCTGCTGTTGCTTGATGAGCCCTCCATGGGCCTGTCTCCCATTTTAGTGGATCAGGTCTTTGAGAAGATTCAGGCCATTGCGAGCGCGGGCACAACCATATTGCTGGTGGAGCAGAACGCACGCATGGCGCTTGAAATTGCAAGCCTTGGCCTGGTTTTAGAATCGGGCGAGCTTATCTTGCAGGGCTCGGGTGAGGACCTGTTGAAGAGTGCCGAGGTGCGGGCGGCTTACTTGGGGGAGGAGTAACGAAAGTGGAGACCCTGGCCAAAGCCTTGGGGCTTCAACCAGGGGTGCGGCTAGCGGCGGTTTACTGAATAACCTTTACAAGCTCTCGCTTAGGGCCGTTAAAAGTGAAGAGCGTCAGGGTGCCATTCAGAATGTCGCCATTCTTATCAAAGGCAATGGGTCCGGTAACGCCCTCGTATTTAATCTTGGCAAGTTCCGGAAGATAGGCCTTGGGGTCGACGGAGTTGGCCTTCTTCATGGCTTCCACCATCACCAGAGTGGCGTCATAAACATAGGGTGCATAGAGCTTTACTTCTTCGCCTGTCTCCGACTTAAACCGAGTACGGAAGTCCGCCATTTTCTTCTCAAACTTACCAACCACACCGCCAGCCTCTGCACAGAAGACCTTGGAATTGCCCACCGCATCGCCTGCAAGCTTGGGCAGTTCGCTGGTGCAAATACCATCGCCGCCCATGAACTTGGCATCAATACCAAGCTGCTTCATTTGACGCAGCATGGGGCCACCCACTGCATCCATTCCTCCAAAAAACACAACGTCTGGTTTACGGCCGCGAATGGTTGTAAGGATGGCGCTAAAGTCGGTGGCCTTGTCGGTTGTGTATTGACGTGTCACCACCTTGCCGCCAGCCGCCTGCACGCCCTTGGCGAACTCGTCGGCAACGCCCTGGCCGTAGGCCGTGCGGTCATCAATAATGGCAATGGACTTGCCCTTGAGTTCATTGACCGCATACCGGCCAAGCGTGCCACCCAGCTGACCGTCGTTGGCCACCACTCGAAAGGCGGTGTTGTAGCCTTGAAGCGTGTAACGAGGGTTGGTGGAAGAGGGTGAAATTTGAGGAATGCCAGCCCGGTTATAAAGGGTCGAAGCAGGAATCGTAGTGCCCGAGTTCAGGTGCCCAATAACGCCTGCCACCTTCGCATCAACAAGCTTTTGTGCAGCCGCTGTTCCCTGCTTGGGGTCGGCTGCATCGTCTTCCGAAAGAAGCTCGAACCTCACCTTCTGGCCGCCAATGGTGAGGCCCGCCTTGTTGAGGTCGGCAATGGCCAGTTTCGCTCCGTTCTCGTTGTCTTTCCCAAGGTGGGCAATGCCGCCGGTCATGGGGGCGACATGGCCTATGCGAACAACGGTCTGTGCCCAGACGGCGGAGCTTGAGAACAGGGCGGCAACGGCAAGCCCAACGGACGCGGTGCGAAGCTGAGTTTTCATGGTAAATGTCTCCTGTAAAAACGCGTATTTTGCATCAGTCCATACGCTGACGGCGGTCGGCAAAGAACTTTTTTAATAGTGCTGAGGATGTCTCTGCAAGAACGCCTCCGCGCACGGTGGTCTGATGATTGATGCCTTCAAGCGTGTAGACATTAACTGCACCACCGGCTGCACCGGTTTTGGGATCAGATGCACCAAAAATAACCTCATCAAGCCGCGCATGGAAGATGGCCCCCGAGCACATAAGACAAGGTTCAAGGGTTACATAAAGCCGGCAGCCGGGCAGTCGGTAATTGCCCAGCGTCTGGGCGGCCTGCCGAAGCGCGATGATTTCAGCATGGCCCGTCGGGTCGGCAAGCCCAATGGGCCGGTTGGCACCCTGGCCCACCAGAACATCGTTACGCACGACCAAGGCCCCCACAGGAACCTCACCATTGGCCCAGGCCTGCCGTGCCAGCTCAAGGGCCTGGTCCATCCAGTACTCGTCAGAGAACCTGGGTGCTGGGGTTCTTTCAGTTACCATTTGCTCATGGTAACCATGAAGTCCCTTACGAGCCAAAGCCGCTAGCCCTATGACTAAACCCCTACGTGCAGCGGTGGTCGGCGTGGGCTACCTTGGACGTTTTCATGCCCAAAAGTACGCCCAGCTTGCGGGCCTTAACCTTGTAGCGGTTGTGGATGCCGACATCGACCGGGCCCAGGCAGTGGCCAGTGAGTTTCAGGGATGCAAGCCGCTGACGCAACTGCACACCTTGTTTGAAGAGGTCGACCTGGTGAGTGTGGTGGTGCCCACTCAACTGCACTTTGAAACTACCAAGCCTTTTCTTGAGCGGGGCATTCATGTGCTCTTGGAAAAACCCATGACAGTAACCGTTGAAGAGGCCAAAGAACTGAATGCCATTGCGCAGAGAACCGGGGCTCTTCTTCAGATTGGGCATCTTGAGCGTTTTAACCCAGCGCTGATGGCTGTTACAGGGCAGTCCATTGCCCCCTTGTTCATTGAATCGCATCGTCTTGCGCCCTACAAGCCTCGGGGCGCCGATGTCAACGTGGTGCTTGATTTAATGATTCACGATGTGGACATTATTCTGAACATGGTGGGTTCTGATATTGCCCGTATTTCAGCAAGCGGTGCGAAGATTCTCTCGGAGACCATCGATATTGCAAATGCACGGCTTGAGTTTGCCAATGGCTGTGTGGCCAATGTCACCTCGAGCCGCGTTAGTCACAAGACCGAGCGCAAGATGCGAATTTTTGCCCATCAGTCTTACCTGACCATTGACTTCCAAGAGCGTCGATTTGGCCTTCATCGTCGGGGAGAGCGTGAACTCTACCCAGGCATTCCAGAAATTGTGAGTGAAGAAACCTCGTTTGAGTCGGCCGATGCCTTGCTGACAGAAATTCAGGCCTTCGTGGCAGCCGTACGAGGCGAGGGCCCGGTGATCGTCTCGGGCCTTGATGGTCAGCGAGCACTTGAAACTGCAATTCGTATCACCGAGCTGGTGCATGAGGGCCCCACCAGTCTCGACCAACCCCTTGGCCGTTCACTTTAAAAGGACTGTTTATCTTGATACCCATGGTTGATCTGCGCACGCAGTACCACTCGCTAAAGGCCGATATTGATAAGGCGGTGCTTGATGCCCTTGATGCAACGCAGTTTATTCTTGGACCCAACGTTAAGCAGCTTGAAGAGGAGGTCAGCCAGAGTCTGGCAGTTCCCCATGTCATTAGCTGCGCCTCGGGGACCGATGCCCTGCACTTGGCCCTTGCTGCCCTGGGCATTGGGCCTGGCGACGAGGTGATCACCACGCCGTTCACCTTTATTGCAACCGCCGAGGCCATTGCCTATGTCGGTGCGACACCGGTCTTTGTCGATATTGACGCAAGGACCTTCAACCTTGACCTTGCCCAGGTGCGCAGCGCCATTACACCTAAAACGAAGGCTGTGATTGCAGTTCACCTATTTGGCCAGCCTGCCGATGTCCATGGGCTTATGGAAGCCTGTTGCAAGGACAACCTCTACCTAATTGAAGACTGCGCTCAGTCGTTTGGCGCAACGGTGGGTGGTAAGCCCACAGGTGGCTTTGGCGTCATGGGCTGCTTTAGTTTCTTTCCAAGTAAGAACCTCGGCGGCTATGGCGACGGGGGCGCTGTGACCACGCTTACTGAAGCTCATAAGCAAGAGCTACTTGCCCTGCGTAACCATGGCAGCCATGTGCGTTACTACCACGATGTCATTGGCTACAACAGCCGTCTTGATGAGCTGCAGGCCGCCATTCTTCGAGTCAAGCTTCAGCATATTGAACGCTTCAACACCGAGCGCCGACGTGTTGCCCACCGCTACAACGAGAAGCTTGCGGGTCTGCCTGTAACCACGCCCTTTGAAGATGGCCTTGGTCGGCATGTCTTCCACCAGTACACCATTCTTACCGATCATCGCGAGAAGATCTCGTCCTTTCTTGGCGAAAAGAAGATTGCCAGTGCGGTCTACTACCCGGTGCCTCTGCATCGACAAAAGGCCTTTGGTGATCGGTTTGCCGGCCTTAGCCTTCCAGTGGCCGAGTCGGTCAGCCAGCGATGCCTGTCTTTGCCGATCTACCCTGAGATGACAAACGATCAGGTTGACGAGGTGGCTGCAGCGGTTCGGGATGCACTCCGGTCGTAGGTATTGCGCCGTTGCCTTAATGGCATGGTGTCGCCTTAAGGTGACGGCATGAGCCTCAGCCTCGGCCCTAACCCCAGCCTCAGTCCCAACCCCACCAATACCAGGTCTATCCGAATAGCCCTTATTGCCGGAGAGGCCTCCGGTGACCGGCTGGCAGCCGACCTGGTGCGGTCGATTCAGAAGAAGACCGCTGGCCTTTCTTTTTTTGGAATGGGCGGCGCATCCATGCGGGCCGCTGGTGTGCGTATTGAACAAGATTTTGCTGGGCTTTCCGTAGTGGGTATCTTGGAGGCGCTCTGGCACTACCGTAGGCTTCGGGCGGTGCTTGAGCGTATGAAGCGCATGCTTGCCGACGAGCGGCCCGACCTTCTTATTCTTGTTGACTACGCCGAGTTTAATTTGCGGCTGGCCGACTATGCCAAGTCGATTGGCTTGAAGGTCTTGTTCTATGTAAGCCCGCAGCTCTGGGCCTGGCGGCCAAGTCGCATTCACCGAATGGTGGGGCGCATTGATGGCATGGCTGTTTTGTTTCCCTTCGAGGTGCCTTATTACCAGGCGGCTGGCATACCGGTGCGCTTTATTGGCAACCCCTTGGTGGATGATGTCAGGCCATCAGGCACCGTAGAGCAGCTTCGGCAGTCCTTTGGTCTGGGTCTGGCTAAAGACAAGCCCATCCTTGGCCTCTTTCCTGGTTCCAGAGAGTCGGAATGGCGCCGGCACATGCCAACGCTGGTGCAGCTGGCCGAGCAAATGCTGGCCAAGGGCGTTCAGCCTGTGGTTTCGATTGCCTCCGGACTCGATATTGATGAGAAAGAGCAGGCCCGCCGACATCCTGGTATTCGTTGGGTGAAGGGCCGCTCGGTGGATTTAATGGCAAGCTGCGACGCGCTTGTTGTGGCATCTGGAACGGCAACCCTTGAGGCAGGGCTGCTAAAAATTCCTATGGTGGTTATCTACAGGCTTAGCTGGCTTAGCTATGAGCTTCTTCGATTGTTTGTGCACGTGAAAGACATTGCACTGGTGAATATTGTTGCAGGCCGACGCATTGTTCAGGAGCTTATTCAGTCCTTGTTCACGCTGCAAAACCTTAGTGAAGAAACACAACGGCTTTTGTTTGATGAGGCCTATCGACGGACCATGGTCGAGGCTCTTGGGGATGTCAAAGAGAGTCTGGGGGAGGGCGGTGCGTCGGACCGGCTTGCAGACTGGGTGCTTGAGCTTGTGCTTATTGCGCCGCCGCGCGGCCCGTCCGAATAATGCCGCGCTTGCTTTCTTCAATGAACCTCACGAAGCGATCAACCTCTGCATAACAGTCTCGAAGCGCAACGATCTCGGGCTCATCAGGGCGATGACCCCGGCGATGCACAAGAAGACGGAAGACCCGCTCGAGCCCCTGAATAACCTCGCTCTCGATTCCCCTGCGCTGCAGGCCAACCTTGTTAATGCCGATGGCCCGTGCGTAGTTGCCCGTGGCAAGCGTGAAGGGGGAAAGGTCGCGGTTAAGGGCTGCGCCCATACTTGTGTAAGCATGGGCTCCCACCCGGCAGAACTGATGCACCAGGGTGAAGCCACCCAGGGTGACACCATCTTCAATGTGAACATGGCCTGCAAGCGAGGCGTTGTTTGCAAAAATAACGTTGCTGCCGATTTTGCAGTCATGGGCAATGTGGCAATACGCCATAATCAGGTTATGGTCACCGACACGCGTTACACCGCCACCCCGCACGGTTCCACGGTGAAGGGTGGCCGATTCTCGAATGATGTTGTGATCGCCAATAACAAGCTCAGTGGGTTCGTCTTTGTAGCTCAGGTCTTGGGGAGGCTGGCCAAGACTTACAAAAGGGTAGATCTGACAGTGTTCGCCGATGGTGCAGGGCCCCGAAATAACCGCATGCGAGGCAACCCAGCTGCCCTTGCTAATTTTTACGTTGGGACCAATGACGGCAAAGGCGTCAACCCTGACGTCATCGGCCAATGAGGCCTGGTCGGAAACTTGGGCAAGAGGGTGAATCATTGTTTATTCTGAAAAGTGACGCCCGATCATACCCCAGGCTCATAGGCTAGCCTTCTTCGATGGCGCGCGAGGTTCTTAATTCGGTGGTGAAGGGCTCCTTGTGGCTTGGCGGCATCTATTCCTATCTGCCTCGGAGAATTCAGCAGGTGCTGTCGGTTCCCCTGGGTGCCTTGCTTTACTGGCTCGCCTCACCCCGACGCCTAGTGGTTGCGCGTAATCTTTCGCTTTGCTTTCCATCGCTTTCCGAGGCCCAGCGCTTGACCATCTCGCGTCAGTTCTTTCGAAACGTTGCCCGCGCCTTTCTCGATTTATTTCAGCTTTGGCGAATCAGAGAAAATGATCTAAAACAATTGGTTAAATTAGAAAATCTCGAACTGTTCGAGGTAGCAAAGCGGGGCTTTATTGAGCAGGGGCGGCCGGTCATTGTCTTTGCACCTCATTTTGTTGGGCTTGATGCGGGCGGCGCCCGGCTGCAGCTTGAAGACCAGCTCGTTTGCATGTATTCCAATCAGGCACTGCCTGCCATCGATGCCTGGATTTATAAGGGCCGTAGCCGTTTTAACCAGCCCCTGCTGATTTCGCGGCGTGATGGCATCGGGCAGCTGGTGAGAGCTTTGAAGAAGGGCGTCACCGCCCATTTTTCGCCCGACATGGACCTTGGTCGACGAGGGGCAGAGTTTGTGCCTTTTCTCGGCGTGCCTGCTGCCACCCAGCCAAGCATCATTCGGCTCGCCCATCTTACCAACGCAACAGTCCTTCCCATGGTGACGTTCTTAACCCCACAGGGCTACCGTGCCAAGTTCTACGAGCCTTTATCGTTTCCGAAAGAGGAAAGCCTTGCGCAGGGCCTTGCTCGTATTCACGCCTTTATTGAGGCGCGTATTGCAGAGGCACCCGATCAATACCTCTGGGCCCATCGTCGTTTCAAAACACGACCTGAAGGCCTTGAGCCTGTTTATCCGCCTAAACGAGCCAAGATAGGTTAACTCACATTAGGAAAGCTTGGCCAGACGTTCCGCTACGGATGGATCGAATTTCTTCTGGGTCAGCAGATCTCCAATCGTCGATTGTCGGGACTTGATTGCTTCGGCGACTAACCCTCGTCGCTCTTCAATGACGGGCAGCACTTTCTCTCTTAGAAAGTCTTGCTCGACCGGCAACAGCCGTTCGTCTGCGATGATTCTGGAGATGGCCTGCGGCAAGTCCGCACTCATCCGCGACAAGATGCCACGGACCAGCCTTGGCGCCACGCCAGCCTCATAGGCCATCGCATCCCAGTGCGGCCCCTCCACCCAGCCGGGCTTGTTCTCACCAGCAATGGCCATGGACATGGTCTGCCTTGGCAGGTAGGCCTCCACGCAGAGCATGTCGTAAAACGGGGCCACTGCAGCTTTCTGTCCCCGCATCAGGAAAGCAATGTTCTTGGCGTGCGCGTCCAGGTTGCCGACTAGGTAGTTAAAGGCGATCCACTGAACAACTGCATTGGTAGCCACGATTGGACGATCGATGAACCTTCCTTGGAGAACCCCAAACAAGTGATGCAACCCCAGTCCACCCTCGCTCTCGTATTTCTTTGAAGGCGCCACGCCAAGAGCCTGGCACAGATCGATCTGATGAACGCGCCCGAACGTCATCCCAGCAGCCTTCTCTGGCCTCTTTTCCAATGGCACCCGATCAAATCGTTCGATGACATAGAGTGGCTCAGGGAGATGCAGCAAACCAACCGCAGGCACCGGAACCTTTAGCGCATGGGCCAGGCGCATGCAGAAAAATTCGTTGGCCGGGCAGTGAGGGAAGTCCGCGCTGGCATTCTCTGGTTTAACGATATGGGTCGATGGCGCCGAACCCTCGGGCAGAAACATCGCACCATAGACGTCGATACGCAGCCCCAGTTTTTCCTGGGCACCCGCCAGAGACATGCGGATTTCTTGCCATGACGCCATCAGAGGGAGATTGCGCGCTCTGGACGCCTGAATCTTTTCCTGTAGTGCTGCGCTTGAGAGTGGGACCAAAACCTCCTCGGTTGTCAGATCAAAGCCCTCTGGAATCAGCGAAAGAGCCCCTGCGGTGTCCTGTCCGTGCCGACTCAGAAGCGCCCAGGTGTCTCGGGGATCGACTCTGTCCCGTAAGGCGATCAAATCTCGCAGTCGGCCTTCGGGCAATAGGTTTTCGAAAAACCATTCAACCGGCTTTGCGTCCGTAGTGTCTTGAAATTCTCCAGTGGCAATTGGAAAATTGGGCGATAACGCATAGCCCTTCCACTCGGCCGTGTAGCTGAACTTCCAAAGCCCATTTTCGATTTCAATAGTTCCGACCAGAATACCGTCGGCCGAGACGATCAACCTGTTCATGCCGTTTCACTTGGCAATCGCAACCTGACCTCAATACCGAACCGACTGCAGACGGACAGTACTTTCCCGATCTGGGCTGTCGGCTTTCCTTGCTCCAGACCGTTAAAAAAGGGCAAGCTCACGTTGCATAACGCTGCGGCATCGCGTTGAGTCAGTCCAGATTCCTTGCGGACAGCCCGAAGAATTTCCCCAAGCTCGACGACAGAAAAGATGCCAAGTTCCCTGTTTGCCATCGCCTCCCCGATATTGATAAACGATCGTTGAATTTTGCTCTGTATGTGCCCTCAAGGCAAGAAAAACTAAACGATCGTTGATTCTTGAAGCTGGACGGAAAGTAGCATTTTTACCGCCGGATTTACTGTCAACTGAATCTGCGCCCCGAAAAACAACGGGCATGGCCGTTAGCCGGGGACCAGCACCACGCGTCGCCTGCGTTCATCTCCTCCTCTTACAGAGGCTCAAACGTAATCAACTCGCGCACACGCAGCTTTAGCGCATCGGCCACCGCCTGCAGGCGCTCAACCGACACGCCCTTGTACTGCGTGGCTTCGTAACGCTGGACTTGTTGCTCGGCCACCGCTAGCTTGTCGGCCAGCTCTTTCTGCGTCCAGTTGCGCATGATACGGGCCTTGATCAGTGCGGGCGCCAGGTCGACAATGGACTCCGCGGTGATTGAGGTCAGTTGCCCGTCGCGCAGTCTCTCGTAGTCGGCCACCTCTGCCAGGAGATCGTCGAGCTGACTTTGGGCCGCCTCACGCAGGGCCTTCTGCGCACGCGGGTGGAGGCTGCGCGTGTTGCTCTCCGGCGCGTCGATAGCCGCGTGAAACTTGGCGACCTGTGCCTTGCTGATCTGGTACTGCCGTTCCGCCGGGGATGCCGGGCCATCGGGCGGATGCTGCGATCACCAAACTACTCCCACTCAATGGTGGCAGGTGGCTTTCCAGAAATATCGTAGACCACCCGGTTAATGCCGCGAATCTCGTTGATGATGCGGTTCGATACGGTGGCTAAAAGGCTGTGCGGAAGTTCGGCCCAGTGAGCGGTCATGAAATCGGTCGTCACAACCGCACGCAAGGCCACCACGTATTCGTAGGTGCGGCCATCGCCCATAACACCCACCGACTTCACAGGAAGAAAGACGGCAAAAGCTTGGCTGGTTAGGTCGTACCAGGTCTTGCCAAGGTCGTCTGGGGCACATAGCCCCTGCTGCAGGTCTTTTGCGGTTGTAACCGTTGAGCGAAGCGTCTCGATGAAGATGGCGTCGGCCTGCTGCAACAAGGGCACGTAGCTGGGGTCGATGGCGCCTAGAATGCGCACGCCAAGGCCTGGGCCAGGAAAGGGGTGGCGATAGACCATCTCTCGAGGAAGACCTAGCGCAATGCCAAGCTCACGAACCTCGTCTTTAAAAAGATCGCGAAGCGGCTCAAGCAGATTCAGCCCAAGCTTCTCGGGCAGTCCACCCACGTTGTGATGGCTTTTTATGGTGACGGCCTTCTTCGACTTAGCACCACCGCTTTCAATGACGTCGGGGTAGATGGTGCCTTGACCAAGAAAGGAAATAAAGGTGCCTTGCGCCTTCAAGGCCTCGGCCTGCTCCATAAACACGTCCACAAAAAGGCCGCCAATGATCTTGCGTTTGGCCTCGGGGTCGTGAACGCCTTGAAGGGCGGAGAAGAAGCGCTGCTTGGCATCAACCCGAATAACCCTGGCATGGAGTCGGCCTTCGAACATGGCCATCACCTGGTCACCCTCGTTCAGCCGCAAAAGGCCGTGGTCAACAAAGACACAGACCAGCTGCTCGCCAATCGCCTTATGAATAAGCGCTGCGGCCACCGAGGAATCAACACCTCCCGAGAGCCCAAGCACAACACCCTGTTCACCCACCTGGGCCTTAATACGGGCCACGGCCTCGTTAATATGATCTTTCATGATCCAGTCGGGGCGAGCTGCACAGATATCAACTGCGAACCGCTGCAAAATAGCCCGCCCTTGAATCGTATGCGTAACCTCGGGATGAAACTGCAGGCCATAAAAGCCACGATCGTCATCGGCCATGCCTGCAATGGGGCAGCTTGCCGTTGAGGCCATAAGACGAAAGCCTGGCGGAAGCTCGCTGACGCCGTCCCCATGGCTCATCCAGACCTTCAACATGCCATGGCCCTCGGCGGTGGTGAGGTCGGCAATGCCCTCGAGCAGGCGGGTATGACCTCGGGCCCTTACTTCGGCAGACCCAAACTCACGATGGTCACCGGCCTGAACCTTTCCGCCAAGCTGCAAGGCCATGGTCTGCATGCCGTAGCAAATACCAAGTACAGGAAGGCCACACTGAAAGACAAGTTCGGGGGCCTTATCGGTATGAACGTCGTAAGCGCTCGCATGACTGCCCGAGAGCACAATGCCCTTGACCGACGATTTTTCCAGGTAAAGGCTTAGCCAGTCGTCGCTGACATCACAGGGGTGGACCTCGCAGTAAACGTGAAGCTCACGCAGGCGCCGGGCAATAAGCTGCGTGAGCTGTGAGCCGAAATCGAGAATAAGAATTTGGTCGTGGTTCAACCTTAGTCTGCCCGGTAGTTGGGGGCTTCCTTGGTAATTTGCACATCGTGCACATGCGACTCTCGTATACCGGCATTGGTAATTTCCACAAACTCGGCCTTGGCATGCCATTCGTCAATTGAGCGGCAGCCGCAGTAGCCCATGCTTGCTCGAATGCCTCCCGCAAGCTGGTAAATAATTTGCCGAGCGCTGCCCTTGTAGGGAACACGCCCCTCAATGCCTTCCGGAACGAGCTTGTCAACATTGGGGTTGTCGGAGTCTTGGAAGTAACGGTCGGCCGAGCCTGCCTGCATAGCACCTAGTGAGCCCATTCCGCGGTAGGCCTTGTAAGACCGCCCCTGAAAGAGCACCACTTCGCCAGGGGCCTCTTCGGTGCCGGCAAGCATGCCACCCATCATCACAGAGCTTGCGCCGGCGGCAAGTGCCTTGGCGACATCGCCAGAAAAGCGCACCCCACCGTCGGCGATGATAGGAATGCCCGAGCTGCCAAGCGCCTTGGCCACATCGGCGATGGCCGTAATTTGCGGCACGCCAACACCTGCAACAACACGTGTGGTGCAGATGCTGCCTGGCCCAATACCCACTTTCACGGCATCGGCCCCGTGGTCGGCAAGTGCCTTGGCTGCATCGCCCGTGGCGATGTTTCCGCCAATGACATCCACATTGGGGAACCTGGATTTAACCCATTGGACACGACTTAAGACACCCTGCGAATGGCCATGGGCGGTGTCAACCACAATGACATCAACACCTGCTTCAACAAGCCGTTCAACGCGCTCCTCGGTGCCTTCACCCACGCCAACAGCAGCGGCTACACAGAGCTTGCCTTGGTCATCGCGGGCGGCATGGGGGTACTCGATGCCCTTAAGAATGTCTTTTACGGTGATGAGACCCTTAAGCTCAAACTGATCGTTAACCACCAAGACACGCTCAAGCCGGTGGGTGTGCATAAGTGTTTTTGCTTCATCTAGAGAAGCCTTTTCGTCAACCGTAACAAGCCGCTCGCGTGGGGTCATGATGGACCGCACGGGCTGATCGAGCCGGGTTTCAAACCGCAGGTCGCGATTGGTCACAATACCAACCACCTTGCCATTCTCAACCACGGGCAGCCCCGAGATGCGTCGCTCTTTGGTGAGCTTTAAGACCTCCCAAATACGCATGGTTGGCGGTATGGTGATGGGATCCTTCACCACGCCCGCTTCAAATCGTTTCACCTTAAGTACTTCGGCAGCCTGGGCCTCGGCCGTAAGATTCTTGTGAATAACACCAATGCCGCCTTCTTCAGCCAGGGTAATGGCGAGATGGGACTCGGTAACGGTATCCATGGCTGCCGAAATAAGCGGAAGGTTAAGCCGCAGTCTTCGGGTCAGCTGGGTTTGAAGGCTGGTTTCTTTAGGCAACACCGACGAGTAGGCAGGCACAAGCAGAACATCGTCAAAAGTAAGCGCTTTTCGCAGTCGTTCCATGTTCGGATTCTACCGGTTGCGGGTCCAGCGGTCGAACTGCCCCTTGCCTGCCTGCTCTAAGCGACGGGTCTGCACCCGCTGACGACGGGCAAGTTTTGGGTCTGCAAGAAGCGGGCCGAGAAGCTCAAGCCGGTCGCCCTGGTTAAGGCATGTATTGGCCGCAACAGCTCTGCCATAAAGGGCAAAGCCTGCGGCCTTGTTGAAGGCCTCTGCCAGATCTGTGAGGTCCTTGGTCTTCTGGCTTGAAAGCCAAAGCTGCAGCTCTTCAATGGTCATCGCAACTGGCAACGCAAGCCAATGCCTGGTGGCAAGGTTTAACTTGGGCTGGGTGTCTGTAACCACCAGTTCAATGGCAATGCCTTGTTGCATGCTTGGGGTCATTACCTCTGCCTGGGCGTACCTGTTAGTGGGGGGGGAGGTGATGCCTGTGCTCGGCCTGCTTCACAAAGGCATCGACAAAGCTTGCAGCAATCTGGTCAAAGACCGGGCGCACCACGCGCTCAAGCAGGCCACCAGCAAAGTGGTACTCGAGGTAAAACTCAATTCGGCAGGCCTGATCGGTAATGGCATGAAACTGCCATTCGCCCTGCAATGACTTAAAGGGGCCTTCGTGCAGCTGCATGGCAATGCGTTGGCCAGGCTCATGCTGGTTGCGCGTTGTGAAAGACTGACGGATACCCTTAAACTGGACGTCCACCCGGGCAAGCAGGCTGCCATCGGCTTGTGGGATCATCTGGGAGCCCGAGCACCAGGGCAAGAACTCCGGGTACTGGGGAACGTTCGAGACCAGGTTAAACATAGCGTTGGCCGAGTAGGGCACCAGCACGGACTTTTTTACGACGGACATTTTAGGATTGTATGTCGATCATCGATAACAAGAAGGCCTTCCACGACTACTTCATTGAGGAGAGGTTTGAGGCTGGACTGGTTTTGCTGGGCTGGGAGGCCAAGGCCATTCGCGCAGGCCGCGCGCAGCTTAAAGAGGCCTATGTGGTGATTCGACGGGCTGAGCTCTACCTTATTGGTGCACATATTTCCCCCTTAAGCTCAACCTCCACCCATGTAACGGCAGACCCGGTGCGAACGCGAAAGCTGTTGCTTCATTCAGAAGAAATCGGCAAGCTCATTGGCAAGGTGGAGCGCTCGGGTTATTCCCTTGTGCCACTTAATTTGCATTACAGTCGAGGGCGAATAAAGCTTGATCTAGGTCTTGCCAAGGGTAAGAAGCAGCACGACAAGCGAGCCACCGAAAAGGAGAAAGAGTGGAACCGCGAGAAGCAGCGAATTCTGCGAGAGGTCGTCCGCACCTCCTAATTTCGGTTCAGGCTCAGCGTCTCTACCTTTTTGATCCTGATCCCAATCAACTCGACACAGGTAATCCCCCGTCGCGGTCCCCGCGTGCCGAGTTCGTTGTCTCAACCTCGCGCAATGGCACCGGCCAAGAGCAGGGCAGTTTTAGAACCCCCTTGGGAAGGCACCTTGTTCGCGCAAAAATTGGAAAGGGTGCAGCCCTTAATACTGTTTTTGTAGGCCGAAGGACGACCGGGGAAATCTGGACCCCAGAGCTTGCCGCAAGCAGTCCCGGCCGGGACTGGATTCTGACCCGAATTCTGTGGCTCTCGGGCCTAGAGCCTGGGATGAATCGATTGGGGCGGGTGGACACCATGCGGCGCTACATCTACATTCACGGCAGCCCACCCAGTGTGAAGATGGGGGAACCCGGGTCGATTGGCTGCGTCCGCATGCGCAACCAAGACATTGTTGACCTTTTCGATCTTGTGCCCTACGGCACCACAGTTGACATTCGCGACTAGCCCGCCATTTGCCTTTGAAGTAGTACCAAGCACCGCCTAAGAAGACGTTAACGGGGCAAATCGTAAAACCATGGCAGACGACAACTTACTTTATGTTGGCCTTGCTGCGCAGGGCCTGCTGAAAGTTACTTAGCTTCTGACGCTGCAAGCCTTCAACAATTTGCGTGCGAACCTCGGTAAGCGGCGGTGGTGCGGTTTCACGAATGTCGTCAACCCGAATGACATGCCAGCCAAACTGAGTCTGAATGGGCTCGGCCGTGAGACCACCTTTCTTCAGCGAGGCCATTGCTTTTGAGAACGGCTCCACAAAGGTGTCTGCCGAGGCCCAGTCAAGATCACCGCCATTGCCGGCTGATCCAGGGTCTTTCGAGAGCTGCTTTGCCAACTGCTCAAACGACTCCCCCTTCTTAAGACGACCAATAACTGCACGCGCCTGGTCTTGCGACTCAACAAGAATATGCCGGGCACGATACTCGGTGGCCTGACCTGAGGTCATACGCTTGTATTCTTGGGAGATCTCGTCATCGGTTACCGGGTTGCGTCCAAGCTCATCTTGAACAAGAGACTGGATAAGAATCTGGGTGCGCGCGGTCTCAATTTGAAAGCGCGTTTCTGACTTGGCTGGAAGCCCCCTGCGCTCGGCCTCCTGCAAAAGCACCTCACGATCCACCAGTTCTTGTCGCACGAGCGAGGCCAATTCGGGGCTGGCCTGCTGGCCCTGGCGCTCGAGCTCTTGAATGAATAAGTCTGCCCGCTCTTTCGGAATAGGCCGACCATTGACCACAGCAATGTTCTGGGCCTGCACCGCCGTAATGCACAGGCTAGTTAAAAGGATGGCCGAGAGGCTTTTGCCAATAAACGTAGGGGTCATTTCACCTCCGAGGGGCTACGCGCGTCGATGGACAGCGCATGAATTCGTGTGGGTAACAGATCTGAGAGCGCATCATACACAAGCTGGTGTCGTCGAACTCGGCTAAGACCCTCAAAACCGGTGCTGACAAGCATGAGGTCGAAGTGACCTCCGCCCGATGCCGCGCCGGCGTGCCCCCGGTGGGCCTCGGAATCGTCATGAAGCTGAAAGGCCTCAACATCCATTTTCGCTCGCAGCCGAGCTTCAACTTCCTCGATAAGGGTCATGTCTGTCGCTTGTGTTTAGGGTTTCGACGACTTGTCAGGCTCTGGTTCTGGCTCTGATTCAGACTTCATGAAACGGCCCATATAAAGCGCCTGGGCAACAACAAAGGCAAGTGTTAGCCCAAGTGTTCCGAAGACTTTGAAGTCAACCCAGACATCTGTGGAAAACGCAGTGGCCACCCAGGCGTTAAGAGCGGCCATGGCAAAAAAGAAGAGAGCCCAGGCCGTGTTGAGCAGCCGCCAGGCATGTGCGGGTAGATCGATACGGCCAGCCATAAGCTTCTCAATGAGGTAGATGCTTTTAAAGAGCTGCGGCACGATCAGCACGAGCCCGAAAAGCAGATACAAAAGACTGGGTTTGGCCTTAATGAAACGCTCGTCTTGCAGAAACAGTGTTGCGCCGCCAAAGACAACAATAAGGCCAAGGCTAATCCACTGCATCTTGTCGATGGGCAGGCCGCGCCAGCGCATAAGTGCAATCATGACGAGGCTAATAACAATGGCGCCTGCCGTTGCCGCATAAATATCAACGGTTTTGTACAGAACAAAAAAAGCCACCAGGGGAAGCCAGTCGGCAAAGAGCTTCATTTCGACTCAAACAAAACGGAGGCTGAGTTCACGCAGTACCGCAGCCCCGTTGGGGCGGGACCATCGTTAAAGACATGGCCAAGGTGCGCGTTGCACTGACCGCAGACAATCTCGGTTCGGGTCATGCCGTGGCTATGGTCAGCTATTTCTTTGATGACGCCGTCGGTGAGCGCCTGGAAATAGCTGGGCCAGCCACAGCCCGCGTCAAACTTGTGATCGGAGTGAAACAAGGGCGTATGGCAGCAGATGCAGTTGTACTGCCCCTTATCCCAATGATTCCAGTAGGCACCCGCAAAGGCGGGTTCGGTGTGCTTAAGCCGTGCAACGGCGTACTGCATGTCGGTAAGCGACTCTCGATAGACATCGTCGGGCTGCTCAAGTGGGGCTGCGGGGGTGGATGGTCTGGTGCTGGGTTTCATAAGCGCATAAAAGGAAGGAAGAGGCAAGGCCTTTATTCTAAGCCTAGCTGGAGCAGCTTAAGGCAAGCCCTTTGGCCCAGTCGGGCGCTGCTTCAAGCCAGGCCTGGTTTTCTAAGCTGTCACTAAAGGGGTTTTTAAGCATGGCCATGGCTTTGTGAAGCGGGCCCAGATCGCCCTCGTCCTCAAGCGCACGAATGACCTCCTCGAGCACCCAGTTACGAAGAACAAACGAGGGGTTTGCGGCAAGACGTTGGTCTGACCACTGAGTCGCATAGGCCTGGCTTGAAGCCTGTTCCGTTAAATGCCCGGCCTTTTCACCCTCTTGAAGCTTGGCCTCAAGCTCAGACATAAACTGCCTTGAGGCCTCGGAGTCAGGCAGACATCGGGCAAGCGCCGCCCAGCGGGCCTCGAACGAGAGTGCGGCATTAAACGGTTGGCAATGGCCAAGACTACGGAAGAAATGCGTGAAGTCGACGGATTCTTTCTGCATGAAAAGAAAGCAGCGGTCAATGGTGGCAAGCAGCTCGGCGCGTTCGCAATGCGCAAGCCCAAGCTTGTCGCGCATTCGGCCTTCGAATCGGTTGTAGAAGGCTGTCTCGTAGCCCGACTGAGCCTCTTCAATAAGGCTTTGGGCCGATTGGCTTTTAAGATCAACATCGTAAAGCCCCGCCAAGGCGCTTAGGAGTCGCTGAATATTCCAAAAGCCAATCGAGGGCTGACCTGCATAGCGGTACCGTCCCTCGTGATCGCTGTGATTGCAGATGAAGTTGGGATCAAAGGCCTCCATAAAACTGAAGGGTCCGTAGTCGATGGTGAGCCCTAAGGCTGAAAAGTTATCGGTGTTCATGACCCCATGCATGAATCCCACGCTCATCCAGTCGGCCATCAGGCAGGCGGTTTTACGGGTAATGATGTTCAGAAAGTCAGTGACCTGATTGAAGCCCGAAAGCCCTTGCAGAGACGAAAACCCGGGGTCAGCCTCTGCCAATGACCTGAGCATGGCGGCTGTCTGCTGTTGGGCAAGCGCCTTTGCATGGGGGTCGAACCGCGCATGGCTTTTGGCGCGATGGGCAAAATATTCGAAATGACCAAACCGAAGAAAGCTTGGGGCCATACGGCAGACCACCGCAGCTGGCTCAAGGCGTTCACGCACCACGGGAGTCTGCGAGACAGCTAAAGACAAGGCCCGGGTGGTTGCAATGCCAAGCCCATGCATGGCCTCGGAGCATAGAAATTCGCGCACGGACGAGCGCAAAACAGCACGACCGTCGGCATGCCTTGCAAAAGGGGTTGGCCCCGCACCCTTGAGCTGAAGCTCCCAGCCGTTGAGCGCGCCCAGGTTAAGCGCGCGGCCATCGCCCAAGCGTGGCACGAACACGCCGAACTGATGGCCTGCATAGACGGTGGCATAGCAGCGAGGCTGCTCCAGGGCGCAGCTTCCCGAGAGCCATGCCGCCCAGGCTGGGCAGCCCTGAATGGTCTGGGCCGACTCGCCAAGGCAGGCAGCCGCCTCGTCAGAGACCGCAACCAAGACGGGCTCTTTAAGAGGCGTTGGGTCGCAGGGGTAGATCAGCGGCTCTGCGGCCCAAGGCTGCTCAAGCGCCAAAAGGCCTGCAGCAATGGGCAGGCCTGTGCCTGCTGCCTGCTGAGAGGAAAAGGCCGTAAGACTCTGACGGCTTACAGTCCCGGATGGGGGATACGAGGACAGCGGGGGGAGGTCAGAACCAATCATGCGATGCAGTGTAAGACTTGGTATGGTTGAGCCCATGGATTCCCCCTCGTATCCCCCGGAAACCCCAAGTCATACGCCCTTTATGGCGCACCTTGAACCTCATCATGCCTCGGCGCAAGACGGCAGTGCCCGGTTGGAACTCAAACTGCAGCCCTGGCAGCGCAATGGTATGGGCGTGGCCCATGGGGGCGTGATTATGACCTTGTTGGATGCCGTGATGGCCATGGCAGCCAAGTCGGCCGACCCAGCAGGGGCCTGGGTGGTGACCATTGAGATGAAGACCAGTTTTCTGCGGCCGGGGCGCGATGAACTGATTGCCTTGGGCTTTTGTGAGCACAGGTCGACCAGCATGGCCTTTTGTCGTGGGGAAATTAAAGACCCCTCGGGAAGGCTTATTGCAACGGCCATGGGCACCTTTCGACGCATGACGGCCCTGGCGGGCCGAAAGGCTCCAAGGCAGACAGCCGATGACCCCTAGACTTTGAAGGCCTGTCGTTAGAGTTTGGGGCGATTGGGCACCTGAGGCTCGCGCGGCACGACATAAGGCATGTCGTGCAGTTCAAGCATCACCCTTTCCCCAGAGGAGGCCGCAAGGCCAACAAGGCCAGCCTGACCTCGAAAGGGCTCGAGCTTTAGGCTCACCAGGTAATGCGCCTTTTGCGATGCTTCAACAGGCGTTACGGTAACCACCTCACCAATAGGCTGCTCGCTTAGCGCCTCGGCCGAAGCAAGAAAGACATCCTCGCCCGGCAAAAGGCCGGCGGGCCCTTCAAATAAGAACATCCGTTGATTAAGTTTACCTAGGTAGTGACTGCGGGCGACGATCTCTTGGCCCGGGTAGCAGCCCTTGGAGAAACTAACACCGTTGAGAAGGTCAAGGTTAATGGTCTGGGGGACAAAACGTTCGCTGAGCTCCACCTCAAACCAGGGCAGTCCCTGCCGAATTTCAGCCTCTGCCCAGTCGCTTGGCGAAAGTAACTCATAGTCATAACCAGCAGATGTAAGCGCGTCGAGTTGATCTTCGAGGTAAGGCGCCTGCAAAGCAGACGATTCAGCCTGACCAGCATGACCGGCATGACCGGCTTGGGCAGCTTGGGTATC
Organism: Burkholderiaceae bacterium; assembly: GCA_018402635.1. GTDB lineage: Bacteria > Pseudomonadota > Gammaproteobacteria > Burkholderiales > Burkholderiaceae_A > Hahnella. The sequence continues at coordinate 113,158 of JAGYIP010000005.1, forward strand.
AGGAACCCTCGTCGGGGTTGAGTTCGCGGGCCTCTCAACCATTGGGGGACTGGCGTCAGGTTCGATAAGCCAGTAGCGCCGAGCTGAGGCATCAGGGCCCTGCAGCGGGGGCCATTCGGCAGGCAACAGGGTCATGCCGTGTAGAGCAACCTGTAGGGTGTCCAGCGCCCGGGGCAGGCTTAGTCCATAAATCGCAGAATCTGCTTGGCGGATTTTTACTTTGGCTCGCAGCACAAACATGGAGAGCCTCTTGACGAGGCTAGGTGCAAGTGAGGCCGGCATGAGCAGTTGGAAGCGCTCCGGATTCTCGCGCCAGATCCAGAAGACGGCGTAGAGCCGGCCCTTCGCATTGCAGTAGCCCGAAAGCTGAGCCTGCGGTTTTTCTTCCGACTTTGCAGTTTGAGGACCAGCAGGCGAGGGCACTCACGTCGTTACAAAGCTGGGCCTGAAGAAACGAAAGGGCATCAGAGCCCTCAACAGTAACGAGACGGTAGTTGAGGCGGTGTTCCGGGACAAGGTTGGGCATAGGCTGGATAATAGACCCTAGGTTGGTCGCCGAGGGTGAGCAAAACCTACTTATTCAGCGGAAATAGAGGCCTTGCGACGATTTCTTTTTGCACTTGTTGTCCTACTTTTCTTTGGGCTGTTGGCCATGGTGGCTGGGCTCGTCTGGCTGACGCAGCCGGTGGTCCCCGCGCTTGCGCCTTCAGTGGGTTCGGTCAGCAAGCAGGCTGCCTCGGTCGAGGTCGCCATTAAGCCAGGTGCGTCAGCACGCGCAATTGGTCTCGTGCTGAAGGACCACGGCGTTGACGTCACGCCCGAGGGCTTTGCCCGCACCGCAAGGCTTTTAGGGCTGCACGATCAACTTCAGGCCGGTGTCTACGGTTTTCCTCAGGGTTCCTCCCTTTGGCAGGTTCTTACCATCCTAAGTCGCGGTCAGGAGCTTCAAGAGTCTGTCACCTTGCTCGAGGGCTGGACGTTTTCGCAAATCCTTGCTGCTCTTCACAGCCATCCGCACATAAAAAAAACCCTAACGGGCGATGCCCAAGCGGTTTCAAAGGCCTTGGCCCAAGAGATGAGCCTGTCTTTTCGCTCGGCCGAGGGCTGGATTTTTCCTGACACCTATCTTTTTCGTCGCGGCCAGACCGACCACGACCTTCTGACGCGGGCCATTCGCCTTCAAAGAGAAATGCTTGCAGAGGCCTGGGCCAAGCGATCTGCCCGCAATGTGCTGCAGTCCCCCGACCAGGCGCTTATTCTTGCCTCCATTATTGAGAAAGAGACACAGGCCCTAGAAGACCGCGGCCGTGTCTCGGCGGTCTTGCAGAATCGACTTCGCATTGACATGCGTCTTCAGTCGGACCCAACAACCATCTACGGGCTTGGCTCGGCCTTTGATGGAAACCTGCGCCGCAAAGACTTAAGCCATCCCTCGCCCTACAACACCTACCAACACAAGGGCCTGCCGCCCGGACCAATTGCAAGCCCAGGGCGCCTGGCCTTACTTGCGGCGCTTCAGCCTGCCGAAACCTCGGCGCTTTATTTCGTGGCCAAGGGTAATGGTCGTTCGTACTTCAGTCATGACCTTAAGCAGCACAACTGGGCAGTGAATTATTTTCAAAGAGGCATTGGACAGCCCCCACCTGAGGAAAGAAGGCTGTGAGCCTTTTTGGGTCCAGTCAATCGCCGAGCCCCGAGGTGTTGGCAGGGGCAGGTGCGGCGGGCTCGAGGTTTCTGGTGCTTGAGGGCATTGACGGTGCGGGCAAGACCACCCACCTTCAGTTTCTTGCCTCACAGTTACGTGCGGCCGGGCAATCGGTTTTAATTACTCGTGAGCCTGGGGGTAGCCCCCTGGCCGAGTCGCTTCGCGAAATTGTTCTTCATTCCCCATGGATGGCCTGACCGAGCTGCTTATTATTTTTGCGGCCCGTCGCGACCACCTTCGGCAGACCATCTGGCCGGCCTTGGAACGTGGCCAATGGGTCATCTCCGATCGCTTCACCGATTCCACGCGAGCCTATCAAGGTACCGCCCGCGGACTGCCCTCGAGCCTTATTGAGGCCATGGCGCAGGCTGTGGAGGCAGAGGGCAGGGGGCCTGATCATGTTTTTTATTTTGACCTTCCTGCAGAGGTTGCGGCCAAGCGACGGCGTGAGCGTTCGGCGGGCGCCCTGCTTGCCGAGGAGACCGATCGCTTTGACAGCGAGACCATTGCGTTTTTTGAGAGGGTGCGGCTTGGCTATCGACTTGCTGCTGAAAATCGAGCTGACCGGCAGACCTGGATTGACGCCCAGAGGCCGGTTGGGGCCATTCAGCAAGACCTTGTTAGGCTGATGAAGCCCTGGCTGCCAGCTGGTTCTTCGGTTCCTGGGGCAGCATCACCATGAGCCAGGCCAGCCAGCAGAGCCCAGCGGAGGCTGGAGCGTCTTGTCTTGTCTGGAGGCCCTGGTTTGACCACTGGTGGGCACAGTCCAAGCCTTTTTCTCATGCCGAGGCCCAGGCCGGTCTGCTTGTTGGTCCCGCGCGAATGGATCTAGGAGCCTTCGCGCTTGCCTTAGCAGCTGCACGCCTTTGTCATCAGCCAGCCCCCGATGGTCGGGCCTGCGGCCAGTGCCCGAGCTGCCGCTGGGTTGCTCAGGGCCAGCACCCTGACTGCCGCTGGATTCGATCGGCCATGGAGCAGGGCGCCGATGCCGAGGCAGCTGCTGAGGACTCAGACGCTACCGACGACGATTCCGCTGCTGCCGTGGAGTCGGTTGCAGAGGCCGGCGAGGCTGAGTCCTCGGGGAAAGAGAAAAAGCAGAGCGCACAGATTCTTATTGCTCAGGTGCGCCAGCTGCAAGATTTTGCGGGGGTGAGCTCGCATCGAGGAGGTTCGCGTTGGGCGGTCATTGGGTCCATTCATCGGCTCAATGTCTTTTCCGCCAACGCCTTACTTAAAGGCCTCGAGGAGCCTGAGCAAGGCATGCGCTATCTGCTTTATGCCGAGCGACTTCGTGGTGTCCCCGCAACGATCTTGTCGCGCTGCAGGCGCATTGTTCTGCAGACCGACGCTCAGAATCTGCAAAGCCAGGCGCTTAGCGCCAATGAGGCCAGTCAGTGGCTTTTGCCCTTCCTTACGGCACGCCCAGTCAGGGTTCAGCCCACGGGCTGGGCGGCTCGGGTGGGAAAGACCACCTCCATTGCCGATACAGTCGAGCTGCTTTTGCGCTGGCTCACCGACATGGAGCGATGTCGCCAGGGTCTTCGGGCCCGCCACTTTCCTCTTGAGACCACCGCGCTAATGGCCTGGGCCCAGGCCGTCTCTCAGCAGCGAGCAACTCAGCCTTATCCCGACCGCTATGCCAGGCTGCTTGATAAGCTTGTGATCTATGCTCGTGGCAGCCTCCACCCTGTGAATGCCCAGTTGTACCTTGAGTCGGTCTTTGAAGACCTGCGTCAGTCGATGTTTCCTGAAACAATGGGGCGATGACCAACGGAGTTTATCTTTATGCTGCCTGAGTTTGCCGATTCGCACTGCCATTTGAACTACGAGGGCCTGTCGCAGCGAACCGACGAGGTGCTGCAGGCCATGGCTGCGGCCGGGGTAACGCGGGCCTTAAACATCTGCACCACCCTTGAGGAGGCAGACAAGGTTCTTGAGCAGACGCTTGGCCGCCCGCGGCTTTGGTGTTCTGTGGGGGTGCACCCCGATTACGACGAAGTGGCCAGTGAGCCCACTGTGGAAGAGCTCGTTCAGCGTGCTGGCCATGAAAAGGTTGTGGCTATTGGTGAGACGGGTCTTGACTACTACCGGCTCAAGGGTGACCTTAACTGGCAGCGCGAACGGTTTCGGGTTCATATTCGCGCTGCGCGCACAGTGAATAAGCCTTTAATCATTCACACGCGCGAGGCTGCCAACGACACTTTAAGCATTCTTCGAGATGAGAAAGCACATGAAGTAGCAGGTGTAATGCATTGTTTTACTGAGTCTATTGAGGTGGCTTGGGCGGCCATCGATATGGGTTTTTTCATTTCCTTATCAGGCATCGTGACCTTTAAGAATGCCCAGCAGGTGCACGAGGTCGCCCGCGGGATTCCGCTTGAGCATCTACTTATTGAGACCGACGCACCGTTTCTTGCACCGGTGCCATTTCGAGGCAAAACCAACGAGCCTGCCTATGTGGTGCATGTGGCGCAGCGTATTGCAGAGCTTAAAGGCCTCTCGGTTGATCAGGTGGCCGAGGCCACAACCCAGAACTTCTGCCGGTTTATAGGCCAGGCCGCTTAGCCTAGGCTCTAGTCCTTGATTTGAGATTGCTGCAGTTTGTTTAACGCGCGCTTATTCTAAACAGTGGGCGTTAATCGTTTTGACCTGCGACTTCGGAAGCTTTATTTTGCTCATAATGTATATTATGTTAACTAAAGTAGTTTAAAAGAAGGGGTCGCTAGGACCCCTCTCCCGAGGTCCGAAAACGAGGCCTGCAAACGAAGCACACAAAACCAGGCCCGAAAAGAAATTCGAACCTCGCCGATGCGGCTTGCAGGCCGAACCTAGAAAACTAGAGCCTCTCGAAGACCACTGCAATGCCCTGGCCACCACCAATGCACATGGTGGCGAGCCCGTAGCGGCCGCCACTGCGATGCAGCTCGTGAATGCACTTGGTTGCAATGACAGCGCCCGTTGCGCCAACAGGATGACCCAGCGCAATAGCCCCGCCGTTGACATTGACCTTGGCGGGATCAAACCCAAGCACCTTGGTCACGGTTAACGCCTGGGCTGCAAAGGCTTCGTTCGACTCGATAACGTCGATCTGATCCAGCCTAAGACCCGCGCGCTGCAGTGCGATTTTTGTGGACGGAATAGGACCCTCCCCCATGATGTCGTTTGGAACGCCTGCCACGGCATAACTGACCACCCGTGCGAGAGGCTTTGCGCCGCTCTTAGCTGCGGCAGCCGCCTCGCCAAGCACGAGAAAGGCTCCGGCATCGTTAATTCCAGAGGCATTGCCTGCGGTTACGGAGCCATCCTTTTTGAAGGCGGGCTTCATTGCAGCCAGTTTCTCAAGGCTGGTTGCCCGAGGATGCTCATCGGTGTCAAAAACAATATCGCCCTTTTTCGAGCTAATGGTGATGGGCACGATCTGGTCTTTAAAACGCCCCTCGGCAATGGCCTTGGCCGCGCGGTTCTGAGATTCAAGGGCGAAGGCGTCCTGCGCATCGCGTGAAAGGCTGTGTTTTGTGGCAAGGTTTTCGGCGGTAATGCCCATGTGGCCTACGCCAAAGGGGTCGGTCAGTGCAGCCACCATCATGTCAACGACCTTGGTGTCTCCCATGCGTGCCCCGGTTCGCATGGCTGGGCTAAGGTATCCGCCTCGGCTCATTACCTCAACGCCTCCTCCAATGCCAAAGTCGGAGTCCCCGAGCAGAATATTTTGGGTGGTTGATACAACGGCTTGAAGGGCCGAACCGCAGAGCCTGTTAATAGTGAGTGCAACCGATGTCATGGGAAGCCCTGCCTGGATGCTTGCAACACGTGCCACATAGGCAGACCGCGACTCTGTAGGAATGCAGTTGCCAACCACGGCATACTGAATGAGGTCGGCATCCACAGCAGAACGGGCAATGGCCTCTTTCATCACCATTGCGCCAAGCTCGCTGGGCTCAAGGCTTGATAGGCTGCCTCCAAATCCGCCAATGGCCGAACGCACGGCACTAAGGACTACGACTTCTCTCATATTGCTCTCCTTTGCTTAGGTTTCAATTAGTTGCGTCTGTCTCTGCTTAGCCGTGGTCCCAGACGCAACCCAGATGGCTTCAAGGTCGTAGGCATCGCTCTCGACAATGTCGACCTCCGCCCATTCACCAAGCCTGACAGGCATGGCGTGGCGTGAACTCGGGTTGGGCCAGATGCGGACAATGCCGTCGATCTCGGGGGCATCTCCGGGGCCGCGGGCCATAAGGCAGCCCTCCTCTTCATCCATTGCGTCAATCAGCACCCGAACCCGTCGGCCTACCCAGCGTTGAAGTCGCTTCTGCGAAATAGGCGCCTGGTGGGCCATGACCCGTTCCTGGCGCTCACGCCGGAGTTCCTCGGGAACCGGATTGGCCAACTGATTGGCGGTTGCCCCTTCCACCGGGCTGTAGGCAAAACAGCCGAGCCGGTCGATCTCTGCCTCGCTAAGAAAATCAAGGAGCACCTGAAACTCCTCTTCCGTTTCCCCCGGAAAGCCTGCAATAAAGGTGCTTCGGAGGGTTAGGTCGGGGCATATCTTGCGCCAGTTTTGAATTCGGGCGAGCACCTTCTCTGCAGCAGCTGGCCTTTTCATGCGCTTTAGAACATCGGGATGGCCGTGTTGAAAAGGGATGTCCAGGTAGGCAAGAATCTTGCCTTGCGCCATGAGGTCAAGAACATCATCCACATGAGGATAAGGGTAGACATAATGCATCCTCACCCAGACTCCCAGTTCACCGAGCTCTTTGGCAAGTTCGTAGAAATGAGTCTTCACCGGCCGGCCATTGACAAAGTCGGTTCGGTGCCGAAGATCGACACCGTAGGCGCTGGTGTCCTGAGAGACAACCAGCAGTTCCTTGACCCCCGCCTTCACTAAGGCCTCGGCCTCACGCATCACCTCGCCGATAGGCCGCGAGACGAGATCACCACGCATGCTTGGAATAATGCAGAAACTGCAACGGTGGTTGCAGCCTTCTGAGATCTTAAGGTAGGCGTAGTGGCTTGGCGTTAGGCGCACGCCCTGCTCAGGAACCAGGTCGGTGAATGGGTCGTGGGGCCTGGGAAGGTGGGTGTGAATGGCCTGCATGACCTCTGCGGTGGCATGCGGTCCGGTGACTGCCAGAACCTTGGGATGGGTTTTTTGAACAAGGTCCCTCTTGCCAAGGCAGCCCGTAACGATGACCTTGCCGTTTTCTTCAAGTGCCTCGCCAATGGCATCGAGACTTTCTTGCACCGCCTCGTCAATAAAGCCGCAGGTGTTGACAACCACAAGATCAGCACCTGCATAGTCTGCGGAAATGGCGTAGCCCTCAGCCTTTAGCTGCGTGAGGATCCGCTCGGAATCCACAAGCGCCTTGGGGCAGCCAAGCGAGACGAAGCCAACTGTGGGACTGGTCACTGGACGATTACGGCCCTAGTCGTTCTTAGGCTTTGATGCGGGGCGCTCATCGCCTTTGGGAAACCCGAAAGAGGACATCATGTTGCGCGTACTGGCCTGCATCTGCTCTTCCATCTGCAGAAAAACTTTTTGGCTCTGATCGAGGTAACTGGACATGAGGTTTTGCATCATCGGGGCCTGGCCTGCCATGAACTGCGCCCAGGCTTCCTGGTTAACAAGCCCCTTGTTGCTCGACATTAAAGTCTCAGATTGTTTCTGAAGTTTCGTCTGCATGTCCATGAATCCTTGAAGGTTTTTTTCAAGGTAGGTGCCCATCAGGCCCTGCATGGCATTGCCATAGAAACGAATAATCTGAGCAAGCACATTGGCTGAGAAGATGGGCATGCCTGCTGATTCCTCCTCAAGAATGATCTGCATCAGAATGCTTCGAGTGAGGTCCTCGGAAGACTTCGCGTCTACAACCCGGAACTCTTCTTGGGACAAGACCAGCTCTTTAACGTCGGACAGGGTGATGTAACTGCTGGTGCGCGTGTCATAGAGCCGCCGATTGGGGTACTTCTTAATGAGGCGGCCATCTTTTTTCGAGGAGGAGACCATACGATACCTGCCTAACTCATGTGCAGGCCACCGTTGAGCGAGAAGTCTGCTCCGGTAGCAAAGCCGCTGTCGTTTGAGGCAATCCAGGTGACCATTGAGCCAATCTCCTCGGGCTCGCCTAGGCGCTTGACTGGAATGGTGGCTACGATTTTCTCGAGCACCTCGGGCTTAATGGCGCGGACCATGTCGGTACCGATGTAGCCTGGCGAAATGGTGTTAACCGTGACGCCCTTGGATGCGAGTTCTTGGGCAAGGGCCATGGTGAAGCCATGAATACCAGCCTTTGCGGTGGAGTAGTTTGTCTGACCGAACTGGCCCTTTTGGCCGTTCACCGACGAAATATTAATAATGCGGCCCCAGCCCTTGGCCACCATGCCCTCAACAACCTGCTTGGTGACGTTAAAAAGGCTGTTCAGGTTGGTGTCGATCACAGCGCCCCACTGCTCAGGGGTCATTTTTAAAAATATGCCGTCCTTGGTAATGCCCGCATTATTCACAAGCACGTCGGGGTTGCCATGCTCAGCCTTAACTTTCTCGAAGGCCTCTAGCGTTGACTCCCAGCTTCCTACATTGCCCACGGAGGCATAAAAGGTGTAGCCGTCTGCGGCCTGCTCGGCAATCCACTTCTTGTGATCACGGCTTGGGCCGCAGCCCGCAATGACCGTAAAGCCTGCATCGTGCAGCTTTCGACAGATTGAGGTTCCTATGCCCCCCATTCCTCCGGTAACGTACGCAACGCGTTTCTCCATAACGCCTCCTCCAGTAGTAATGTCTTATTGAATGCTTTTTAAGTCGTATCTTCCCTGCACGGCCAGCACTAGGTTTCGCTCTCTGCCAGAAGGTCTGCTGCCTTTTCTTTTACATAGTGGCCCGGCGCGGGCTCAAGCACCTTGTAGGCACCTGTTTTACCGAGCCGCTTGGGCGCAGCAATGTCTTTGCCCTTGTAGGGCTTAAGCCATACCGCCCAGTCATTCCACCAGCTTCCAGGATACTCCTTCGCCTGGCTAAGGAAGTCCTCTGGGCTCTTGCCCATGGTCTTCGCAATGCTAAAGCTTCGTTTGTTCTTGGCGGCCGGGTTGATGCTTCCCGCAATATGGCCGCTGGCTCCAAGTACGAACCGTATATTGGCTCCCACTAGAGCTCTTGCTGAGGCCCAGGCTGAGGTCCAGGGCACGATATGGTCTTCGCGTGCACCAAAGGCATAAACAGGCATTTTAATTTTTCGCAGGTCAATGCCCTGGCCGCAGACCTTGAGCTTATTGGGCTTAACAAGGTTGTTCTCTAGGTAGGTGTTGCGCAGGTACCAGGCAAAGAAAGGGCCTGGAAGGTTCGTGCTGTCGGAGTTCCAGTAAAGAATATCAAAGGCTGGCGGGGTCTCTCCCTTCAAATAGTTGCGCTCAACGTAATTCCAGACAAGATCGTTGGGACGCAAGAAGGAAAAGGTTGTGGCCAGTTCTTGGCCGGGTAAGAGCCCGCCCTGGCCAATGGTGGCCTCACGCATGGAGACCTGTGACTCATTAATAAAGACATCCAGCACCCCCGAGTCCGAGAAGTCGAGCAGGGTTGTCATGAGCGTAAGTGTCTGCACCGAGTTGTCGCCCTTGGCGGCAAGCACGGCCAGTGCGTTGGTGGTCATGGTGCCACCTACGCAAAAGCCAAGCGCATTAATCGTTGGGCTGCCTGAAATGGCCTTCACGGACTCTATGGCCTTAAGAATGCCCTTACCAATGTAGTCCTCCCAGGTGGCATCCGCCTGAGGCTGCCCCGGGTTCTTCCAAGAAACCAAAAACACCTGGTGGCCCTGGTCAACGGCAAATTTCACCAGAGAGCTCTGCGGGCTAAGGTCCATGATGTAGAACTTGTTAATGCTTGGCGGCACCATAAGAAGCGGCACGCTACCAACCTTGGGTGTTGAGGGCTTGTACTGAATGAGCTGAAAAAGCTCGTTTTGGAAGACAACGGCGCCGGGTGTCGTTGCCAGATTTTCTCCAATAACAAAGCCCGACTCGTCGGACTGGGAGATACGCCCCTTTTGCATGTCGTGCAAAAGGTTGTCGATTCCGGCACGAAGGCTCTCACCCTTGGTTTCAATGAGCCGGCGTTGCGCCTCGGGGTTCGTGGCAAGAAAGTTTGTCGGTGAAAGTGCATCAATCCATTGCTGCACAACGAACTTAAGTTTCTGCTGAGTCTTTGCGTCGGCATGCACAGCATTGGTCATGGCCATGAGCGTCTGGCTATTTAAGACATAGAGCGCTGCCAGTGTGCTGTAGGGGCTCGACTGCTGCCAGTCGGGGGTTGTGAAGCGTTTGTCCTGTGAGGCAACGGACTGAGCGTTTTGGTCGGAGGTGAGAATTTGGCTAAGTTTTTGAACGTAACTGCGCTGAATTTCAGCCAGCTCGTCTGCAGAAATTGGGCTCAGGTTTTGCGTCATCTAAAAGTTCTCCTTCAACATGCACTTTAGTACGAGTCTACCCTGCCTGAGACCGGGGTTAACCCGTTATGGGTCAACGAAACGCCAGATGAGAGCAGCCATTCGGCCTGTTTTTGCCTCTCGGCGGTAAGAATAAAAGCTCGACGGGCTACTGAACGTGCATGCAGTGTCTTCGGCAATACCTATTTGGGGTAGGCCACGCGCAGCCAGTTCCAGCTTAATCTGCCGTGCTGCAATCTGGGGTAGGTCTGCCAGCCAACGCCCTGCCGCAGAGGGCTTGAAGTGGGCCTCGGTGGCCAAATTGGCCTTTAAGGCCTCCACCACCTCGCCGCCCACTTCAAACTGATTAAAGCCAATGCAGGGGCCAAGCCATGCCCAGAGCCCATCGGCGCAGCCTATAGGACTTGCCTCTTGCATCGCCCCAATAAGTGATGCAATGACCCCGTCGGCAAGCCCTCGCCAGCCGGCGTGGGCCGCACCCACGACCTGGCCGTTGGCGGACGCCATCAAGACAGGCAGGCAGTCGGCGGTGAGGATGGCGCAGGCATGCCCGGTCATGGTGGAGACGCTTGCATCGGCCTTGGGGCCAAGCCCCAAGGCATCCTCAGCCTGCGGGTAAGCCGTATGCCCCAGGCGAAAAACCTGCCTGCCATGCACCTGCTGAAGCCAAAACGGCTTGACCCCGAGGGCATGCTCGAGCTCCCAGCGATTGGCCTGAACAGCAGCCAGGTCATCGCCGACATGCAGTCCCAGGTTAAAGGCCTCATAGGGGTCGCTTGAATGCCCAGCCCATGCATGGGCCGATACATTGCTTCCACGCTTGGTGTAGGCAACACCAACGCCTGGAACAGGGCATTGCACTTGCACAATGGGTGGGCGGCAGGGACTCATTCGACGGGCAGGCCTGCTGCATTAAGCAGTGCGATGAAGTCTGCAGGCGGGCTCTGCTCAAAGTGCAAGGGCTCACCGGTTGCAGGCTTGATCAGCCCAAGGCTTTGGGCGTGCAGCGCCTGCCGATTAATGGGTGGCTTGGCCTGGCGCGGCGCACCCAGGTGATAGACGGGATCGCCCACAATGGGATAACCAATGGACTGCAGATGCACTCGAATCTGGTGGGTCCGGCCCGTCTCAAGCCGGCAGGCAAGCAGCCGAACGGGCTGAGTCTCGAGAAGCCCAGAGGCAAGCACCTGGTAATGGGTCGTTGCGGGTTTGCCGCGCTCTCCATTGACAATGGCCATGCGCTGTCGGTCGCTGGGGTGCCGGCCCATTGGCGCCTCAACCTTGCCCCTCATAAGCCCGGTTCGGCCCGAGGTACCCACGGCCTGTCGATGCCAGCAGACGGCCAGATAATGCCGAAAGACAGACTTACTCTGCAATTGCCGGACCAGGCTGGTCTGGCTGGTCAGCGTCTTGGCAACCACCATAAGACCTGAGGTGTCGCGATCGAGCCGATGGACAATGCCTGCCCGCGGCAGTGCTTGCAGCTCAGGCCATTGGTGAAGAAGTCCGTTAAGCAGGGTGCCTGACCAATGCCCCGCAGCAGGATGCACCACCAGGTTGGCAGGCTTGTTGACAACAATAAGCTCTTCGTCTTCAAAAACAATGGCCAGATCCATGGGCTCTGGCAGCCCGGCCTCAACGGCCTGGGGCCTTGGAATACGTACTCGATACGACTGGCCGGCTGCCACGGCCTGGCTGCCTTTGGTCACCGCATGATTAAGAAGGCTGACCTGCCCGGCCACGATCCATTGTTGAATTCGCGATCGCGAGTGATCGCTAAGGCATGCTGCCAGAAATGCATCAAGCCGCCGACCAGCCTGTTCGGGCTGGACCTCAAACCAAAGCTCCTCGCTATAATAAGACTGGTTGAGCTCGCTGGCCTCGTCGACCTCTACAAGGTCTTCGCTCAGCGGCTCTGGGTTCGTGGGGGTATGAAGGTCGGTCAATGTGAAGGAGTTCCTGTCTTGATAGCCGAACGTGTTGGGGGCCTACGTCTATTTTCCCTTTTAATTCTTGTTTTGGCTTTTCTGTCACTAAGCCTTGCAGGATGTTCCACAACGGAACGTGACGAAACGGTTAACTGGTCGGCTGATAGGCTTTACTCCGAGGCCAAAGATGAAATGAACTCAGGCAATTGGGCCACGGCCATTGGCCTGCTCCAAAAACTCGAGTCTCGCTACCCTTTCGGTCGTTATGCCCAGCAGGCCCAGCTTGATACCGCCTATGCCCATTGGAAGGACGGGGAGCTTGGCCTGGCCCTCGCCGCCGTGGACCGATTTTTGCGTCTCTACCCAAACCACGAAAGCGTCGACTACGCCATCTACCTAAAGGGCCTCATTAACTTTAACGATCGATCAAACCTTTTCTCAAAAATCACCGGAGAAGACCTGGCCGAACGTGACCCCAAGGCGGCCCGCGAGGCCTTCGATAGCTTCAAACGTCTTATTACCGAGTTTCCGTCCAGCCGTTACACCCCCGATGCCACGGCGCGCCTTCAGTTTCTTTTAAATACCCTTGCCTATAACGATGTGCATGTCGCCCGTTACTACCTGCGGCGAGGGGCCCACATGGCTGCAGTCAATCGGGCCAAAGAGGTGGTCTACAGCTATCAGGGAACGCCTGCCATTGAAGAGGCCCTGGCCCAGCTTGAACTGGGCTACGCAAGCCTTGGTTTAACCGACTTGCAGCAAGACGCACGGCGTGTCTTGGAGAAGAACTTTCCCACAAGTCTTTACCTCAGGCATGGCTACGACCCCAAAGAGCGGTTTGGCCTTGCGGACTCCCTTCGCGCCAGTTCGCCTGGCTTTTGGTCGCGGCTTAAGTTCTGGAACTAAGGCAAAGGCGTTGGTAAGGCTTGCGCGCAAGCCGCAGCGCCCAGCCTGGCCTGCATCGCCTAGCCTCGCTCTCCCCTTAGGGATCAAGCGTTTTTGCAAATTGAGCCGCATCCAACAGGCTTTGTGACTGGCGAAACTTCGGTAGGGCTGCCAGCATCTTGCGGCCGTAGGCCATCTGCGCAAGCCTGCGGTCACCCAGTAGGCAAATGCCTCGGTCGTGCTCGGTTCGTATCAGCCTTCCCACGCCCTGTTTGAGCGAAAGCAGCGCCTCGGGGCACTGAATGTCTCGAAAGCCGCTGCCCCCTGTTCTTTCACACTGCTGTATGCGTGCCCTAAGCACCGGGTCATCGGGAGGCGCAAAGGGAAGCTTATCGATAACCAGCATCGACAAGGCCTGCCCAGGAACATCCACGCCCTCCCAGAAGCTTGCACTACCAACCAAAACTGCATTGCCATGTTGCCGAAAAAGCTCCAGCATGGCCTCCCGGCTGCGTTCGCCCTGCACAAGAAGCAGGCGGTCTTCAAGCCACTCTGCATGCTCAGATCGAAGTTCTGCGGCGGCCAGGCTTACAGCGCGAAGGCTTGTGCAAAGAACAAAAAGCCCACCGCGCAGCTCGGCAAGAACGCCTTTGAGTTCGGGCATGCGCAACAGTGACTGAATATGGTCGGGCAGCTTTGGGTCGGGAAGGTCTTTCGGAATGACCAGCAGGCCCTGCTCTTCGTATCGAAACGGGCTCTCAAAAAGTCCCTCGCGAGCGCCGTGAAGGCCAAGCCGATCTTTGAAGTACTCAAAGGGTTTGTCGCTGCTTCCCCCAAGGCTTAGGGTGGCAGATAAAAACAGCCATGGCGCTGCGGCATTCTGCATAACGGGGGCAAGTACATCGGCAAGCGACAGCGGCGAGCGATGAAGGCTGAGTCCGAAGCTGTTCTGCTCAAGCCACTGAACATGCGCCGGGTCATCGTGCGTTGAGACCTCTTGAAAGAGCCTTACCCTTGCCGAACAGTCATGCAGCCGAGCTTCAATGCGTTGCAGCTCGGGGTCGTCGGAATTGATCGCGGTAAAAACAGACTGAATCTTTTTAAGTGCGTCCTTTAGCTCCGACAATCCTGTGGCAAGCCCTTGGTGACTGTTGGACGATGGCTCGGGCCAGCCATATCGACCAACACCCAGGGCCTGCGCTGCAAGACGCAGAGACTGCGCCGAGCGCTCAATCTCTGCGGCCAGCCCCGGCCAGTCGGCGTGACTGGCCGCAAGAAGCTGGCCCGATGCCAAGAGGTCACGTGCAAGCGTGGTGAGTGACTGGCTTGAGACCGTCTGTGTGAACTGATCTGATGCAATGTCGAGAAAGCTATGAGCCTCATCAATAATGTAGGCCTGTGGCTTTGGCAGAAGCTCAACGTCTTGGTCCTGAAGCAGTCGTAAGGATGAACAAAGCAGGTGGTGGTTCACAATGACGATGCTTGCCTCAAGTGCTTGCTCACGCGCCTTCATAACAGCGCACTCGGAAATATAGTCGCAACGATGACCGAGGCAGTTCTCCATGGTTGAAGTCACTGTTGGAATTAATCCAGGCTGACGGCTAATAGGGTCAAAGCCGCTTAGATCCCCATCGGCTGAGACCCTTGAGAACTCTGCAAGTTGATGAAGCAGGCTCTGCTCCTTCATGTTGAAGCCAAGCTGCCCGCCGAGGGCACGATTAAGACGATGGGCGCAGACGTAGTTCGACCGCCCTTTAAGCCGAGCCACTTTGACCGGCCGGCCCATAACCTCTGCGAGCCGAGGCAGGTCCCGGTTGTAGAGCTGGTCTTGCAGGGTCTTACTGGCCGTTGAGATAACAACTGTGGCGCCCGCCGTAAGCGCAGGGATAAGGTAGGCGAAGGTTTTACCAATGCCTGTTCCTGCCTCTGCAATAAGCGATTCGCGTTTTACGAGACAGCTTAGGATGGTTTTGGCTAAACGGTGCTGTTCGCTCCTGTACCGGAAATCGCTTGACGAGCTTAGTAGCAGTCCATCGGGCCCAAGGTAGGTGTCGATAAGGGCTTGGAGATCCTGATAAGGAGTCTGCTTAAGCCTGTCACGCCCCTCAGGCTGGTTCATTCGGTGCGTTCAAGGACGCAAGGTAGGAAATCTGGTCTTTGAGCTGAAGCTTTCTTTTCTTAAGTCGACGCAATGTAAGGTCGTCCGATGAGGCGCCTTCGTCTTGAAGTGACTCAATTAACTGGTCAAGCTCTCTGTGTTCAGCTTCAAGTTCCAGGAGGCGAATTTGGCCGGTTCGAATGTCATTCATTGCCTTAATCTAACCGAACTTTGTCTGAAGCGAAAGGGCTTGGCTCGCCCACAGGCGTGATGTCTTTACCCTTCGGCTCTTTGCGGGCTGCATCGGCTTCAAGCCTCTGCCGATACCGAACATCTGCTTCGATCTGCCGTATATCTCTACGCAAAAACTCTTTTGCAAGCTCGTATTGGCGGCGGGCTTGGGCTGCATCACGCCGAAGTTCATTAAGACAAGCCGCTGAGATGAACTTCGACAAACAGGCCTGCTCACGCACGGAGAACTCGCCAAGCTGGTTCTGATAGTCGCGATCAAAGAGACCAAGGGCTTCGTTGAGCGCCTTTATTCTGTCCTTCTCTTGGGCGGTGAACGCATAAGTAGAAAAGGCTATGGCTGTGAGGCTTAGGCCCAGAAGAAGGACAAGACCATTAAGAGCCCGAAAGGCGTTGGTTCGGCTAAGGACCATCAGAACTGGCTCAGGGTTGCGCGGTGGCCAAGCCTTAGGTAACGCTCCGTTCGCATTTCAGTTAGACGACTCACAGTTCTTTCAAACTCTCCAGATAAGGGGCCCTGCGGGTACAACAATGAGGGGTCCGTTCGGGCAGACACTGCAAGTCTAACGCGATGGTCGTAAAAAATATCAATAAGCCAGGTTAGTCTTCGGGCCTCGGAGAACTGCGCGCTTGACAGCGGCTCGAGGTCTTCAAGCAGAATAAACGAGTAGCGTTCGGCCAGCCAGAGGTAGTCGTGCATTGAGCGCGGCCCGTCGATTAGTGTTGAGGCCTTAAACCAGATGGCAGCAGCCGATTTCTTCTCAAAGGCAACGTTTCGACCTTCGATCTCCAGGCAACCTTTCTGCTCAACGGGTGACCCCGCCGCATGATCAAAAAGCGCGCTTAGCGTCTGCGAGACCTCTCCTGTAGTACTTACCTGGTAGAAGCCCTCTGGCTTTATAAAATCTGGCCTAAACCAGTCGTCCTGGCGGTCATTTGCAAGGGAGGCTCGGTTACCAACCCCGCTTCCTTCAGTGCTCATAACCCCGCGTCGGTAGTCCATACCAGGGCCCAGGCCAACAACCTCCTGGCTGTGTTCAAGCAAAGCAATGGCAGGAAGAAGGCGGTCACGATGCAGGCCATCGGGGTAAAGCCCAGAGGGAGGGTAGTTCGATGTCATAACAAAACCAACACGGGCATCGACCAGAGCCTGAAGAAGCCGCTGAAGGATCATGGCATCAGCTATGTCAGAGATATGAAACTCGTCAAAACAGATAAGTCGATAGCGTCGTGCCACCCGCAGGGCCACTTCGGCTAAGGGGTCTTCTGTGCCCTTAAGGTCGTGCATTTCCTTGTGCGTAGCACGCATAAAGGCATGGAAGTGAACCCGAAGTTTTCGCTCAATGCGCACAACCTGGTGGAAGGCGTCCATGAGGAAGGTCTTGCCTCGCCCCACTCCACCCCAGAGGTAGACGCCTCGCGGTATGGGTGGATGAATAAAAACGCGGGCAAGGCGACCACCGCGCTGAGCCTTGTAATGCTGCCAGTCCGAGGCGCAACGTTCGAGAGCGGCAAGCCCAGCACGCTGCCCTGCGTCAAGCACCTGCCCTTGTGCTCCTAGACTGTCTTGGGCTGCCTTCTCAACGGGCCCCATAAGCACACCTACATATTAAGCGCGCGTTTATCGACCGCAAGTGCTGCCTCACGCATCACCTCAGACAGCGAGGGGTGGGGATGGCAGACGCGGGCAATGTCTTCGGCCGATGCCTTGAACTCCATGGCAACCGCAGCCTCGCTAATAAGATCGGACGCAGCTGCAGAGATAATATGCACCCCAAGCAGCTCATCGGTCTTCGCGTCAGCAAGTATTTTTACGAAGCCCTCGGGTGTACCCATTCCAAGCGCACGGCCGTTGGCCATAAAAGGAAATTGGCCCGTCTTGTAGGCCCTACCCTCAACCTTAAGCTGCTGCTCGGTCTGACCCACCCACGCAATTTCGGGCATGGTGTAGATTACCCACGGGATGCAGTTGTAATCAATATGCGTAGCCTGTCCCGCAATACGCTCTGCAACCATAACGCCTTCGTCTTCGCCTTTGTGGGCGAGCATGGGTCCGCGTACGACATCGCCAATGGCAAAAATACGAGGATTGGAGGTGGCGCAGTAGTCGTCAACGGGAATAAAACCTTGCTCGTTCACCGACAAGCCCACTGCCTCAAGGTTAAGGTTTTCGGTGTTGGGGACACGGCCAACCGACACAATAAGCCTGTCAAACTGAACCTCGGTGACTGGGCCTTCTGCAGGCTTGTAGGCCACGGTTACGCCTTTGCTGGAGGTCTTGACCTCGTTGATACGAATGCCCATTTCAATTTTTAGGCCCTGCTGCGTAAAGAGCTTAAAGGCCTCTTTACTCACCGACTCGTCGCAGGCGGCCAGAAACTGTGGCGTTGCCTCAAGCACATGGACCGTCGACCCAAGACGACGCCAGACCGAGCCGAGCTCCAGACCAATAACACCTGCTCCAATGACACCAAGCTTAGCGGGCACTTTATCGAAGGTTAGCGCCCCTTCGTTGTCACAAATAAGCTTGTTATCAACTGGAATCGTCGGAAGATGGCGCGCCTTTGAGCCAGTGGCAATTACGACATGGCCTGCACTCACCGACTCAATACCACTGGCGGCCTGCACTTCAAGCAGAACCTTATCGGTCTGGGCAGCAACAAACCTACCCTCGCCTTTCAGCCAGTCGATTTTGTTCTTTTTAAACAAGAACTCAATACCCTTGGTCATCTTTGAGACAATGCCGTCTTTGCGGGCAAGCATGGTTTTAAGGTCGAAGCTAGCACCCTTTACCGTGATGCCATGGTGAGATGCATGGGTTGAGATGTTTTCAAACTCCTCGCTTGATGCAAGAAGCGCTTTCGACGGAATGCAGCCTACATTAAGGCAGGTTCCACCAAGCACCTGTTGGCCTTCGGGGTTAATCCATTTCTCGATGCAGGCCGTTTTAAAGCCAAGTTGAGCCAAGCGAATGGCAGAGATGTAGCCCGCAGGGCCCGCACCAACCACCACCACATCGTAGTGTTTCGTATTGTCAGCCATGGCGACTCCTTAGGTTAAATTTCGAGCAGGAGACGCGCAGGATCCTCCAAAGCGTCCTTCATTGTGAGCAGGCCCAGCACCGCCTCTCGGCCGTCAATAATGCGATGGTCATACGACATGGCAAGGTAGTTCATGGGCCGAATAACAATCTGGCCGTTCTCAACCACGGGGCGCTCTTTGGTGGCATGAATACCTAGAATGGCAGACTGGGGTGGGTTAATAATGGGCGTGGACAGCATGGACCCAAAGACACCTCCATTGGAAATGGAGAAGGTGCCCCTGTTAAGTCTTCAAGGGTAATTTTCCCCTCACGGGCACGAACACCGAAGTCGGAAATGGTCTTCTCAATTTCAGCAAAGGTGAGCTGATCGGCATTGCGAATAATGGGAACCACCAGACCTCTTGGGGAGCCAACGGCAATACCAATGTCGAAGTAGCCGTGGTAAACAATGTCGTTACCGTCCACAGAGGCATTGAGCACAGGGTATTTCTTAAGCGCGGCCACAGCCGCCTTCACGAAGAAAGACATGAAGCCAAGCTTCACGCCGTGCTCTTTCTCGAAGACCTCGACGTACTGTTTACGAAGCGCAATGACCGGTGCCATATTGACTTCATTAAACGTTGTGAGTATGGCGTTTGAGGCCTGTGACTGAAGAAGACGCTCGGCAACGCGCGCCCGCAGGCGACTCATTGGAACGCGTTGTTCAGGGCGGCCCTCAAGCATGGCCTCTGGACCGATGGTCGCGTTCACAGCAGGCAGAGACGACACACCGACCGGCACAGGACTATTGGTTGTTGACCCTGCTGTGGGCGCTGCTGTTGGCGCCCCTGCTGCAGCAACCGATGGCGCCGCGGCTTGCGCCGATTGGGCTGCCAGTACGTCCCCCTTGGTAATACGCCCACCCTTGCCAGAGCCTTGAGCAAGGCTAACGCCTGTTTCAGCCATAAGCTTGGCTGCAGCAGGTAGGGCTGTGGCTGTTGAGCCAGGCTGCGCGGGCACGGGGCTGGCCGATGAAGCCATGGCGGGTGCGGCAGGTTTAGCGGAAGCTGGCGCGGCGCTTGCCTTCGCATCGGTATCGATACGGGCAATCACTTCGTCTGACACCACCATATCGCCATTGACCTTCACATGCTCACTTAGCACCCCAGCCGCTGGAGCCGGTACCTCAAGCACAACCTTGTCTGTTTCTATTTCGATAAGAATTTCATCTTGTTCCACAGCCTCACCCGGCTGCTTTTTCCACTGAAGAAGTGCGGCCTCAGCGACCGATTCGGAGAGCTGAGGGACTTTTACGTCATGTAGGGCCATTGTTGTCTCTTAGAAGTTATCAAGTAAAAGGTAGTGGGATCAGCTGTTTTTGATGCGCGCAAAGGCCTGCTCGAGCAGGTCTTTCTGGCGCTTCACATAGACCTCGTAATAGCCAGAGGCTGGCGAGGCCGCGGCGGGACGACCGGCGTAGCCCATCTTCATCCCTTCAGGAATGTGTTCGCGAAGGTTGTGTTGTATTTGGAACCAGAAGCCCTGGTTCTGGGGCTCTTCTTGCACCCAGACAACATCGTTTAGGTTGGGGTATTTCTTAAGTTCGGCCACAAACGCCTTGTGCGGAAAGGGGTAGACCTGTTCAATTCGAACAATGGCCACATCGTCGCGCCCGCGCTCACGACGCTGATTCACGAGGTCGTAGTAGACCTTTCCTGAGCAGACCGTGACCCGCTTAATCTTCTTAGCTTGAATGGTTGGGTCGACCTCGCCAATAACCGTCTGAAACTGGCCTTGCGAGAGCTCTGCTAGAGCCGAGCTGGCGTCTTTATTCCGAAGCAAAGACTTCGGTGTGAAGACGACCAGAGGCTTACGGAAGGACCGAATCATCTGCCGGCGCAGAAGATGAAAGACCTGTGAGGCTGAGGTGGGCTGACAGAGCTGCATGTTGGTATCGGCACAAAGCTGCAGGAAGCGCTCGGGTCGTGCAGAGGAATGCTCGGGCCCCTGCCCTTCATGACCATGAGGCAACAAAAGGGTAAGCCCGCTTTGGCGGCCCCACTTCACCTCACCCGAGGCAATGAACTGGTCGATAACCACCTGCGCACCATTGGCAAAATCGCCAAACTGGGCCTCCCAGATGACGAGCGTGTTGGGCTCAGCGGTGGAATAGCCATACTCAAAGCCAAGTACTGCCTCTTCGGAAAGCACAGAGTCGATGACCACAAAGGGTGCCTGCTCGGGCGAGACATTCTGTAGAGGAATATGGGTACCGACGTCGTAGCGCTCACGGGACTGATCGTGCAGCACGGCATGGCGATGGGTAAACGTGCCCCGCCCGCAGTCCTGGCCGCTTAGGCGCACGGCGTAGCCGCTTGCAACCAGCGAGGCATAGGCCAAGTGCTCACCCATTCCCCAGTCAAGGTTGAGTTCGCCGCGGCACATGGAGCGGCGGTCGTTAACGACCTTTTCCACCAAAGGATGCAGTTTGAAGCCTTCGGGAACGGTTGTTAACCGCTCGCCGAGTCTTTGCAGTTCCGTAAGCGGAAGGCCTGTGTCGGCATCATCGGTCCACTTTTTATTTAGGAAGGGAGCCCAGTCAACGGCAAATTTGCTTTTATAGTTTGTAAGAACCGGCTCGCGGGTGCTACGACCCTCGTCTAGGGCCGCCCGATAGGCCTTAACCATTGCATCGCCCTCGCCCGGACCAATAAAGCCCTGGGCTTCAAGCCGGTCGGCATAGAGTTTTCGAGTGCCTGGATGTTGGCCAATGACCCGATACATGAGCGGCTGGGTCATGGCGGGAGTGTCTTGCTCGTTATGACCGAGCTTACGGAAACAGACGATGTCAACGACAACGTCCTTTTTGAACTGCATGCGGTAATCAACGGCCATCTGCGTGACGAAGACCACCGCTTCGGGGTCGTCTCCATTCACGTGAAAGACGGGCGCCTCAATCATCTTGACCACATCGGAGCAATAAATGGTTGACCGGGTATCGCGCGGGTCGGAGGTGGTGAAGCCAATTTGGTTGTTAATAACAACGTGAATGGTTCCGCCCACCCCATAGCCGCGTGTCATTGCTAGGTTTAGCGTTTCCATGACAACGCCTTGACCCGCAAAGGCAGCGTCACCATGCACAAGCACCGGCAGAATCTTACTTCCCTCGCTGTCGCCACGGCGATCAAGGCGTGCACGTACCGAGCCGGTAACGACAGGATTCACAATTTCCAGGTGGGAAGGGTTAAACGAGAGCGATAGGTGAACCGGGCCGCCCGGCGTTGAGACATCGCTTGAGAAGCCTTGGTGATACTTGACATCGCCGGCAAGCAGGTCATCGGAATGTTTACCTTCGAACTCAGCAAAGAGATCTTTGGGCATCTTGCCAAGCGTGTTCACAAGAACGTTAAGCCGGCCGCGGTGGGCCATACCAATCACCACTTCTTCCACACCACGACTGCCCGAGGCGTCAATAATTTCATCCATGCAGGCAATAAACGTCTCACCGCCCTCAAGTGAAAAACGCTTTTGACCGACGTATTTGGTATGCAGGTAACGCTCAAGCCCCTCGGCTGCCGTAACCTGCTGCAGAATTTGAACCTTTTTCTCGGGTGAGAAGTGAGGATTGGTTCGCGACGACTCGAGCTTTTCTTGAATCCAGCGCTTCTCGGTTGGATCGGTAACGTACATAAACTCTGCGCCAATTTTTCCGCAATAGGTCTCACGCAAGGCCTGCACCATTTCGCGCAATGACATCTGTTCCTGGCCGAAATAGAGGTTGTCTGCTCGAAAGGCAGTGTCGAGGTCTGCCTCGGAGAAGTCGTAGAAGGCGGGCTCGAGTTCGGGGAAGGAGGGGCGCTCACGCAGCTTTAGGGGATCGAGGTCAGCCCATTGGTTTCCAAGATTGCGGTAGGCGGCAATAATGGACTGCACATGGAGCTGTTTACGCGCAATAGAAAGGTCGCGCTCGGCGATTCTTGGGAGAAACTTGTTGGTTTTTGCGCGTTCGGCAAAGGAGGCTATAACCGGCGCATGGGCCTGATCGGCCGCTTCGGGGTCCAAGCCTTGGGAAGGAACATTCTGGAGCTGATCGAAGAACCGTCGCCAGTTGTCGCTGACGGACCCTGGGTTATCAAGATAAGACTCGTAAAGTTCCTCAACATAGGGAGCGTTCGCACCAAACAGGTACGAGTTGAGCTGAAAGCTCTTCATGACCATTGCATTTCACCCTTCTGGGCCTTCAGCCCTAAACGATGCAGGTTACCCTTCTGTTCGCCAACGACGCCGGCTCCCAGACAGGCTTAGTTATAAACGTGATTCACTAAAAAAAGCAAGAGGGGCTGGGCCCCTCTTGAGAAAAACTCTGGTTAACGTTGCAAAATTGGCTTGGCCTGCCTTTCAGTAAGGCCGGTGTATAGCTGACGAGGTCGGCCGATCTTGTATTCCGTGTCGACAATCATCTCTTTCCATTGCGCAACCCAGCCAATTGTTCGTGCAAGGGCAAAGATGCAGGTGAACATCGCGGTTGGAATACCCAGGGCCCGCTGAACGATGCCCGAGTAGAAGTCTACATTCGGGTAGAGCTTACGCTCAACGAAATAGCTGTCCTCAAGGGCGATCTTCTCGAGCGCCATGGCAAGCTTAAAGAGCGGGTCGTTCTCAAGACCCAGCTCAGCCAAAACCTCGCGGCAGGTTTCTTGCATAAGCTTGGCCCGCGGGTCAAAGTTCTTGTAAACCCTGTGACCGAAGCCCATTAGGCGCACACCCGAGTTCTTGTCTTTCACCTTCTCCATGAACTCGCCCACCTTGGCAAGGCCGCCTTCGGCCTGGATGCCCTCGAGCATCTCGAGGCAGGCCTGGTTTGCCCCACCATGGGCAGGGCCCCAGAGGCAGGCAACCCCTGCGGCAATGGCTGAGAAGGGGCTGGTACCCGAGGAGCCGCAGAGCCTTACCGTTGAGGTTGAAGCGTTCTGCTCGTGCTCGGCATGCAGGGTAAAAATACGATCGAGAGCACGAACCAGAACGGGGTTCGGCGTGTACTTCTCGCAGGGCGTTGCAAACATCATGTGCATGAAGTTTGCGGTGTAAGAAAGATCATTCTGGGGATACATGTTGGGCTGGCCAATGGAATACTTGTAGGCCATGGCAACCAGGGTTGGCATTTTGGCAATAAGCCGAATAAACGAGATGTCCTGCTGCTCGGGAGAATTAATATCGAGACTGTCGGGATAAAAGGCGGCCATACTTCCCGCAAGACTGGTTAACACCGCCATCGGGTGGGAGTCGCGTCGAAAGCCTCGCAAAGCCAACTGCATCTGCTCGTGAACCATGGTGTGGTGCATAACCAGGTGCTTAAACTCCTCGAACTGACTGGCATTAGGTAGCTCGCCGTAGTAGATGAGGTAGCAGACCTCAAGGAATTCGCAGTGAACAGCTAACTGCTCAATGGGGTAGCCTCGGTAGAGCAACTGGCCCTGGTCACCGTCGATGAAGGTAACGCTTGAGGCACACGACGCAGTGGATAAAAATCCGGTGTCGTAGGTGAACTTCCCCGTTTGTGCATAGAGCTTACGAATGTCAATGACGTCGGGACCAATCGACCCCTTCAGAATGGGAAACTCAACGCTGGGGGTACCATCTGAGAAGCTTAATGTGGCCTTGTGTTCGGATTCATTCATGGTTGTGCTCCCCTTCCTAATTTAAATCGTATTGGCCGCTTGGCCCTAAATGACTGCGCTTGGCTGACTTTGGCTCAGCCTGTGGCTGCTTGGCTGGTCTTCGCCTAGCCTGCGGATTGCCTCAAGCACCTGAAGGACCCCAGCAGTCTGCAGTGCGTCCTTTGGCTCTTGACGCTCAAGAATGAGATCGAGCAGTTCGTTATCAGGAAGTTCGAGTAACTGGGCAAGCCCGTCGTGCTCAAGCTGAGAAAGCTTTCCATCTTTTAACTGCAGAAATTGTGTGAGCAAGAGATCATTTTCAAGAAGGCCACGACGCGAGCGCCACTGAATACGCCGAAAGCACTCGCTGTCGACGAAGACTACCTCTGGATCGAGCGGCTTCACGGGCTGATTCATAGTAACGCTTTGACTGACCTGGCCATACGCTTGCTAAACCGCACGTCGAACCATCAGTTCTTTAATTTTCCCGATTGCCTTGGTTGGGTTTAAGCCCTTGGGGCAGACGTCCACACAGTTCATGATGGTGTGGCACCGGAATAAACGGTAAGGATCTTCAAGATTATCCAATCGTTCGCTGGTGGCCTGATCGCGACTGTCGGCAATAAAGCGATAGGCCTGCAGAAGCCCTGCCGGACCCACGAATTTGTCTGGGTTCCACCAGAACGAGGGGCAGCTGGTTGAGCAGCAGGCGCAAAGAATGCACTCGTAGAGACCGTCGAGCTCCTCGCGCTCCTCGGGGGACTGAAGTCTTTCCTTCTCGGGTGGCGGGTTCTCGTTAATGAGAAACGGTTTAACCGAATGGTATTGCTTGAAGAACTGGGTCATATCAACAATAAGGTCGCGCACGACGGGCAGCCCAGGAAGTGGCCGAAGAACAATAGGCTCTTTTAGTTCATTAAGATTGGTGATGCAGGCAAGGCCATTCTTACCGTTAATGTTCATAGCATCGGAGCCACAGACGCCTTCACGGCACGACCTTCTGAATGACAACGAGTCATCTTCGTCGCTCTTAATACGCATAAGAGCATCGAGAAGCATTTTGTCGGTTGGCTGAAGCTCAACCGTGATGTCCTGCATACGCGGGCGACTGTCTTTATCGGGGTCGTATCGGTAAATGGAGAAACGAATCGAACGTGCTGTCATGGTGGCGATACCCCTGATTAAAAAGTTCGTTTTTTGGGTTGGAAGGTTTCGACCGTCAGTGGCTTGAGATTCACGGGCTTGTAGTCAAGACGATTGTTGTCGCTGTACCAGAGCGAATGACGCATCCACTGGGCATCGTCACGTTCGGGGAAGTCACGGTGCGCATGAGCGCCCCTGCTTTCCTTTCGTGCCTCAGCGGAAACAATAGTTGCCCTTGCTGTTTCCACCAGGTTGGCGAGTTCAAGCGCCTCAACGCGTGCGGTATTAAAGACCTTGGACTTGTCGGCAATGTGAATGGCGTTGGCGCGCTCAGCCAGTGCCTCGATCTTGCTAACCCCCTCGGAGAGTAGCTCACTGGTTCGAAAGACACCGCAGAAGTTCTGCATAGTGTTTCGAATGTCGTTGGCCACGTCTTGAACCTTCTCGCCCTGGGTCGATGCCTCGAGCTTTGCAAGACGCTCAAGCGAGGGGTCTGCCGCGTTTTCGGGCAGGTGCCTGTGCGAAGCCGCCTGAAGGTTCTGCTCAACAATAAAGTTGCCCGCAGCACGACCAAAGACAACCAGGTCGAGCAGCGAGTTGGTGCCAAGGCGATTTGCTCCATGCACGGAGACGCAGGCGCATTCACCAATGGCATAAAGCCCATCGACCACCGCATTGGGGTTGCCACTTTTGGGCGCAACCACCTGTCCGTGAATATTCGTGGGGATACCGCCCATTTGATAGTGAATGGTTGGAACAACCGGAATGGGCTCTTTAATGGGGTCAACGTTGGCAAACTTAATTGCAATCTCACGTATGGAAGGCAGTTTTTTAAGAATTTTCTCTGCGCCGAGATGATCGAGTTTTAGGAGCACGTAATCTTTATTGGGGCCACAGCCTCGACCCTCTTTAATTTCCTGGTCCATGGAACGAGAGACGAAATCGCGGGGAGCCAGGTCTTTCAGAGTTGGGGCATAGCGTTCCATAAAGCGCTCCCCGTTGCAGTTCAGCAATATGCCACCCTCACCACGTACGCCCTCAGTAATAAGTACTCCTGCGCCTGCGACGCCTGTGGGATGGAACTGCCAGAACTCCATGTCTTCAAGAGGAAGCCCAGCACGAGCCGCCATGCCCATGCCATCGCCGGTGTTAATAAAGGCATTGGTTGAGGCTGCCCAGATACGGCCTGCGCCACCCGTTGCAAAGACGGTGGCCTTTGCCTCAAGAACCATAACCTCGCCCGATTCCATTTCAAGGGCAACCACACCCACGCAGGCGCCTTCGGAGTCGCGAATGATGTCGAGTGCCATCCATTCAACAAAGAACTGAGTTCGTGCGCGGACGTTACGCTGATAAAGGGTATGCAATAGGGCGTGGCCTGTGCGGTCTGCCGCTGCGCAGGCCCTTTGAACGGGCTTTTCACCCAAATTTGCGGTGTGTCCACCGAAAGGCCTTTGGTAGATCGTGCCATCGGGGTTGCGGTCGAAGGGCATACCGAAGTGCTCCAGCTCGTAGACAACCTTGGGCGCTTCCCTGCACATAAATTCAATGGCATCTTGGTCACCAAGGTAGTCGGACCCTTTAATGGTGTCAAACATATGCCAGTACCAGTTGTCTTCGCTCATGTTGCCCAGAGATGCCCCAATGCCACCTTGTGCGGCAACTGTGTGCGAGCGTGTTGGAAAGACCTTCGATAAAACGGCCACGTTCATTCCCGCCTCGGCAAGCTGCAAGGAACAACGCATACCGGAGCCTCCTGCCCCAACAATTACTGCATCGAATCTTCGACGAGGAAGATTTCGTGTCTGGTTAAGCTGTAACTCGGCCATGATTAAACACACCCCCCAAAACAAAAACCAAGAAAGACAGAATATGAAAACAACGTCGCTGCAGGGCTCACCACTTCATTCCTTAAGCTGCTAGACCCGCCAGACTACCTCGACCGCCCAGACAAAACTTCCAAGCAACCACAAAATCGTGAAGACCTGTAAGGCAAGACGCACCGCTAAGGGCTTCACGTAGTCCATCCAGATGTCGCGCACACCCACCCAGGCATGGTAGATAAACGCAAGAAACGCAACCAAGGTAAAGACCTTCATCCAGGTCTGGGCAAATAGCGAGGCCCAGCCGTAGTAGCCAGGCTCTGCCGCCGCAAGTGCTGCAACAAGCAGAATAAGACTGTAGCTGGCCAGGACCATGGCAGTGATTCTTTGGGAGAGCCAGTCGCGAAGCCCATAATGCGCGCCCACAACCAGCCGTTTTTGTCCAATATTTCGCCCGGCCATGGTTAGATCACTCCAAAAATTGCAAGAAAGGCAAGCAGGCTTGTTAGTAGGCTAAGCACCATAAAGCCAGAGGCCATTTTGGGGCTCGCCTCTCGGCTAATACCAATATGAACATCGTTGACCAGATGCCGAATGCCGCCCCAGAAATGATGAATAAACGCCCAGGCAATGCCGCAGAGCAACAGCTTTGCTGGCACGGAATCGACCACGCCTATAAGCTCGGCATAACTCAACTCAGACGTGAGACTCTTGTCGAGTAGCCAGACAACTAGAGGCAGCAGAAGAAACATCACCGCACCACTGACGCGGTGCAATATAGACATGAGGCCAGCAAGAGGCAGTCGGTAGCCAATAATTTGGGTGATGTGAATATTCCGAAACTCTGGCCTTTTTTTTGCAATGGTTTGTGGCATAGCCCTCTCAATAAAAAACTAGCGAAATCAGAGACCTGAGGCTACAAGTACCCTGACCAACCGACCCGCATGGGTTGAATTCTTAAGACTCCCTGATCTGTATTATAAAGTTCTAGTTTTGACAGCGCCTAGGGTCAACCCTAAACTTCACTATATAAAATCAAGGAGGCCTTTTCCATCATGACTGCAAAACCCCCCGTTCGCGTCTCGGTTACTGGTGCGGCTGGCCAAATTGGCTACAGCCTGCTGTTTCGTATCGCCAGTGGAGAGATGCTGGGTAAAGACCAGCCGGTAGTGTTGCAACTACTTGAAATTCCAGATGAAAAGGCTCAGAAGGCCCTCAAAGGCGTGATGATGGAGCTTGAGGATTGCGCCTTTCCGCTTCTGGCAGGCATGTCTGCGCACGCTGACCCCCTAACAGCATTCAAGGACATCGACATTGCCCTTTTGGTGGGCGCACGCCCCCGTGGCCCCGGAATGGAACGTAAAGACCTTCTCTCGGCCAATGCCCAAATCTTTACTGCACAAGGCAAGGCCCTTAACCAGGTTGCCTCCCGCCAGGTGAAGGTTCTGGTGGTGGGTAACCCTGCAAACACCAATGCCTACATTGCCATGAAGTCGGCCCCAAGCCTGCCCCGCGAGTGCTTCACAGCCATGCTCCGGCTCGACCACAACCGTGCCGCCTCGCAGGTTGCGGCGAAAACCGGCCTGGCTGTCAAGGACATCGAGAAGCTCTGCGTCTGGGGTAACCATTCCCCTACCATGTACGCGGACTATCGCTTTGCCAGCATCAACGGCAAGATGGTCAAAGACCTTATTAACGATCAAGACTGGAACGCCAACACCTTCCTTCCTACGGTGGGTAAGCGCGGTGCGGCCATTATTGAGGCACGAGGCCTTTCTTCAGCTGCCTCTGCTGCCAATGCAGCTATCGATCACGTTCGCGACTGGGTTTTGGGTACCGATGGCCGATGGGTCACCATGGGCATTGCCTCAAACGGTGAGTACGACATTCCTAAGGATGTTATCTACGGATTCCCCTGCACCTGCGCCAATGGCAAGTACGAGATGGTCAAGGGCCTCGAAATTGACGCCTTCTCGCGGGAACGTATGAACCTCACCCTTCAGGAGTTGTTGGACGAGCAGGACGGTGTTAAGCACCTTCTAGGCTAGGACTCCCCAGATGCCCCTTCACCCGCGAGACGTCCTGCGATCGACGGGGGCTGACGACCACTGGCTCGTTCCCAATTGCGAGCACTATGCCGGCAGCCCTCGCAAGCTGCAAAAGGCGCTCGACCTGCAGGCCGCCCGCGGCTTTGATTTCGATGTCACCCTGGACCTTGAAGACGGCGCCCCTGCAGGTGCTGAGTCCGAGGCCGTGAGAGAACTGGTGGGCATTGTGAATCAGCATGCATCGTTTCAGCCGGGTCAGAGCCATCGCTTAGGCTGTCGGGTTCATCCTTACGACCACAACGCCTTTGCAGACGACCTTCATTGCCTGGCCTTCGATCTGGCAGCACCACTGGCCTATCTAACGCTGCCAAAGGCAGAAAGTCTCGAGCAGGCTAAGGCTGCCGTACAAATGGCAGGCCAGGTCTTTAGTGCTGCCAAAAAGCCTTTGCCAAGTATTCAGATTCTTGCCGAAACCCATGGGTCTGTGCGCGATGTCTTTGCCATCGCGGCCCTTCCCGAGGTTCGTTTTATTTCGTTTGGGCAGATGGATTTCACAAGCGCACACGGTGGCGCAATACCCGCAAGCTGCATGAAGAGCCCCGGGCAGTTCGAGCATCCTTTGCTGCGACGGGCCAAGCTTGAAATTGCGGCAGCCTGCCATGCCCACGGAAAAACCCCAACGCACAATCCTACGGTGGATTACAACAACACGGCCCAGACGCTCCAGGATGCCGAGCAGGCTCGCTGGCTGGGTTTTGGCCGCATGTGGAGTATTCACCCAGATCAGATCGCCCCCATTCTGAAAGCCTTTGCGCCAGCATCTGAAGAAATAACCAAGGCCACGGCCATTCTTTTAGCAGCGCAGGCCGCCGACTGGGGACCCATAGCCTTTGAGGCCGAGCTGCACGACAGGGCAAGTTACAGGTACTTTTGGGGTCTGTTGCTTAAGGCAGATGCCATGCACATCGATTTACCGGATGAGGCACAGGCCGCATTCTTCTCGAACTAAATTATTCTTTTCTATTGTTTTCCTCTTGGGGGCTTTTCATGTCACACAACCTGCACAACTCACTAAAAACCTTCAACACCAGTAAGGGTCAGTCACTTTCTTACTACAGCCTTCCTGCGCTTGAGGCGGCAGGTGTTGGGCCGATCTCTCGCCTGCCTGTTTCTATTCGAATTGTTCTCGAGTCGGTCTTGCGTAACTGCGACGGTAAGAAGGTGACCGAGGAGCATGTGCGTCAGCTGGCGAACTGGGCCCCTACTGCCGAGCGTGTCGATGAGATTCCTTTTGTCCTCGCCCGTGTTGTCCTGCAAGACTTTACGGGTGTTCCCCTTCTTGCCGACCTCGCTGCCATGCGTAATGTTGCGAAAACGCTGGGTAAGGACCCTAAGCGCATTGAGCCCCTGGTACCCGTTGATCTTGTCGTTGACCACTCGGTCATGATTGATCACTTCGGGCAGAAAGATTCGCTTGATCTCAATATGAAGCTTGAGTTCCAGCGCAATGAAGAGCGCTATCAGTTCATGAAGTGGGGCATGCAGGCCTTTGACACCTTCAAGGTTGTGCCTCCTGGCATCGGCATTGTTCATCAGGTGAATCTTGAATATCTGGCCCGTGGTGTCCATCAGCGCAAGGGTGTCTGCTTCCCCGATACCCTGGTGGGAACCGACAGCCACACCACCATGATTAACGGCATTGGCGTTGTGGGCTGGGGTGTTGGTGGTATTGAGGCCGAGGCGGCCATGCTGGGTCAGCCCCTTTACTTCTTAACGCCCGATGTCATTGGCGTCAACCTTACGGGCCGCCTGCCCGAGGGTACAACGGCAACCGATCTTGTTTTAACTATTACTGAGATGCTTCGCCGAGAAAAAGTGGTTGGCAAGTTTGTTGAGTTTTTCGGCGAGGGAACAGCAAGCCTTGGCCTGCCCGATCGCGCAACCATTGCCAACATGGCACCGGAGTACGGTGCAACCATGGGCTTCTTCCCGGTGGATGAGACCACGGTGGACTTCATGAATGCCACCGGCCGCACAGCTGACGAGGTTGACGCCTTTGAGGCCTACTTCAAGGCCCAGGGTTTGTTTGGAATGCCCAAGGCCGGGGACATTAATTACACCAAGGTGGTCTCGCTCGACCTGGCAAGCATCCGTCCCTCGTTGGCAGGGCCAAAGCGGCCTCAGGACCGCATCGAGCTTAGCGCAATGAAGTCGTCATTTGCCGAGCTCTTTAGTAAGCCGGTTGCCGACAATGGCTTTGCAAGGCCTGCTGCTGAACTTGGCAAGCGGGTAAAGGCAGGAGCTACCGACCTTGGTCATGGCGATGTTCTTATCGCTGCTATTACGTCTTGCACCAACACCTCCAACCCTGGCGTGCTGCTGGCTGCCGGAATTCTTGCGAAGAAGGCGGTTGAACAAGGCCTCACCGTTCACTCTCGAATTAAAACATCGCTTGCTCCCGGAAGCCGCGTGGTCACTGACTACCTAACCAAGGCGGGGCTTTTGCCTTACCTTGAGAAACTGGGCTTTAGCGTGGCGGCTTACGGTTGCACCACCTGCATTGGCAATGCCGGCGACCTTCTGCCGGAATTCAATGAGGCTATCGTGAATAACGATCTGGTCTGCGCTGCGGTGTTATCGGGTAACCGAAATTTTGAGGCGCGTATCCACCCTAACCTGCGCGCCAACTTTTTGGCCTCCCCACCGCTTGTGGTGGCCTACGCCATTGCAGGTAGTGTTCAGGTTGACCTGGGCACCGAGCCGCTTGGCCAGGGAACAGACGGCCCGGTCTATCTGAAGGATATCTGGCCAACAAGCCAAGAAGTCGCAGCGGTGATGGGCTATGCCCGCGACCCAGAGACCTTCCGTCGCCTCTATGGGGACCTTACCAAAGACCATCATCTTTGGAACAACATTCAAGGAACCACTGGCCAAGTCTACGATTGGCCAAAGTCAACGTACATTGCTCGCCCGCCCTTTTTTGATGGCTTTTCAATGTCACCGTCCGAAACTACAAGCATTAAGGGTGCAAGGGCCTTGGCTATTCTTGGTGACTCTGTAACCACCGACCATATCTCGCCTGCAGGCTCAATCAAAGAAGCCTCTCCGACTGGGCGTTATCTTGCGGAAAACGGTGTGGTGAAGGCTGATTTCAACAGCTATGGCTCTCGACGTGGTAACCACGATGTCATGATGCGTGGCACCTTTGCCAATGTACGTATTAAGAACCTTATGCTTCCTTTGAAGGCCGATGGCAGTCGTGAAGAGGGAGGCCTAACGGTTATACAGCCCGGTGTCGAGCAGGTCTTTATCTACGATGCGGCTATGGCCTACCAGGCTCAAGGCACCCCCACCATCGTCTTTGGTGGTGAAGAGTATGGCACTGGGTCCTCACGTGACTGGGCCGCTAAGGGAACCCAGCTTTTAGGTGTTCGCGCGGTTGTTGCCCGCTCCTTTGAACGCATTCATCGTTCAAACCTGGTGGGTATGGGCGTTCTTCCTCTGCAGTTCAGATCAGGCGAGTCTGCGCAGACCCTTGGCATTGATGGCACAGAAAGCTTCGATCTCGATATTCCTGCTAACCTAGCACCTCAGCAAGACCTTGAACTCTACGTTACTCGTAAGAATGGCGAGCGGTTTAAGGTTACGCTGTTATGCCGTATCGACACCCCCATCGAGGTCGATTACTTCCGCCACGGTGGCATCCTTCCCTATGTTCTACGCGAGCTAATGGCTGCATGAAAACTTCTCCTTCGTCCCGACGCGGCCGAGCCTCACGTGAGGCCGACAGCCTTATTCAGCTCTCCGAGGGCCTAGCCCAGTCGGGAAGCCGCGCCGAGGACAGGTTCTGGGAGACAAGGCTCGATGTTGAGATTGATGCACTTCTTGCCACAGGTGACGAAGGCTCTCTTAATGCAGCGCTCGATCGGCTTGCCGATCGCGAGTCACGTGCCTATGAAGAGCTTGCTGATGCCATTGAAGGGCGAGTTGAATCTGCCGATGTGCAGACGAATGAGGGTTCACGTGATCTTCTGCTTTTTGCCGCACCCGTACTTGCCTGGTCACGTATGCCGTTGCCCACGAGGTTACTTAGTGACCCCATTATTCGAAGCCTTAAAAAATCTTTGGCGGAGGAGGTCTTTTGCGATGGGGTCGATCTGGCTGTGGCGAATTACTTTTTCTCACCCGACCAGTTGCCTTCAAGTTTTGGTGAAACCGCCGAGCTGCGCGATCAACTGGCCAAGGCCCTGCCCTCGGGTGTGTTCGAGGTAGACCCTCAGTCCCTGGGCGAGACCGCGCAGTTTCTTGCCGATCAGCGCTACCTTCTCGGTGTTGCCAGCGTAAAGAAAGGTGCACCTCTTTTCCTCTGGCAAGAGGGCATGCTCAGCCGTGACGAGGTGCTTGCCGCCTGGCGCAAGTCGGGAAATGAAAGCCTTACGCATCTGCTTCCAGCCTGCGGCTTCGAGCCCATGCTTCCGCGAGCCTATTACGTAGCCTGTCGCGATGCAGACCGGGCAGCAAGGCCATTTTCGGTTACTGCCTCGGTTGCCTTCTTGTCAACAAGCCTTGGCATTGCACCCAACATGCTTATTGCTGTTATTGG
This sequence comes from Burkholderiaceae bacterium, assembly GCA_018402635.1. Lineage (GTDB taxonomy): Bacteria > Pseudomonadota > Gammaproteobacteria > Burkholderiales > Burkholderiaceae_A > Hahnella. The sequence goes on from JAGYIP010000005.1 coordinate 146,754, forward strand.
TGGTTGCTACAACCGACAGCTCGAGGAGTACCGCATTGGCTTCATAAGTCATAGCGACGACGAGGTTATTCACGGCGTTGTCTGGCCTTTACTTGGGCCCGAAGACGAGATGAGCGACGTCGTGGAAGAGATTGAAACCATTCTTAAAGAGGCTGGCGTTCAAAAAATTGAAATGCTTCGCCAGCGCATGCCCATGGAATACTGCGAAGACTGCGGCGCTCCTTTGTATCCGAACCTCGAAGGCGAGATGGTTCATGCAGAGCTTCCCGAAGACGGCGAATCACCTACACAGCACCTGCACTAAAAGTCTTCTCGAACGCGGGTTGCTTAGCAAAGAGCATAAGTATCTAACGGCCCGCTGCCACGGCTGAGTTCTACTGGTTCTTAAAGGCTGGCCTGCGTTTTTCAACGAAGGCGGCCATACCCTCTTTCTGGTCTTCAAGCGCGAAGACCGAGTGAAAAAGCCTGCGTTCGAAGTTCACACCCTGGCTAAGGCTTGATTCAAACGACTGGTTCACCGACTCTTTCACCATCATGAGAACAGGTAGAGAAAACTCGGCCATGATTGCCGCGGCCTTAAGCGTCTCGGCAAGAAGCTGCTCGGCAGGAAAGACCCGCGAGACAAGCCCAGCACGCTCGGCCTCTTGGGCGTCCATCATACGAGCTGTAAGGCAGAGGTCCATGGCCTTTGCCTTTCCCACTGCACGTGGAAGTCGTTGGGTACCGCCTGCGCCGGGAAGAATACCAAGCTTAATTTCAGGCTGGCCAAACTTGGCGGTGTCCGACGCGTAAATGATGTCGCACATCATGGCCACTTCGCAGCCCCCTCCCAGTGCAAAGCCGGAAACAGCAGCAATAACAGGTTTACGAGCCGAGGCAATGGACTCCCAGTTGCGTGTAATGAAGTTGGACTTGTAGTTTTGTACGTAACTAAAGTCCTTCATGAAGGCGATATCAGCGCCTGCGGCAAAGGCCTTTTCGTTACCGGTAAGCACTATGCATGCAATGGTGTCGTCGGCCTCAAAGCCCTCGATGGCCTTTGCAATGCCATCCATAACGTCGTTATTCAGTGCATTAAGTGCCTCGGGCCGGTTGATGGTGATAAGACCGACCTTGCCGTGGACTTCTGTCAGGACGACATCTGCCATTGTTTGACTCCCAGATATTGGTCGGGGCGAGATGATTCGAACATCCGACCCCTTGCACCCCATGCAAGTGCGCTACCAGGCTGCGCTACGCCCCGACCGAAGCCTTCGATTGTATCAAATGCGCCTGCTGAAAGGCGGTCTGGGCGTGACCAGCCCTTTAGAAAAAAACGGCCTAGCCCTTAAGCGCGAGAAGTACCTGTTCGAGTTCAGCCCGAAGGGCAGGCGCAATTGTTGCGCTCGCTAGGTTGGCAGTGGTCTCCGCCACCTCTGAGCGAGCCTGGCTTTGGCCTGCCGGAAGGTTCTTTGTGGACGTGAAGTTCGCGGCTCGGGCATCTGCGACAGCACCAAGGGGCGTTATGGCTGAGAGCGCATCAAGACTTGTCACCCGATTAAGCTCAGTAAGCCGAGAACGGGCGCCATTAATAGTGAAGCCTTCCTCGTAGAGAAGCTCGCGAATCCGACGAATGAGCATGACCTCGTGATGCTGGTAGTAACGCCTGTTGCCGCGACGCTTGACCGGACGAAGCTGAGAGAACTCTTGTTCCCAGTAGCGAAGGACATGGGGCTTCACACTGCAAAGCTCGCTCACCTCCCCAATGGTGAAGTAGCGCTTTGAAGGGATGGTGGGTAGATTAATCTCGGCCATGCCAGTGCTTCAAATGCCTTAGGCTTCGACCGAACTCGAGCTGCCATCGTCAAACCCCGCATGGACGGCCTTGGGGTCTTGAACCACCGCTTTCAGCTTTTGACTGGCGTGGAAGGTAACAACACGTCTTGCTGAAATAGGAATGGACTCGCCCGTTTTTGGGTTTCGCCCAGGTCGCGATGGCTTGTCCCGAAGCTGGAAGTTGCCAAACCCCGAGAGCTTCACCATTTCACCGCGCACAAGGCAGGCCCGTAATTCGTCAAAGAAGGCATCGACCATTTCCTTTGATTCACGTTTATTAAGGCCAACCTGGTCAAAAAGAACATCGGCCATTTCAGCCTTGGTAAGGGCAGCTGTCTCTGCGGCAGCCTCCGAGGACGCGCCACCTGACATGGAACTGGATTTGGATTCGGTTAACACGGTTTACGAGGCCCCTCTGAGTCGTGCCTGGCAGTCTTTAACGACCTTTTTTGTGATTTCGCCAAGCAACTGATCGACTTCCTGAACTTCAAGTGTTTTCTCAGTATCTTGAAATAAGAACCTGAAAGCAAGACTTTTTTCGTCAGAATTTATACCTTGCCCGGTGTACTGATCAAACAACATGAAGTTTACCAGTTTATCGTACTGTTTTGATTGATTTTTTACTGCTTTAATTGCTCCCATCACCTGGCTTAAGGAAACGGCCTTTGGAAGAATAAAAGCAAGGTCGCGCTCCATGCTGGGGAACCTGGACGGGGAGACCACGGACGGCCAAGGCTGTTTCACGAGCAGTTCAAGATCAAGCTCAAGGGCAAGGCTGCCCGGCTGAAGTTCGAGCTCGTTTAGAAGACTGGGGTGCAACTCGCCAAACCAGCCGTAAACCTTCTCGCTTGGGTCGATAACCAGGGCTGAGCGACCAGGATGCAGGAAGCGATAGCTTTTAGAAGCCTCATGCTCGGCCAACGGACGCACCCGTAAGGCTATAGCATCCGCCGATTCATGTTGCTGCGAACCAATGGCCTCAAGAAGACCAAGCTGTTGAATGTCGCCCTTAAGGTCAAAGAAGTCGACCGCCCTGCTTTCAAGCCCCCATTGCAGCGGAAAGGCGAGCCCGCTGGCAAAGGCGGCGAGCCTTTGGGGCTGCCAGACGCCCGGTACCGACAGGGTGTCGGCCACATCGCCTGGCTCTGGCTGCCGGCTAAAAACACGGCCAATTTCAAAGAGGCGAATGCGCTGCTCTTGGCGGGCCTGGTTCTCGGCGGCCACCCGCAGCAGGCCCGTAACAATGGAGGGACGCAAAACATCAAACTGGCTGGCAATGGGGTTCAACAACTTAAGCAGGCTGTCAGGGCTGTCTACAAACCACTGGGCAAGCCTGGAGTCGGTAAAGCCGTAGGTGACCGCCTCGTGGTAGCCAAGGCCTGCCATCTGGGTCCGAAGGCCGTGAATGGAGCGCGATGTTTCGGGGGCTAGGCGCGCCTGAAGCAATGCGCTGGGCGCCCGCAGGGGGATGCGATCGAAACCAACAATTCGAGCAACCTCTTCCACCAGGTCTTCCTCACACTCCAGGTCGAACCGGTCAGCGCTAGGCTGAACCCTATAAAGGGTCTCAGGGCCCTCCCCGGTAGCCTGGCAGCGAAGGCCTAGTCGCGCAAAGACAGACAAGACTTCGTCGGCAGCGTAGCTTATGCCCATGAGCCGTTCAAGGCGGTGATGCCGCAGCTCAACGGGCGGGCGCGCAGGCGACTCGATCTGGATGTCGCTTACAGGACCCCAGTCGCCGCCGCAATGCTCGAGGATAAGTGCGGTGAGAAGCTCAAGCTCTTCAACCGTGGACTCGGCGCTGACCCCGCGCTCAAAGCGATAGCCAGCATCGGACGAAAACTTCAATTTCTGACTTCGACCCCGAATGGCATCGGGCCACCAGAAGGCCGCCTCGAGAAGAATATTCTTGGTGGTGGTGCTTACAGCCGTGCGCTGGCCGCCCATAATGCCAGCCAGAGCAACCGGCCCTTTTGAGTCTGCAATAACGCCAAACGAGGGCCCAAGCAGGGGCGAACTGCCATTAAGAAGCTCGAACTGCTCGCCTTCTCGCGCCCAGCGAACCTCAAGCTGAGCATCGTGCAGGGGCTCGATAAGGTCGAGGTCAAAAATATGGGTGGGCCGCCCAAGGGCCAGCATGACGTAATTGGATAGATCAACCAGAATGGAGATGGATCGTTGACCGGCCTGCTCCAGGCGCTGCCGAATGAAGGCGGGGGTGGGCTGGCTTGCGTCGACACCACGAATAATGCGGCTTGAGAATCGCCCACACAATGCAGACCCCGCGGTTCGTGCCTCGTCACGAACAGCAATACGTGGTGCCTCGGCAAGCTTAGGCGCTGCCTGCAACGACTGGCTTTGCTGAAACTCAGGCTGCTCGGCAAGAGGCTGGGCCAATATCGCCGACAGCTCTCGTGCTACACCCCGAATCGAGAGGCAGTCGGGGCGATTGGGCGTGAGCTTAATTTCCAAAACCTTGTCATCAAGCCCCAGTGCATCGCGAAGATCTTGACCAAGGGTGAGGTTTTGCAGTGCGTTGAGCTCGACAATGCCTTCACTTTCGTCCGACAGACCCAGTTCTTTGCTAGAGCAGAGCATGCCCTGGCTCTCAACGCCACGCATCTTGGCAATTTTTATACGAAAGTCGCCGGGAAGGACTGCACCGTCGACCGCGCAGGCAACCCAGAGACCAGCTCGTGCATTGGGGGCTCCGCAGATAATCTGCCGACTGGGCTCACCTTCGTTGACTCGAACCTGGCAGACCTGCAGCCGGTCGGCATTGGGATGGCGTTCTGCCGATTCAATGAAGGCAACTTTAACGCCGGTAAACGCAGGCGCTAGGGCCTCAAGCGACTCCACTTCAAGGCCGGCCATGGTAAGGGCATCGGCCATTTGCTCTGCGGAGGCATCGGTTCGAACCCATTGGCGCAGCCAGTTCTCAGGCACTCTCATGGCTTGTCCTTAGCCAAACTGACGCAGAAAGCGCAGGTCGTTCTCAAAGAAGAGCCGCAGGTCATCAATGCCATAACGCAACATGGTGAGGCGTTCGAGCCCGCTTCCGAAGGCAAAGCCAATGACCTCTTGCGGATCAAAGCCAAAGTTCTGGATAACCTTGGGATGAACCTGCCCTGCCCCCGATATTTCTAGCCATCGTCCCTTAAGTGGCCCCGTTGAAAAACGCATATCCACTTCGGCCGACGGCTCGGTAAAAGGAAAGAACGAGGGACGGAAACGGATGTCGAGGTCTTTGGTCTCAAAAAAGGCGCAGAGGAATTCGAAGTAAAGCCCCTTGAGGTCGGCAAAACTGACCTGCTCTCCAAGCCAGAGCCCTTCGACCTGATGGAACATGGGTGAGTGGGTGGCATCGCTGTCCACCCTGTAGGTGCGACCTGGTGCAATGACACGCAAGGGGGGTTGATGGCTTCGGGCATAACGCACCTGCATAGGGCTTGTATGGGTGCGCAGTAGAAGGGGCAGACCATCGGCATCACGAAGATCGAGATAGAAGGTGTCTTGCATCGAGCGCGCGGGGTGGTTCTCGGGGTTGTTTAAGGCCGTGAAGTTCATCCAGTCGGTCTCAACTTCTGGGCCATCTGCCACATCAAAACCCATCGATTTAAAAATAGCCTCAATACGCTGCCAGGTTGTCATAACAGGGTGCAGACTTCCTGTGGACATACCACGCCCAGGCATTGAGATATCAAGACGATCTTGGGCTAACTTCGCAGCAAGTTGGTCTTGGGCAAGCGCCTCGCGACGCTGGCTTAGCAGGGCTTCGATCTCGCCCTTAAGGGCATTAATACGGGCGCCCTCTTGTTTCTTCTGCTCGGGCTCCAGCCCACCAAGTTTTTTGAGCTGCTCGGTGATGAGCCCCGCCTTACCTAAGAATTTGGCCTTGGCGTTCTCGAGGGAGGCTGGATCGGAGGCCGCACGGAATGCAATGCGAGCCTCTTCAACCAGCTGCTGGTCTGTACCAGTGCCGGACATTTGGAATGAAGGCAAACGGTGGCCTAGACGCCTGCTTTACTGCAGAGCGTCTTTGGCCTGCCTAACAATCGCCTCGAAGGCGGCCTTGTCGGTGACAGCAAGATCGGCCAGAAGCTTTCGGTCCATGGTGATACCAGCCTTTTTCAGCCCGTTAATGAACCGACTGTAACTAAGGTCGTGTTGCCGACAGGCCGCGTTGATACGGGTAATCCAAAGGGCCCGAAAGACGCGCTTGCGATTGCGGCGGTCACGGTAGGCGTACTGGCCTGCTCGCATAACCGCCTGCTTGGCCACCCGAAAGACATTGTTACGACGTCCTCGGAAGCCTTTGGCAAGGGCAAGAATTTTTTTATGACGTGCGCGCGCGGTGACTCCACGTTTAACTCGAGGCATGGTCGGTCTCCTTTACGCGTAGGGCATCATGTCGCGGACCTGTTTCAGGTCGGACGGATGCACTGTAAGGGTTCCACGCAACTGACGCTTGTTCTTCGTTGTGCGCTTGGTAAGAATGTGGCGCTTGGTGGCCCGGCCACGCTTAATTGACCCACTTCCACGAGCCATAAAGCGCTTTGCAGCAGCCTTTTTGGTCTTCATTTTGGGCATTTAATGCTCCTATTTATAACAGCCCTGAAGGTGAAGAGCGCCGTGCTCTTACTTTGAAACCTACAGCAGCCTATTCACCATCTACAACTTCAGCTTCACTACAACAACCTTATACGCCGGCCGCCGTCTTTTTGCGCTTGGGCGCCATGATCATAACCATCTGGCGGCCCTCGAGCTTGGGCATTTGTTCAACCTGGCTCAGTTCTGCAAGGTCTTCTCGAACCCTTTCAAGCATTCGCATTCCAAACTCTTGGTGGGCCATTTCACGGCCTCGGAAACGAATAGTAATTTTTGCCTTATCGCCTTCTTCAAGAAAACGGGTTAAGTTTCGCAGCTTAACCTGGTAATCGTTTTCGTCGGTGCCCGGTCGAAACTTCACCTCTTTTACCTGAATTGTTTTCTGCTTAAGCCGGGCGTCATGCGCGCGTTTTTGTTCCTGGTACTTGAACTTGCCGTAATCCATAAGCTTGCAGACCACTGGGTCAGCCTGCGGAGCGATTTCAACTAAATCGACACTCTCTTCTTCGGCAAGCCGCAAGGCCTCTGCTAGCTTAACAATTCCAATTGCTTGATTATCGACGCCAATTAGGCGGATTTCTATGGACGTTATTTCAGAATTAACGCGGTGTAATTTGTCAGTAGCGATTATGAACCCTCTTGAAGATCTTGCTTAAATAAATTAAGAACATCCTTCAGAGGCATGACACCAAGGTCTTCCCCTCCCCTCCGTCGAACAGAAACACTACCTGCTGCTTTTTCTTGATTGCCAACAACCAAGAGGTAAGGGATTTTCTGAAGGCTTAACTCTCGGATTTTGTAGGAAATTTTGTCATTCCGCAAATCAGCCTCGGCACGAAGCCCCTGGTCTTGCAGCATTTTCGCAACATGGGCTGCATAGTCGGCCTGTCCCTCGGAAATACTTGCAACGACAGCCTGAACGGGAGAAAGCCAGAGCGGGAAGGCTCCGCCAAAGTTTTCAATAAGAATGCCGATAAAGCGCTCGAGCGAGCCCACGATGGCCCGGTGCAGCATGACAGGGTGTTTGCGGCTGTTGTCTTCAGCCACGTACTCGGCCCCAAGACGCTCGGGCATGTTGAAGTCAACCTGAATCGTGCCGCACTGCCAGATGCGGCCTAAGGAGTCCTTAAGGCTGTATTCAATTTTAGGCCCGTAGAAGGCTCCCTCGCCGGGCAGGAGGTCCCAAGCCACGCCCACAGCATTCAGTGCATCCGAGAGCGCCTTTTCGGCCTTATCCCAGATGGCATCCGAGCCAACGCGCTTGTCTGGACGCGTTGAGAGCCTGTAGATGACATCGTTGAAGCCGAAGTCTTTGTAGACCTTCAGCAGCCGATGGGTGAAATCTTGCACCTCGGCCTGAATCTGGTCTTCCGTGCAGAAGATATGACCGTCGTCTTGGGTGAAGCCACGAACACGCATAAGGCCGTGAAGGCTTCCCGAGGACTCGTTTCGATGGCAGGAACCGAACTCGCCATAGCGCAACGGGAGGTCGCGATAGCTTCGCAGGGACGAGTTGTAGACCTGAACATGGCCAGGGCAGTTCATGGGCTTAACAGCGTACTCCCGGTTCTCGGAGGCGGTGGTAAACATATTGTCTTTGTAGTGCTCCCAATGCCCACTGCGCTCCCAGAGCGAACGGTCGAGAATCTGGGGGCAGCGAATTTCCTGATAGCCCGCCTCACGGTAAACCCTGCGAAGGTATTGCTCGATCTCCTGCCAGAGCGTCCAGCCCTTCGGATGCCAAAAGACAAGACCCGGCGCATTGTCCTGCACGTGAAAGAGATCGAGTGATTTCCCAAGCTTGCGGTGGTCGCGCTTTTCAGCCTCTTCAAGTTGATGAAGGTGCTGATCGAGGTCTGCCTTCGAGACCCAGGCTGTTCCGTAGACCCTTTGCAGCATTTCGTTACGGTGGTCACCCCGCCAGTAGGCACCGGCAACCTTCATGAGCTTGAAGACCTTCAGCCTGCCAGTAGATGGCACATGAGGCCCACGGCAGAGATCGACAAAACCGCCCTCGCGGTACAAAGACAAAGGCTCATTGGCTGGAATGGCCGAGATAATTTCAGCCTTGTAGTGCTCGCCCATCGACTTAAACAATTCCACCGCCTCATCGCGCGACCAGACCTCGCGATGAACAGGCTCGTTCTTGGCTGCGAGCTCTTTCATCTTGTCTTCAAGTGCCTGCAGGTCTTCTGGCGTTAATGGCCGTTTGTAAGAAAAGTCGTAGTAAAAGCCGTTGTCAATCACTGGACCAATGGTGACCTGTAGGTCGGGAAAGAGTGATTTGGCTGCGTAGGCAAGCAGGTGCGCGGTGGAGTGCCGAATAATTTCAAGGCCCTCGGGGTCCTTCTCGGTCACGATGGCAAGCCGAGAGTCGGCCTCGATCGGAAAAGACGTGTCTACCAGAGTGTCGTTCACACGGCCCGCAAGGGCGGCCTTGGCGAGGCCGGCACCAATGGATTCAGCTACCTGCGCAACCGTAACGGGATGATCGAACGACCGGGTAGAGCCATCCGGTAGGGTGATTTGGACCATAGTGAAGCAGACCTGAACGTCAAGACGAGAAAAAACCTGATTGGTATTGGTATTGATATTGATATTGATATTGGTAGGCGCGATTGGACTCGAACCAACGACCCCCACCATGTCAAGGTGGTGCTCTAACCAGCTGAGCTACGCGCCTGCCGAAGCCTCTGATTGTAGGCATTTCGGCCGCCATTGGCAAAGTCACGGTTTCGTCATCAAATCGACACGAAGCTGTCAACGAAAAGTCGCATGCTGAGCAAGTTGACTGTAAGACGCTTACCTGGAGAGGCAATGATTAAACATTATTTCCGTAAACTCGTGCCCCAGGCCTGGGCCCAGAAGTTTCAGAAATCTGACGGTTCTTATTTGTTTCAGCCTGGCCTTGTTGGAAAAAAAGACAGCATTGCCGCGAACCTACCCGTTTTTCGCGCACCACCATCCATTGCGCTTTACGAAAAGTCTGAACTTAACGAGCGTTACACCATGTGTTTCGCTCGCAGCCTTGAGGAGCTTCGCGAGGCGCAGCGCCTTCGATACTCCGTTTTTACGCAGGAATACCAGGCCACCATTTCGAGCCGTATTTTAGGTGTTGATGAAGACCTTTTTGATGCCTACTGCGATCACCTGATTGTGCGTGACCAACAGTCGCAGGAGGTTGTCGGCACGTACCGTATTCTCGACCCGCACCAGGCCAAGCGTCTCAAGGGCTACTACAGCGAGACCGAGTTTTTTATTACCCGCCTGAACGACCTGCGTGGATCGATGGTTGAGCTTGGCCGTTCCTGTGTCCATCCCAGTCATCGCAATGGCAGTGTCATTATGTTGCTCTGGTCGGGAATTGCACGGTATATGCAGCACTTTGGGTATTCAAACCTTATTGGATGCGCAAGCGTTAGCATGCGCGACGGCGGACGCACGGCAGCAAGCTTGTGGGACTTACTTGAACGCAAGGCCTTAGCGCCAAGTGAGCTTATGGGGTTTCCTAGGCATCCCCTGCCGCTTGAGCGGCTTGACCGAGAGCCCAATGTTATTGAGCCTGCCTTAATTAAGGGCTATGTGCGCATTGGTGCCAAAGTGTGTAGCCCTCCCTCCTGGGACCCCGACTTCAACACTGCGGACTTTTTAATGCTGCTTAACCTGAACGCCATGAACCCGAAATACGCCCGTCATTTTGGCATTCGGTCATCAAACAACTAAAAAGGACACCCGCGTGAAACAACTATTCAGCCGCCTTCTTGCGCACCTCAATGACTTGGAAGTCGAGCCCCATTTTGCCCCATTCTAGGCGCTCCTGATCGAGCGTAAAGCGGGTAAGAGGGTGGCGGGCAAGCCACTGGCCCTCGACCTGAAGCTCAAACGTATTGGCCTGAAACCTCAGGCTCATAACAGGAAGCCGTAGGCTGACTCTGCTTCTGTAAAAAATAGCAGCAAGACGCAGGCAGACCAGTGCTGCTGTCAGCATCCGGTCGCCAAGACCGAACTGAACCTTCGCTAGCTTACCAACATGACCTAACACCAGAAAATGCATGGTCTGCTGGTCCTTCTTTGAGAAGCCGGGCATATCCGACTGGGCAACAAGGTAGGCAGAATGCTTGTGATAACTGTTGTGCGAGACCGAATGGCCAATTTCAAGTAAACGAGATGACCAGTCAAGAACGCTGGCCAATGCCTGCCTTTCCTCAAGGCTGCCCAGGTTAATCTGGCTCCAGAACTTGCCGCTAAGATCTGCTACACGAGATGCCTGGTTCTGGTCGACCTGGTAACGGCTCATGAACTGTTCGACGGTAATCGACCTTAGGTCGTGCTGCCCAGCCCTGCCAACCAGGTCGTAAAGCACGCCAAGGCGCAGGGCCCCCTCGGAATACTGCATCTCCTGTATTCCAAGCTCCTCAAAGGCCGCAATTAAAATGCTAAGGCCCCCGGGAAGAACAACGCCGCGGTCGGCCTTGATACTAGGAAGGTCAGCTGAATCGACGGAGCCCGACTTGGTTAAACGTGCGACGATCTCGCGCATCGTCTCAAGCCGAATACCGTGCTTGCCCGTGAGCGTGTAGCTAAGATCGGCAATGGCACGAGCCGTTCCACTGGAGCCCAAGGCATAGTCCCAGCCCTGCGCCTTGATGCCACCGGCCACAACCTGAAGGTCTTTCCTAGCTGCAAAAATGGCCTCGCGAAAGCCAGCCTTTGTGAGTTCGCCCTTTGGAAAGAATTCATGGCTGAATCGAATGCAGCCAACAAACACGCTCTCCAGGGTGAGTGGCTGGTCATCAACACCCACAATCAGTTCTGTGGAACCGCCGCCTATATCAATAACAAGCCTTTTGCGGCCGTCGGCCGACAGGCTATGAGCCACGCCGTTGTAAATAAGCCTCGCTTCTTCCTTACCCGCAATAATTTCAATGGGAAAGCCAAGCGCGGCCTCGCAGGTGCGTAAGAATTCCGCACCATTCTTCGCCACGCGAAAGGTGTTGGTTGCCACCGCGCGCACGGTCTTCGGAAGAAACAGGCGAAGCCGCTCACCGAAACGCTGTAAAGCCGCCAGGGCGCGGGCCTGTGAGCTTGCGTCAAGGCGCTTCTCAGACGAGAGACCCGAGGCCAACCGAACCGCTTCTTTTAGGCTGTCAATTGGAATAACCTGAAGCCCCGAGCGGGTGGGCTGAACCCGGCCGACAAGCAAATGGAAAGAGTTTGAGCCAAGGTCGACAGCGGCTACAAGCTGAGGCTCGTCTTCGGACCCATTTGACGATTCGTCGAGGACCAACTTTGAAGTCTCTTGGATTACGCTGGGATCACTGGTCATGCGCTGGATTATAAGCAAGGCTAAACTGTACCAACCATGATCTCGTTCCAGCAGTCCAAAACTCAGTCTCGCTTTTTAACCGCCCCAACCGCGGGTGAGGGGCAGTTTATTAATCGTGAGCTTAGCCTGCTTGCCTTTAATGAGCGCGTCTTATCGCTTGCAATGGACCCGACAGTTCCGCTTCTCGAGAGGCTTCGCTATGTTTGTATTGTCTCAAGCAACATTGACGAACTTTTTGAGATACGCGTCTCGGGCCTAAAGGCCAAGCTAAAGCAGCAGCCCAGTGCAATTGAAGCAGATGGTTCGTCGGCCGAAGAGTGTTTTAACAAAATTGCCGCACGAGCCCAACAACTTGTGGCACAGCAATACGACATTCTTAATACCAGCATCTTGCCGCAGCTTGCCGAGAAAGGCGTTGTTCTTCATTTTTTAGCCGACTTCAATGCACAACGACGCGAATGGGCCCACAAGTACTTCATGGATGAGGTGCTTCCGGTGCTCACTCCCATTGGTCTTGAGCCGTCGCACCCCTTCCCACGCGTTCTTAATAAGAGCCTAAATTTTATTGCCACCCTTGAAGGCGAGGACTCTTACGGCCGCAGCAGTAAGCTTGCCGTGCTGCAGGCACCGCGAATTCTCTCAAGGCTCACGCCCGTTCCCAAAGAGGTTTCCGGCCATTCGTTTGGCTTCATGATGCTTGGCTCTATTTTGAATAACGGCGTTGGTGAGCTCTTTCCGGGCATGACAGTGACAGGCATTTACCAGTTTCGCGTAACACGTAACAGCGATCTCTTTGTGGACGATGAAGAAGTAACCGACCTTCGAGAGGCCTTGCGTGGCGAGTTGTCCCAGCGGCAGTTTGGGGATGCGGTAAGGCTTGAGGTCTCCGACAATATGCCCGAGGAAGTGGTGCACAGGCTTTTAAGCGAGCATCGCCTAACGGAGCAGGATTGTTACCGGGTGAACGGCCCTGTGAACCTGGTGCGGTTAATAAACCTCCCCGACCTGATTGACCTGCCCGGATTAAAATTTCCAGTCTATACACCGGTCTACCCAGCCAACTTTTCAGCGCAGGAACCCTTTGAAGTCATAGCGAAGTCTGATCTATTGGTGCATCACCCCTACGAATCGTTTTCAACCGTAACCGACTTCATTGCGGCTGCAGCAAGCGACCCTGCGGTTGTAGCCATTAGCATGACCATCTACCGAACGGGTCAGACCTCTGAAATTATGGAGTCGCTTATTACCGCGGCCCGCAGTGGCAAAGAGGTTACCGCTGTGGTCGAGCTCATGGCACGGTTTGACGAGGAGACCAACATAAGCTGGGCCTCGCGGCTTGAAAATGTTGGCGCACATGTTGTTTTTGGGGTGGTTGGGAATAAAACCCACGCAAAGATGTGTCTTGTTGTCAGGCGCGAGAAAACGGGTCTTAAGCGGTATGTGCACCTTGGCACCGGCAATTACCATCCGCGAACAGCCCGCCTCTACACCGATTTTGGGCTCTTTACAGCAGACCCTATACTCTGTGCAGAGGCCCATGAGGTCTTTCACCAGCTTACGGGGCTTGGAAAGGCCCGGCCCTTAAGCAAGTTGTGGCAGTCTCCCTTCACCCTTCATAGCCAAATTATTAAGGCTATTCGCCGCGAAATCACCATTGCCAAGTCGGGTGGACGTGGCGTGGTTATTGCCAAAATGAACTCCCTTGTTGAGCCAGAAGTCATTGAAGCTCTTTACAAGGCAGGTCAGGCAGGAGTAAAGGTAGATTTGATTGTTCGTGGTGTTTGTATGTTGCGGCCGGGTATTAAAGGGCTCTCAGAGAACATTCGGGTGCGTTCTGTTATTGGTCAGTTCTTGGAACACAGTCGAATTTTTTACTTCCGTAACAATGGGGCAGACAACCTCTATCTTTCAAGCGCCGATTGGATGGATCGTAATTTTTTCCGTCGTGTTGAAATTGCAGTGCCTGTTCTAAACCGAGCCCTCAAGCAGCGGGTTCTACGCGAAGGGTTTCGGGTGCACCTGCAGCCGTCGGCCCAGGCCTGGCAGATGCGGCCTGACGGCAGCTATGAACTGAAGCGGCCACGGGCGCATGCGGGCAGTTCGGCATCAAACCGTGCCTTAGGCTCTCAAGAGCAGCTACAAGAGTTAATCTGTGCAAGCCCACCGCTCAGAAAGCTGCGCAAAGAAAAAGGGAGGTAGACGTTTATGGCATCACGACTGCAAATTGACTGCCTGTCTTTAAGCTACCAGGGGCCTCAGGGGCTTACAAAGGCGGTGGACAACCTGAGCATTGATGTTGGACAGGGCGATATCGCCTGCCTTGTTGGCCCTTCCGGCTGCGGCAAAAGCTCTTTGTTACGGGCTATTGCTGGCTTTGTCGAGCCCAGTATGGGCCGCATACTTATCGACGGCCGTGTGGTTACCGAGGGTTCGGTCTGCACCCCGCCCGAGCAACGTGGCGTTGGCATGGTCTTTCAAGACTACGCCCTCTTTCCTCACCTTACCGTACAGGCCAATATTCTGTTTGGCCTTACCCGAGGCCGCCCCAGAGATGCAACAGTCACCCAGGTGAACCGGGCGAAGGCTATGCTTGAACTTGTAGGACTCTCGGCCCTTCACGACCGAATGCCCCATGAACTCTCGGGCGGACAGGCCCAGCGTGTTGCACTAGCCCGAGCCCTTGCCCCCGAGCCGCAAATTATTTTGCTCGATGAACCGTTTTCAAGCCTAGACCCCTCGCTACGGGCACGTCTTGCCCGCGAGGTGCGCGAGATTCTTAAAGCCGCAAAGACCACCGCCATTGTCGTGACGCACGATCAGACCGAAGCCTTCACCATGGCCGATCAGCTTGGGGTCATGTTCGAAGGACGCGTTGTGCAGTGGGGCAGCCCCTATACGGTTTATCACGAACCATGCTCGATGGATGTGGCGCGTTTTATTGGCGAAGGCGCCCTTATATCGGGCCGCCAGTACGACCACTCTGTAACCACGCCTTTGGGAAGCCTGCCCTTGGCAGACTGTTGCTGTGATGAAGAATATCCCGAGAAACTGGTGCGCGTGCTTCTTCGGCCCGACGATGTGGTGCACGACGATGACAGCAGTCTGAAGGCTAAAGTTGTTCAGAAAAACTTTCGAGGGGCAGACTTCCTTTACACGCTTGAGCTTCCAAACGGTGAACGAATCTTGTCGCTTGTTCCAAGCCACCACGATCACCCCTTAAACGAACCCATTGGTATTCGGCTTGAGGTGGATCATGTTGTTACCTTCTCACAAGAAGAACAGCCTCAGGCCTTTAAGAACAACTAGGTTATGACCACCACCATCTTTCGGTTGCTGGTACCCGATGAAAGAAAACCCCGAGGCATTGCTGCCACCCTTCACGACCATGCGGGGTCGCAGTCGCTTGTGATCGCACTGCCTGGATTGCTTGAAACACAAGAGAGTTTTGAGGGCCTGACCCAAAGAATCTGCGGACATCATCGTGTTCTCACCTTCGACTGGGTGGGCCGCGGACAGAGCGACTGGCTTGAAGACTCTTCGCGTTATCGCATGAGCCTTTACTTAAAAGACCTCGGTCTTATTTACTCGTTTGCGCAAGGCTTGGTTAGTGGCGCGGGCGAGGCCTCAAGCGACAGGCCTGCTAATGGGCCGCAGTCAAGCCCTGGAATTGCGATGCTCGGCACAAGCATGGGCGGGCTGGTGGCCCTTGCCTTTGCGGGGATGCGGCCGGGCCTTCTGAAGAAGATTGTGCTTAATGATGTTGGTAGCCTATTGCCCTGGACCGGCATTCTTGGGCTTATGACAGGGCTGCATGGCGCAACAAAAACCGCAGGCCTTTTCGTAAACCCACACGACCTTGCCAAGGAGTTACGCGTCGACCCCCGCCTGATTAGGGCTGTTCAGAAGCCCGGCCATCTCGACCTGCCCTACGAGGCTACCCTCAGTGGCGTTGATTTCTCAGCAAGCTTTCGCGCGGTACCTGAGCCTATTTTGATCATGAAGGCTGGCCAGAGCGAGATGGTGGATGGCAGCGCTCTTGCTCAACTCGGTGCGAGCCAGATTCGCCTGCATCAGTTCCCAGATGCCCTTCATCCTGTGCCTTACGACGAGGAAAGCTGCAGTGTTATTGAAGGGTTTTTGAAGAGCTAAGCGAGCGCGCCTTTTAAACAGGCTGCCTTAAGGAACTTAGTAGGCGGGTTGTCTTGGCCTAGGCATGCCTTAGCGGGCTTGGCAGGCCGGTGCCTACTGCGCTGCAGGAGCAGCCGCAGGCGCATTTGCTGGCCCAGCGGGTGCAGGCGTGCCTGCGGGTGCGCCGCCAGCCATTGCATCTTGGCGCTTGCGACATTCGCTAAGCATTTCAACCTTCTTACCTGCAGCCATCATGCCGGCTTGGGCTGCACAGATGGAGGCGAGCTTGTTGTCGATATCAACCATTTGAAGGGCTCGGTCGTAGGCCTCGAGGGTGGAGGGATCGTTCTTGCCCTTCACAACAAGCCGCAGGGCCCCAAGCGAAAGAATGCGCTCTGGGGTTTGGGCCTGCTGAGCCTTAAGAATGGTCTCGAGGTCTTGCAAGAGCACACCGTTGGATAAGGCCTCTTTGACCGCATCAAACTGCTGAGCTTTGTCAATTAGGGATGAGATCGAGGCCTGCTGACTCTCCGATTCTTTAACCAGCGCGTCGAATTTCTGTTGGATCTCTTGCAGCTTCTCAAGCTCAGCCTGAGCCTGGTTTGCTGATGAATATTGCATGAATGCAAAGCCTCCTGCGCCACCCGCAATAAGCACTAGCACCACTACAACAATAATCATCTTCTTCACTTCAGTACTCCTTTGTCGACAGACACACCATTGTCCCGCAATTCCTATATAAAGTCGGCAGCAAAGGCAGAGACTAAAATTTTAGAGCTGCATGGCCTGTGCATACCCTGTCATCTCAAGGTAGCCACGCCCAATAAGCCTGCTTGCATCGTATAACTCAACAGCACCTTCCCAGTAGACGATGCCTGTTGAAGATCGCCCATCAAATTCCTGATTCGGCATAAGCGGCCGAATCTCAAGCCTACGATCGGCTGCATGCAGAATCCATGCTCGTGGATAGACCGCAAGCGAGTTCGGCGAGCGCCACTGGCCAACCGCCTCCCAGCGAACCGCAGCACCTGGAGCAAGGCCGATTCGACGACCCAGTCGGTCGCGCTCATCAAACTCTGTCCAGACTGCCTCGGCCGTCTGGCTGCGAAGCTGAAAGGCCATTAGACTTCCGCCGTTAAGCAGGTGAATGCCAATCCAATCCCAGCCGACTGCACCAGGGGGAAGAATGCTGCTTGACCATTCGTGGTCGAACCAGCCAAGGCCCTTGCTTAGCTTGGGTAGGCCCAAAGATTGGCCTTGGGTCTCGGCTTCAAGCTGCACCTGCATGTGCGTATGGCTGTAGTAGAAGCTTGCAAAATCATCGCTCGGTCCTTTTTGGGAAAAGCCATTGGTGCCGCGCAGGGTTGGCGGCTGGGTTGGATCAAGGCTTAGCCGAAGCCGCGTCTGTTCGCCCAGCGTAAGTTCTGCCAGATAACGGCCCGAATCGAGCCTTCGAAATGTCCAGCCGTTGAGGCTGAGATCGGTGGTGGCCTCGGAAAAACGAACGCCGGCCACCCCTGCCCTGCCTGCACGCTCGTCGTGGCGGTGCAGACCTTTGGATGGCAGGGAGACTGCCGCATGGGCCAAGAGAAGCTGACGTGGCGCAAAGCGGCTGGGGTTTAACTCACCAATGCCGGTTCGACGTCGAAAGAAGGTAAGTTGCAGACCAAAGGCATTGGGCCCAAAGCCAGAGTCTCGATCGCTGAGATCCCCCATCCAGGCTGTTAGGTACCACCACTCGGTGCGAAAGGCAGGATGTGCTCCATGGTCGGCTGGGAAAACCAGCAGGCGAGGGACGACCCTTGCATAGTCCTGCCTGTTGGCTGTCGATGCTCTCTGCGCTTGGTTTGACTGAGCACGACCCAAATGCGGGTGCCAGAGGCCTGAGGCCGCCATGGCAAGAATAAGCCGACGTCGATTCACCAGTCTTGCCTTAGTTCGAGGTGCAGGGCACGCCCACTTCTCTGAAGCGAACGATGGGCGGTAAATACTGAAGCGCTGACCGCAAGCATAACAACGAGAACCAAGAAGACAGCAAGCTCGGCGGTTGGAATACTAAGCTCCATGGTCCAATGAAAGGACTGCGGGTTCACCACATGAATAAGAACAAGACCAATACCAAGCCCCAGCAGAAGCCCCCAGAGGGCCACCGACCCAATAAGGCCAAGAGACTCCCAGGCCACCATGGCAAGGCGCTGACCTGCCGACTGTCCAAGTTGATGCAAAAGCGCGAATTCCTGCCGACGTAAAAGCATCTGCGCCGCACAGCCCGAGATCACTGCCACCAGCGCAACAATAAGTGCCGCGAGCTCCAGTGCATAGGTCAGGGCAAAACTACGGTCAAAAATTTGCAAAGAAAGCTTGCGGAGATCTTGCGTCGAGGCATACCGCAGGTTCGGCCAGAGGCCAGGCTGCTTAAGCATCTTTTCAACCACGGTTGAGGCCTTCGCCTCAGGCGCAAGCCAGATGGACACACCGGTAAGGCTTGTGTCAGCCGTGATACGACGGTAGTCATCGCGATCAAGAATAACGGTGCCATGCTGCCTGCCGTAATCACGAATAATGCCAAGAACAAAGCCTTGCTGAACCTTGGGCATACCTGCTGCATTGGTAAGCGGCAGCTCAAAGACGGTACCGACCTGCCATCCGTAAAGACGGGTCATTGCCTCGGATACCCAGGCGCCTATGGCATTGGGGTCCCTGGGCAATGGCTGCGAACTCTTCTGACCGTTGGGCTGCTCCATGGACTTGATGGACGACTTAATAACCGGCAACACTGCCTCGGCACGCATGCCATGAAAGTCCCTGGCAATAAGGGTTACCGCCGGAAGGTCGTCACGTAAACGTAAGCTGGTCTGTAGGCTGGCATGCAACCTGCGCACCTCAGGCATAGCGTTTAGGCTTGTAAGGTCTTCGTCTTGCAGCCGCTCGTTGCTCGGAAGATCGCGGGTGGAGATATAAAGGTCAGCAGGCAGAACCTGCTCAAGCCAGGTGCCGAGCGAGCTACGAAAGCTTGTCACCATAACCGCCATGGCGATGGTTAGCGCCACCGCAGCCACAATACCTGCACCAATGGCTGTTGAAGCGGCGGGTGCCTGCTGAAGCCGCCAGACCGCCATCGTTTTTGAGCTTGAGCCATGAAGGCCCAAAAGGATGCCCGCCTGAATACCCATTCGAACAATATCGGGCACAAGGAGCACGGCTGCAAACAACAGACAGGCAATGCCAAAGTAGGCTGCCAGTGCAAGACCACCAATAGAAGGCGCAGCCATGGCTGCAAGGCCGAATATGAAAAGCAAAAATGCAAGCCAACGCTGACGCGAAGAGACCTTTGTAGCCTGCACCGCTCCCCAGTGCAGGCTACGAACTGGGGACTGGGCCAGCGCCTGCATGCTGGGCCCTAGCCCACTTAAGAGACCCAGACCCACTGTAAGAAGAAAGAAACCAAAGAGGCTAAAGGGTGCAATACGAAGTACCGCCGTCTGATCGGCAAAGTAGCCTGCCCCAAGATCGGCGCCCACTGTTTGCAGAAGTCCATTGGCAAGCAGCACCCCAAGCACTAGCCCAAGCAGCCCGCCGACACCTGCAATAAGAACCGCCTTAAGAAGAACCGTCGCTCGAATAACCCAGGGCCGAGCCCCAAGCACTGCAAGCAAGGCAAGCTGCTGCTGTTGACGAAGGGTTGAAAGCCTCACCGCACTGTGAATAAGGAAGGCCCCCGTAAGCACGGCGACCAGCGCCAGAACCGAGAGGTTCACCCGGTAGGCACGCGAGAGGTTATTGAGCTGGCTTTCTTGATTCTGGGGCGTCAGCACGACAAGCCCCTTCAGAAGCGGGCGGTCGATACCAAGGGCCTGCAAGGCCTCATTGAAGGCCTGAACCGACTGCCCCTGACGCAGGCTCAGGTCGATCCGGTCAAGTTGGTTGAGCCGGCCAAATGCGCGCTGGGCCCCGGCAATATCCATGACACCTAAGGCCGACTGGCTTGCACTGTTTAGTCGGCCCGCAACTCGAAGCTCAATGGGCCCGTTTTCAGACTGGAAAACAAGACTGCGTTGAAGGTTCGTTTCTAGGCTGTCAAGGGCGGCCTGCGAAAGAAAGATTGTGTCTTCGTTTAGAAGATCGAGAAGGCCTGCATCCTCGGCAGATGGCAACAGGCTACGACTTACCGAGGCGGCTCGAAAGAGGTCGATTCCAAGCACGTCAACCTGCGCAATACGGCCTTTCACCACAGGGCTGGCATCGAGAAGTCCAAGCCGGTCGCGATGCGCAAGTAGCTCATCAAGAACGCGATCAGAAAAACCTTCTCGGTTGTTGTGCCTTGGAAGAAGCTGCGCCTGTGCCTCGCCGGCAAGTGTCTTCACGGCTCGGTTCATCGACTCCACCGCAGACTGATTCACCAGATAAATGGACACCGCAAGTGCAAGACCAAAGGCAATGCTAAGGCTTGCCACCGCCCAATGCAAAGGTTGATCGCGAATGGAGGCCTTTAAAAGCCAGCCGACAAGACGTGCCTCGGGAAGCTTTTGCATGTTTGGCTGGGCCTGAGACTAACGCGCGCCCATGGGCTGCTGTGAATCAGACAACTTATGAAGTCGGCCTTGGGCAAGCTGGTAGTGGGTATCAAGCTGCTGCGCAGCCTGATGCGAATGGGTCACCATAACCAGCGCGGCACCCGTCTGACGACACTGCTGACACAACAGGGCAAGACTTGCCTGAGCGGTTACGGGGTCGAGGTTGCCGGTGGGCTCATCGGCAAGAACAAGCTTTGGTGAATGAGCAAGGGCACGCGCAATACAGACGCGCTGCTGCTGCCCTCCAGAGAGTTCGTCGGGTCGGCCATGCCTGCGGTCTAGCAGGCCAAGCCGAGCAAGCCATTCCTCGGCGGTGTCTTGCGCAGCCTTAAACGGCTGGCCCGCTAAGAGCAAGGGGACCATGACATTCTGCACAGCGTTAAGGTGGCCAATAAGGTGAAAGGCCTGAAATATGAACCCAAGGGTTGTTCGCCGGCAGGCAAGCTTCTCATCAGGCTTCATGCTCGCCCAAGAACGATTAAAGAGGGTGACCTCTCCGTGTTGAGGTGTATCAAGGCCAGCAATGAGGTTGAGCAAGGTGGACTTCCCGCAGCCCGACTCGCCAGTCAGGGCAGCCTGGCGGCCGGCCTCAAGTGAAAGGTTAAGCCCATCGAAAAGAAGGGGCTGAGCCTCGTAGCCGTGCCCGAGGCCTTTAATTTCAAGTAGGAGATTGCTGGACAAAATGGCTGACCCAATAGGCGCTTTGTGCATCGACGATGAAACGATGAATGGTGAAACCGGCAGGCTCGTCAATTACCAAGGCCTCGTGCTGGCGGCCGCGGTAGGACAGCGGGTAGGCGTGAACCGTGCTTGGGCTCACCACAACCGGAATGCTGGCCAGTTGAGTCACGCAGGCCCGGTGAAAGTGGCCGCATGACAATACGCTCAACGTTCTTAAAGCCCGCCAACACCTCTTCGAACTGGCGTCGTTCTTCTACAACCATCGAGTCGAACAGGGCGCTGCCTGTTAAAAATGGCAGGTGATGCATTACCAGCAAGATACGGTCGTGGGGATACAGGCTTAGGGTTTTGTGCAGCCACCGTTGTCTTTGCTCACACAAACGACCCTGGTCTTTTCCGGGCTCAAGCGTATCAAGCACGACGAGCCGCACAACCTGGTCTTTGAATGTGAACAAGGGCACGGAATACTGGTAATGCGTGTCTAAGGCATCGGCAAGCCCGCAGTCTTTAAGCGTCCCGAATACCTGGGTAAAGGCCTCGCGTGCATCGTGATTTCCGAGACAAAAGTAAAGCGGAAGGTCCTGCGGAAACGCTTGCAGGCCAGCCTTTAGTTCGCGGTATTCCTCTACTGCTCCGCGATCAACCAGATCACCCGTAAGAATAACGGCATCAAACTGCGCTTGAAGGCGGTAGGCTTTAGCGATAGCCTGCTTAAGGGCCTCAGCCCCCGAGTCTCCGGTCTTCAGGCGCTTTCCCGCAGTCTGCAGATGGGTATCGGAGAGCTGTAAAAGTGAGAATTTAATCTGTTCCATGGTTACTATTATGCGTATGGATTCTTTCACCCCTGTCATCATTATTGAAGGTCTTCTCGTCTTTGGCGTGGTGCTGCTGCTTTATTACCTCCATATTCGGGAAATGCGCCAAATTCGGGCCAAAAAAGCGCAGCTTGAGCAAGATAAGGCATTAAGCCAGGCGCAGTCCTCGGGCAGTGATGCAGGTCCAGTTGAGAGCAACAGCCCCACCGGCGAAAAGGCCTCCTCCGCGGTCCCTTAGTTTTCTCCGCTCAGTGTCGATAGTGTATAAATGTGGATGAAGACATTAAAAGCGTTTACTGACAAGGTTTTAGGCAGACCTCAGGCCGTTTTTGGCCTGTTTTTAATGGCCTTAACAGTGTCTGGCGTGCAGGCGCAGGTTACTTTGCGCATGGTTGGTGACGACAAAGACCGCAGCCGCCATTTTGTTGATATCGACCGCGTTGAAATCAAAGGTGACATTCGCGGCTATTGGCGCACAGTGAATCTGGCGCAAAAAGATGCCTTGGGTGCAATGAGCCTGCGACATCGTCAAGAAATTGATTGCAAGGCCGAGACCATCCGAACCGTCGTGACCACCCATCACCAGGGTATTCGCGGCACAGGTCCTATCATCATTACTCTTCCAGCAAAAGATCAGTCGTTTCAGCCCATTTCGTCAGAAAACATCGATCCCAAAGTGGCCAGCTTAATTTGCCAGGGCCAGTTTGAGCAACGGGTGCTAAAAACCAAGGCGGCCAAGCCCAAGGTCGACGCCGATGGCAACCCAATCCCCGAAGAGGAAGCCAAGTGAGCCTCTTGTCAGAGCTGTCCTAAAGGGTCTCGCGCCCGAAGCGGCAAGGGTTTGCCGCTTTTCATCCTGCGGGCTTCAGAATGCCTAGGCAACGTGATTCAGTCTTTAGAAAGACTGGTTTTTGCCGATTCCTAATCAAAGCATTTTCTTGGATTAATGGTCGGTTCGTCCGGCCTTGGAGCCCACAATGACCCCTGAAGACTACTGGCCAACCCACAAGCCCATTAACCAGGTTCTGGTTTTTACGCTGCTTTTTCCGCTTCTTATTGGGTTGATGGTGCTTGCCTTTATTTTTCCAAAGGTGTTTCTTTCCATGGACCTTATTGCCTTCATGTTCATGATGGCAACCATCACCATCGCAGTGGTCATCGCCAAACCAGGTCTTCTCGTGCCTAAGCGTCGGCGTCGAGGTCAGCCCAGGCCCCCTGCCCTTAAAATCCTTCCCGGCCCTAAAATAATGGTGAACCGTGGGGAACTCCAGAAGACCTCGCCCTTATTGCTCGGCCTTATCAATAACGCGGGAAAAGCGCCCTCCCGACCAGGGTTTGAACTTGTTCTTCATGAAGATCACCCCCTTACCCTTTCGGAGTACGACAACATGCCGCAAAGCCAGCGGGCGGTGACTGCCCAGCCTCAGAAAAAAGAACCCAATATGCGTGTCATCTGGGCACTTCTCGGTATTAGCTTTTTGTTTATTTTTTCAGCCTGGGTCTACTCGATGCTCCCGGCAAAGTTTGCTTCGTCGGCGCCTGCCCAGATGTTTGCACTGACCATCCTCTGCGCAGGCCTATTTGCCGCGGCCTGGGTTGCGGTCGTCCCCTCACCCGAGCAGCGCCACAAGGCGCGACAGGCCGCTGGGGTTGCCACAGCAGCAGCAAAAGAAGTCAAAGAGGTTCATGCCAAGGTTGAGGCTGCTGTTGTGAAGGTGGATGACGCAGTAAAAGAGGCGCATGCCGCTGCCGAGCGTGGTGACCCCGAGGCTGCCCTTGCTGCGGCAGAGAAGGCGCTTGCCTTTGCAAAAGAAGCTAACAGTGCCGCAGAGGTCGCCGAGCTTAAGGCCAGACTCGCCCCTAAAGTAAAGGCCGCGCAAAAGGCAGCCAAAGAGGCGCGAGCGCGGGCTGATAAGGCCGATCGCGATGCGCGTTATGCCAAAGTTGCCGCCATAAAAGCACTTAACAAGTTTGAGAAGGATCAAGAAGCCCAGGCCCTTGCCTACGAGCAGGAATCCGGCGAGGAAGAGGAAGTCGTTGAAATTGAAGAGGGCGAGTCGCTTGAGGAGGTCAGAAACCGCTTGAGGCCCAAGAAGCCCAAGGTACCGATGGAGCTCTTGAGCTCGGCCAACTCCTACGACGACAAGGTTGCACTCATTCGCTTCCTGGTTACCGAAGACTCCGGTCGTGTGATGAAGGCCTTCCAGGCCCTGGTGAAGCCCTCTTGATCCTCAAGCTATACTCCGCTCTACGTTGTTATTGCGGGCGTCGTTCAATGGCAGGACCTGAGCTTCCCATGCTCAAGACGTGGGTTCGATTCCCATCGCCCGCTCCAGTTTCTGCAGCAGTGGGTCTGGCGATTGGCCTGGTCTTTAGCGCAGAGGCGGCCTTTGCTCAGTTGCCTGGCATGGAAGAAGAAAAGCCCAACTGCCTGGTCAGCGAGTTCCGCGCTCTAGCGCTCTCATCCATTGAAATTAAACGGGCGGAGGCGGCGAAGTCTTGGATTCTTACTACAGGCAAAGACTGCTCGCTTGATCGGCTGCTTATTCTGCGAAACAACCGCAACCAATGGCTTGGCCATGCCGACTCGGCCGAACTTGCGGGCGAAATTGATAAGCTAATTGAGCTTGCAGCAAAAGACTCCCCCGAACTTGTGAAGGGGCTCTACACCTCGCCCGAGCCACCTAAACCACCGGCGCCTGCTCAGTAAGCCAGTTCAGTACCCTAGCGGTCATGGGCTGCAGGCTGCCGGGCAGTCCAGAGGCACTGGATGACGCTGAAACAAAACCCACATGCCCGCCTTGGCTGGGCAACCA
Organism: Burkholderiaceae bacterium; assembly: GCA_018402635.1. Lineage (GTDB taxonomy): Bacteria > Pseudomonadota > Gammaproteobacteria > Burkholderiales > Burkholderiaceae_A > Hahnella. The sequence goes on from JAGYIP010000005.1 coordinate 171,517, forward strand.
CTGCGTAACACTTGAACATGCCTTACCCACAGAGGCAAGCGTAACGCTTTGCCAGGGAATGAAGGGGTCGTTTTTGGCATTCAGAATAAGCGCTGGCTTGGAAATGGAAGCAAGCCACGGTAATGCGGACGCACGTTCGTAATAATCGTCCACATTTTTAAAGCCATGAAGCCTTGCCGTAAAAAGGTCATCAAAGACGCGTAGGGTTTTTGCCTGCGAGAGGGCTTGAAGGTCGAAGAGCCCAGGAAATTGTTGCCATTTGGTCTGTGCCTTTGCCCGCATGGTCTTTAAAAAGTAGTCGGCGTAAAGGGCGCGATTGAGCCCAACATCAATGGCCCTGCCAGCAGCCGCAAGGTTTAAGGGTGAGGAGACAGCCGCAAGGGCGACAAGCTGTGGCCACTGGCTTAGTGTTTGCGAAAGCCTGCGACCGGCCCAGGCCATTAATGCGTTACCCCCTAGGGAGACGCCGATGGCATAGAGCCTTTGACCCTCCGACTGTCTTGCAACAACGCGCATCATCCAGTCGATTTCATCCACATCGCCAGAATGGTAAGCCCGCGGCCTTCGGTTTAACTCGCCCGAGCAGCCCCGAAAGTGCGGCACGACAAACCGGTAGCCCCGGGCGGTGGCCTCCGCTGCACAGGCCCTTGCATAGACGCTCTCTGAGGAGCCTTCGAGCCCATGGAATAAGACTACCGTCGCGCCTAGGCTGCTAGGCTGTAAAGGCTCAAACCAGTCGAAGTCGATGAAATCGCCATCGGGGGTGTCTTCGCGGATACGCCTGACAGGCAGATGGTGGGCCGATCCTTCTTGCTGATGCAGACGCCTTAGAAAGACCGGATAGATGGTCTGCAAATGACCGCTTGGCAGCCAAAAAGGCGCCCGATGCTCAAAGGACATGGACAGACCTTATGTGGCTAATGGCCGAGTGGCCACCAGCGTTAAGGTTTTGCGCGCGCGGGTAATGGCCGTATAAGCAAGAGGTAGCGACAAGGGGTTAGCAGGCGATTCGGCCAACAGAAAGATCAGATTATTAAACTCCGAGCCCTGTGCCTTATGAACGGTTAAGGCCAAGGCGGGCTCAAGCGCAGGGCATTGTTGAAGCGCAATGAGCCTTGGTCCATGGGTGCTGTTAAATAGGCCCATGTCGCCAACGACAACCCCAAGGCTGCCGTTCATGAGGTCGAGGTCGTAGTCGTTCTCAATGCAAATAACAGGCAGACCCGTGGTGTAGCCTGCAGCAGATGAAAGCAGTCCACGGCGATGCAGGGCCCTTTGAAAGAGCCTATTTAAGGCAACACTGCCCATGGGCCCTTCGCGAAACGGTGTGAGCACCATGGCGTTATCGAGCCTGTCTAGAAGTTCGATGAACTCAAGCTGCAGCGACGGGTCTCGACTATCGCGGGTAATTGCGCCATCGGCTCTAGAAACCAAAAGCTGACCCTGCATGGCCTTAGCCATGGTGATGAGCTCAAGCCGGCTATCAGCCACCTGCTCGACAAGACGATTGTCTGTGGTCGATTCAATGCAAAGGCACTGCACCGTCTCATCCAAAGGAGTTGCTACATGCGAAAGGATGTCGGCAACCGAGATAGGCGCCTGTGCGTCGTGCAACTGAAGGTTTCTGGCAAGTAGGCCAATGGCGCTATTCACTTTGAATCGATACTGCGTCTGCAGATGCTCGATAGCGCCAGGGGCAATACGCTTACAGAGGCTTGCAAAAACCTGCCCCGGATCAACCGCAGGTAACTGATTTGCATCGCCAACCAAGAGCAGTTCGGCCTGCGGCAGCAGGCTGTTCAGTAGAGCACGCGCCAGCTCAAGACCCACCATCGAGGCCTCATCAACCACAATAAGATCAAACGGTAAGGGCTGTCTATTGGCCTGCTGGGCCATGTAGGAGAGGCTGCGGTGGCCTCCAATGCCCAACAGACGATGAAGCGTCGAGATATTGGCCTGGCCTGGTAGAACCTGTTGCAGTCGATGCACGGCCTTACCGGTTGGCGCTGCCAGCGCAACTCGTAGATTGGGGGTTTTTGAAAGTCTCTCTTCAATGAGCAGCTTCAGACGAGTGGTTTTACCCGAGCCTGGTGGGCCGGTAATCACGCGCAGTCGCTGAGATTCTTCAAGCTCTTGAAGCTGCTGGTTGACTTCCATTTCAAGCTGCCAGAAGCGTCGCAAGTAAACTTGCTTGTTGTAAAGAACAAGGGGCGTGCCCCGCTGCGGAGTCACTTCACTTTGTTTTTTCGGCTGGCCATCCTGCTCTGCATGCCCTGCCCCTTGTGGGTCTTCATTTTTTAGCCAGGCGCAGCCTGCAACAGCCTGCAATAGATAGTCGCCTGAGGCAGCGCTTAGCTCGTTGAGGTGAAGGCTGATCTCCCCGCGGCCAAGCCGTGCACTCACAAGCTGCACCAAAATGTGAACCCATTTTTCTACCTGGCCACTGGCGTCTGCACCGGCCTCTTCAACAAGGCGACCAAGCGCCGTATCAAGAAGACGAATAGTCTCGCGCTCGCTTAAGGCAAGAAGCTCGTGATAAAGGTTCAGCTTGGCGTCTGTCATGCATCTTTCTGCACATTAAGCAGCTGCTCGAGCTCGGCAAGCTGCGAGGGTGTGAAGGCCTGAAAAAACCGCCCTGTATCGGGGTCATTCATACCGCGAAGAAACAAATAAAGTGCCCCACCAAAATGCACCTTAGGCTGGTAACTGGACTGAAGCCTTGCCTTAAGGTGCCGATGCAGCGCCAGGCAGTAAAGGCTGTATTGCAGGTCGTAGCGATGCTCTGCAATGGACTGCATCAGGCCTAGGCCTTGGTAATTGGATGGCTGATTGCCCAGCCAATTGGATTTGTAGTCGGCAATAAAGTAAAGACCCTGATGCTCAAAGCATAAGTCGATGAAGCCTTTCACCATACCCTGAAAATGCTGATGTGTAAGGGGTGGGCGCGCAATGCCGTGGCTGCCCTGGCTTTCCTGCCAGTCTTGCAGACAGTTCTGATGAAGCCATTGGTCAAGCGCCTGAAGGTTGAGTCTTTCGGCGGGAAGCCAGAACTCCATCTCGGGAACATAGACAGACAGAGAGGCAAGGCTTGGAGAGGCTGTAAGCCCAAGCGCTTCCAGATGTGCTGGGGAGAAAAGTGGAAGGTCCAGACTGCTGGTAAGCCAATTCGCAAAAGACTGATACTGATCAACATGCAAGCCCTGAGCCTGCACAAAGCTCATCATCTCGCCGGGTGTAAAGCTTGCGACCTCAGCAAAGCCGCGCCGAGCGGCTGCATCAAGAAGCCTATGAATATCGGTTCCCAAGACATTGCCCGAGCCAAGGCTAGACCAGTCGGCTGTGTTAGTGAGGTTAGTCACACCAGTACCACCAGAAATACCGGCGGTATCGGTAATGCCAGACTCCTCAAGGGCCTGGTCGTCCTGGGCAGATTCGGCCGCAATAGCTGCCGATGCCTTCTTCACAAAGCGTTCGTCATTGGCCTGCTTGCCTAGCTTAAGAAGCCCTGAATAGCTGGTGAACCCCCAGAATTCAAGCGAGTTGGAATTAAACACGCGCGGTCCGCCTTTCGGCCCTTGCAAAATTGTGCTTGCAGGCTGAAGGCCGATGGCCTTGGAAGCGCTACGGTATGGCGCAATAGCTGCATGGTTGGCCTGTTGGTGAACAAAGGTCTCGGTGAGCTCTAAAAGCGTGGGACCATCTTGTGAACCCTTTTGGCAGCCGCCAAGAAGTTGAAAAAGCGCTGACGATTTGTATTGGTGCATGGGCCCAAGGCCCACCAGGCAGAGATGCTCGGCTCGGGTCATGGCCACATAGAGCTTTCGGAGGTCTTCCTCGTAGAGCTCTTGGCGCGCGAGCGCCTTTTGCTCATCGCCTGGCTGGACCACCAGTCGACGCTCCCCGTTGGTGTCGCGCTCAAATACGGTGAGATCGTTGTTTTGGGACGAGGCATGCATGGCAAACGGAAGAATGACAACGGGGTACTCAAGCCCCTTTGACTTGTGGACCGTAACAATTTTTATGCGGTCGTGGTCGGACTCCATACGCAAGAGCCGGTTATCTTGTGGGCGGGTCACGGCTGCATCGCGTGTAACCATCGTGTCAAACCAGTGCAAGAGTGAACGAGAGCCCGAGACTTCTATGGAGGCCTCTTGAAGCAGCTCAAGCAGGTGACCAAGGTCGGTCACCGTGCGCTCTGGGGGCTCAAGCGCGTCTTCCCCACCGTTTGACCTTTGAAAGGGGTCAAGACCAAGGGCATGAATCATGGCCCGACCGCAGGCCAGAACGCCCTTGGTATTCCAAACCCTTTGAAACTGCACAAAGGCCTCGGCCCATTGGCTAAAACGCGCAGTGTCCTCAACAAGGCCCTTAAGCGTCTGGTGTGAAAAACCAAAGACTGGGTGAGCAAGCGCAGCCCGCAAGGAGCGCGGCCTTGGCGCATCCAGGCATGCATGCAGTAAAAGCCGAAGCAGTTGTGCAGCCTGCGACTCAAAGACCGAGTCTGCCTCGGACAGATAGACCGAGGCCAGCCGCTGACGTTGCAAGGCCTGCTTCATAAGGCTTGCCTGACGCCGGCTATAGACCAAAACAGCAATGTCGGATGGTCTTAGGTCACGGCGAGTTGGCATGCCATCGGCAGTGAGCTGCCTCTTGTCTTCAATGACCGCGCTCGATTCAAGTAACGAGCCAATCTGATGCGCAGCCTGTTCGGCCAGTTCAGCAAGAACCTCCTTCGAGCTTGTCTTCTCGGCGGCTTCTTCAAGCAAGAAAAATTGCAGTGGGGTTGGCCTTTGCCGATTTAAAAAAAGGTCGGTCTTTGGCTTGCCTGCGCTGGCGCAATGAAACTCGAAGTAGCCGGCCCGAGCACCGCTTTCACCATTGAACAATGCATTAACCGCCGTAACAAGACCCGGCTGCGATCGATAGTTGGTTTCAAGTCTGTGGCAGTTCTTTTCTGCGGTCTGCTCGCGAGCCCGCAGGTAGGTTTCAACATCGGCGCCCCGAAAAGAGTAGATGGCCTGCTTTGGGTCCCCCACCAAGACAAGGGTCTGCCATTCGTCTTGGCGACGCAAAGGGTAGATTGACTCCAGAATGAAGAACTGCAATGGGTCGGTGTCTTGAAATTCATCCACCAAGGCCACAGGAAACCGCCGTCGAATACGGCTTGCAAGAAGCTCGGCTGTGCTTGCCTGAAGTGCTTTTGCAAGGTTTCGTAAAAGGTCATCGAAGCCACACTGGCCCGCGCGACTCTGGTTAAGCTGAAGGTTCTCTGAGACCGCTGCAAGTGCATGATTAAGCAAAACCGAGCGCAGGCTTGGTAGCTCTTTTAGCGTCCTCCAGAAGGCTGGAAAGCCGTCAAGAAAAGGGGTGGGAGGATATTCAACAGAGTCGTTCCAAATGGCGCGCATGCCATCTGTGCACAGCCTTTTTTTTGCTGCCTCTGTGAGGCCCGGCAGCGATCGATCATCGTTATGAAGCTGCGCCCACTCAGAGAGCACGGTAAGCCACTTCGTCTCGTTGGCGCTGTTGAAGGACCTCGCGTTAAAACGCCCCGCCAGCCGCGCCTCTTTAAGAAAGGTTTGAATAACGGGAAGCTGTTGCTTTAGCCATTTGCGCTGCTGGGCAATGACACTGGTGCAGTGCACCTGCCACTGCTGAAGAAGTGTTGGAACCGACGGCATCGAGCTGGTTTGTTGCTGAAGACCTAGCCGGTTGTTCAGCACCTTAAGCATGGCCGAAGGCGATGCAAAGGCCTGCCGCACGAGCTCGATGGAAGCGGTCTCGAGGCTTAGGTAATGGCAGCGCCAGTAATCAAGCACGGCATGACGCAGCTGCTCGTCGTTGTTGGGAACCAGCTCTTGGTTAAGCGGCTGGCCAGAAAGAAGGGCATGGTCGGTGAGCATTTGGGCGCACCAGCCGTGAATGGTTTTGATGCTGGCCTGGTCGAGCACAAGACTGGCCTGCTGCAGGCGTTGTTTGTCGTTCTCGCTTAGGGCGCCAAGGTCTGGGTCTTGACGATGAAGCAGTGCCTTTGCAATGCGCTGGCCAAGACGCCTGCGCAGCTCTTGTGTAGCCGCCTCGGTGTAGGTCATAACAAGAATTTGATCGATGGTAAAACTTGGGCCTTGGTCTTGGTCTAGGTCTTGGTCTTGGCTGTCAGACCATTGAATACGCCCCAACAAAAGCCGAAGGTAGAGAAGTTCAAGCGTGTAGGTTTTACCTGTACCTGCGCTGGCCTCAATAAGCCGCCAGCCCTTTAAGGGCATGGTGACGCCAAGGCTTGCAGTTGTCATGCCACCTGCCTTTCGCGCTTTGTCCAGTGAAGATTTGCAACGATGGGCCCATAAAGAGACTGCGCAAACCGAGCAAAGCCCTGGCTTTGCTCAAGCTGCTTGAACTCGGGGTAGTGCCACCGTAGGAAGGGCTGTTCTTTTACTTCCTCGTCGTTATAAGAACCGATGTCGTACTTCTGGGCTGCGTCCTTATAGGCCTTTGCCTGAATCGCTTCGCGACCGGCATCTTCAGAAAGTGTGAGGCCTGCTGATGCCCAGGCCCAGCCGGTTTTAAGCGTGAGTGGCAAGGGCGACTGGCAGGCAAGCTGCCAGTTATGGCAGAGCTCAGCCCAATAAAGCTTCGCCTGGTCGCCTGCGAGCGCGGGCAGCTCGGCAATGCCGTCGATGGAGTAAAGCACAACAGACTCGCCCTGTGTCGTGAGACAGCGCTGCAGGTGCTGTGGCCAGAGCTTCACCAGGTCGGCGCTGGACTTCAAGGGATTGGAGGCTGTGAAGGCTCCATGAGCGTGTGGAGCCCTGTTCATGTAATGGTCTGCAAGCCAGATCAGGTCGGGCTGCAAGTCGCACCAAAAGGGTTCTGCCCAGCCGCCCTGCGGCAACAGACCACAGGCCCTTAGCCAGTCTTGGGCACGCCCTATAGCCGCCTGGGAATCAAGGCCTGACTGAAGATAGGTTTGAAGCTGCAGCAATAGCCTGGTCTTTAATTGCCAACGCTCAAGCGATTCTGGCGCAATGGGTTCTTCCGTAAGCAAAGAACGATCGCTAGGCTTAAGGCGTGCCTTAAGCCCATGCTCATAGAAGACGTAGCCTGGTCGGGTAAGCAGGGCTTGAAGCTGAGCAAGCGAGATGTCGTGCTTATTATCTTGCAGCTGCGCTGCCGGACTGCTTGCAGATTCGGCAAGCGCCATTAAAAGACCTCTTGACGGATGCGGCCGATAGGTGAACCTTGTGGCCTGCCCTTCGTAGTAACTCGGGTCATGGCTGTGAAGGGGGTGCACTTCAATGAGCGAGCCCTCGACAGTAGTTGGGCTATGGCCAAGCTCGTCTAAGAGCTGCTGAATAGGAAGACACGGTGGGCATTCCGAGTTGTCTTGTATTCGCCTTCCCACCCAAGACACCAGCAGCCTGTCGCGAGCGGCACCCACAGCTTCAAGCAGTAAGGTAAGGTCATCGTCGCGACGTGAACGGTCGCCTGCCTGAGGCACGGCAGCCATCAGGTCGATATCAAACTGGTGATTCGGCCGTGGGAACTGGCCATCGGCCATTCCCAAAAGACAGACCACTCGAAAGGCAATGGAGCGAAGTGGTGTGAAGCTTGCAAAGGTAATACCACCGCTAAAGAAGCGCTGGGCCTGACGCTCGCCGGTGAGTTCGGGCAGCCAGTGCTCTTGAACAACCCGACAGTCAATGCCTTGGGTATAGCCGGCCAGGCTTGCCTCAGTCTTCCAGGTCTGAAGACTTTGTTCGACAGTGTTTAAGAGACGATCGGCGTCTTGCACCGCAGGCCCATTGGTTTTTAAAAGATTCTGAGAAAGCTGGGTGAGCCTGTCGCACCAATGGGAGACCGAGGCATTGCCCTGAAACTGCTGCAGGGTTTCATCAAGAAACTGAAGAAGCTCAAGAAGCTTGTTAAGAAGCTCGGGCTGAAGGTCAAGGCTCATAGCAGGGGCAATACCCTGCCATGGGTAAATGGAATTGCCAGCCGAATAGGCAAGCAACAGACGCTTAAGCCCCGCTGCCCAGCTGATGGAGTCGGCAAATGGGGGGCTGCTTAGAGGCGCAGCCCCTTGCGCAGCTGCAGGCGTGTCATTAAATACTAGTGCTTTTAGATAGGCCTGCCGATGCTGCGCATTGAGACCCCAGCGAATACCCGCCTGAGCCACCCAGTCACGCAGGGTTTCCAGGTCGTCGCCCGAGAACTGAAACCGTCGCATAACCAGGTTGTTCTCAAGAAAGACAAGCAACTCTTCGGCATTAATGGGCTGAGCACCGGCTTTCAAAAGCCAAGAAAAGGCATGCACCAGTGGCTGTGTTTCGTGGCTACTTGCATCGGCAATAAAAAAAGGCAGCGCGCGCGAGTCGCCTGCGAATACAGGCCCAAAGACAGCCGGTATATGGCAGGCATACTGGCTAAGATTGGGCGCCATAACTAAAATATCCCGAGGCTGCAGGCCTGGCAGCCTTTGCAATGCATCAAGGAGTTTGTCGTGCAGAACTTCAAGCTCTCGCAAGGGACTGTGCGTGGTGAAGAACTCAATGGAGTCATCGGGCGCGAAGGCTTTTTCAGAAAGGCTCGGTGAGTTGCTTAACATCGTGTTTTGAAGCTTTGCGAGCGTATGGGTCTCGGGTCTGGGTTCAAAGAGCCTTGGGGAGTTCTCCCCAAGGGCAAGGCTTAAAGGCCGCAGCTGATGCTCGCGGTGTGCCCGCTCTTCAAGTTGCAAAAGCAAATGCGTGAAATCTGTCGTTTGCCTTCCCCAGCGGGCCAGAAGAGGATGGCTTGAATCTCGCTCAACCCAATGGGGGGTTGGGCTTAGGATAAAAATAAGCACCTTTGTCCATCGGGCAATAAGCGAGAGCACCTCGAGCTGCTGCTCGGGCAGCGAGGCAATGCCAAAGACAATAAGCCGCGCGGGAAGCCCCACGGGCCGAGTTAAGTGCGGTGACTGGCCTAAGACAGCCTTTTTGAATGCAGCAAAGCTGTCGGCTCGACCAAGGCAGAGCGAATGTTGGTCTTGGCCGGGTTGAGCGAATTTTTGGAGGGCTGTGACGTCGCCCTGGGCCTGTTCAATAACCGCCCGCCAAAGCTCTGCCTGCCACTGATGGTGCTTGTAGTTTTGTAGCTCTTGGGGCCACCTGCCCTGCTCCCACTGCTGCAGCCAATTAGCGCGGTAGACCTGATAGGCATCAAGAAGATCGGCAAGCTGGCAACAAAGCCAATAATGCCGCAGCCCGTTCAGGGCTTGTGCTGGACCCTGTGCCTTACCAATAAAATGACGCAGCGCTTCTGCAGAAGGTTGTTGCAGAAACTCGGGCAGCAGCCGCATGAGACGCCAGACAAGGCTTGATCGATCGAGGCTTGACTGGCTTGGAACATGGTTGTGCCCAAGGACCGCGCGATAGGCTTCCCAGATGAAGCGCGAGGGGAAACTGAAATTAAGCCCTGTGGCGCAGCCCTGGGCTTGCGCAAAGCCAAGACGCAACCACTGGGCAAGACCATTGCTTTGAACCAGGATGGTCTCCGCATGCAAGGGCGGCAGGGCGTTGGCTTGCACAAACTGAATGAGAAGGTCACGTAACTGGCTTAGATCGTTCGACCTTACCAATGCGAAACCACCCTGCTGGCTACCGTGCTGAGCCTGATGGTTCGCACTCAAGCCACAACCCTTTGAAAAACCGCGCCCTTCCACCAGCGCCAGGCCAGAAAGACCGAGAGTACAAAGATATAGACATTTGCAGCCCACCAACCACCCACGGCGCCATAGCCCAAGGCAGGCAGGTAACTAAACCAGCCCTCCCCTGGCGCAAACGTAAGAACATAGGTCAGAGGAATAAAGAAGCCCCAGGACAGAACAAACAAAACCAGTGCGGGCATCTTGGCATCGCCTGCCCCACGCAGACAAAAGACCGCGCCCAGATGCAGGCCATCGAAGACCTGATAGAAGGCGGCAATCAACGCAAGCTGAGCCCCAAGCGCAACCAGGGCCTGCGCCGATGGATCGTTGGGCGCAATAAACAACGCCACCAGTTGCTGGCCAAAGAGCGCAAGCAGAAGCCCAAACAAGAACATGTAAATAACCGATAGCGCAATAACACGATTGCCCAGGCGCCGAGCCCATACGTATTCACCAGCGCCAATGGACTGTCCCACCAGTGTGGTGCCCGCCTTGCCAAGCCCCACGGCAGGTAAAAAGGCAGCGGAGGTGAGCATAATGACGACCTGCGAAGCCGCACCCTCAATGGCACCAAGCCTTGTCATCATGGCCTGAAAGACGGCAAACCCTAAAATATCCACCCCTATTGAAAAGCCAATGGGAAGCCCAAGAAAGAGCAGGCCCTTCATGGCAACAGGGCGCAGTCGCCAGGCCTTGTGGGAGTTGTAATTGGCTCGCATGGAAGGCGAGAGGAACAATACAAGGGCAAAGATAAGGCCTGTGCCAATCGAAAATGTAGTGGCCCAGGCAATACCCTCGACTCCATAGCCAAGACCAAAGACAAAGACCGCGTTAAGCAAGGTATTGACCACCAGAATAAAAACGTTGACCACCAGGGCGAGCTTGACTCGGCCAATTCCCATAAAAAAGGCAAGCACAGCGGTCTCGGCGATGATGAAGGGACCGCCCCATACGCGAGGACTCCAATACGCCAGGGCTTGTTCTTGAATGGCAGACGAGACGCCTAAAAGGGGCACTAAAAACTGGCCTAACCAGGCAAGGACCAGGCAAAGAGGGATGGCAACCAGTGCGATATAGAGGCCGGACCAGACCTCGGCCGCGGCATCGGCCCGCCTGCCCGCCCCGTAAAACTGCGCGGCGCGGGTTTGCACCGCCATACCAATACCCGTTAGAAAGAAAAGCAGGCCAAGAACAAGCCAATAGACACCCCCTACGCCCGCCAAGGCCTCAACGCTGATGCGACCAATAAACCATGTATCGATAAGATTTAAAGCAGCCTGCAGACCCGCCTGGACAAAGAGTGGGAATGCAATTTTCAGAATAGCCCAGAGGTCGATCACTGGCTGACCCTGTGCATTGATACGGCTAGCGGGGAGCATGGAAGGTGGTGGTGCCTAGGGAAATTACCAAGAAAAACACATAGAACCCGTAGGGGTGCTTAAAGCGGACGGGAAACCGAGAATTTATCATCTATAAATGATCGCGTCTTGGGTTCGCGCACAGTTCGAACACGTCCCTTCCGTTAACCGCCCGTCCGCCGTCCAAGTTATATGGGGCCTTACCTTATTTGCCCTGGTCTTTGCATCGGTGTTCCTCGGGTCGTATTGGTTTCTTGCCTCGGTTGTTATCGTGAGGCTACTCTTGTTAATGGACCCCTCGGGTGATAGCCAGGATGCAAGACAGTTTCAAAGCAAGGCCGCCTCGCATTCGCGCAAGCGTCGACGCTCGAGCCTTGCCGCACGGCCCAAGGTCACTTGGCATTACTCTGACGTGTCATTTGACTACGAAGGCGACGACCACAAAGGTGTTCGGCTTAACGAAACCGTGACCATGCAGGTTTATGGAGACTGCCCCAAGGCTGCCGAGGCGGCCCTTCGGAAAATTTACCCCGAGCGCAGGGCCATTTCAGTTACGCAGATTCAACGGCGACATTCCTAAATAAATTCGCCAAGCTGCCAGGCACGCAAAACAAAAAGAAAGAGCAGCGCAATCTCAAGTTTCGCTATAAGAATCATGGCGTCCATGGCGTCCTTACCTTCGTTGTGGTTGGTTTAAGGTCATGACCCTTAGTTTAAGGTACAAGACCTTGCCTGCTGCGTATGCCACTTATTGCTCGCTACGAGAGCCACCTAAAAGACCCTCGTGGCAGTGTCCGAAGGGTCATTCCTGAGAGAGAAAAATACTGCAACTCGGTGATCGGTCCATTACCCTTAAGCCAGTCACAGCCTTTGCGGAGGTACCCAACGCCATAGAACCAAGACCCAGAGTGCACAGACAAGGTAAAGAACCAGGAAGAATTCAAGCGGTGCGTTCCAGAAAAGAAGGCGATGCATAAGGTCGGCAAGAAAGTAGTCAGGTGCCTCCTGTTGACGAAGGACTGATTCCAGCACGGTAAGTGGGCAGGCAATGCCAAACAAGGCCTCTATGGCAACAAAGACCATAAGGCCAGCATGCAACAGCCGAAGACGGCGGTTTCTTACCCAAAGCCAACCCCTGTAGCCGCCCAAGGGAACCAGGACTAAACCAGTGGTTATGAAGACTGCAATTGCAAGATGCAAGCCTAGAACAATATCGGCAAGTAAATGCCCCATTTGCTGCAGTACCTCGCCTTGAACATAGTTCGAAGCTGAAACCTTATCAGTCTCAAAAGCGGCAGCAGACAAAGCCCCTGAACTCAGGCCCTAGGGGTCGCTCAATTGGCCTTATGACCGCCTATTTTCGTCTGAGCCAACACCAAGCAAACCGCACAACTGCTGCGCCACCGTATGAAGGGCAGAGCAGCCAACGCATTTTGATCAAGGCACGCCTAGGTTCAGGTATCGTTCATCAGGTAACAACAACCAGAAGACCCCATTGCGCCAGCGCTCTACCTGGACCTCCTTCCTCTCTCATCCAAGCGCCCGTCTCGCCTTTATCGATCTCGCACCCGGAATGCTGGCGATGGCCACCTGGGGCTGCGTGACGGGTATCGCCATGGTTGAGTCGGGGCTAACGCCCTGGCAGGCCATCGGCATGACCTTTATTGTTTACGCCGGTACAGCCCAGCTGGCCTCCCTTCCGCTCATTGCAGTAGCGGCCCCGCTTTGGCTGATATGGATTACGGCCTTTGTGATTAATTTGCGGTTCGTTATTTATGCCCTGGCCCACCGCGACTGGATGGCCTCGCTGAACTTAAAAAGCCGCCTGTTGCACGGCGCCTTTATTACCGACATTGTGGCTGCCAGTGTGAATCGTCGAGTGGCGTCACCGCCGCCCGATTTCGACCCGGTGACCTACTTTCGTATGGGCAGCCTGATGAGCTGGCTGTCTTGGCAGGCGGCTTCTGTTTTAGGTGTCTGGCTGGCTGGCCAGCTTCCTGCCAACTCAGGCTTGGCCTTTTTGGCGGCTCTTGCCGTTTTAGCCGTTTTGATGCCCATGATTCGAGATAAGGCGGGGCTGGCTTGTGTGGCTGCGGCATCCATAACCTCGCTCCTTTCTCTTCGTCTTCCCATGAATCTGGGGCTGCTGCTTTCGATTTGTATTGGTCTTGTCGCCGCTGTTCTGGTTCAGCGTTACGAAACTCGACAGCAACAAGGCACCGCAGAGAAGCGATCATGACCGAGGTTCAGATCTGGGTTGCCCTGCTTGGACTAGGTGCCTGCACATGCCTGTCTCGCTCGGCAGCGCTTTTTTTGCCTGAGCGGGTTCAGCTTCCGAGCTGGCTCGTGATCGGCCTGCGATACGCCCCAATGGCCGCGCTTGCGGCTGTGATTGCCCCGCAGTTTTTGGCCCCTGCGGGGGAACTTGCATTAGGTCTTGACAACCCACGGTGGATGGCTGGACTGGCAGGAATTTTTGCCTGGTGGCTCTGGAGTAATCTACTCGCCGTCTTGGCAGCGGGTACGGTTGTGTTTTTCTTGGCTGGCTGGTTTTTATAGTCTGGGGAGCGGCTCTAGTGTTTTAGCTATCGGGGTCTGCCAAACACCTCTTCAAGGGTGGTAGCCACTAGCAGCGCCTCTGACCAGTCATTCAGCTCGTCGTCGGTGGCCGAGAGAAGGCGGCTTCGGCTTGGCTCTGAAAGCGCGCCAAACTTCCTCGTGAGCTGGCGTTCAAGGAGCTCAGCCTTTCCCTCAGCCTTACCCTCAGCCTTCCCTCAGCCTTACCCACAGCAATACCCTCGCTACGGCCAATCTCAATGCCCGCAGCCCTACCCTCGTCCCAGCCGGCGCCGATCATGGCGTTTAGATCACGCACGTACTTAATGCGCTTCTCGGCATCGGCGCGCTCTTGCGCTGTGGCGCTTACAGACTTCAGCACCGCAAAGGCCTCTTTCACACTGGGGTGGGTGATCTGTTCCATATCGACTCCGTTGGGGTTGGAAAAGAATAGACACCAATCGTAAAGCGGTTTGTTGGTTTTCTCTAGCCCTAGCCGAGCAAGCTTGGGCAGCTCTAGGAAGTTCAGTTCCAGCTGCACCTCAAGCTCTCGGGGTGGTTGGGGTGGTTGGTCCGGCCGATCTGGGTGGCCTGGCCGCTGATCGGCGCGCATGGCAAAGCGCCACTGGCCGCAGGTCTCATCGCCTGGCTCACGAAAGAGTTGAAAGTCCAGAATACTCACCCCAATCACCGAGCGCAGCCTGCCGTAGGCCTCGGACTCCCCAATTTGGTCAACCAACGATCGGGCCAGGTAGTAAAGCGCCCGGGCGGAGTAGTCGCGTTGGGCCCTCACCTGAACCTCTACGTCAATGCTGCGGCCTCGAGAATCAAGGGCGCGGACATCAAGCACAATCTGCTTGCCGGTGATGTCTTCGGGAAGAATGTGGGGGTTCAGAATCTCGGTGAGTTGAAGGGGTTCGGTGTGTCCCCGAACCAGGTTCACAAGGTCGGTTAATAGATCAATGCGCTGGGCAAAGAGGCGCTTAAATACGTAGTCGTTCTTGGGGTCGAGCAGTGGTGCGTCACTGGAGACTGAAGGCATGGAACATAAGCCCGGCCATCCCGGGCATGGTGTGAAGGAGTGCGAACCCTAAACACCACTCCTTCTGCACACCACTAGCCGTTTCGGCGGGGGCTTGGCAACTTCACTGCTTGAGTGACGCTCCCAGGGCTAGACGCCCAGCATGACTGCGCTAAGCGGCAGACGACTTTAGTCGGCCCATGCAAGAGCTTGTCACCAGTTACTGCTGGGGCAATATCTGGAGCCGGCCCGGGCTTGATCACCGGTCGCGCAGCTAATTTTCTTCAACCTAGCGCATTACTAATTCAGCAGATTCGACCAGACGTTTGATTTTGTGCCACACCCTGCCGCAATAGTCTGCGTTTGCCCAGCGGGCTTTGTATTTACAAAGTAAACTAAATAAACTAAGGTCTGCGGAATTGAATGTTAAATTTTTCTACCAAGGTGTGCACTTTGTATGGGACGACGACAAGGCAAGAACGAACAAGATCAAGCATGGGATTGGCTTTGAAACCGCTACCACCGTCTTTTTCGATCCCCTACTCAAAATTATGGACGCAACAAGCGGTAATGAGTTGCGACACGCAGTGATTGGATTCGACTCTTCCGCCCGTCTTCTATTTGTCGTTCACCTTGTATCTGGAGACGATCAGATAAGAATTGTTTCTGCATGACGAGCCACCCGCAGCGAGGAAAAAACCTATGTCGATTAATCGAATTAAGGAACGCCTTACAAAAAACAGGGCGATGAGAACTGTAACTGTAAGGATGCCTGCAGACGCAGTGGAGGCAATGAAGCAAATCGCTCCACTCCGCGGATTCTCAGGCTATCAGACGCTATTGAAGCTTTATGTCAGCGAAGGCCTGCGACGTGATGAGGTGCTTCTTGATCCGCCGGTAACAAAGTTCATTCAAGCACTCCTGGATCGCGGGGTTCCAGCCAAGATTATTGAGCAGGCATCACGAGAGATCGCTAGCAATAGCTAGCAATGAGGTCCCGAAGATTATTCTGCCTTGTAGCACCGTAGCAAGAGGAGGCAAGAAATTTTCAGCCTCGAGCGCATCCCAAACGTAAGCCTTGGCATCACGAGCCATAGATGCTCTAACGATCAGGGTTTAACCATGAGATACCCACTGCGCTGTATTCTGAAGCCCAGGCCGTGCGCAGAACCAAGGTCTTGGAGCAATAATAGGCGTCATGAACCTCTCTGACACCGCAGCTGCCCTTCCCCTTTCACACCTTAAGGTGCTGGAGATGGGTCAGCTTATTGCTGGGCCCTTCTGTGCAAAAACCCTGGCCGATTTTGGTGCGCAGGTGGTTAAGCTTGAGCCGCCCGAGGGCGGCGACCCTCTGCGTAACTGGCGGGTGATGCGCAACGACGTTTCGCTCTGGTGGCATGTGCAGTCGCGCAATAAGAGGTCGGTAGCGCTCGACCTCCGAGTACCCGAGGGGCAGGCCATTGCCAAACAACTCGCCGGCCAGGCGGACATTCTTATTGAAAATTTCAGCCCCGGCACACTAGAGAAATGGGGCATGGATTACGGCACCCTTGCCAAAGACAACCCGGGCCTCATCATGGTTCGCATCTCGGGCTTTGGTCAGACCGGCCCCTATCGCAAGAACCCGGGCTTCGGACTCATTGGCGAGGCCATGGGTGGGCTGCGTTACCTAAGCGGAGAGCCAGGGCGTAAGCCCGTGCGCGTGGGAGTTTCCATTGGCGATACGCTGGCCTCACTTCATGCCGTAGTGGGTATTTTTGCGGCTCTTGAGGCGCGTCGTAAAACCGGTAAGGGCCAGGTGGTGGATGTGGCTTTGTCAGAATCCGTCTTTAACGTCATGGAAAGCCTTGTGCCCGAGTATTGCCAGGCGGGTATTGTGCGCGAGCCAGCGGGCTCAGCCCTTCCGGGCATTACACCTTCAAACGCCTACAGCTGCACCGATGGGCTGGTGCTTGTGGCGGGAAATGGCGATGGCATTTATAGGCGTCTTATGGAGGTCATTAACCGGCTCGACTTACGCGACGACCCCGAGCTTGCAAACAACGCCGGCCGGGCCAAACAGGCCGAGCGCATCGATGAGGCCATTGGCCAGTTCACATCTGTACGCAGCGTGAATGATGTGATTGCCCTGCTTGAATCGGTGCGCGTTCCCGCCGGTCGGGTTTACACGGCTGCAGACATTGCCAACGACCCACAGTATCAGGCGCGTGACATGCTGGTGGAGACCACCGCCTACGACGGCGAGCCTTTGACCCAGCCGGGCATTGTTCCAAAGCTCTCCGAAACACGCCAGGCGCCATCTGGCAGCGCGCACCGAAGCTTGGTGAGCATACCCAGCAGGTTCTTGAGCAGGCGGGCTTCACTGCTGAGCAACTGGCAGACCTTCAAACCAAAGGAATCATTCGATGACAAGCCCGTGGCCCAAGCAGGTGGTTCTATGTGATGTCTCGCCACGCGATGGCCTTCAGAATGAATGCAAGCTTGTCACCACGCCACAGAAAATAGCCTTGGTTCAGGGCCTTATGAATGCGGGCCTGCCTCGCATTGAGGTGACCTCGTTTGTCTCGCCCAAGGCCATTCCGCAAATGGCCGACGCCCACGATGTTATGCAAGGCGTTACGCGCAAGCCCGGCGTGGACTTTGGTGGTGCTTGTGCCCAACCAAAAAGGCGCCGAACGCGCCCTGGCCTGCGCACCCGATGAGCTTAACCTGGTGATGTCGGTAACAGGCTCACACAGCCGGGCCAACCTGCGCATGAGCCCCGAGCAGTCCTTTGAAACTTTACACGAGGTGATTCTAAAAACGCGCGAGAAGGTGAAGCTAAATGTATCGTTATCGTGCAGCTTTGGATGCCCCTTTGAGGGTCACGTGCCAAGCGATCAAGTGCTGCACTGGGTAACACGATTTCATGCGCTGGGGGTCACGGGCATCTCGCTTTGCGACACCACGGGTATGGCCTACCCGAGCCAGGTGCGTGAGCTGGTGCAGAAGGTGCAGTCGCTTGCGCCAACACTGCGCATCACCCTTCACTTCCATAACAGCCGCGGCCTGGGCCTCACGAATGTCTTTGAGGGACTGCGCGCAGGTGTGACCCACTTTGATGCCTGCACGGGCGGCATTGGCGGCTGCCCGTATGCGCCCGGGGCCTCGGGCAATGTGTGTATGGAAGACATCGTGCATGCCCTTCACTGCGAAGGCATTGAAACCGGTATTGAGCTTGGGCGGCTACTTCAGGTTTCAAAAGACCTTGGTGAACTGCTTGAGCACCCATTGTCGGGCCAGGTGGTCTACGCCGGCCC
Organism: Burkholderiaceae bacterium; assembly: GCA_018402635.1. Classification (GTDB taxonomy): domain Bacteria; phylum Pseudomonadota; class Gammaproteobacteria; order Burkholderiales; family Burkholderiaceae_A; genus Hahnella. The sequence goes on from JAGYIP010000005.1 coordinate 189,436, forward strand.
GCGCAGCCGAACCTATGCGCTTGAGGACGCAGCGCGACAGGCGTCGTAGCTGTACACCCCATGCTGAAACTTGGCTTTGATCTTGGTGGAACGAAAACCGAGGCGGTGCTGCTTTCTGCGAGCGGAGGGGTCTTAGCGCGGCAACGTCAGCCAACCCCCGTAGCAGGCGGTGCAAAGGCCATTGTTAATTCGCTGGTCAACCTTCGCGACGACCTTCTTCATTCCCTGGGATCCCCGCCTGGCCCATTCACCATCGGGCTCGGCACCCCCGGTAGCCTCTCACCCTCAACCCAAATGCTCCGTAACTCCAACACCCAGTGCTTAAACGGCCTGCCCTTTCAGGCCATGGTTGAGCAGGCCTTGGGACAAACCGTTGCCATTGAAAACGATGCCAACTGCTTTGCCCTTGCCGAGGCACTAGCAGGCGCAGGCCAAGGCTACGACTGTGTCTTTGGCGTCATTATGGGAACGGGCTGCGGAGGCGGTTTCGTTATTGACGGCCGACTGCGCTCGGGCCCGAACCGTCTTGCTGGCGAATGGGGCCATGTCTCGGTGGACCCCAATGGGCCAAGCTGCTGGTGTGGTCAGAAGGGATGCCTTGAAACCTATTTATCAGGCAGTGGGCTTGAAGCCATGTTTCGTGAGCGTCTGTTCTTGCAGGATACTGCGAAGGGAAGGACAGACAAACCCCTGTTGCTCTCGGCAACCGGTCCTGCCACCTCAACACCAAACCTCTCGGCACAAAATATCTTGCAGGCCTATGAGATGCATCGAACCGACCTTCCCTACTGGCCCACCCTTTGCGAAGTGACCGAGGAGTTTCTTGAAATGTTTGGTCGCGGGCTTGCCCAGGTTTGCGCAGTTATTGACCCCGATGTCATTGTTCTAGGCGGCGGCCTTTCAAACAGCCCACTGCTTTATAAGCATGGGCCCGAGTGGCTTAAGCGTTACGCCTTTGGCGGTGAACTCACCACGCCTATTGTGAAGAACACACTTGGTGATTCTGCGGGGGTAATTGGAGCCGCCTGGTTGGGGGCGGCACGGGCAGGCTAACGTTTTAAGTTAGGCCGTAGTTTTTCTTGCAAAATAGACGCAACCGCTCGTTCCAGTCTAACAAGTCTGGAATAGACTCAGCGACTGTTTGAAAAAACTCCGCAAGGCGCACAGGGTTCTCTTCGTATTCATGATTAATTGCGTTGCGTAATGCTCTTAATTGCTTCCAAGCCTCTGCCGAGTCAATAACCTGAAGCTTTTCCATGTAAAGCAAAACGCCAGTGAAAGGCTCAACATCCTGCTCCTCCTCAATAGCAACTGCCCGCATAGCTTTACCCACATGCTCCTGAAACTCACTGAAACGGACCCGAAATGCCGCGAGCGCCTGATGATTTTCGGCAGTCAGGGCCTTCCAGTCTGTAATGGGAAGAAGTAGATTAACTTGCTGCAGAGAGTACTGAAGATAACCGCGCATTCGACCTAACTGATCGAGCCGCCGCTGAAGAAGTTGCAAGCGATCAGTCAAGTCGTTTCCCCTGATTCTTTGCAATACGTGCAATGGGGCTGTCGTCTTGAAACGGCCTTACGAGAAGATCAACCGGCATATCGAGCCTTTCCTCGAGACTTACTTTACAGCGAAGTTCATCCAATAAAGCGGGCGAATCCGTTTCTACGTAAAGATCGACATCACCGCCCCGAGCCTCATCGTTAATACGAGACCCGAAAAGCCATACGGCGGACGAGGATCCGATGTGCGTCAAAACTTCTTGTCTAATAATTTTGGCTTGCTCAGCGCTTAGTCGCATAGTCAACGGCCCGAATCCATATGGTCTAGATGAAGCACCACTCAAGTTTACAGAAGGCGGGAGAACCTTTGGTAAACTCTCGTTTGTGGAAGCGTGGCAGAGCGGTTGAATGCACCGGTCTTGAAAACCGGCGAAGGGGAGACCCTTCCGTGAGTTCGAATCTCACCGCTTCCGCCAAGGCAAGAGCCTACTTAATCGGCTCTCGAAAAATATGTGAAAACCGAAGCTGATTCATCAGGTGCATTCTTTTGAGCCCCGCAAGAATACACAGCCGCACAAGTGCACTCTCCTCGAGCATTTTTGCTCGAACATGGTCAGCCTCAAGCACAATGAGCGTGCTGTCCTGCGCAGCACGAGCATAGGAGCCACGCGGAACGCCCTTAAGTAGGCTTCTCTCCCCAAAAAAATCCGTCTCGCCGAGTTGACCGATCTCAGCATTGTTCGCCGTGTAGAGGGTCACAGCCCCTTTCAGTATGAAATAGAAACGGTCGGCTACATCGCCCGGCGAATAGATAAACTCACCCTCCGGATAGCTCCGGCGGCTGTAGTGGTTGCGAAACACCTTTAAGAATTGGTCTTCGAAATTGGCATTGGGCTTCTTCTCGGTCTGAAAGATTCGCTGAATGCTCGTGCGAATGATTTCGCGCGAAAAAAAACTGCCACGGCTTACCGCCTGACGAAGCAATGCGCCTTCAATTGGAACGGCCTGCAATTCTTCTTTGAAAGTGAAGGTGGAGCGCCACGGACGCTTACTAATTGTCTCTGCAATGCCAATGGGGTCTCCGGCCTCAAAGGCTTGGGTCGAGTGAACATCGGCAGAGAAAACGCTGCTGTCACGAAGCAGTGCAGTGCCCTGAAGAATAATGAAGGCCCGGTCGTCCTCACCCCAGGCAACTGTGTTGTCGAGTTGACAGGGCTCTGTAACCACCCCCTCTGCGGCTAGGTCGGCCAATAATGAATCAATGCTAAGCATAAGTACCTCTTATAGCGACAACGCCACTAAGTGCGAAAGTGTAGTGTCTCTCTTCAGCCAAATGTCCACTGCGGTGAGAATAAGTTGACGCTGGCTGGGGTGGCAGCCCTTTCCTTAATGAGCGTTCGAAAGCCAGGTGAAACCGTTTAAACTTGTAAGCGGGAAGTTCAGCTCACTTCAAGAAATTCAGTCGTTCCGTCTCAAACCCTTTGAAGCCCGACTCGACCAAAAGAAACTACGGTCGAAGTTTTCGATTAAAAGGCGACAAGTCTGTGCCTAGAAACAATCTTTTTTTGAAACAAACCCTTGCTGTCTCTCGGCGGCTCTTACTTGAGCAATGGCGGCAGAGGCGTGGGCTGTTTTTCTGGGCTATTTTTCCAGCAACGATGATGCTCTTATTCGGGTTGGTTTACGCGCACAACATCACTATGCGCGCCGGGCTTGATGCAGCCGCCGCCGGAATTTTAGTTGGTGCAGCACTTTTTTTCAGTTGCCTTGGAGGAACGGTTGCTGTCATAGCAGCTGAACGGGAACGAGGCACGCTGCCTCGCCTGCTCACGACACCACTAAACCCAGCGGCGTACTTTTTGGGTGTGGTAATAGCCCAGCTGTCACTGGCTGTGGTGCAAGTCGTGATGCTCTACAGCATTGCCTGGTACGTGGGGGCCCAATACCATGGCAGCCTTCTTCTGGGCGGGTTGATCTTGCTGCTTTCAGTCTTCACCTATGTGGGAATGGGATTTTTTCTAGGTGTACGTTTTGCTAAACGAAGCGAAGAAGTGGTGGTTGCCTTGTCAGCCATTGGTGTGCCTTTATTGGTTTTGGGGGGCACCTTCTTTCCGCTTGAAATCATGCCCCAGGCCATGCAAGCTTTAGCACAAATCAACCCCATACTGCATATGAACCAGGCCTTCAAGGGTGTTGCAGCCTATGGCATGGGCATGGTGGATCTTCGCTTTGAACTGACTTTTCTGGTGGTGTTCTGCGCGCTTTCTATGGCGCTTGGCATTCGGTCTTATCGGCGCCTGCTTGCAGTGGACAAGACCAAATGACAACAGCGCTGCAAATGAAGGATGTTCACAAATGGTTTGGCAGCCATCAGGTCCTGGACGGCTTTAACCTGCATATCGAAACAGGTGAAATACTGGGGCTGCTAGGGCCAAATGGCTGCGGAAAGACCACTGTGCTCAATATCGTCTGCAATTTGCTTTCCTATGACGAAGGTGAGGTTCTTCTCATGGGTGAACCAATTAATAAACTTAGCTTTCAAGTAAGTTCGCGAGTGGGGTTTTGCACCCAGCGCACCGCACTCTACCCCGATTTACTTCCAGCCGAAAATCTGCTCTTCTTTGCCCGCCTCTACGGGCTTTCCGAAACGCAATGCAAGCAACGTGTTGCTGAATTAATAAGTGATTTCGAGCTTGATGCCTTTGCTACGACCCGGGTGGGGCAGCTTTCAGGTGGCTGGCAACAGCGCCTGCACCTGGCGGTATCTTTGGTGAACCGGCCCCTGTTTCTAGTGCTTGATGAACCTACATCCGCTGTCGATTTGCAAGCGCGAATGGATCTTTGGAAGCTCATTGATGGTCTGCGGGAGAACGGCACGACCATCTTGTTAACCAGCCATTACCTTCCCGAGGCAGAGCGACTCTGCAGCAGAGTTGCTTTAATGCGCAATGGACAAGTGGTTGCCGCGGGAAGCGTGCCTGAATTATTGGCCCGCACACCCGGTCAGGCTGTAGCAAAGGTGCAGGCAACCAATAACGAGGCCATCATGCAAAGGGCAATCAATTTAGGATGGCCAGTTCGCCACCATGCCGGTGAGATTCGACTCTTCCTTCCACACCCGTTGAGCTTGCGTGAAATTATTGATGCCCTTGACGGCACCAATGTAAGCGCGGTGAGTGTTCAGCCTGTCACGTTAGAGGATGCCTACCTTGAACTGGTTGGTGAGGATCCATCGACGGTATTGGGCTAAACAGACGTCATTGAATTTGCTAGCCCCCTGCATGCTTTGGGCCAGGCGCCTAGGTTTAGCCCTTAGCTTAAGTATTACAGTAAGCTGCGCCGTCTCAACACCTCCTATCATTCGCCCGTTGCCCTCTCTTCAAACCATACCCTCACAGGTGCTGCCGTCTGTGCCTATGCGTTTTAACTTGCCCGATGGCTCGAGCCTGGTCGCACGGGTCTGGGCCAGGCCTGATCCCCGGCAGATCATCCTGGCTGTCCACGGCTTTAATGACTACAGCAAGGCCTTTGAATCGCTGGCGCAGTTCCTGTCTGCAGATTCAGGCGCCACCACCTACGCCTATGACCAACGCGGCTTTGGGGCCAACCCTCAGCCTGGCATCTGGACCAGCAGCGATCAGCTGGTGGCCGACCTGCGCAACATCGCCACGCAGCTGCGAGAGCGTCACCCAGGATTACCTTTGACGGTCGTAGGAGAGAGCATGGGCGGCGCCCTGGTACTCATTGCAGCAGCCGAATCACCTGGTCTGGTTGCCGACCAAATTATTCTTCAAGCGCCTGCTGTCTGGGGGGCGCAGAGCATGCCCTGGTACCAGCGCATCAGCCTAAAGTTTATGAACGCTGTGGCGCCCGAGATGACCTTCACCGGCAGAGGTCCGCAGGCCTTGGGTATCACACCTACCGACGACCTCGAGGTACTGCGCAATCTTGGTCGAGACCCACTCTTCATCAAAGCCACTCGCGTGGGCAGCTTGGCGGGCGTAACCGAACCTGATGGGACGAGCCCAGAGTCTTCGCCATCCACCACCTCAGCGCAGCCTGGTTCTCTATGGGCTGCGCGACAGCATCATCCCGCCAGCACCTGTGTGCGATTGGCTTACACACCTAAGCGCCAATAATGCGTCAATTCCAAACCTGGATTTCCTGATCTACCCCAATGGTTTTCACTTCCTAACACGCCAACTACGAAGCCATGACGTCCTGCAGGATATTTCTGAGTGGCTGAATCAAAGCCCACTACCTGGTCGGGTGAGCACGCGGCAGGCACGCGACCTGGTCTGTGACAGGTAGACATTTAAGGCTAGAAAGATGGTGTATCTTCATGTTGAAACACCACCTACGTACTCCACCCCATGAACGAAACCAACTTTTTTTTCATACGCCATGGTCAGACCGACTGGAACCAGGAACGGCGCATACAAGGTCAGACCGATATCGCCCTAAACAGCGAGGGACTGGACCAGGCAGAACGGCTGTGTCATTTCATTCGCAAGGCAGGAGATGAGTTAAGCCCAATAACCCAGTGCTCGGTTCTCTACTCCAGCTCGCTTGGCCGTGCCGTGCAGACGGCAGATCCCCTTGCCGTCCTTCTAAACAAGCCCATTACACCTCTTGATGCTCTGCAAGAGCGCCACTTCGGAACCATTCAAGGCATGACCTACCCTGAGCTTGAATCCAGAATGCCGCTTGAATCCCAGAAAATAAATCAACGTGACCCTGAATTCCGCCCGCATACGGGTGAAAGCCTTCTCGACCTGCGTGCCCGAGTGCAGGCTTGTCTCTCGTTCCTATTAAAGCAACATGCCGGTGAAACATTAGTTTGTTTTACACATGGCGGGGTGCTCGACCTTATCTACCGGGAAGCCACAGACACTGCCATTGATACCAAGCGCGCCTGGGATATTCCGAATGCAGGTGTGAATCATCTTGTTCACAGGCCGCAAGAAACACCACCATGGCGAGTTCAGAAATGGGCCTTTATTAAGCACCTAGAAAGCCAAACAGCTGGCGCAAACACCAACGCCGACTTCTAACAACCGCCCTACCCTAAACGCTGCAGCCTATTTATGGCCTCATCTAAGGTGGCCTCTTGCTTGGCAAAGCAAAACCGAATGGTGGTCTGCTCAAACCCGTTGGAATAAAAAACAGACAACGGAATAGCAGCCACTCCAATCTCTTCGGTAAGCCAAATGCAGAAGTCGTATTCGTTTAAGTTTCGCTCGGCAATGCGCAGCCCATCGTATCGGGCACACTGAAAGAAACTACCCTGGCAGCCAAGAAGCTCAAAGGCCGTGGACTGCATACCCTGCCGGAAACGGTCGCGCTTGGCACCATAGAAGCTGGGCAGGCTTGTATAGGTTTGCGGGTCTGCCATGTAGTTGGCCACACCATGCTGCATAGGCGTGTTCACCGTAAACACATTGAACTGATGCACCTTTCGAAACTCTTGTGTTAAGGCCGCTGGCGCCACACAGGCGCCTAACTTCCAGCCTGTGACATGAAAGGTTTTGCCAAAGCTTGAGACCACAAAGGCGCGCGCATAGAGCCCCGGATACTGACTCACACTGCGGTGTTGCCCAGGCGCATACACCATGTGCTCGTAGACCTCATCACTTAAAAGCAGCGTGTCAGTCTTCTCAAGCAGCGCCTGCAGCTGCAAGAGCTCGTGATCGTGCCAGACCACCGCACTTGGATTGTGCGGCGTGTTGATAATAAGAAGCCGGGTCTTCGTACTTAAGGCAGACGCAATGGCAGCAAAGTCTGGACGAAAACTACCCGGTGTTAAGGGCACCGTAACCACCGTACCTCCAGCAAGCGAAATAGCCGGAATATAGCTGTCGTAACAGGGTTCAAGCACAATAACCTCATCACCTGGGCGCACCACCGCCTGCACCGCACTAAAAATAGCCTCGGTTCCGCCGGCTGCAATGGTGACCTCGGTCTGCGGGTTGTAGCTTGCACCATAGAGCGAGGAAATTTTTTGGGCCACCGCCTGGCGCAGTGGCTCGGCACCCGCCATAGGGGGTACTGATTAAACCCCTGCTGCATGGCCTGGGTCACGGCATTGACAATGCCCGGGTCGCAATTGAAATCGGGAAAGCCCTGGCCCAGATTAATGGCCTTGCGCTCGATGGCAAGCGCAGACATAACCGTGAAAATAGTGGTTCCAACGTTAGGGAGCTTGGAGCTTAGGTCGGGGGCCCGCGCATTCATGCGCCTGCCTCCCCTGCCTTTACCGCGGAGCTCGACGCCCCTGCTGCATCCTGAGACGCACCAAGCTCCTCAACCACCTCAAAGCTATGTGAAATGTCCGCTGTAAGCCCCAGCATTTTTGTGGCCGAACAATACTTCTCGTGCGAAAGCCCGATCGCCCGCTGCACTAAATTGGGCTTCAAGTTATGGCCACGCACCTTGAAATGCATATGAATGCGCGTGAAGACCTTAGGGTCGGTCTGCGCGCGATCGGAGTCGGTCTGAACCTCGCAGCCCGTAATTGCCTGGCCACTTTTTCGAAGGATAAGAACCACGTCGTAGGCCGTGCAGGCTGCAGTGCCCGAGAGCACAACCTCCATGGGCCGAGGGCCGAGGTTACGACCACCGCCTTCGGGTGCGCCGTCCATAACGAAGCTGTGGCCTGAGCCTGACTCGGCAATGAAGCTCATGGTGTCGGCGCCCGCCCAACGAATGGTGCAGTTCATACAATGCTGTCCTTTTGCCTAAGGGTCTTTACGTTCGTGGACTTCAACATCAATAACATCGTCGCTGCGCGGTGGAGACGAATAACCGGGACGCGCCGTCCGGTCATTCCGATCGCCCCGATCCGGCCGAGCACGACCCCCACCACGCCCCAAACGCCCCTGCATCTGAATGCGTCCAATCGTAATATTAATTAGGAAAGAAATAAGCGAGATAAGCAAGGCCGCAACCACCGCCACCCCATAACCCGCCAAATGGAAACCAAGCACCAGCTCATCGACGATCATTAGCAAAAGACCATTCAGAAGAGGTAAGGCAAGCCCAAGCGTGAAGACCATAAGAGGCAGCGTAAGCACCATAAGAATGGGCTTTAAGAACATGTTCACAAAGGCAAGGATGAAGCCACTAACCAGCAGGCTAACCCAGCCATCAAGCCAGACGCCTTCGAACACGGCATCGGTGATGTAGAGGCCTAAGCAGGCGCTAAGCCAGAAAAAAACAAACGAGGGAAGGTAAAGACGAAGCCAGGCCATGAGCTGAAAGCCTAGCTTGACTGCCAGTTCGGTGCCCAGCCCTTATAAGCCATTTCGTTGAGCCAGAAGGCAAACGCTAAGGTTTTGGAATCGGTGATGCTTCCATCGCGAACCATGGTGAAAAAGTCGTCCTGGCCTATACGTTCAAGGGTAAGGCACTCGCCCGCCTCGAGGGCTGCCGAGCCTTTCACGAGGCCGCGGGCTGCCAATAAATGGATGATCTCGGTGGAATACGAGATAACCGGATGCATGCTGCCAAGGTAGGCCCATTGACTCGCCGCGTAGCCAGTTTCTTCACGCAGCTCGCGACGTGCAGAGGCAAGGACCTCTTCGCCCGCCTCAAGCTTACCTGCAGGGAACTCTAGAAAGCTGCGGTTCAATGGATAACGCCACTGACGCTCCATGAGCAGACTGCCGTCTTCAAACATGGGCATAACTGCGGTGGCCCCGGGGTGCAGGGTGTACTCGCGAATGGCCTTATGACCATCAGCACAGACCACCTGGTCACGATGAATTTTGAGCAGAACACCGTCGTAAACTGCCTCTCCCGACAATCGGTCTTCGGCAAGCACAATGCCCTCGTCATGGGCTAACGCCAGAGGCCTTGGGTCATCAACCTTCGAACCTGCGTTGGCCTGACTCATCCTTGCTTGCCCCCTGCCTCGCTGTCGCCGCCTGCTGCACGTCGAGTGGCGCCGCGACGAAGGTACCGCCAGACAAACCCCGGGTAGGCCATAAGCACAAAAATACACAAACTAATGGCGTAGAAATTCCAGGTTTGGGTCTGCATCCGGCCCATAGAGCCCTCAAGGCCAAACCCGATGGCCAGCAAGAGCGAAAAACCCACGGCGAGCTCAAGGAGTCGAAAACCCATGGTCTTTAGTCCCCGCCCAAAAAACAAAAACTTCTTCTCACTAAGGAAGGGCCAGTTCGCAAAGACGAAGCCTGACACAAGCCAGACAAAGGCAGCGGCAGTAATGTTCATGCGGCAAGCGAGCTACGTACGGCATAGACACAAAATGCCATAAGAGGTCCGGGCAAGAGGCCGAGTAGCAGCAAACCAAGGCCATTAACGCCAAGAACAACGGACTCGGACATGGGTATTGGTTGAACCGCCGCCCCGTTCGTACTTGCTGAATCAAAGAACATGAGCTTTATGAACCTTAAGTAAAAATAGGCGCCGACCAGCGACATAAGCACAGCAAAGATAGCCAGTTCAATGTAGCCCGCGGCAACCGCTGACTCAAGAACTAAAAGCTTGGCGTAAAACCCTGCTGTCGGTGGAATACCCGCCATTGATAACGAAAAAATAAGCATAGTCCATGCAAGCAAGGGATGTGTCTGGGCAAGCCCCTTAAGGTCGTCTAGGCTTTCAAGCTCAAAGCCCTCGCGACTTGCAAGCAACAAAATGCCGAAACTGCCTAAAGCGGTGAGCGCATAAATGACAATGTAGAAAAGAGAGGACGCGTAGGCATCAATGGCGCCGCCGGTCTGCTCGCCAACAACTCCCGAGGCAATAGCAAGAACCATAAAGCCCATATGCGAAATGGTGGAGTAGGCAAGGATGCGCTTGATATCGGTCTGCACCAATGCCACCACGTTTCCAACAATAAGCGAAAGCACACAGAGAATGAGCAGCATCTGCTGCCAGTCCATGGCCACACCAAGAAGACCGGAAACCAAAAGCCTAATGGTGATGGCAAAGGCGGCAAATTTTGGTGCTGCGCCAATAAGAATAGTGGTGGCTGTGGGCGCGCCTTGATAGACATCGGGCACCCACATGTGAAAAGGAACAACGCCAAGCTTAAAGGCAAGACCCGAGACAACAAAGACCGTGCCAAACACCATCACCAGTTTATCGGCGCCACCTGAACTAAGCGTGTCAGCGATTTCGGGCAGGTAAAGACTGCCGGTTGCCCCATAGATCATAGACATTCCGTAGAGCAGAAAGCCTGATGCCAGAGCGCCAAGAACAAAGTACTTCATGGCGGCTTCGGTCGACCCGGTGTCATCACGTCGAAGTGCGACAGCGGCATAAAGCGCTAGAGACAGCAACTCAATACCGAGGTAGATGGTTAGAAGATGGGAGCCGGAGATCATGACGAACTGGCCAAGAAGGGCGAACAGAGCAAACAACTGAAACTCGCCCTGCCCCATTGACTGGTGCTTAAGATAGCGCCTGGCATAAAACAGGCTTACGGCTGTAACAAGGGCTGCCAAGGCCTTTAGGAACTGACTTAATGGGTCGATCACCATAAGACCATTCATGGCTGGTGTGGGGTCGACCGACTGTGCTTCCACCGCAAGGCCAAGGCCAAGAACCAAAAGACCAGCAATGCTTACAGCAAGACTAAGTGAGGCATAACGTGAACGGCCAAAGGCCTCGATAAGAAGAACGACTGAGAGCAGACCGAAGAGAAAAAGCTCAGCCCATATGGGCGCAAAGACAATGGAATCGACACTGGGCATGGTCATGGCTAATTCACCGAAAGCTTGGACTGAGCGACATGCCGCAAGAGGCTATCGACCGACACCGTCATAGGGTCGGTAAAGACAGCGGGCCAAATGCCCATGAACAGCACAAAAGCAGCAAAGCCCATAAGAAGAATAAATTCGCGTTGGTTAAGGTCTTTAAGCTCGTTCACATGGTCGTTGGCAACATCACCAAAGACAACGCGTTTAATCATCCAAAGCGAATACGCAGCCCCAAGAATAAGTGTGGTGGCAGCAAGCAGGCCAATCCAGAAGTTGGCTTTTATGGCGGCAAGAATAACCATGAACTCACCCACAAAGCCGCTGGTTGCTGGAAGGCCCGCATTGGCCATGGCAAACAACACAAAGAGCGCAGCAAACTTAGGCATGCGGTTTACAACACCGCCGTAATCGGCAATTTGCCGGCTGTGCATGCGGTCGTAAAGCACACCAATACAAAGAAACATGGCGCCCGAAACAAAGCCGTGAGAAATCATTTGAACAATACCGCCTTGAACACCCAGGGGCGAGAACAAAAAGAAGCCAAGGGTGACAAACCCCATATGAGCAACCGATGAATAGGCCACGAGCTTTTTCATGTCCTCTTGCACCAGGGCAACAAAACCAATGTAAACCACAGCCACTAAGGACAGCACGATCATAAGGTCGGCGAGCTCTAACGAGGCATCCGGTGCGATAGGCAGTGAGAGCCTTAAAAAGCCATAGGCACCAAGCTTAAGCATAATGGCGGCCAGCACCACAGAGCCGCCGGTAGGTGCCTCCACGTGGGCATCGGGCAGCCAGGTGTGCACAGGCCACATGGGAACCTTCACTGCAAAGGCCGCCAAGAAGGCAAGGAAAATAAAAATCTGCTCGGTAAGACCAAGGGGTAAGAGATGCCAGGCCAGAATGGAGAAGCTACCCGACTTCACATACAGGTAAAGAATGGCAACGAGCGTTAGTAAAGACCCCAACAAGGTGTATAAGAAAAACTTAAAGGCTGCGTAAACGCGACGCACCCCACCCCAGATACCAACAATGAGGTACATGGGTATAAGCGTGGCCTCGAAGAAGACATAGAACAAAATGCCATCGAGGGCAGTGAAGACCCCAACCATAAGGCCCGAAAGAATAAGGAAGCTGCCCATGTACTGGGCCTGACGGTCTTCAATGACTTCCCAGCCCGCAACAACCACAACAACAGTAATTAGTGCCGTTAAGGGCACAAACCAGAGCGAGATGCCATCAACACCTAGGAAATATTGAATTTGAAACCGGTCAATCCATGCCGCCTGTTCAACAAACTGAAAGCCGTCAAAGCTTGGAATGAAACCTATAAGAACGGGGATGGTGACGAAAAAGCTAAGAACAGCCGCAGCCAATGAGGCCTGACGCACCTGTTTTTGATTAAGTAGAGGCGAACCGCCAGAGCCTGCCAATGCAATAACAAAGCCCAAAATAATGGGCAGCCATATTGAAAGGCTAAGCCAAGGAATGGAGGCAGGTAACAACATGGGAAGTGTCGAGGTGGTCATAGTGCGCCCCTACCCCTAGCCTAACCCGGCGTCTAGGGCCAAGGGTGCAAACCACCAGAGCAGAAGTGCGACGCCAAGAATCATGGCAATCGCATAGTGATAAAGAAAGCCTGTCTGCCCTAGGCGTAACACGCCTGCAACGGAGGCCACAAGCCTTGCGGAACCATTAACGAAAAAGCCGTCAATAACCCCCTGATCGGCCTTCGCCCACAGGGAGGAACCAAGGCGTCGAGCCCCACCCGCAAAGAACCATAAGTTAAATCGGTCTAGGTAGTACTTTTCCATCCACAGGGTGTGCAACCAGCCAAAGGACTTTTGAATGGCTGCGGGCCACTGCGTGCGAACGATGTAAAGAACATAGGCAGCAAGAAGGCCGGCAAGCATAAGCCAGAAGGCAGGCGTTTGAAGGCTATGCAGGGTGAGACCAAGCGGACCATTAAAGAGCTCACGCAGGCCCTGCATGGATGTATGGCTAGGCAGCACAGTAATAGGCCCAACCATAACCTCGCCAAAGACAAAGGGGCCGATCATGAAGATACCCAGTAAAACCGAGGGTACGGCCAGCGCAATAAGGGGCCCGGTGACCACCCAAGGCGACTCGTGGGGATGATGCTCGTGGGCCGACCAACGTGGGGTTCCGTGAAAGACCATGAAGAACATGCGAAAGCTATAAAAGGCGGTAACAAAAACACCCAGCAATAGCATGGGGTAAACAACGGCCGCAGGGCCCTGACTTGAGAACTTCACGGCTTCGATAATCATGTCCTTGGAATAAAAGCCCGAGAAAAAGGGCATACCAATAAGGGCCAAGGAGCCAAGCAATGACACGGCATAGGTAATGGGCATGTGGCGCCAAAGGCCGCCCATTTTGCGAATGTCTTGTTCGTGATGCATACCAATAATGACCGAGCCCGCAGCCAAGAAAAGCAGCGCCTTAAAAAAGGCATGGGTAACCAGGTGAAAAATGGCCACCGAGTAGGCCGAAGCACCAAGGGCAACGGTCATGTAGCCAAGCTGCGACAAGGTTGAATAGGCCACCACGCGCTTGATGTCGTTTTGCACGATGCCAAGAAAGCCCATGAAGAGCGCTGTAATGGCACCAATAACCATAACAAAGCTAAGCGCAGTGTCACTAAGCTCAAAGAGAGGCGACATGCGTGCCACCATAAAAATACCTGCAGTCACCATGGTTGCAGCGTGAATGAGTGCTGAGATGGGCGTAGGGCCTTCCATGGAATCGGGTAGCCAGACATGCAAGGGAAACTGAGCTGACTTGCCCATGGCTCCAATAAACAGACAAATACAGGCCACGGTTATCAAGGAGACCTCGCTGCCCGGTATAAGGCTGATGGTCTGACCCACCAAGGTATTGGACTGCGCAAAGACCTCGGCATAGTTAAGGCTGCCCGCATAGGCAAACAAAAGACCAATACCCAACAGGAACCCGAAGTCGCCGACTCGATTAACCAAGAAGGCTTTTAGGTTGGCATGAATGGCGGTAGGCTTCTTGTACCAAAACCCAATAAGCAGGTAAGACACCAGGCCCACAGCCTCCCAGCCAAAAAAGAGTTGCAAGAAGTTGTTGCTCATGACAAGCATAAGCATGCTGAAGGTAAAGAGCGAGATATAACTGAAGAAGCGCTGATAGCCCTCGTCTTCTTCCATATAACCGATGGTGTAGACATGCACGGCCAAGGAGACGCTGGTAACCACCACCATCATGGTGGCCGTTAAAGTATCAACAAGAAAACCTACCTCGAACCGCAGGCCGCCGATGGTGGCCCATGTGTAAATGCTCTCGTTAAAGACACTGCCCGAAAATGCATCGAAGAGAGCAACCAGTGACAAGACGCAGGATAAGGCCACCCCCGCAATGGCAACCCGATGGCTGTTCACTCGGCCAAGCGTTTGCCCGAAAAAGCCAGTCGCTACAGCCCCAATAAGCGGCAGAAGGACGACAAGGAGATAGACGATTTTCAAAAACTAACCCTTTAACTGATCTAGCCGCTCGACTTCCACTGTCTTAAGACTGCGGAAGAGCACAACAAGAATGGCAAGGCCAATGGCAGACTCGGCTGCCGCAACCGTGAGAATAAAGAACACAAAAACCTGGCCCGCTATATCGCCAAGGAAGTACGAGAAGGCGATGAAGTTGATGTTGACTGCAAGAAGCATGAGTTCAATAGCCATGAGCAACACGATAAGGTTCTTGCGGTTTAAGAAAATACCAACCACGCTGATGGAAAATAAAATGGCCCCAAGAATGAGGTAGTGGGCAAGCGTAATCATGATTTCGCCTCGGGGTTCGAACCACCGGGCGCTGCAGCTGGGCCTGAGCCACCCGTACCAGCCTGCGAGCCCGATGCAGTGCCAGATGCGCCAGGAAGACTTGGCGAGGGACCCGAGTCGCCGACCGCAGGAAGGCTTGCACCGGGCTTAAACTGGGCAAAGCGAAGCCGCTCGGCTGCCGTAACCCGCACCTGCTTACTGGGATCCTGACCTTTTACGTCTTTGCGATGGCGCAGCGTAAGTGCAATGGCCGCCACCATGGCCAAGAGCAACAAGACCGCTGCAAGTTGAAAGGCAATGAAGTAATCGGTGTATAGAACGCGCCCGAGCGCCTCAGTGTTGCTAAGGCCCTCGTGCATTTCAGGGGCAGCCGTCTGAGGCATTTTGAAACTGCGCAGCAAGACGGCTGTCATCTCAAAAATAATAAGAAGGCCAACCGGTAGAGCCACCTTCAGGTTCGACCAAAAGCCCTGCCGTAGTCGATCAAGGTCGAGGTCGATCATCATGACAACGAACAGGAACAAGACCATAACGGCGCCGACATAGACAAGCACAAGGGCAATAGCGAGAAACTCGGCTTCCAAGAGCAGCCAGATCGAAGCCGCGCTAAAGAAGGACAGCACCAGATACAAGGCCGCATGCACGGGGTTGCGCGCAGTAATAACACGCAAGGCCGCTAAAACTAAAATGGCCGAGAAACTGTAGAAAAGGACGTCGTTAATAAACATTGTTGTTATAAGTTTTTTATGATTGGGTCAGGCTTTACCGATAAGGAGCATCCTTAGCTCGGTCACTCGCGATTTCCTCTTCGTAACGATCACCCACGGCTAAAAGCATGTCTTTGGTGAAGTAAAGATCGCCGCGCTTCTCACCGTGGTACTCGTGAATATTGGTCTCGACGATGGAATCAACCGGGCAACTCTCTTCACAAAAACCACAGAAGATACACTTGGTAAGGTCGATGTCATAGCGGGTGGTTCGACGCGATCCATCGTCACGCTGCTCAGATTCAATGGTGATGGCCTTTGCCGGGCAGACAGCCTCGCAGAGTTTGCATGCAATGCAACGCTCTTCGCCATTGGGGTATCGGCGCAGCGCGTGCAGACCCCGAAAGCGAGGCGACATGGGTGTCTTTTCTTCAGGGTACTGAATGGTGATTTTTCTGGCAAAAAGGTTGCGTCCTGTGACAGCAAGGCCCTTAAGCATCTCAACCAACAGAAAGGATTTAAAAAACTGAACGATGGGTTTCATAACATGCCTAACTCTAGTTGCCCCAGATGGACCATGGCGTCTGAATCCATATGCCTATAACAACCAGCCAGACGAGCGTGACGGGAATGAAGATCTTCCAACCCAGGCGCATGATCTGGTCGTAGCGGTAGCGGGGAAACGAGGCCCGAAGCCAGATAAACATGCTTACAACTAAGAATGTTTTTAATCCAAGCCAGATCCAGCCAGGAATAAAGGCAAGCTCGGCAAGCGGCGCATCCCAGCCACCCAAAAACATAACGGCTGCCAACATGGAAAGAAGAATCATGTTGGCGTACTCGGCCAAAAAGAAGATGGCAAACGACATGCCCGAGTACTCCACCATGTGGCCTGCAACAATTTCAGACTCGCCCTCCACCACATCAAAGGGATGCCGGTTGGTTTCGGCAACGGCAGAAATAAAATAGACGACGAAAATGGGTAGAAGCGGTAGCCAGTTCCAGGACAAGAAGTGCAGACCGGCCTCGTGGAACTGCCCTTTTGTTGGCCCAGAACAATCTCGGTAAGGTTTAGACTGCCTGACACCATAAGAACAACCACCATGGCAAAGCCAATGGCAAGCTCGTAGGAAACCATTTGGGCCGAGGCTCGCATGGCGCCAAGAAAGGCGTACTTCGAGTTCGAAGCCCAGCCCGCAAGAATGACACCGTAGACTTCAAGCGAGGTAATGGCTAAGAGAAACAAAAGGCCCGCGTTAATATTGGCAAGCACCACATCGGGGCCGAAAGGAATGACGGCCCAGGCAGCCAGAGCCGGCATAATGGTCATAACCGGGGCAATAAGATACAGACCTTTGCTTGCCTGAGTGGGAACAATAAGTTCTTTAGTAAGCAGCTTGAGGCTGTCAGCAATCGGCTGAAGCAGGCCCAAAGGCCCCACTCGGTTCGGCCCAAGGCGCACGTGCATCCAGCCAATAAGCTTGCGCTCCCACAGGGTGAGGTAGGCAACAGCCCCAAGAATGGGAACCACAATAAGCATGATCTTCAATAGGTTGTAAACAACCGGCCAGGCAAGCCCCAAGTGGGTCTGGCCTAGCGTTTCAAGTGAAACAAAGAATTCGGAGCTAAACAGACCCACGCTAAGAAGGTTCCTTTAACAGGGCCTTGCTGGCGGCTGTGGCCTGACCCTGTGACGCCTTGGTGACCGGCTTGATGAAGACCCTGCCGTAGCCAATGTGAATGGCCTGCAAGGCAGGGTGACCCAGGCTTAGACGAATGACGTCAAGGGCAAGACGGGGGTCGCTTGCCAGTTCAAGTACAAGCTCGGAGTCGTCTTGTCGAACCTTCGCTGACATACCGGGAACCAAAGAGAGCTCTTTCAATTTCTCAGGATGCAACCACGCCTTTGGCGCCTCGGACTGCTGCGTCTGGCGAAGGCATTCTGAACGACGCACGATGCTGTCGACCATGTAAATGGGAAGATCGGGCAGACGCTCGAGTTCGGCATGACCAAGGCTAAGCGCCGCCACGGGTTCGCTGAGAGTCTTTGATTCGTCAACCGTCCAGCAAAGGCTTAGGAGACCATTGGCCTGAGGGGCGTAACCTTCAAGGGCCTGGCCGCGCACCTGCTCGGAGCTGTTCTGATCGAAGCCTTCAAGATCAAGCATATTGCCCAGCACCCGCAAGATCTTCCAGCCAGGACGGGTTTGACCAGCCGGAGGCACAGCGGCTTCAAAGCTTTGTAGGCGGCCTTCTATGTTGACGTAGCTGCCCGAGGTCTCGGTAAAGGGCGCCATGGGTAACATGACATCGGCCAGCTGATCGACCGCAGAGCGATAGCTGGTAAGCGCCACAACCCCAAGGCCCGCCTTTAGCCCAGCAACCACAGCAGGCGCATTAAAGCAGTCGAGAGCAGGCTCGAGCTGGCAGACAAGGTAGGCCGAGGCGGGGTCTTCGAAGGCAGACACGGCGGACTTTCCGCCGGCTTCGACTTGAGGCAGTGCCCCAGCAAGACTTGCACCCACCCAGTTGGCGCCCGGAGTGAGCACGGCAAGCTTTCCGCCACGCCGGCTGGCAAGCTGCTGCGCCAATGCGATAAGCCGCGAGGCCTGGGGATGACGGAGGGCCTGTTCGCCAAGAACAACAATAAACGGCATCGGCTCTGCCTCGGGCCTTACAAAATGAGTGGCTGAAAGCCAGCCATGCAGGGGCTGCAGAGCAGAGGCTGCTGAGGCTAGCCCTTCGACTGCCGCGTCCTTCGCCTTGGCCTTTGCTGCCTTTGCCCCCTTGGCGGGCTTTTCGGGCTCTTTTCCACCTAGACCTGCAACAAGCTCTTCAAGTGCTGAGACCCAATGCGACGGAGGCAAGGCCACCGAAGCATGAACGGGCATTAAAAGCGCATCGTGCATAGCCGAAAGACTTGCCAGCTGAGCACCCTGCCGCACGGCCTGTCGAATACGCTGGGCAATAAGCGGCTGCTCGGCGCGCAGCTGCGTGCCTATAAGAAGAACACGCTGAGCCACGGAGAACTCGGCCACGGGAAAACCAAAGGCCAGTGCACCCGAGACCGCCTGATCGAACCGAGGGTCGGAAAGCCCGACGCGAAAATCGATGGACTGGCTCTTTAAGCCACGCGTGAGCTTGGCGGCAAGATGGGCCTCTTCCACTGTGACCATGGGCGATAAAAGGGCACGAACGCGATTGGCACCGCGTGCTGACGCTGATTTCAAAATACCCGCGGCTTTCTCGAGTGCCTCATGCCAGTCGGCCTCACGCCACTGGCCTCGTTCGTCGCGAACCATTGGGGTGGTAAGCCGGTCATCGCTGTTGAGCGCCTCGTAGCTAAAGCGGTCGCGATCGGAAATCCAGCACTCGTTTACCGCCTCGTTCTCAAGCGGTACAACCCGAAGAACCTTGCCCGCCTTGGACTGCACAACCAGGTTGGAGCCAAGGCCATCGTGGGGGCTGATGCTGCGCCGGCGGCTGAGCTCCCATGTGCGGGCGGCATAACGGAAAGGCTTGCTGGTTAAGGCGCCAACCGGGCAGACATCAATCATATTGCCCGAGAGTTCGCTTTGCACCGCACCGCCCACAAAGGACATAATTTCTGAGTGCTCACCGCGGTGGGCCATGCCGAGTTCCATAACACCGGCAATTTCCTGGCCGAAACGAACGCAGCGCGTGCAATGGATGCAACGAGACATTTCCTGGGCAGAAATAAGCGGGCCCATGGACTTGTGAAAGACCACACGCTTGGCCTCGCTGTAGTGCGAGGCCGAAGGGCCATAACCCACGGCAAGGTCTTGCAGCTGGCATTCACCGCCCTGGTCGCAGATGGGACAGTCAAGGGGATGGTTAATAAGCAGGAATTCCATAACACCCTGCTGTGCAAGCTTGGCCTTCTCAGAGGCGGTAAACACCTTCATACCCGCGGCAACGGGCGTTGCACAGGCGGGTAAGGGCTTGGGTGCCTTCTCGACTTCAACAAGGCACATACGGCAATTGGCCGCAATGGAGAGCTTTTTGTGATAACAAAAATGCGGCACGTAGAGCCCAAGCTTATGGGCTGCATCCATAAGCATGCTGCCGGCAGGTACCTCGACCTTTCGGCCGTCAATTTCAAGCTCAATCATAGCCATGGGGACTCACCAGACAGGTTTTATGAACAATGTGATGCTCGAATTCGCTGCGAAAATTCTTGATAAATGCACGAACCGGCATGGCTGCTGCATCGCCTAAGGCGCAGATGGTTCGCCCCTGAATGTTGTTGGCAATACGGTTGAGCTGTTCAAGGTCGCCCTCGTTGCCCTTGCCTTCTTCAATGCGCTTAACCATACGCCAAAGCCAGCCGGTGCCCTCGCGACAGGGTGTGCACTGTCCACACGACTCCTCATGGTAAAAATAAGAAAGACGCAAAAGACTGCGCACCATGCAGCGCGTCTCGTCCATAACAATAACCGCACCCGAACCCAGCATAGAGCCCGCCTTGGCAATGGAGTCGTAGTCCATGTCGGTGGCCATGATGACCTCGGCGGTTAACACGGGCATCGAGGAACCACCCGGAATCACTGCCTTCAGGGCATTGCCGTTGCGCATGCCACCTGCAAGTTCAAGCAGCTTGGCAAAGGGTGTTCCCAAAGGAATTTCATAGTTACCTGGCCGCTCGACATCGCCACTAATGGAGAAGACCTTGGTACCACCGTTGTTCGGACGGCCCACCTCAAGGTAGGCCTGACCGCCGTGGCGAATAATCCAAGGCACGGCGGCAAAGGTTTCAGTGTTGTTAATGGTGGTGGGTTTGCCATAGAGGCCGTAGCTTGCTGGAAAGGGCGGCTTAAACCGAGGCTGACCCTTTTTACCCTCAAGCGACTCGAGAAGCGCTGTTTCTTCACCGCAGATGTAGGCGCCGTAGCCATGGTGTGCATGCAGCTCGAAATGAAAACCCTTGCCCAGAATATTCTGGCCGAGAAGCCCCGCAGCACGGGCCTCGTCAAGGGCCTCCTCGAACCGCTCGTAGGCCGAGAAGATCTCACCATGAATGTAGTTGTAGCCCACCGTAATGCCCATGGCATAGGCGGCAATGGCCATCCCCTCGATGAGCACATGAGGGTTGTAGCGAAGGATGTCGCGGTCTTTAAAGGTGCCGGGCTCGCCCTCGTCGGAATTGCAGACCAGATACTTTTGAACCGGAAGCTTTGCTGGCATGAAGCTCCACTTCAGGCCGGTTGGAAAGCCCGCACCCCCACGTCCACGCAGGGCCGAGGCCTTTACTTCGGCAATGACCTCTTCTTGAGTCATGCCTGGGCCGCCATCGGCACCCAGAATTTTACGCAGCGCCTTGTAACCATCTCGCGCCTCGTAGTCGCGAAGACGCCAGCCATCGGGGCTAAGGTCGGCAAGAATTTGCGGCGAGATATGCCTGCCGTGAAAGCAGGTATCAATAATTGGAATATCAGGTGCGCCCATTAAGTTCGGCCTCCTCTTTAAGTTCTTCCAACAAAGCATCAATGCGTTCAAACGACATAAAGCTGCACATACGATGGTTATTCACCAGCATGACGGGCGAGTCACCACAGGCGCCCATGCACTCCCCTTCCTGAAGGGTGAACAGGCCATCGTCGGTGGTTTCGTTTAGGCCAATGCCAAGCTTAGCCTTAAGGTAGGACGCAATTTTTTCGCCATCACGTAGCGCGCAAGGCAGGTTGGTACAGACGGTTAACTTGTAGCGACCAATGGGCGACTGGTTGTACATGTTGTAGAAGGTCGTAACCTCGTGCACGGCCATGGGGGCCATGCCCAGGTAGGCCGCAATTTCAACCTCGACCTCAGGCGAGATAAAGCCCTTTTCAACCTGTGCGATGCGAAGCGCTGCCATAACAGCCGACTGGCGCTGGTCGGCAGGGTATTTAAGAAGTTCACGGTCGATCTGTCTGTAGGCCGCTTCCGATAGCGCCCTTGCCGGGGGGCTGAGTCCACCGGCAAGATCGATGGGCATCTGCGCCAGCATAGGCTGAACCTTAACGACCTGAGGCTTATTGCCCGTGCTCATCGGTCGATTTCTCCGAAGACAATGTCTTGGGTTCCAATAATGGTGACTACGTCGGCAAGCATGTGACCCTTCGACATTTCCTCGAGGGCCTGAAGATGGGCGAAACCAGGGGCGCGAATTTTGACGCGCCAGGGCATGTTGGCCCCATCGGAGACGAGGTAAATGCCGAACTCGCCTTTCGGATGTTCTACCGCCGCATAGCATTCGCCTTCGGGCACATGGAAGCCCTCGGTAAAGAGCTTGAAATGGTGGATTAGCTCTTCCATGTTCGACTTCATGGATTCCCGATCGGGTGGGGCCACCTTGTGGTTATCGGAAATCACCGGCCCAGGGTTGGTGCGCAGCCACTGGACGCACTGTTGAACAATGCGGTTGCTCTCACGCATCTCGGCCATGCGCACCAGGTAGCGGTCGTAGCTGTCGCCCTCTGTGCCTATGGGCACATCGAACTGCAGACGGTCGTAGACCTCGTAGGGCTGGGTTTTACGTAGATCCCACTCGACACCCGAGCCGCGCAGCATGGGCCCGGTAAAGCCCAGTGCCTTGGCGCGTTCCGGGCTAACCACACCAATGCCTACAAGCCTTTGCTTCCAGATACGGTTGTCAGTAAGCAGTGTTTCGTATTCGTCAACGCAAGACGGGAACCGTTGCGTGAAGTCATCAATAAAGTCGAGCAGAGACCCTTCGCGGTTTTGATTCAGCCTGCGAACCTTGGAATTACTGCGAAGACGGTTCACCTGGTACTTGGGCATGGCATCGGGAAGGTCGCGGTAGACGCCGCCCGGCCTGTAGTAGGCCGCGTGCATGCGTGCCCCCGATACGGCCTCGTAGCAGTCCATAAGGTCTTCGCGCTCGCGGAAGGCATAAAGGAAGACCGCCATGGCACCGACATCGAGCCCGTGGGCACCAATCCACAAGAGATGGTTGAGGATGCGTGTAATTTCGTCGAACATAACCCGGATGTACTGGGCACGAATAGGAACCTCAACGCCCATGAGCTTCTCGATGGCCATAACATAGGCGTGCTCGTTGCACATCATTGAGACGTAGTCGAGCCGGTCCATGTAGGGCACCGACTGCAAAAAGGTTTTCGACTCGGCAAGTTTTTCCGTGCCGCGATGAAGCAGACCAATATGCGGGTCGGCGCGCTGCACCACCTCGCCATCGAGTTCAAGCACAAGACGCAAGACACCGTGGGCGGCAGGATGCTGAGGCCCAAAGTTGAGCGTGTAGTTTTTAAGCTCGGCCATACTGCTCCTCGCGAACAACGCGTGGGGTAATTTCACGCGGTTCAATGGTGACTGGCTGATAGACCACTCGACGCTGTTGGGCGTCGTAGCGCATTTCAACGTAGCCCGAGGTGGGGAAGTCTTTGCGGAAGGGATGACCGACAAACCCGTAGTCGGTAAGAATGCGACGAAGGTCGTTGTGACCGGCAAATACAATGCCATAGAGGTCAAAGGCCTCACGCTCGTACCAGCCAGAAGCGGGCCAGACCGAGACAAGACTTGGTACCTGCGGTAGGTCGTCGTCGGTGCAGAAGACCTTTAAGCGAATACGCTGATTACGCACGACCGAGAGCAGATGAACCACCACAGCGAACCGAGGCCCTTCATAGCGCCCGTCTTTAAACCCCATGTAGTCAACGCCACAGAGGTCGATGAGCGTGTCGAATTCCAGGCCTTGGGTGTCGCGCAGGGCAAGACCAAGTTCAATGAGCGTGGCGCCAGGTGCCTCGACGGTTACCTCACCAAGGCTTTCGTAGGCGCGCGAGACCAGGCCCCCAAGCTTTGCTGAGGCAGACTGAACCAGCTGCCCTGCAAGCGAGAGCGGCAGGCTCTGGGGCTCAAGGGCATTGGCGGTTTCAGGCGTATCGGGCATGGCTGAGGGGACCCTTAATTTAGCCGCGCGCGATGGTGCTGGTGCGTCTTATTTTGTTCTGCAGCTGAATGATGCCGTACATCAGGGCCTCGGCCGTTGGCGGGCAGCCGGGCACGTAAATATCAACTGGCACAATGCGGTCGCAACCGCGCACCACGGAATACGAATAGTGGTAGTAGCCACCCCCATTGGCGCAGGAGCCCATGCTAATAACCCAGCGCGGCTCGGGCATTTGATCGTAGACCTTACGAAGCGCGGGGGCCATTTTGTTGCAAAGCGTGCCTGCAACGATCATAAGGTCGGACTGCCGAGGGCTCGGCCGAAAGACCACTCCGAAGCGATCGAGGTCGTAACGTGCCGCACCCGCATGCATCATTTCGACCGCGCAGCAGGCAAGACCGAAGGTCATTGGCCAAAGCGACCCCGTGCGTGTCCAGTTAATAACCTGGTCGGCCGTGGTGGTGATGAACCCTTGCTTCAGAACGCCGTCTATAGCCATGGTTTACTCCCAGTCAAGGGCTCCCTTCATCCACTCATAAATGAAGCCTAATACTAAGATGGCAAGAAAGGCCATCATTGAAAGAAACCCGAAGAGTCCAATGGAATCAAGACTGACTGCCCAGGGGAAAAGGAAGGCGATTTCGAGATCGAACAAAATAAAAAGAATAGCCACGAGGTAATAACGCACGTCGAACTGCATACGGGCGTTCTCAAAGGCTTCAAAGCCGCACTCGTAGGGTGATAGCTTTTCGTCATCGGGCCGACTGGGCCCAATTAACTTGCCTAACACCATGGGGCCCACGCCCACAGCAATACCCACCAAAATAAAAAGCAAGATGGGAAGGTAAGACTCGAGACTCATAAACCCCCCTAACTGGTGCCGACGGCGAGACTCGAACTCGCACAGCTTTCGCCACTACCCCCTCAAGATAGCGTGTCTACCAATTCCACCACGTCGGCTTAAAACGAAACCATCAAAGCACTACTTTTCCGGGCTTGTTTTGGTTGTGTCTGAAGAGCCGGGCACCGGAACCTCAGGGTTCGACGCCGGCGCCTTTTCTGCCGGAATATTGCCCATGATACCGCCAGAATCCCCTGTTGTTCCTATGTTACGGCTGCCAAGATAGGAAAGCCCCAGGGTTGTGGTGAAGAATATCGCCGCTAGAACGGCCGTGACTCGGGACAGAAAGTTACTGGAGCCCGAGGCACCAAAAACAGAGCCTGAGCTTCCGGAACCGAAGGCTGCTCCCATGTCGGCACCCTTGCCCTGCTGAAGCAGCACGAGAACGATAATGGCCAAGGCAGAGACGACCTGGATGATGATAAGTAAGTTGGTGTACCAAGGCATGGCAATGGGATGTCCTAGTGAGGGCTTTGAGCCGCTGGGCAGGCAGACTGAATAATGCTGGAAAACTCTGAAGCATCGAGCGAGGCACCACCAACAAGCGCGCCATCGATATCGGGCTGCGCAAACAGGTCGGCAGCGGTGGCAGCCTTGACGCTACCACCATAAATAATGCGAATAGCCTGCGCCGCTGACTTGGACTGCTGAGAGAGCTCTTCTCGGATGGTGGCATGCATGGCCTGTGCATCGGCACTTGATGCAGACTTACCCGTTCCAATGGCCCATATGGGCTCGTAGGCAATGACCAGGGCTGCAAGCTGTTGGTCATTTAAGCCCTTGGTGGCGGCCCGTACCTGCCCCACCACGAAATCTTGCGCCGAACCTTTTTCACGCTCAGAAAGTGACTCACCCACACAGACCACAGGGGTAAGGCCCTTGTTAAGAAGCTGGCCAAGCTTAAGGCCAACGAGTTCATTGGTTTCGGCGGCCCGTTGACGACGCTCGGAGTGGCCCACCAAGGAAAACTGGCAGTCGAATTCTTTAAGCATGTCGGCAGAGACCTCGCCCGTGAAGGCGCCAGCGACCTCGTTGGAGCAGTCTTGACCGCCCCAGAGTAGGCCCGACATACGCAGACGGGTGGCCACCTGAAAGAGATACGGCGCAGGCACAGCCACACCTGCCTGCAGGCTATCGTGCTTGATGGCGGTGTCTGCCTCGGGGCCAAGGCTGCCGAGCAGCCCCTGAAGCAGGGACTCGTTGGCCTGAACCGAGCCGTTCATCTTCCAGTTTCCGAGAACAAGCGGCACGCGCTGCATAAGGGCTAGGCCTCACTCCCAGGGCTGCCCACAGCGGCAGCGGCCTCGGAGCCGGACTCTTCGAGCAGCGCCTTCATAGAAAGACGCAGCCTGCCCTTCTCATCGGCCTCAATAACCTTAACGCGAACCTGCTGGCCTTCTTTGACGAAGTCGGAGACCTGGTTGACGCGCTCGTGGGCAATTTGGGAGATGTGCAGCAGCCCGTCTTTACCAGGAAGAATAGAGACAATGGCGCCGAACTCGAGAAGACGCAGAACCGTGCCCTCGTAGACCTTGCCCACCTCGACCTCGGCCGTAAGCTCTTCAATGCGCTTAATGGCATGGCGGGCGGCCTCGGCGGTGGTGGCTGCAATGGTTATGCTGCCCGACTCGTCAATGTCGATGGTGGTACCGGTTTCTTCTGTAATGGCACGAATGGTGGAGCCGCCCTTACCAATAACGTCGCGAATACGCTCGGGGTTGATCTTTATGTTGTAAAGACGCGGCGCGAACTCGGAGAGCTCTTCACGGGCTGTGCCCATGCAGTCTTTCATCTTGCCAAGAATATGCATACGGGCATCTTTGGCCTGCGCCAGTGCAACCTGCATGATTTCCTTGGTGATGCCCTGAATTTTGATGTCCATCTGCAGCGCGGTAATGCCGGTTTCGGAGCCCGCCACTTTAAAGTCCATGTCACCCAGGTGATCTTCATCGCCCAGAATGTCGGTTAGCACTGCAAAGCGTCCGCCCTCTTTAATAAGACCCATGGCAATGCCGGCCACATGTGCCTTTAAGGGAACACCAGCATCCATAAGCGCCAGGCAGCCACCGCAGACAGAGGCCATGGAGGACGAACCATTGGACTCCGTAATTTCGCTGACCACCCGCATGGAATAGGCAAAGTCTTCAGGCTTTGGAAGCACTGCAATTAAGGCGCGCTTGGCAAGGCGTCCATGGCCAATTTCACGACGCTTGGGCGTACCCACGCGACCGCATTCGCCTGTTGCATAGGGGGGCATGTTGTAGTGAAGCATGAAGCGATCGCGGTACTCGCCGCCTAAGGCATCGATAATTTGCTCGTCACGATTGGTGCCCAGAGTGGCCACAACAAGCGCCTGAGTTTCACCGCGTGTGAACAGCACCGAGCCATGGGCCCGTGGCAACACGCCATTACGAATTGAAATAGGACGAACCGTTCGGGTGTCACGGCCATCGATGCGCGGCTCGCCGCCAAGAATTTGACCACGAACCACCTTGGACTCAAGGCCAAACAGGGTGTCATTCAGAAGGTTGCCCGTCGGTGCGGCCAGGCTTCCGGACTCAACCTGCTCGGCCAGCTTGGCCTCGACGCTGGCATAAATTTCCTTAAGCCGTGAGGACCGAGCCTGCTTGTCACGCAGCTTGTAGGCCTCTTCAAACGAGGCATGGGCAAGCTCTGTGATTTTGGCAACAACGGCCTGATCTTGGGGCTCAGGGCTCCATTCCCACTCGGGTTTACCAGCCTTTTCAACCAGGCGGTTAATGGCATCAATGGCCGACTTCATTTGCTCGTGGCCGTAAACGACGGCACCCAACATGACATCTTCGGGAAGTTGATCGGCCTCGGACTCCACCATGAGAACCGCTGATTCGGTACCTGCGACCACCAAGTCCATTTGCGAATGAGGCATATCGGAGGCCTTGGGGCACAGGACATACTGGCCATTGATAAAGCCAACACGCGCTGCACCAATGGGGCCATTAAAGGGAACGCCGGAGATGGCAAGTGCTGCCGAGGCGCCAATCATGGCGGGAATGTCGGGGTCGATCTCGGGGTTTAGCGAGATTACGGTGCAGACGACCTGCACCTCGTTATAAAAGCCTTCGGGAAAAAGAGGCCGTAAAGGCCGGTCGATAAGCCGCGAGGTAAGTGTCTCTTTCTCGCTGGGACGGCCTTCACGCTTGAAAAAACCGCCAGGAATCTTTCCAGCAGCGTAGGTTTTTTCCAGGTAATCGACCGTAAGAGGCAAGAAGTCTTGGCCCGGCTTGGACGACTTGGCTGCCACCACAGTGGCAAGGACAACGGTGTCTTGCATGTTAACCACGACAGCCCCCGAGGCCTGACGAGCGATTTCGCCTGTTTCAAGGGTGACGGTATGCTGCCCGTAGCTAAAACTCTCGGTTGCGGTATTGAACATGCGCGACTTCCTTTTCGAACAGTTAACGTGACAAGGCCTGCGTGAACCGGCGGCCTGAACCCTTTTTTGGGCCGGGACCGCCTTTTAAAACGACAGGCAAGATGGAGGGGGCAGACGCGTGGACGGGTCACTACTTACGCAGACCCAACTTCTCGATAAGCCCGCGATACGACTGCAGGTTCGTCCTTTTTAAATAATCGAGAAGCTTTCGGCGACGACTGACCATTTTTAAGAGCCCTCGACGGGAGTGATGGTCTTTGGCGTGCGTCTTAAAATGCCCCGTGAGATAGTTAATGCGCGCGGTAAGAAGGGCAACCTGAACCTCAGGGGAGCCGGTATCGCTTGGGGCGCGTTGGAAACTGGCGACGATATCGCCTTTTGTCATTTCGGCAACGGTCATGGAAATCTCCTATTAATATGACCGGAGGGCGCCAGACAACAAAACTACGGGCCTGAACTACCCTCCAAACGTGCGATCGCATCTGCCGGATGCGTCGTGTAAGCGTTTGATTTTAGGTTAAAACCAAGGAATACGCAAAAACCCTTAGGCAGAAAACTGGTTTCGAGCTCGTCCCAGGCTTTAAAGCCTAGGACGAGCCCTGACGGCTAAGGCTGCTGTGGATTAGCCTTCGGCGCTGTGGAGAGCCGATTAAGGGCATTAAGGTAGGCGATGGCTGAGGCAACAACAATGTCGGGGTCCGCGCCCACCCCGTTGACCACCCTACCCGCCTTCTGAAGCCGCATGGTGACCTCGCCCTGGGACTCGGTTCCGGTTGTAATGGCATTGACCGAGAACAACAAAAGTTCGGCGCCGCTCTTGGCCTCTTTCTCAATGGCCTTGACTGTGGCATCAACAGGGCCATTGCCCTCTGACTCCACGCGAACCTCCTCGCCTCCAATGCTAAAGACCACCCGAGACAAGGGCTTTTCTCCCATCTCGGAGCTCTGTGACATGGAAATAAGCTTGTAGCGCTCGCTGCTAGGGCCCGCCTCGCCAGCAACAATGGCCTGAAGGTCTTGGTCAAAGATTTCCGACTTGCGGTCGGCCAGTTCTTTAAACCTTGAGAAGGCCTCGTTGAGGGCCTGCTCGGACGAAGGCGCTATTCCGAGCTCCTCAAGCCTTTGCCGAAAGGCATTTCGCCCCGAGAGCTTACCGAGCACAATGCGGTTGGCCGACCAGCCTACATCTTCGGCTCGCATAATTTCATAGGTTTCCCGGTGCTTAAGCACGCCGTCTTGGTGAATGCCCGACTCGTGGGCGAAGGCGTTGGCTCCGACCACGGCCTTGTTCGGCTGAACGGGGTAGCCCGTAATTTGCGAGACAAGCCGAGACGATGGAACGATCTGAGTGGTGTCAATGTTGGAATCGCAGGCAAAGACATCGCGGCGGGTTTTCACCGCCATCACAATTTCTTCAAGGCTTGCATTGCCTGCCCGCTCGCCAAGGCCGTTTATGGTGCATTCCACCTGACGGGCACCGTTAAGAACCGCCGATAAAGAGTTGGCAACCGCCATACCCAGGTCGTTATGACAATGGGTTGACCAGACAACCTTGTCTGCGCCTGGCGTTCGCTCAATCAGCTGGCGCATGCGCTCGCCCCATTGGCCTGGAACGCTGTAGCCCACCGTATCGGGCACGTTAATGGTGGTTGCCCCTGCCTTAATCACTTCACCAAAAACGCGAACAAGAAAATCGATGTCGGAGCGCACAGCATCTTCGGCCGAGAACTCGACGTCGGCTGTGAAGCTTAAGGCATGCCGAACGGCGGCAATGGCGGCCTCCACCACCTGGTCTGGGTTCATACGAAGCTTTTTCTCCATATGAATGGGACTTGTGGCAATAAAGGTATGAATACGCCCGCGTGCCGCAGGTGCGACTGCCTTACCCGCAGCATCGATATCGCTGGTGGTGGCCCTTGCCAAGGAACAGACGGTGCTGTCCTTCACCGACTCGGCGACCGCACGGACGGCTTCAAAGTCGCCAGGACTTGCAGCGGCAAAGCCCGCCTCAATCACATCCACACGAAGACGTTCGAGCTGCTTGGCAATTCGGACCTTCTCGTCCTTGGTCATGGAGGCGCCCGGGCTTTGTTCGCCATCGCGCAAGGTGGTGTCAAAAACAATTAAACGATCGGAATTCATGTGCTTCCCCTTTGGACACTTTATTTTAAAGTTGATTAACGCCTGCTAGGTAAGAGGTCGGCACAGGCCACCGACGCGGTCGAGAATTAGCGCCCGAGGCGCAGTCGACCTAGGGGAAGGAGAAGCGGAGTTGGCGAACCAATGAAAAACGTAGACCTCATAGAACTGAACTATAACTCTTTCTTCTCGTCTTCGGCAAACATACTTACAGGCTCCCCGTTGGCTTTACACCACACAAAATAAACATAGCCCGACACGGAATAAAGGAGCACCAGGGTGAAGAGAATGGATGGAGGGTCTTGCGAGACCACCACAAGCACCAGTGCGCCCAAGGCAACAAAGACGAAGGGGACACTTCGCCGTAGGTTCAGCTCTTTGAAACTGTAGAAAGGAACGTTGCTCACCATGGTGACCCCAGCATAGACCATAAGCACCCAGACAACCCAGCCCAGGGTTACCGGGTCAAGGGTTACAAGCCCCTGTGGGGCCCATTCAGTGACAAGCCAGACCAGTCCAGCCACAAGGGCTGCAGCCGCAGGACTCGGCAGGCCTTGAAAAAAACGTTTATCGACCATGCCAATGTTGGTGTTAAAGCGAGCAAGTCGAAGGGCTGCGCCTGCCAGATAAACGAAGGCTGCAACCCAGCCAAGCTTGCCCATATCTTTCAGGGCCCAGACGTAGCCCACAATGGCCGGTGCCACGCCAAAGGAGACCATGTCCGACAGGCTGTCGTAGTTCGCTCCAAAGTCGGATGTGGTGTTTGTAAGCCTGGCCACACGGCCATCGAGGCTATCGAGCACCATGGCAACAAAAATAGCCACGGCTGCATGCGAGAACTGCCCGCTGATGGCCATCACGATGGCATAGAAACCGCTAAAGACACAGGCCGTTGTAATGAGGTTTGGCAACAAATAAATACTCTGTCGCCGGCGTGGCATCTGCGTCCTCATGGACTGGGCACTTTAGGTTTCAGGCCCCGATGTGGGCCATTGGGCAAGAACCGAGCGGTGGGCTGAAACCTTATCGCCAACCGCAACTTCCGAGCGTGAGCCCTCGGGCAGGAAAAGGTCAACCCGCGATCCGAAACGAATAAAGCCATAACGCGCGCCACGGCCAAGCTGATCGCCTTCTTCAACATAACAAAGGATACGTCGGGCAATGAGACCTGCCACCTGCACGCAGGTGAGGCGTCGGCCGTTAGGGTCGACAAGCACAATAAGGTTGCGCTCGTTTTCGAGCGAGGCCTTATCGAGCGCAGCGTTTAGAAATCGGCCTGGGAAATACTGAACATGTTTGACCTGACCGGCAATCGGGGCGCGATTAGAATGCACATTAAAAACATTCATGAAGACACTGATTTTTAATGCTATTTCGTTTGTTACGGGGTCCCTTTCGGGGCCCACATAGACAATGCGGCCGTCGGCGGGCGAGGCGATGGCCTGAGGGTCCGACGGCCCGGTACGTGGTGGATCGCGAAAAAACTGAATAACAAAAACCGCAATAACCCACAAAGGAATGGCAGCGAGTTCGGCGCCGAGCCCGGTAACAATGACTGCAAGGCTTACAGAGAGGGCGACAAACCCCCAGCCCTCTTTGGCAATAATGGGATGGGGATACCGCTGAATGTCAGGCGAATTCAAAATAAGAACTAGTTCTTGGTTTGGTCGACAAGCTTGTTGGCTTTAATCCAGGGCATCATGGCACGTAACTTCTCGCCCACCTGCTCAATAGGATGCTCGGCCATAAGCCGACGGCGCGACAAAAGTGTGGGGGCTCCCGCACGATTTTCCAAAATGAAGGCCTTGGCATACTCCCCGGTCTGAATGCGCACCAGGGCCTCTTTCATGGCGGCCTTTGCCTCGGGGCCAACCACCTTCGGGCCTGTCACGTACTCGCCAAATTCGGCATTGTTCGAGATGGAGTAGTTCATGTTGGCAATGCCGCCTTCGTAAATAAGATCGACGATGAGTTTAAGCTCGTGAAGGCATTCAAAGTAGGCCATTTCAGGGGCATAACCAGCCTCAACCAGAGTTTCAAATCCGGCCTTAATAAGCTCCACCGTTCCACCACAAAGCACAGCCTGCTCACCGAACAAGTCGGTCTCGGTTTCTTCACGGAAGTTGGTTTGAATGATACCGGCCTTACCACCGCCAATGGCGCTGGCATAGGCCAGAGCCACATTACGGGCATTGCCCGTGGTGTCTTGATGAACGGCAATAAGGCAAGGAACACCGCCGCCTTGCGCATAGGTGCCACGAACCGTGTGGCCTGGTGCCTTTGGAGCGATCATGATGACGTCCAGGTCGGCCCTTGGCGAAACCTGGCCGTAATGCACGTTAAAACCGTGGGCAAAAGCGAGGGCTGCGTTCTGCTTAATTACGGGTGCAATGTCGGCCTGATAGACCGAGGCAATGGTCTCATCGGGCATAAGCAGCATCACAAGGTCGGCGTCTTTCACGGCATCACGAATTTCGGCCACCTTAAGGCCAGCCTTTGCTGCCTTACCCCAGGAGGCACCTTCTTTGCGAAGCCCAACCACAACGTTCATCCCGCTGTCATTTAAGTTTAAGGCATGGGCATGCCCTTGCGAGCCATAGCCAATAATGGCAATGCGCTTGCCTTTGATTAAGGAGAGGTCACAGTCCTTGTCGTAGAACACATTCATGGGGAGACGCCTTTCGCTGTGGAGAAGTTCTTAAAACAATTAAACCCGCAGAACCCGGTCGCCACGGGCAATGCCCGAGGCCCCTGTTCGCACGGTTTCCAAAATACAGTCGGACTCAAGGGCCTCAAGAAAGCCATCGAGTTTGGTGCTGTCGCCGGTGAGCTCAATGGTGTAGCTTTTGTCGGTGACATCAATGATACGACCCCGAAAGATGTCGGCCATACGCTTGAGCTCTTCACGCTCACGGCCCACGGCGCGAACCTTAACCAGCATAAGCTCGCGCTCGATATGAGGCTGCTCGGCGAGGTCCATGAGCTTGACCACTTCAACAAGTCGATTCAGGTGTTTGGTAATTTGCTCAATAACATCGTCCGACCCCCGAGTGACAATTGTCATGCGTGAGAGCGAAGGATCTTCGGTGGGCGCAACGGTTAAGGACTCAATGTTGTAACCGCGGGCCGAAAAGAGCCCAACCACACGCGATAGGGCCCCTGGCTCGTTTTCGAGCAGCACAGAAATAATATGTTTCATTGTTCTTATCCTTATCTGGCTTAGAGCTCTTCGGCACCTAAAAGCATTTCAGTAAGGCCTTTGCCCGACTGCACCATGGGCCAGACGTTTTCGGTTTGGTCGGTGATGAAGTCCATAAAGACAAGCCGATCTTTCAACGCAAAGGCCTCGCGCACGGCGCCTTCGACGTCGGCAGGCTTATCGATACGCATGCCCACGTGCCCATAGGACTCGGCCAGCTTTACAAAGTCGGGCAGGGAGTCCATGTAGCTCTCAGAGTAACGACTGCCATACTCAATTTCCTGCCACTGGCGAACCATGCCCAGGTAGCGGTTGTTGAGGTTCACAATCTTGATGGGCAGGCGATACTGCTGGCAGGTGGAGAGCTCTTGAATACACATTTGGATAGAGGCCTCCCCTGTTATGCAGACAGCCTCCGCTTCGGGGTTTGCAAACTTCACGCCCATGGCATAGGGCAGTCCCACGCCCATGGTTCCTAGCCCACCGGAGTTAATCCAGCGTCGGGGCTTATCGAACTTGTAATACTGCGCCGCCCACATTTGGTGCTGACCGACATCGGAGGTGACAAAGGCATCGCCCTTTGTATGACGCCAGACCGCCTCGACCACCGACTGCGGCTTAATAAAGGTGTCGCTGGTCTTATAGGCCAGGCAGTCTTTGGTGCGCCACTGCTCAATTTGTGCCCACCAGTTTGAAAGGCCCTGGGAGGCCGGCTTCTCGCCGGCTTTGATCGACTCTTTTAAAAGCGAAAGAAGTTCGACCATCACTTCTTTCACATCGCCCACGATAGGAACGTCCACCTTGACCCGCTTGGAAATGGACGAGGGGTCGATGTCGATGTGAATAATTTTGCGTGGGTTTTGCGCAAAATGTTTAGGATTTCCAATAACGCGGTCGTCAAAGCGCGCGCCAATAGCAATAAGAACATCGCAGTTCTGCATGGACATATTGCACTCGTAGGTTCCATGCATACCGGGCATGCCAAGAAACTTCTTGTCGGTTGCCTTGTAGGCACCAAGACCCATGAGCGTGTTGGTGCAGGGGTAGCCCAGCAGATTAACCAGCTCGTTGAGCTCCTTGGAGGCATTGGCAAGAATAACCCCGCCTCCGGTGTAGATCATGGGGCGCTCGGCCGAAAGTATCATTTGTGCAGCCTTGCGAATCTGCCCTGAATGACCCTTCACCACTGGGTTGTAGGAGCGCATGGTAATGGTCTGCGGGTACTCGTATTTGCATTTGGCCATGGTGATGTCTTTGGGAACATCAACAAGCACTGGGCCTGGCCTTCCTGTGCTGGCCAGGTGAAAGGCCTTCTTCATGGTGACCGCCAGGTCTTTGACGTCTTTGACCAGGAAGTTGTGTTTGACGCAGGGCCTGGTAATACCAACGGTGTCGCACTCTTGAAAGGCATCAAGGCCAATGGCATGGGTTGGTACCTGACCACTAATAATAACCAGGGGTATAGAGTCCATGTAGGCCGTGGCAATGCCTGTCACGGCATTGGTTACACCTGGCCCACTGGTTACGATGCAGACCCCAACCTTCTCGCTTGACCGCGAGTAGGCATCTGCCGCATGCACGGCCGCCTGCTCATGGCGCACAAGAATGTGCTTGAAGGTTTTTTGCTTAAAGATTTCGTCGTAGATATAGAGCACAGCCCCGCCGGGGTAGCCAAACAGATGCTCTACTTTTTCTTCCTGGAGACAACGCACCAGGATTTCAGCGCCAGTTAATTCCATATGTTTCGGTCCTAAACAGTTCCAGAGTTCCCTGCCCGCCGGCGCCACCGAGCAGACTCGGCGACACAGACCTTGGTACGGGGCCTTTGAGCTGATGGATCGTGGGCGGAGAGTCTTTTTGGGACAACCGCCAACGGCATTCCTTTATCAGTCGCTCACCAATGGTTTTTGGCAAGCCCTAGATAATAGGTTGCTGCAATTATTCGGTCAAATCGATTACGCCAAACGGGGCTGCGGACTGCAAGGTTTTTCTAAGTGCGATGAATAAGCTGGGTGCCCGCCATAAGGTCGTGCAGGGTCTGACGGTCGCGCCGAAAAAGTGGCACGAGAAGCCAAAGGCCCGTGACCAGGCTAAGGGTTGCCCAGCCGAAGCGTTTAAGCGCCTGGACTCGGCGCACCGGACCTCCGGATTCGCGATCGACGAGCTTTATTTGAAGGGTCTGCATGGGAAGCGTGACCCTTCCGAGGCTCCAGCCCCAGACAAAATAGGCGGCAATGGCCCCATAGACGCTGAGCTGTAGACCGATTCGGCGCAGAAGTTCAGGCGCGCCCTGCCCCGGCTGGCCGGTTGAGACGTCCTGCGGCGTGCCAGTCTCAGCCGCCGCACCACTTAACCCTGGACCACTTGACGTTGCGGCAGCCTCGGCTGGCGCTTCAGACGGCGGGCTTCCCGTAAGGACGGTGTAAAGAAAGGCAACCACAAGCACCGGGCCCATTAGCAGGAAGACCTCGTAGCCCATGCCGACGAAGCGGCGCCAGATGGAGACAAAGCGGCGCTGATCGGCCGGCACGGGGGCGAGCCATTGGCTGCGTAACTGGGCTTTAGTGGACGATGCGCTCAAACGACAAGACCCCTTCTTTTAGATCAACGGGAACAACATCGTTGGGCCCAAAACGGCCCTGCAGAATGAGCTTGGCCACCGGGTTTTCAATGCGCGACTGAATGGCGCGCTTGAGGGGGCGCGCACCAAAGAGGGGGTCAAAGCCCACCTTGGCAATCTCATCAAGGGCTTCCTCAGACACCTCAAGCTGCATATCGCGCTCTGCAAGACGTGCGGCCAGACGCTGCAGCTGAATGCCTGCGATGCGTCGAACATGGTCCTGGCCCAAGGCATGAAAGACCACAATTTCATCGATACGGTTAATAAACTCAGGCCGGAAATGATTCTTTACTTCCTCCATGACAGAAAATTTAATGTCGGCAAGTGGCTGGCCCGCCATGCGTTGAATTTCGTGAGAACCTAGGTTCGAGGTCATGACCACCACGGTATTTCGAAAGTCCACCGTACGTCCCTGACCATCGGTAAGCCTGCCGTCATCAAGCACCTGCAGCAGGACATTGAAGACATCGGGGTGAGCCTTTTCAACCTCATCAAGCAAAATAACGCTGTAAGGCTTACGCCGCACTGCCTCGGTTAAGGTGCCGCCTTGGTCATAGCCCACATAGCCAGGAGGCGCGCCAATAAGGCGTGAGACCGAGTGCTTTTCCATGAACTCACTCATGTCGATGCGCACCAGATGATCTTCGGCATCGAATAGAAACTGGGCCAAGGCCTTGCAGAGCTCGGTCTTACCAACCCCTGTGGGACCAAGGAAAAGAAAAGAGCCGTAAGGCCGGTTGGGGTCGGAAAGCCCCGCACGGGATCGACGAATAGCATCGGCCACCAAGGTTACCGCCTCATCCTGCCCCACAAGCCGGTTGTGCAAGGTTGCCTCCATGTCCAAAAGCTTCTCGCGCTCCCCCTGCATCATTCGGCTAACTGGAATGCCCGTGGACCGCGAAACAACCTCAGCAATTTCCTCGGCACCCACCTGGGTTCGCAGCAGT
Source organism: Burkholderiaceae bacterium (assembly GCA_018402635.1). GTDB lineage: Bacteria > Pseudomonadota > Gammaproteobacteria > Burkholderiales > Burkholderiaceae_A > Hahnella. The sequence continues at coordinate 226,340 of JAGYIP010000005.1, forward strand.
TTGGGCCGCTGGGTACCAGGGGCGTTACGCCCACCGTTATTCGCAATGTCATCGGCAGTCTTTAGCTTTGCCTCAAGCTCAGGCAGCCTGCCGTATTGAAGCTCGGAGACTTTCTGCCAGTCGCCCTTGCGCGTGTGCTGCTCGATCTCAAGCTTTGCACGCTCGATGTCTTCCTTAATGAACTGCGTGCCCTGCACTGCCATTTTCTCGGCCCGCCAGATTTCTTCAAGGTCGGCTGCCTCGCGCTCAAGCTTAAGAATCTCTTCCTCGATCAGATCAAAGCGCTTCTTCGAGGCATCGTCTTTTTCTTTGCGTACGGCTTCACGTTCAATTTTGAGCTGAATAAGCCGGCGATCGAGCTTGTCCATCGACTCGGGCTTGGAGTCGATCTCCATCTTGATGCGGCTTGCAGCCTCATCAATAAGGTCAATGGCCTTATCGGGTAGGAATCGGTCGGTGATGTAGCGATTGGAGAGCTCGGCAGCCGCAACAATGGCGGGGTCAGTTATTTCGACCCCATGGTGAAGTTCGTAACGTTCTTGCAGGCCACGAAGTATGGCAATGGTGGCCTCAACCGAGGGCTCACCCACAATCACCTTTTGGAAACGTCGCTCAAGTGCTGCGTCCTTCTCGATGTACTTGCGGTATTCATCAAGCGTTGTGGCACCGATGCAATGCAGTTCGCCACGCGACAAGGCGGGCTTAAGCATATTGCCTGCGTCCATGGCGCCCTCGGCCTTACCGGCGCCAACCATGGTGTGAATCTCGTCGATGAACACAATGGGGTGGCTGCCTTGTTCGGACATAGCGGCCACGTCTTTAAGCACGGCCTTAAGCCGCTCTTCAAACTCGCCACGAAACTTGGCGCCGGCCAAAAGCGCTGCCATATCGAGGCTAAGAACCTTCTTACCCTTTAAGCCCTCTGGCACCTCGCCATTGACAATGCGCTGGGCCAGGCCCTCGACAATGGCTGTTTTACCGACACCAGGCTCACCAATAAGTACCGGGTTGTTCTTCGTGCGCCTTTGCAGAATTTGAATGCAACGCCGAATTTCATCGTCACGACCAATCACAGGGTCAAGCTTGCCCAAGGCCGCCCGCTCGGTTAGGTCGATGGTGTACTTTTTCAGTGCCTCACGCTTTTCTTCCGAGTCGGGCGCGTCCACCGTACCGCCGCCGCGAACAGCCAAGATTGCAAGTTCAAGGTTCGAACGGGTAACACCGCCCTCGCGCAGCAGCTTGCCGGCCTCAACCTTGTCGTCAACCAAGACCAATAAAAAGAGCTCACTGGCAACGAACTGATCGCCCCGCTTTTGCGATTCGCGGTCGGTCAGGTTGAGCAAGCGGCTCAGGTCGGAGCTAATGGTGAGCTGCCCACTGGGCTGCGAGATCTTGGGCAGACGCTCAAGCCCCTGCCGCGCCTCTTGCGTAAGTTTCTGTACATTGCCGCCTGCGCGCGCCAACAGAGACCGGGTCGAGCCTTCGGGCTGCTCAAGCAAGGCAAGCAGAAGATGCATAGGCTCGATGGCCGTGTTGTCCTGGCCGATGGCCAGGCTCTGGGCATCGGCCACAGCCTGCTGAAAGGCTGTGGTTAGTTTTTCAAGTCGCATGGGTCATCCTTCTGAACTTTAGGCAGCCTTTTAGCTGCGATTACCCTAGAAGGTGGGGGCGAAAACCGAAAAATCAAGCCTTGGGCAGGGTGACGCCGGTCTGGCCCTGGTACTTTCCTGCTCGGTCTTTATAAGAGGTTGCGCAGACCTCGTCGCTTTCAAAGAAAAGCATCTGTGCGCAGCCCTCGCCTGCATAAATTTTCGCAGGAAGGGGCGTGGTATTGGAGAACTCAAGGGTCACGTGGCCTTCCCATTCAGGCTCAAGCGGCGTCACATTGACAACAATACCAACACGAGCGTAGGTGGACTTGCCAAGGCAGACCACCAGGGTTGACCGGGGAATGCGAAAGTACTCCACCGTGCGGGCAAGCGCAAAAGAGTTCGGTGGAATGATGCATTCGTCGGCCTTTAAATCGACGAAGGAGCGGACATCAAAGTTCTTTGGGTCGACGATGGTGCTGTTGATGTTGGTGAAAATCTTGAATTCGTCGGCACAGCGCACGTCGTAGCCATAGCTTGATGTGCCATAGGAGATCATTCGGCCGCGGGGGCCCTCGCGAACCTGATCGGGCTCGAAGGGTTCAATCATGCCGCAGTCTCGCGCCATACGGCGAATCCAGTGGTCGCTCTTAATTGTCATGCCGGCATTATCACCGATCTGCGTCTACACTTACGGCCTTATGACTCAGCGCTCCATTTTCTTAACCTCCGCCCTTCCCTACGCCAACGGTGCCATTCATTTGGGCCACCTGGTTGAATACATACAGACCGATATCTGGGCCCGGTTCCAACGCATGTCGGGCCACGAGCTCGTCTACATTTGCGCAGACGACACCCATGGCACGCCCGTTATGTTGAGGGCGGAAAAAGAAGGGATCTCACCCGAGGCACTTATTGACAGGGTCTGGGCCGAGCATTTTCGAGATTTCACAGGCTTTGGGGTTAAGTTTGACCACTACTACACCACGCATTCCGAAGAGAACCGAGAGCTTGCCGAAGGCATTTACAAGGCCTTGCGTGCCCAAGGCCTGATTGAAATTCGACAGATTGACCAGATGTACGACCCGGTCAAGAGCATGTTTCTTCCCGACCGTTTCATTAAAGGGGACTGCCCGCGTTGCGGGGCGGCTGATCAGTACGGCGACTCCTGCGAGGCCTGCGGGGCCACTTATTCCCCCACTGATCTGAAAAACCCCATTTCCGCTGTTTCGGGGGCTAAGCCCGAGACCCGGCAGAGCGAGCACCATTTCTTTAAATTATCCGACCCCCGATGCGTTCAGTTTTTAAGGCAGTGGGCACTGCAAGACAATCGACTGCAGCCCGAGGCCGCGAACAAGCTGCGGGAATGGCTTGGCTCGGGCGACAACCCTGATGAGTCGGAGCTTGGCGACTGGGACATCTCGCGCGATGCCCCCTATTTTGGCTTTGAGATTCCGGATGCTCCGGGAAAGTATTTCTACGTCTGGCTGGATGCGCCAATTGGCTACTACGCAGGGCTAAAGAACTGGTGCGCTAAAAATGGACGGGACTTCAACGCCTTTACAGCCCCGAACTCAACGACCGAGCAAGTCCACTTCATTGGCAAAGACATTCTTTATTTTCACACCCTATTTTGGCCCGCCATGCTGCAGTTTGGTGGCTTTCGGCCGCCCTCGCGGGTCTATGCCCACGGCTTTCTTACTGTGGATGGCGCGAAGATGAGCAAATCGCGCGGCACCTTCATTACGGCTGAGAGCTACCTGAAGGAAGGACTTAACCCCGAATGGCTTCGGTATTACTTCGCCTGCAAGCTCAATGGCAGCCTTGAAGACCTCGACCTCAACTTCAACGACTTTGTTGCTAGAGTGAACAGCGACCTTGTGGGTAAGTTTGCCAACATCGCAAGCCGAACAGCGGGTTTTGTGCGCAAGCTTTTTAATGGCCAGCTACTTGATGATGCAAGGCCTGCAGGCGGGCTCGTCGCAGGGTCTACCATGGATGACCACCAGGCGCTTGAGGCTGTGTTTATTGCGCGCGCGCCTGCCATTGCCGAGGCCTACGAGGCTCGGGACACGGCCAGGGCAACACGCGAGATTAGTCAGCTTATGGATGCCGTGAACACCTACATCGATCAGTTCAAGCCCTGGGAGCTTGCAAAGTCAGGCCAAGCCAGCGACCTGCCTAGGCTGCACCGTGTCTGCTCAACCAGCCTGCGCTGCTTTGCCCGGCTCTGCGTTTTGCTGCAGCCTATTCTTCCAGTGGTCTGCCAGAGGGCGCGTAAGGAGGTCTTTGGGCTCGAGCCGGCGCAAGACGACCAGGCCTGGCTTTGGAACGAGATCGACTGGCCCGCCGTAGGACGGGTTGAAGTATTTGGCCATTTGTTTAGCCGGGTCGACCGCAGCCAGATTGATTCCTTAATTCATGCGAACATAGAAGGCTAAGTTACCCAATAGGCTCCCGCATGCGTCTTAGTCGCCCCCATTACGAGTCGGACATCACCAAGTTTCTTACAGAACTTAAAGCGCAAGACCCACAACTCGAGTCACGCCAAGTTCAAGGCCGCCTGCGACTCTGGGACCGCCCGGCGGTCAAGCTTGACGATATGCAGCGCGCCCAAGAGGCCAAGGTTCCGCTGAAGGCTTATGTCTACCAGCCTCAGTGAGGCAACGGCAAAAGGGCTGATTCCAGCCGATGCCATTGCAAGGCTTTACGGTCAGCCGCTTCTAGACCTTCCCAAAGACCTTTACATTCCGCCAGACGCCCTCGAGGTTATTCTCGAGGCCTTCGAAGGGCCACTCGACCTTCTGCTCTACCTTATTCGTCGCCAGAACTTCAACATTCTGGACATCCCCATGATGGAGGTGACGCAGCAGTACCTTCGCTACATCGATGAGGTGCGTTTGACCAACCTTGAGCTTGCGGCCGAATACCTTCTTATGGCGGCAATGCTTATTGAAATTAAGTCGCGCTTGCTTCTTCCTGTCAGGCCCAGAGATGGCGAGGAGGACGTTGCCGATCCAAGAGCTGAGCTTGTTCGCCGCCTTCTTGAATACGAAAAGATTAAACTTGCGGCCCATAAAATTGATGCCATTCCGCAGCTTGGTCGCGATGTTGTAGCAGCCCAGGTTTACCTTGAGCAGAGTATGCCAAGGCTGCCAAACATTGACCCGGCAGACCTTCAGGCAGCCTGGCGCGACCTTGTGCGGCGCGCAAGGCTGGTTGAACATCATCACATTAGTCGTGAGGCGCTTTCCGTACGCGAGCACATGGCCCGTATTCTTAAGGCCTTAAAGAATCAACGGTTCATAGAATTTCGCGAACTTTTCTCAGAGCCCATTGCGCCGGGCAAAGGCATTGCGGTCATTGTTATTCACTTTCTTGCCCTGCTTGAACTTGCTAAAGAGGGGCTCATCGACATCACACAGGCGGTGCCATTCGCACCCATCTATGTGCGCCTAAGCTAGACAAGTGCGCGCCCTAGCGCGCTACGACCACCGCCATGCCCATACCCCTTCAATCGCTCAACACACTCGGGCTTGCCGCCTGGACCGATGAGCTTGTAAAGGTCACCGATTCCACACAACTGCCTGCCATCAGCCAGGCCATCGCCAACAAAGATCGCTTTATTCTTGGCGGAGGAAGCAATCTGGTTCTGCAGTCAAGCCAAGACGCACCCCTTGCTCTGGTCTGCCTTCAGTCAGGCCTTAAGGGCATTGTTCGGCTTCCCGTACGCGAGGGCCTTAGCCGACTGCGCTGTGCAAGTGGGGAGAACTGGCATGACTTTGTCATGTGGACCCTTGCCCATGGGCTAGGTGGCCTGGAAAATCTTGCACTTATTCCTGGAACGGTGGGCGCTGCACCCATTCAAAACATTGGCGCCTACGGTGTGGAAGTGGGTGAACATATTGAGGCCGTTCATGCCTGGGACTTCGAGCGCCACGACCATGTTGTCTTTCCTACTGAGAGCTGCCAGTTTGGCTACCGCCACAGCCTTTTTAAAGAGACTAGCTTCCAAGGGCCTTGGAATAGGCCTCGTTTTTTTATTACGGCCGTTGACTTCGCCCTCGCACCCGCCACAAAGACCCACCCCATTCTGAGCTACAAAGGCATCACGCAACGGCTTGCCGAGCTTGGCGTTACCCAGCCCCCGTTGCCCATGCAGGTGGCCCATGCAGTCATCTCGTTGCGCAAGGAAAAACTTCCCGACCCCAACGAGGTAGGCAATGTTGGCAGTTTCTTTAAGAACCCTGTGGTCAGCGCAGAGTTTGCAAAGGCGCTTGCCTCGCAGAACCCCGGGCTACCCGTTTTCCATCAGAACAATCAGACCAAGCTGAGTGCGGGCTGGCTTATTGAGTCTGCTGGGATGAAAGGTGTGCAGCGGGGAGAGGCGGCCGTGTCTGCAGACCATGCACTTGTTTTAACCAATCTGGGTGCGGCAACAGCCCGTGATGTTCTGGGCCTCGCCCATGAAATTCAAGAAGCAGTCATGGCACGCTTTGGTCTGTGGCTCGAACCCGAGCCACAAATTATTCCGCCCGTTTAACCCAGGCCGTTCGTATCGGCCTCGGTACGCCGAAACACAGGCTGCAGGGGCTTGGAGGCCTGGGCATCGAATTGGTAGCCCTCAAGGTTGAAGGCTTGCAGTTGCTCTGACCTACGCACACGCTTTTGCAGAACGAAACGCGCCATAAGCCCCCTTGCTCGCTTGGCATAAAAGCTTATAACTTTGAACTTGCCCGACTTTTCATCTTGAAAGACAGGGCTAATCACCTGCACCGGCTTACCGTTAACCTGATGCTTATGAAGGCCCTGCGCAGCCTTAAAGTATTCGTCCGAGGCAAGGTTAAGCACCAAAGGGTCGGACCCTAGGCCTGCAAGCTCCTTACCCAATGCCTCAACGAGTTGAAGGCCCCAATAGTCGTAAAGGCTGGAAAAAGCCTTGCCACCTGCCTGGCCCTTAAGCGAGGTGCCCATTTCGAGCCGATAGGCCTGAAAGGCGTCCATAGGTCGTAAAACGCCGTAGAGCCCAGAGAGCATACGAAGCCGGCCCTGCGCATCTTCAAGCTGCGCCTTTGTTAGGCTTGCAGCCTCAAGGCCTTCGTAAACATCGCCATTGAAGGCAAAGACAGCGGGCCGGACAGCGGTGGCCTTAGGGCGTGAGGACCAATCAGAGAATCGCTTGGCGTTGAGGCTTGCAAGCTTGGGGCTAATGCCCATGAGCTTTTCAAGCTCCACTGCGGGCATGGGCTGAAGAACCTTAACCAGCTCTGCAGCCTGACTCATAAGAGCGGGCTTCGTTACCTCGAGTTCCTGGGCCTGCTTGGGCAGGGGGGTTTCAAAATCGAGTGTTTTTGCAGGCGATAAGAGAATAAGCATGATGTCGTCGACACGATGAGGGCGGTAAAAGCGGTAAAAGCGATAAAACTACTGCTGCTCCTGATGGAACATGGAGGCAAAGAAGACGCTTTTTGATTTGTCGCTCGCAATGCTCTGCCAGTCAGGGTCGGGAAGAGCGTGGAAGGCATCTTGCAACAGGTTGCCCCAGCGCGAACGAATGCCTTCAAAGTAGGCGTTGCCTTCATTAATTTTTGCGACCATTGAGACAGCAAGTGCGTCTGTTTCGTACACCAAAAGATCAAGCGGAAGGCCCACCGACAGGTTGGACTTCAGCGTGGAGTCCATCGATATAAGCAGGCATTTCGTGGCGTCATCAAGCGAGGTCTCGGGTTTAAGAACGCGGTCGAGAACGGGCTTACCGTACTTTGACTCCCCTAACTGAAAATAATGGCTTTCGGGCGAGGTCTCAATAAAATTGCCCGCGGTGTAGACGTTAAAGAGGCGGCAACGCTCGCCACGAATCTGGCCTCCCACCAGAAAACTGCAGTTGAACTCAAGGCCGAAGCTGTTTAAGGCCATTTGATCGCGCTGATGCAGTTGGCGCAGGGCCTCACCCACCACCACCGAGATATCGGCCATGCTTGAGGCTGACCACATTCTGTCGGACAGGGGGCCTTGGCTGAGGATTTCGATGACATTTTGAGAGATGGACAAATTACCAGAGGTAAGCAGCACAACCACCCGATCGCCCGCCCGCTCAAAGACAGTCATTTTGCGATAGGTAGAGATTTGATCCATCCCCGCGTTTGTGCGCGAGTCGGATAAAAACACAAGGCCTTGGTCTAAAACAGCGGATACACAGTAGGTCATGTAAGCATTCTAATCGGTAGTGCCTGGGGATGCTTCAAGTGGAACAAGAAACTCGTGACTAAGAATGACACCGAGCTCATTCACCTGTGTTACGAACTGCTTTAAGAACTCGTGCATCTGGTCTTGAAAGGTTTCATCGATGCTTAGGTATTCAAGGCTTGACCGTATGCGACCGGCCTGTTTAAGCGCCTTTTGGCGACCTGGGCTGCTAACGTGGCTTAAGTTCATCAAAAGTTCATCCAGACAGGCTCGAAGCGAGCGCGGCATGTCACCACGTTGAATAAGGAGTTCAGCAATGCGTACAGGTGTAAAGCTGTCGCGGTAGACCTTTCGATAAATTTCATAAGCTGACACCGACCGAAGAAGCGACGACCAAAAATAGAAGTCGGCGCGCTCTTCAAAGTCATCCTGCACCATCAGATACTTCACATCAAGAATGCGCGCAGTGTTGTCGGCGCGCTCTAAAAACGTGCCCATACGCACGAAATAAAAGGCTTCGTCTTTAAGCAGGGTTCCAATGGTGACACCACGAAACAGATGCGACTGAAGCTTTACCCATTCAAAGACGCGTGCAGGTTCTTTCACAAAGCTGCCATCCTTCACCATGCTTCGCGCCTCAAGCCAGATGTTGTTCACGACCTCCCAGATGTCCGTGGTGAGCACCCCACGGACGGCACGAGCGTTCTCGCGGGCGCGCTCAAGGCAGTTAATGATGCTCGAAGGGTTAGAGCTGTCGACAAGCATGAAGCGTAAGACCTTATCGGCAGAGAGCTTGGCATAGCGCTTGTCATAGGCTTCCTGAAGCTCGTTCAAGTCAAGCAGCGTCTTCCACTGGGCGTCAATGGAACTGGCTTCACTGGGCAGCATGGCTGCCTGCATCTGGACATCGAGCATGCGCGCAGTGTTCTCGGCACGTTCTATGTAGCGCGACATCCAAAACAAATGGTCTGCAAGCCGGCTAAGCACGATGCAGCACCCAGGTGTCTTTTGTGCCGCCGCCTTGCGAGGAATTCACCACCAGCGAGCCGCGCTTTAAGGCAACCCGAGTAAGACCCCCTGCCACCATCGACACCGTTTTGCCTGAGAGCACGAAGGGACGTAGGTCAACATGGCGTGGAGCGATGCCTTCATTTACAAGCGTTGGACAGGTTGAAAGGGCAAGCGTGGGCTGAGCAATATAGCGGCTGGGGTGGGCCTTGAGCCTTGCACGGAAGTCTTCAAGCTGAGCCTTGGACGCCTTTGGGCCAATAAGCATGCCGTAACCGCCAGAGCCCTGCGCCTCTTTCACAACAAGGCTTTCAAGATTGGCCAGAACAAACTCAAGCTCTTTTTTTCTGCGGCAGAGGTAGGTTGGCACGTTCTGCAAAAGCGGCTCTTCCCCAAGGTAGAAGCGAATCATCTCGGGGACGAAAGGGTAGACCGCCTTATCGTCGGCAATACCGGTTCCAATGGCGTTGCAGACGGTGACACCTCCCTTTTGCACAAGCTCGACAAGCCCAGGCACACCCAAGGTGGAATCGCTACGAAAGCAGCGTGAGTCAAGGTAGTCGTCATCCACACGACGGTAAATGACATCGACCCGCCGTGGCCCGGACGTGGTCTTGGAGTAAAGACGATCGCCCTTCACAAAAAGATCCTGGCCCTCGACAAGCTCAACGCCCATCTGCTGAGCCAGGTAGGAATGCTCGAAATACGCGCTGTTGAAAATGCCGGGTGTAAGGACCACCACCGTGGGATTGTCAACATCCTCCGGGGACACAGAGCGCAGTGTTTTAAGTAAGAGGTCGGGGTAGTGCTCAACCGGCGCCACTTTATGTAAGGAAAAGAGCTCCGGAAAGAGCCGCATCATGACCTTACGGTTCTCAATCATGTAGGAAACGCCTGAGGGAACACGCAGGTTGTCTTCAAGTACGAAAAAGTCACCCTCACCTGCCCGCACCAGGTCGACACCAACGATATGGGCCCAAAGGGTTCGCGGAAGGCTTACGCCTTGCATCTGCTTGCGATACTGCTCATTGCCAACAATGAGCTCCTTGGGAATCTTCTTTTCGTTGAGAATGCGCTGCTCGGAATAGATGTCTTGTAAAAAGGCATTTAAGGCCTGCACCCTTTGCACAAGGCCACGCTCAATCTTCTTCCACTCCGCGTTCGGAAGAATTCTTGGAATGAGATCGAAGGGAATGAGTCGCTCTGCTCCTGCCTCATCGCCATAAACATTAAACGTAATGCCAACCCGACGAAAAAGCAGATCGGCATCTTGCTGGGCCTTTTCGAGCACCGACTTCGGTTGCTCGGTGAGCCATTGCCAGAAAACCTTACTATGCGCGTAGGCTGTTGCCGAGCCAAGACCCGCCGCGCCACCTGGCATGCATGCAAGCAGTTCATCAACGAAAACAGGAGATCGCGAGTCGGACATTCTTTTTTCTACCTTCTGCATCGTCTCAGCAAGCCATGTGCCAAGCCTGTAAGTAAGGGGGCTTCTGCGATACTTGGCCCAGACAAGAAAAGTAACGCACCAAAAAAAGGCACGAATGCCCAAAGCCAAGGCAGATTCCCGCACCACCCTAGGTCAGTCAGCGCCCGATTACTGGGATGCTGCCCTCGCGCATTTAGGCGTCAAAGACCCTGTCATGCGCAATCTCATCGAAGCATACCCGGGTTCCTTCTTACGCAGTCGGGGTGCACCCTATGAGACGCTTGTGCGATCCATCGTGGGGCAACAAATTTCCGTAACCGCTGCAAACACAATTTGGGAGCGACTTGAATCACGACTTGGCAAACCCGTGACCCCTCGGGCCGCTCTGGCTGTTGGTGAGCCCATTCGCGAGGTTGGGCTCTCGGCACGCAAGGCAGGCTACCTGCTTGACCTTAGCCAATGGTTTGCAAAGACCAAAGGTCTTGAGGGCTCTTTTTCGAGCATGACCGATGATGAAGTCATTCAATGCCTGGTGGCCAGACCTGGCATAGGCCCCTGGACGGCAGAGATGTTTTTAATGTTTTGTCTGCGGCGCCCCGATGTCTTTGCTGCTGCCGACCTTGGTCTGCTTAAGGCCATTGAGCGCCTGTACAACAAGGACCGCAGTCAGGCCAAGGACATTGCCGATACCTGGCGGCCTTACCGTACGGTTGCGAGCTGGTTTCTTTGGCGCAGCCTCGACCCCATTCCCGTGGAATACTAGCCTATGTTCGCCTATCGCCATGCCTTTCACGCCGGCAATCATGCCGATGTTATTAAACATGCGGTTGCACTTAGCTGCCTGAAGCTTATGCAGCAAAAAGAGGCGGCCATAATGGTTGCCGACTCGCATGCGGGCTCGGGGCTTTATCGTATCGGCGAGGCCCTCATGCGCGGACGCGGTGAATTCCCCAATGGGCTTGCCAAGCTCTGGCCTCATCGCGCAGCCCAGATGCCCGAGCTGGTTCGGGACTACCTTCAGTCTGTCATCGGTTTTAACCAAGGACGTTCGCTTGAATGGCTGCCGGGCTCACCCGTTATGCTGGCCCGTGCCCTACGGTCGCACGATCTGCTTTATGCCTACGAGATTCACTCCTCGGACTACCCCCTTCTCGAGACCAATCTTTCGGACTATGGCCGCAGGGTGAAGTCCTTCCGCACAGATGGCTTTCAGTCGGTGCTGTCACTCTTGCCAACCGTTTCGAAACGCGCCATGTTCCTGGTGGACCCTCCCTACGAAGATAAACGCGACTACGAGCGCACCTTTGTGATGGTGCGCGAGGGCCTGCAACGCATGTCGAACACCTGCTTTGTGGTCTGGGTTCCCATGGTGGCGCGTTATGACGTTGAGCGACTGCTCAAACGGCTTCAAGCGCTTGCAGGCGAAAAGCTGCGCATTGATCTTTGTGTTCAGCCAGCGGCATTGGATGGTCTTGGCCTTACTGGCAGCCATCTGCTTGTTTTTAATCCGCCCTTTGGTCTGCAGGCTTTATGCGAAGAGGCTTTGCCCTGGCTATTTAAAAAACTAAGCCAGACACCTTTGGAGCAGGCAAAAAAAAGGGGGGTCTTGGCCCCCCATTTCAAAGTCTCCCTCCAGCCCCCACAACCTTTAAAAACATTCAAACCTGTTAGGCAACCTTCTTTATCTCCGACCGGGTATCAAAAAACTGCTCGTCCTCGGTCGAGCCCTTCAGGGCTGCCGTCGAAGCCTCGCGCTCGATCGTCGTCGTAACCGCATCGAAGTAGCCCGTGCCAACCTCACGCTGATGCTTAACAGCGGTGAAGCCTCGCTCGGCCGCGGCGAATTCAGCCTGCTGCAGCTCCACAAAGGCGGTCATGTTGCTGCGAGCATAGCCGTGTGCCAGGTTGAACATGGAATAGTTCAAGGCATGGAAGCCGGCCAGCGTAATGAACTGGAATTTATAGCCCATGGCGCCAAGCTCACGCTGGAACTTGGCAATGGTTGCGTCATCCAGGTTCTTCTTCCAGTTAAACGAAGGCGAGCAGTTGTAGGCAAGCATCTTGCCGGGGAACTGCTTGTGAATAGCCTCGGCAAACGAACGTGCATAGGCAAGATCGGGCGTTCCCGTTTCACACCAGATCATGTCGGCATAAGGCGCATAGGCAAGACCACGTGCAATGGACTGGTCAAGACCATTGCGTGCACGGAAGAAGCCTTCGACCGTGCGCTCGCCCGTTAGAAAGGGCCTGTCGTTGTCATCGACGTCGGATGTAACAAGATCAGCAGCCTCGGCATCGGTGCGGGCAAGTAGAACGGTGGGCACGCCCATAATATCGGCCGCAAGACGCGCAGCAACAAGCTTGGCAACGGCCTCACGGGTAGGAACAAGAACCTTACCGCCCATGTGACCGCACTTCTTCACAGAGGCCAGCTGGTCCTCAAAGTGCACGCCGGCAGCGCCTGCATCAATCATGGACTTCATAAGCTCAAAGGCGTTGAGCACGCCGCCAAAGCCCGCCTCTGCATCGGCAACGATGGGAAGAAAGTAGTCGGTGTAGCCTTCGTCTTCAGGATTTTTGCCCTCCGACCATTGAATTTGGTCGGCGCGGGTGAAGGTGTTGTTAATGCGGCGAACAACACTGGGCACCGAGTTGGCGGGATAAAGCGACTGGTCGGGGTACATCTCGCCCGACAAGTTGGCATCACCAGCCACCTGCCAGCCCGACAAATAAACAGCTTTCAGGCCGGCCTTAGCCTGCTGCAGCGCCTGGTTGCCGGTGAGTGCACCGAGGGTGTTCACAAAGGGCTCGTTGGTGACGAGGTTCCAGAGCTTTTCAGCACCACGCTTGGCCAGCGTGTGCTCGGGCTGCAACGAGCCACGAAGACGAATAACGTCTTCGGCCGTGTAGCCTCGCTTAATCCCCCTCCAGCGGGGATTCTCAGACCAGTCTTTCTGAAGCTGCTGGGCAGCCTGCTCGCGTGCGTTCATGGGTCAACTCCTTTAATAGAGAGAAAAGTAAAAAGTTCGTGACAGAATGATAAAGGCCATCTGCTGCCCTGCATTACGTTTTTCAGAGCAAGTGATTTATATTTTTTCTTCTTTAAATCAGTTAATTAAATAACTAATTTTATAATATGAAATGAAATGGCGGGATTTGGAAACGAATCTTGCGGCTTCGCAACACAAGTTTTCACAATGCAAAATTACAATTTCGCAATACGAAATTTCGGTCGCTTAAGACACCCTAGGCCTGCAGTCTGCGAAAGGCCAAGATGGGCGGGGTGGACAGAACCTGGCGCAGGGCGATCCAGCCCGCACCAAGGCTTACAACACTACCCACCAAGGCGCCAATCAGAGGCCAGGTAAGACGAAACGGAACGGGCAGATCAAAGACCTGCTCAGCCAGTAGGCTGCCAAGAAGCTGCGCAACCAGGCCTGCAGCAAAGCCCGCAACCGCCCCAACCAGCAATAGCTCGGTCGCCTGACGCACGACCAGTCGCGCGCGGGGTGCACCGAGCGCTCGTAACAACGTGGCCTCGCGTATGCGCTCGTCACGGCTTGCTAAGAGTGCCGCCCAGAGCACAAGAACCCCTGAGGCAAGGCTAAACATGAAAAGCGCCTGCACAGCACCAATGACCTGCTCAAGCATTCGCCGCACTTGGCTAATCATTGCATCAAGATCAATTAGGCTAACCCCGGGAAAGCGGCTGGTCAGACTCTGGTTCAGCCCCGCAGCCTCAGAGGAGGCCGGGAGATAAAACGAGGTGATGAAGGTCTGTGGCATGTCTTGCAGCACGGCCGGCGAGAGAATCATAAAGAAGTTCACCTGCATGGAGTCCCAGCGAAGGTCGCGCAGGCTCGTTACCTTCGCCCAGGCGGGCTCGCCGGAAATATCAAAGCCAAGCCGATCGCCAACTTCAATGCCTAAGGTGCGGGCAATGCCCGACTCCACCGACACCTCGTTGGCCCGGGGTTCAATCGGGCTGCCTGTCCGTATGACGTTGTAATCGGGAACCTTGCCGTACGACAAGTTCAGCTCTCGGTCCAAAAGCCGCTGGGCACGCTGATCGTCAAAGTCGTCAGGGCCCACAGGCTGATTATTAATACTTACAAGCCGACCCCGCACCATGGGGTAAAGGACAGCCTGCTTAATTCCCGCGGACTCAAGAATGGTCCCGACCTCTGTCTCTTGGCCTGGCTGAATGTTAAGCAGGAACCGATTGGGGGCATCCTGGGGTAGGCTTCTGCCCCACGCCTGAAGCAGGTCTTGCCTAAGAAACGCCAATAACAACAAGGCTGACATGGCCAGGCAGAGCCCAAGCACCTGCACGATAAGGCCCGAGCCGCGCCGACTTAGGATGCGTTGCAGGCTGGTTAGCGTCCAGCCCAAATGAGGCACCGTGGCAAGGCCCGCGGCTGTTACCCGAAAGCCAATCCATAAAACTGCAAAAAGAAGAAGGCCGAAAACCGAAAGGCCAATGGATGTATAGATGGCAAGCTCAAAGTTGCCACTGCCCATCCATAAAAGCAGCGTCATACCCAGTAAACCCAGTGCCCCCAGCCCTGCACGTGCAACAAGCCCGCCAGAGCTTGTTGCCATGGAGTAGGAGTCGGAAGGCCGCAGACTTTGCCAGACCGGCGCCTGCAGCGCCTTCCAGACCGCGGGGCCAACAAAAAGCAGCGTCATACCCAGGCTTAAGGCGAAGGCCTGCAGAACAGGAAGCCATGCAAAAAAGCCAGTAAGGCCAAGGCTTGACCCAAACAACTCATTAAGCACGTGGCTGCCAATGCCCTGAAGCAAAAGACCCTGCACCGGTTCCCACAAGCCATGCAAGGACCACCATGCCCAGCAGAAGCCCAAGCCAGTAGCTCAGAAGCAGCCAACGTGTTGCGCCCATGGCCTTCATGACGGCGAGCCTTTGGGTGTAGAGAAGCCCAAGTCTGCGGCCTGAGAGCGCCATGGCCGCTGAGGCCGTAAGCACAGAGACCATGGCCGCAAGCGCAAGAAAACTTGTTGCACGATCGAGCGCATCACGAAGTTCGGGCCGGGCATTCTCGATGGTCTCAAGCCGCTGGCCCGCCCGAATGCGCCCTTCCATGGACTTATCGAAGGCCTCAAGCGCCTTGGGATCGTCGCTACCGAGCCAGAGCCGAAAGCGCACGCGGCTTCCGGGCGCTAGTAGGTTTGATGCAAGAAGTTCATCATGGCGCATCAGCACGCGGGGCGAGATATTCACGAAGTTCATGCCTCTGTCAGGCTCAAACTCAACAATCCCACCAATACGGTACGAGCGATCACCAAGTTCAATGGTGTCGCCCAGTGCAAGACCAAGGCGGCCTACAAGACTGTCATCCACGAAGACCTCACCCGGTAGTAATGGTGGGTTCAGACGCAGTCCCTGAGCATTTCGCACTTGAAGGCTGCCACGCAGTGGATAGCCCTGCTCCACCGACTTTACCGAGACCAGCAGGTTACTGCCCCGCGCCACAACCATGCTTGGAAACTGACTGCCTTGAACCATACGCAGGCCCTGCGCCTTGGCCGCGTCAATCCATGCCTCGGGAAGGCTGCGGTCAGAGACCAGGAGTCGGTCGGCCCCAAGGCTTGCACGCGCATCGGCAAAAAGCGCAGACTCCACGCGACTGGCCAGCACACCGACCGAAACGATGGCCGCTACAGAAATTACGACGGCGGCAAGCATGAGACTCATTGCGCCTGAGCGCAGATCGCGCCAGGCAAGTTGTAAGGCAAAAGCGGGTCGAAGCTTAGGCTGCACGCAGGGCCTCCACAATGGCAATTCGCGAGGCACGAATGGCAGGAGCCATACCCCTAGAACGCCCATAAGAACTGAGAAAACCAGGCTTTGAATGACGATGCCTGGTGTGAGATAAAAACCAAACGAGAGCTCAGAAAAGCTTTGAAAGTTTGTTGTTGAGAACTCGGTGAGCTGCATGAGGCTTGCGAAGGCAAGCCCAACCCCACCGCCCACCAGGGCAAGAAAAACCGACTCGGCAAGAAAGGCGAGAAGTATTGCGCTTCGTTGGAAACCAAGCGCACGAAGGGTTCCAATTTCGTTAACCCGTGTTGCCACGGCAGCCTGCATGGTTATGGTGGCTCCAATTACCGCACCAATTGAAAAAATAACGGTAAGCGTAAGACCAAGAATTCGAATGAAGCGCGATAAGGTCTCGCTCTGATCCTCGTAGTACTGGCGTTCTGTCTTCGCCTTTAGAGGAAGCCGTGGATCGTCCTCAATACGGCTGCGAAAGACATCCGCCTGACCCGGGTCCATAAGCCGAACAATGACAGACGAATAGGTGGTTCGACGAAACGACTGACGCAGAATCTCTCCATCGGCCCAGATCTCGTTGTCAAAACCGCTTCGACCACCATCGAAGTGACCAACAATTCGCCAATCCCTTCCACCAAATCGCACCGACTCGCCAATGGTCATACCCGCAAACTGCTTGGCCGTTGCCTGGCCAACCATGATCTCGTTGGAGCCCTGGCGAAAGAGCCGTCCATCAATCACTTGCACCTGCCTGCGCATATTAATACCTTGATGGTCAAGGCCACGAATTACGACATTCGATGGTCGCCCGGTCTCACGCTTTTTAAGGTTGACAAGCACGACCGTCTCACGCGAGGCAAGCGCCTCAAGATTCGTTGCCACCTCGGGGAACTGCGTAACAATATTTGCCTGGCTACGGTCAACGGAGCTCTGTACCTCGGTTACCGAACCCTGTCGGGTCACAACCATGTTGTCTGCCTCACCGGTACTAACAAGGGTTTGTTTAAGGCCGGCATCAAGCATCAGAACCGCTGCAAAAACATAAACCACCAAGGCCATCCCCATGGCGGTAAGGCCGGTGGTAAGTCGACGTACCCAGAGGTTTCGAAGGCTGTAGCTTAGTGGGACCGAAAAAAGTGCCTGCGCCATGGGTCGGCCGCCTCAAATGGCCCGAAGGCCCTCGACTATACGAATACGGTAGGCACGTATGCAGGGAAATACAGCAGCGACGAGGCCTGTTGCAAGCGCGGCACCGAGCTGCATAAGGCTGGTGTCAAACGAGACTGCAAAGTGGCGAAACATGTTGCCGGTCAATCCCTGAAAGACCATGGCCACCGGAAAGGTTAAGGCCATTGCCGTGAGCCCTCCAAGAACGGCAAGCAGCATGGACTCTGCAAGCACCAAGCCTGCAACAAATCGCGGTGAGAAACCAAGGGCCTTTAAGGTGGCGTATTCGGGGGTACGCTCGCGCGCCGTCATCGACATAGTGTTGGCCATCACCGCCATGATGATAAGAATGACAACGAAGGAGACGGCTCGAATGGCCACCACAATGGCCTCGGTCATGGCAACAAAGCCAAGCTGAAACGCCTGCTCGGTTTCCGTAAGTGTTTCTTTGGGCGAATTGGTGAATAAGGCATCAATGGCCATACCCACCTCGGCAGCCCGCGAGGGATCTGGAACACTGGTAATGAAAACACCTACTGAGTTGGCATCGCGACTTATGTTGCGTTTTTTAACCTCTTCGTTCAGGTAAACCCAATGAAAATACATCTTTCCAGTATCGGTTTTTTCTTCCTTGCCGTCGTAGATGCCGGCAATTAGAAACTCCCACTGGCCTGGGAAAATCTGGCCCTTCAGCGTTATAAGATCTCCCACCTTAAAGCCGTGTTCATTGGCCAGCCTGCGGCCCACCACGGCGCTGCGTCGGTCTCGATAAAAGGCGGCACGCTCCTCGTCCGACAACATGTATTCGGGATAAATTTCAAAATAGCTAGGTGGATCCACCCCGAACTGCGGAAAGAAGTTTCGCGTGTCCTTGTAGACACCGCCAAACCAGCGCGAGTAGGTCATGCGCTCCACACCATCAATACCGCGAATGCGCTCTCCGTAATTAAGGGGGAGTGGGAAAATAAGAGAGATGGAGCTACGCGTAATAAGCCTTGCCTCGCTTGCGGCCTCTGCGCCTGCGTACCAGGCCTTCACCACAGTTGAGAGCAGCCCAAAAGCAAGAACCGCCACAAGCAGACCAATAAAGGTAAGCAAGGAGCGCATTCGGTTGCGCCAGATATTTAGAAAGAGCAGTTTAAAAATAAGCATCAAACTCTAAACCAGCGTTGACTTCGGGCATCGGGCATCTGATAACCGGATAACGGGATAGCGGGATAGCGGGATAGCGTGTATTCATCTTGCCTAGGCGGCCACAGGCTGCGACTCAAGCTGGCCTTTATCGAGATGCACCATGGCACCGGCGTAGCTTGCCGCCTTTGGATCGTGGGTCACCATAAGAATGGTCTTTCCCTGATTGCTGTTCAGACGCTGCAGCATTTTCAAGACCTCCTCGCCCGCGGCTCGGTCAAGGTCGCCAGTGGGTTCATCGGCAACAATAAGCGATGGGCTTGTAATGAGTGCACGGGCGATGGCCACGCGCTGCTGCTGGCCTCCGGAGAGTTCATTGGGGCGATGGCCCATGCGATCGGAGAGGCCCACCTGGGCAAGTGCCTGCTCGACACGTTGCCTGCGCTCGCTTGCAGAAGCGTTAGTTAGCTGCAAAGGCAGTTCAACATTTTCGTAGGCCGTTAGCACAGGGATGAGGTTGTAAAACTGAAAGATAAAGCCAACGTTTTCGGCTCGCCATGCCGCAAGCTGGGAATCGGAGAGATTCACAATGTCGAGGCCTTCAATTTCAATCGAACCCTTCGTCGGCCGATCGATGCCAGCAATAAGATTCAAAAGCGTGCTTTTGCCCGAGCCCGAGGGGCCCATTAAGGCAAGAAAAGAACCCTGGGCGACATCGAGGCTGAGATCGTCAAGGACAGTCAGGACTTGATCACCGCGCTGATACGACTTGCATAAGTGACGTATGCGAATCACGACCCCGTCACCCTTCGAACCGATTGACCCGAACGAAGTCCGGCCGAGGGTCGAAGGACAACGGTCTCGCCCACCTTGAGCATGGGTGCAGCAACAAGGTCGGCCTTGGGCGCCTCGATAAGCCCTAAGTCGATGGCCTCAAGCCTGTTGTCGACGACACGAAAGGCGCGCCATTGCCCGTCTTGCTCAACAACTGCGGCACGGTTAATCATAATTTGCGGAAGTCTTTCCTCAGGCTCAAGTGGCCGCTTAAGAAAAGAGACCTTTGCCGACATGTCGGGAAGAACACGCGGGTCGATCTGATCGAACTGCAGTTTGACAAGGCGGGTCGCCTTGGCCCGATCGATGGTTGGCACCATGCGCGCAACCTTGCCTGGAAAACGCTCATTCGGAACTGCATCAAGTCCAATTTCAACCGGCTGGCCAACAACAATTTTTGCTGTGCTTGACTCAGACACATCGGCCTCGACTTCAAGGGTCGACATATCGGCCATCACCACCACAGCGCCCTTGGTGTCGGCCGCAGACGAAAAAGGTGTGATGTTGTCACCAACATTGGCGTTCTTGGTTAGCACAACCCCGTCGAAGGGGGCACGAATTTCGGCCTGTAACAGGGCTGCCTGGGAGACCTGCTGCGCCGCCCTTGCGGCATTCACCGAGGCAGAGGCCTTTTCAAGCCGGGCCAAGGCGGAGTCATGGGAGGCCTTCGAAATGTAGTTTTTCGCAAGCAAGGACTTCGAGCGTTCAAAGGCCCTTTGTGCATCTGAGAGTTCAGCCTGGGCGAGGCCCACCTGCGCCTTGGCCTGATTCAACTGGGCCTGAAGCTCAGTGCTTTCAATCCTGGCTATAACATCGCCCTGCCGCACCGTTGAGCCCTCGGTCACTCCAAGCCATTCAAGCCGGCCGCTTGCTTTAGTTGAGACAGCGGCCTTACGCTGAGCAACAACGTAGCCGCTTGCATTTAGCACCGACAAAGCCTGCGAGGGAAAGACCGAGACCACTGTGGTGGTCTGAACAAGGGGCGGTTGCATCCACTGCGCAATACCCGCCACCAGTGCAATAACAAGGACAAGCAGTGCAACGCGTCGTGGCCATGACTGGGGAATGAATGAGGGCATAGAAGAGCTTTTTTAAGCGACCTAGGGTTTACGATAGGTCTAGTGTAACGACTTACTAGGACGGCTTTTGAACACAACGAAAGCCAATGTAGGCAACACGGGTGTCCACCGGCTTTGTGGCAACGTCCGACTCTTTCTGACGTTCTGGCCCGTACCACCACGAGGCACTTCGGGTAATTGCTTCAGACCCTTTTCCAGAGTCTACCCATTCCCAGACATTACCACCCATATCCCACAGGCCGTTGACGCCCCGTTGTGTGGTCATAACTGCAACATGGCCGTCGCCTTGCCAGAGGCTGCCCTTGGGTGCCAGCCCCGCATATGACCCGCAGCCCCGAAGGCAATGGGCCCCTTGAGGCGAATCGCCCGAGGGGTAGGTATAACGCTTGCCCTTTACAAACCCTGCGGGCGGAGCGGCCCGTTGTTCAAGGTAGGCTGCATCAACCCATTCCTTATCGGTAGGCAGTCGCTTATTGAAGAACTGGCAGACGGCCTGAGCCTCTGAGAAGGTTAGATGAACGGCAGGCTCGTTGTCGGCCGCGGGCAGCCCAAAAGGTGACCGCCAGGTCCAGCCGGGCTTTTTTGTCCAGCCCGCCTCGTAAATGAAGCCACCAGCCTCGCGCTCGGCTTGGCTTAAGAAACCTGTGGCGCTCGCATAGCGCTTAAGGCTGCCCACCGAGACCTCGTGAGCATCCCAGAGCAGCTGCCCAACCGGTACCTGCCGCTCAAGCGCCTTCGCAGGCTGCTCAGTTGGGCCGGACTGAGCGCTGGCCTGGCCAGAGCTCAACGAAACAGCAACCAGGCAAATAAGCAAGGACAGTAGAAGAGTTGATCGGAACATGTCACTATTTTGTTGAGCCGTCGCAAGGATGGTGAAACTGCCCTTATCAACGAATGAAGCTGTCATTTTTGTGAAGGAGAGTGCGTGATGTCGAGTGAATGGATATCGGTTGCAAGTTCCGATGCAGGTCAATTCGAAGCTTATATCAGCCACCCCCCCACGGGGCGAGGACCAGGCCTACTGGTCGTACAGGAAATATTCGGCGTCAATGAGCATATTAGGGCGGTGGCCGATCAATACGCTGCCGATGGCTATGTCGTGATTGCCCCCGATGTCTTTTGGCGGCAGGCTCCGCGTATTGAGCTTGGCTACACGGCAGAGGGCTTTGAGAAGGGGCTCGCGCTTCTTGCAGGCCTTGAGATACATCGAACAGGCTCGGACCTGCAGCGTGCGGTTGAGGCCGTGAGGCATTTTGACTCCTGCACGGGCCTGGTTGGATCGGTGGGTTTTTGCATGGGAGGACTGCTTTCCTATGTGGCGGCGGCCCGAGCGGGTGTTGACACCGCAGTCTGCTATTACGGCGGTGGCATACACAACCACCTTGATCTTGCGACCGACATAAGCTGCCCTGTGCTTTTTCACTTCGCCGCGAAAGATAGCTACATTCCCAGCGCTGCCGTTGAGTCCGTACGTAAGACATTTTCCGGCCGAGACAATGTGCGAGTCATTACGCATCCGGATGTTGACCATGGCTTTAACTGCTGGCAACGCCCCTCGTGGCATCAGCCAACGGCGGCCAGGGCCCGCGGCCAGACCCTTGTGCACCTATCGGAGACCTTGGTCTAGCGGCTGTGAAGCGCGCCCGAAAAGAAGGGCCTCACCCCATGCCTGGCGAGGCCCTTGCCGCAATGGTCGACTAGGCGGCCTCAAGGGCCTGACGAAGATCCTCAATTAAGTCGTCGCGGTGCTCAATGCCGAGCGACAGGCGCACCATGTCTTCAGAAACACCCGCGGCCTTAAGCTCCTCGGGGCCCAGTTGGCGATGGGTTGTTGTGGCGGGATGGCAGGCAAGCGACTTGCAGTCCCCAATATTCACAAGACGTGTAAAAAGTTGGAGGGCATCTTGGAACTGCGCACCTGCCTGCCTTCCGCCCTTAAGCCCGAAGTTCAAAATGCCACTGGCTTGACCGTTCATGTACTTCTTAACAAGCGCATGGTCTGCATGACTGGAAAGGCCCGCGTAATTCACCCAGTTCACCTTTGGATGGCTTGAAAGAAACTCTGCAACAGCCATGCTGTTCTCACAGATTCGGTCCATACGTAAAGGCAGTGTCTCAATGCCCTGCATAATTTGAAAGGCATTAAAGGGGCTAATGGCTGCACCGGTGTTGCGCAGTGGCACAACACGCGCACGACCAATAAAGGCGGCTGGTCCAAGGGCCTCGGTATAGACCACCCCGTGGTAGCTGACATCGGGCTCGTTGAGCCGACGGAAACGCTCTTTGTGCTCGGCCCAGGGAAACTTGCCGCTATCGACAATGGCTCCCGCCACTGTTGTGCCGTGGCCACCCATGTATTTAGTAAGGCTGTGCACCACAATATCGGCGCCATGCTCAATGGGGCGGCACAGGTAGGGGCTTGGAACGGTGTTGTCAACAATCAACGGAACGCCATGGCGATGAGCGATTTCTGCTAGACGACCAATGTCAGTGACATTGCCCAGAGGATTGCCAATGGTTTCGCAGTAAATAGCCTTGGTCTTTGCATCAATGTGGGCCTCGAACGACTCAGGCCTGCGGTAATCGGCAAACCGCACCTCAATACCGTACTGCGGCAGGGTGTGTGCAAACAGGTTGTAGGTTCCACCGTAAAGCGTGGCGGCAGACACAATGTTGTCTCCCGCCTCAGCGATGGTTTGAATGGCATAGGTAATGGCGGCCTGGCCAGAGGCCAGCGCCAGCGCGGCAATACCCCCTTCAAGCGCTGCCACCCGTTGCTCAAGCATGTCCTGCGTGGGGTTCATGATACGGGTGTAGATATTGCCCATGACCTTCAGATCGAACAGGTCTGCACCGTGCTGGGTGTTGTCAAAGGCATAGGCCACGGTTTGGTAAATGGGTGTGGCAACGGCCTTGGTTGTTGGGTCGCCCGCAAACCCGGCATGCACAGCCTTTGTTTCGAAACGCCAGTTGCTGCTATTGGATTGATCCGCCATGGTTGTGTCTCCTTATTCGTTACCTGTTATTCACTATCTCTAAGGCCCAGGCATTGTCGTCTCCTGCCAGGCTTTCCTGCCATGGTACTGCCCGAAAGGCCAACTAGGGAATGTTAAGTACCTTGTGGCTTTGAATCGACAGCCTCCACTTGGGATTGGCCTTGCAGTAGTCAATTGCAGCGCGGGTGTTGGCCTGGCTGGCCAGCCCGTCCATGGGCTGAAGGAAGAAGTGGTCGAACTTCAAGGACTCAAAAGAGGCTGGGTCGACCATGGGCTGCGGAAAGACAAGCTTAAGTTCCTGACCCGAAGTCTGCACGACTGGGTTTAAGGCCTTCGGACTTACACAGACCCAATCAACATCGAAGGGCACGCGAAGGGTTCCATTGGTCTCAACCGCAATTGTGAAGCCTTGGCCATGCAAGGCATCAATAAGTGGTTGATCCAACTGAAGCATAGGCTCCCCGCCTGTGCACACGACATAACGACTACCGGAACTGACATCTGCAGCTGGCCAATGCGCGGCAATTGCCAAGGCAAGCTCGTTGGCCGTACCAAACTTGCCGCCCCCCGAACCATCAACGCCAACAAAGTCGGTATCGCAGAAATTACAGGCGGCCTGCGCGCGGTCTCTCTCGAGACCCGACCAGAGGTTGCATCCCGAGAAACGACAAAAGACGGCTGGCCGGCCCGACTGCGCGCCCTCGCCTTGCAAGGTATAGAACACCTCTTTAACCGCGTAAGTCATAAATCAAACAGACACCGCCGGCGCCGACTCGGCCCAGCCAAGAACAACGCCCTGATGTCGCGTTGGGTAGAGATCAATACGATTAAGGGCAGGTAGCATGGGCGAAGACTGCTGCCTCAACCATTGGGCAAGGCTTACAGCATCGCAGTCGTCAAGTTCAGCTATTTCGTGCAGAGGCTTATGGTCGAAGCGCTGAAAGATGGGCTTAAAGAGCTGCTTCACGTCACCGAAGTCAACGGTCCATCCCAAGACCTCGTCGATCGGGCCTGTTAAGTGCAGTCGCAAGACATAGGTATGTCCGTGAACGCGCCTGCGGCCATCACCTTCAGGGGCATGACGCAGGCTAAGCGCGCTGTCCATTGAAAGCTCTTTCCAAATGCGCACCTGCTGGCCGTTGAAGATGGACCCGCAGCTGGCGTTCTCATAGACGGTTACCAGGTGAAGGCCTGGCAGAGTCTTGACAAGCCGTGACCAAAGCCAGCACGAAATCTGCTCGCTGGTGGGATTCTCAAGCCCAGCAATGTCATTCAGGCAGGCCAAATGCAAGGCTTGATGCAAGGGCGCCCATGCAGAATCAATAGCCTGGTAAAGCGCTGCAAGTTCCAGGGATGAACAGCCAAAGCCCCCGCGAGGTAACTGCGCATGCAAAATAACCTCAAACCCATGGCCGTGCATGTTGCCGCATTTATGCCCAACAGGAACGTGAGGCAGCCGATGGGCCGCCTGAAAGCTATAACGCCTCCAGGCATACCCCGGTTGAGAAGGCCGAAGGACAACGCCTTCGTGCGCAGTACTTGCCAGGTCAACAGACGCGGGGCTGAGATCTTCAAGCTGACTGCAGAACCAGGCCGCAAGAGTCGCGTTACTGGGGCTCTCAATAATTCGGTTCAGATCTTTATAGCTAAGGGCCTGAGTCGTGTCATGAAGGCGCTGTGTGACCGCATCAAGCTCACCCCCAGCAAACTCTGAGAGCCCCGCGCGATTCGCAAACCGACAGGCCACTTTGAAGCTGTGGCCATGAAGCTGGGCCTCGGGGTTCGACGCTGCAAGCTCGGGCAGGCAGCGCGCAGACTCAAAAACACTGGAGGCTGCCAATAGACAGTACTCAGGCATTGGACAGCCCCGCCCAACGCGTCATTAACGGGTCGACCTGGCCGATTTCCGCGAACCCCTTCGCCCTAAGCAGGCAGGCATCGCATTGACCACAGGGCTGGCCCTTCGGGCCCGGGTCGTAACAGCTGCAGGTGTTGGAATAATCCACGCCAAGCTGAAGGCCCTCACGAACAATATCAGCCTTGGTCATGTTGATAAGGGGGGCATGGAGACGCAATCGTTGGCCAGCCTCTGTGCCCGAGCGGGTCGCAAGGTTGGCCATGGCCTCAAAGGCTTCAATGTAATCGGGACGGCAGTCGGGGTAGCCCGAATAATCGAGTGCATTAACCCCCAAGAAGATGTCACTGCAGTTCAAGGTCTCTGCCCAGGCAAGTGCAAAACTTAAAAAGATGGTGTTGCGCGCGGGAACATAGGTGGACGGAATGCACCCCTGCATGGCCTCAAGCGAGCGACCCTTAGGCACCTGCATATCACTGGTTAATGCCGAGCCTCCGAACTGACGCAGGTCAATGTCAACCACCGTGTGGTGCGCGACCTGCGCAGCCTGAGCAATCGATGCAGCACATTCGAGCTCAATGGCATGCCGCTGCCCATACCGAAAGCTCATGGCGTAGCACTGAAAGCCCGCAGTCTTGGCAATGGCTAATACGGTGGCAGAGTCGAGTCCTCCGCTTAGAAGTACAACAGCAGGTTTCATAAAATGTCTTTGCAAGAATAAGAAGCCGACGTTAACAGCGCACAGTTACACTGCGGGCTTATGACCACCCAGGAAAGCTCGACCGTATGTCCCGTATTTTGCCAGCATCCGCTGGTCCCTGAGCGAGCACTGGTTAAAGGCAGGGCTATTAACTCCGCGGCAGGACTGAGTGCGGCCTTCCTGGTAAGTCTTAGTCTGGCCCCGGCGCAGGCTCAGGCGCAGCCTTCTGCCGCAACCGCCCCTGAGGCGGCCTCCGGTTGGAGCGAAAAGCCCGAATGGCGCTTCTCGAAGTTTGCTGTTGCCACGGCCCACCCACTTGCCTCAGAGGCCGGCGCTTTAATGCTCAAGGAAGGCGGAAGCGCCATTGACGCGGCCATCGCAAGTCAGATGGTGCTCGGCCTTGTCGAGCCTCAGTCCAGTGGTCTTGGTGGAGGCGCCTTCCTTGTTCATGGCAACGGCCGAGAGGTTCATGTCTACGATGGTAGAGAGACCGCGCCGGCCGCAACAACGCAGGCGCTCTTTCTTCATTCCTCCGATCGTCAGACGCCGCAGCCCATGGCGTTTGAGAAGGCAAAACGTGGGGGCCGGGCAGTGGGAGTTCCAGGCCTTATTGCGATGCTGCATCTTGCGCATCAAGACCACGGCAGGCTGCCATGGAAGCGCCTCTTTGAGCCTGCCATTGAACTTGCCGAGCAAGGCTTTCCTGTCGGGCAAAGGCTGCATCGTCTTCTTCTAGGCGACCGTCTGCTTCGAGAGGACCCTGCCGCACGCGCCTATTTTTACGACCAACGGCTCGATCCCTGGCCTGTGGGCCACCGGCTGCGCAACCCCATGCTTGCCAATGTCTTGCGAGGCTTAGCAGCCAAGGGGCCAGACTTCTTTTACACGGGTGAGGTTGCCAAGGCCATTGAGAGCGCCGTGCAAAAGCATGCAAGCGACCCGGGAGGGCTTGGCCAGAAAGACCTTCAAAACTACAAAGCCCTGCGGCGCAGCCCCTTGTGCTTTAACTGGAAGGTCGAGGCGCAGGCAAATAGCTACAAAATCTGCGGGCCTCCTCCCCCAAGCTCTGGGCCCCTGGCTATTGGACAAATTCTTGGAATCCTTCGTCATCAAGAAAAGCGCTCAAGGTCTGCTGACCGTGACCATCTCTACCTTGAGGCCTCACGACTTGCCTTTGCAGATCGTGCGCTGTATGTCGCCGACCCAAAATATTTAAGCCATGAATCGCGCCAGTGGGAATCGCTTTTGGAGAGCAGCTACCTGAAGGCGCGCTCCCAGCTTATTACGGAGAAAAGTCTTGGCCTGGCGCCTGCCGGGGTGCCTGCAGGTTTTCCTGGTAAGCAACTGGGAGGCATGCCCTTACAGCCCGAGGCAGGAACGACGCACCTGAGTATTTTTGATGGCAGCGGCAATGCCTTGGCCTTAACCAGTTCCATCGAGTCAGCATTTGGCTCGCGAACCATGGTGAAGGGCTTTCTTCTGAATAACCAGTTAACCGACTTCAGCTTCAAACCCCTTGATGAACACGGCAGACCTATTGCGAATCGCCCAGAACCTGGGAAGAGGCCGAGATCGTCCATGAGTCCACTTTTGGTGCTTGATTCCCAGACCCAGGAACCCGTTATGGCCGTGGGTAGCGCAGGGGGTGCAATGATTATTCATTACGTTGCGCAAAGCCTTCTTCATACATTGCGCGATGGCCTAAGGCCGCAACACGCCCTTGAACAATCTCACCTCGGAAGCCTTAATGGCCCAAGCCTTCTCGAAGCGGGTCGTTATCCTAAGGCTCAGGCCGATCTCTTGGCTGGCCGGGGAGCTGAGTTACGGTTTATTCCAATGACCAGCGGCACACAGCTTGTCATGCGTCGAGGAGACGAGCTTTGGGGCGCCGCCGACCCACGTCGAGAGGGCTGGGTCGTAGGGGAATAGTCAGGTCAACCATCGCTAGACTATGAGCTTCTTTTAGTCGGGAGAACCTCATGCGACGCGGTCGAGCCCTTGTTAGTGTTTCGCTCTGGTCATTGTTTGGCGCAAACCTTGCGCTTGCTGAACCCAGTTTTTCGAAGACCGTGACGCAGCCTGCGGCCGCAGGCCCAAGCTTCACGGTGAAACGGCTTGTCAATGGGCTTGACCAGCCTTGGGCCGTGGCCTGGCTTCCCAGCGGCGAGCTTCTTATTACCGAGCGAACCGGTCAACTGTTGCGAGTCGCATCGAACTTTAAGTCAAGGCCTGTGCCAATTGCGGGCCTACCGAACACCATTGCAGTCGATGGCCAGGGTGGCCTACTTGATGTTGCCGTTCATCCAAATCATCGTGAAAACGGCCTCATTTACCTCTCCTACTCCGAGTTGGCGGCAGACAGTTTTATGTCGGGGTCGGGAACCGTGTTGGCCCGCGCCCGCCTTAAGGGCAACACGCTTGACGATTTTCGCGTTCTATTTCGAATGCAGCCCGCCTCGCGAGGTGGTCGACATTTCGGCGGGCGTATTGTTTTTGCAAGCGATGGCACGGTCTTTTTAACCCTTGGTGACCGGGGTTCTGAAGAGCGTGCCCAGCGGGCGAAAGACCATGCCGGATCGGTCATACGCCTGCATGATGATGGACGTGTACCTGCAGACAACCCCTTCGTAAGCCATGCCTCCCATCTGCCTGAATCGTTTTCAAGGGGTAATCGCAATATTCAAGGCGCAGCGCTGCATCCTTTAACCGGTGAGCTCTGGACGCATGAGCATGGGCCGCAGGGCGGAGACGAGGTCAACATCATTCGTCCGGGACGCAACTACGGTTGGCCCACGATTACCTATGGCGTGAACTATGTAACAGGCACACCTATTGGCGAAGGGCATCGCAAACCTGGGCTTGAGCAGCCCTTGCATGTCTGGGTGCCCTCCATTGCCCCATCGGGCCTTACCTTCTACAACGGCCCTCATTTTCCAGCCTGGAAGGGAAGCCTTTTTCTGGGTGCACTGCGTGGTCAGGCACTTGTGCGACTTGAGCTCAATGGCAATAAGGTGGTGCGAGAAGAGCGCTTGCTAGCCGGCCAGGTAGGGCGTGTTCGTGATGTACGACAAGGCCCTGACGGCTACCTGTATCTGCTAACAGACTCCTCAAACGGGGCTCTGCTTCGTATCGAGCCTAAACTCTAAACCGTAAAGATCAAATAGAAAGAAGGTCTACGTTTAAAGACCCATCTCACCGCCTACGCCACAAATTTTAACTACATACCCAGCATTTTTTTGGCTTCACCAAGAGTTGCCATGGACTCCGAGTGCTTTCCCGTCTTGTGCTGCTCTTCGCCCTTGGCACGAAGCTCTTGCACCTTGGAGGCATCCGCCTGGCTTAACTTCGCGGTCGGCAAGGCCGCATCAATCTTCTTCATTTCACCCGGACACCCGTGTGCAAAAGCTAGGGACGTGGCAAACATAGAGGCAACAACGATCATCGAGTTTTTCATAACAAGAACCCTTAAAAAAGGAGGATGGGGAGGAAACGACCACCTCAGTTTAAGGACTCAATCGCTGACAAAGCAGATCGATTACCCCTTCAATGAATGGGTATTGAGGGCGGCCATAAGATGGGGCTCAATTTTTTCGGGGCTGTCCATCGAACCAAAGCGCTGCTGCACCTGGCCATCCCGGTTAACAAGAAACTTGGTGAAATTCCACTTGATGGCCTCTGTGCCCAGAAGACCTGGAGCCGATGTTTTGAGAAAGTCAAAAAACGGGTGAGCTCCTGGGCCGTTGACCTCGCACTTCTTAAACATTGGAAAGCTCACCTGAAAACGGCTTTCGCAGAAGCTTGCAATGTCATGGCTCTCCCCCGGCTCCTGAGTTCCAAACTGGTTACAAGGAAACCCCATAACAACGAGGCCCTGATCTTTGTATTTACGATACAAGGACTCAAGCCCGCTGTACTGAGGCGTAAAACCACACTGGCTAGCAACGTTAACAACAAGTAAAACCTTGCCGTTATAAAAGCTGAGCGCTTCTTGGGCCCCATCGAGCCGCTCAAGCGTAAGTATTGGGAGACTCATAATGACTCGCAGAGTTGTTTCAAAGGACTAGAATACGCCGCTATGACTTATCTATTTCAACCTTTTACCTTTCCGTCCAAGGGCAACTTGGCCCGCCTTCAACTGGACAACAAACTCGTTGTTGCTCCAATGTGCCAGTATTCCGCCGAAAACGGGGCGGCTAGCGATTGGCACCTGAGCCACTGGACGAGCCTGCTCAACAGCGGCGCCTCAATGGTCATCATCGAGGCAACCGCCGTCACCCCAGAGGGGCGAATCACCCCCGCGTGCCTTGGGCTCTGGGATGACACAACCGAGCAGGCCCTCGGCAGCGTTATGGCGCGAGCCCGCAAACTTGCGCCAAGTAGCGTCAAAGTATGTATTCAGCTGGCCCATGCAGGTCGTAAGGGCTCAAGCGCCCTTCCGTGGCTTGGAGGCCAGCTCTTAAAGCCTGAAGAAGGTGGCTGGATGCCTCTCGGCCCCTCGGCCATTGCTCAGAAGCAAGGGGAACAGGCCCCACAAGAAATGAGCCTGCAAGACATGCAGCGTGTTCAAGAAGCCTTCGTTGTTGCGGCCAAACGAGCCTTGTCCATTGGAATTGAGGCCATTGAGCTGCATGCCGCCCATGGCTACCTGCTGCATGAATTTCTCTCCCCTATCGCCAATCAGCGATCCGACAACTATGGCGGATCCCTTGAGAACAGAATGCGCTTTCCTATTGCGGTTTTTGAGGCGGTCCGCGAGGTAACCAATGGCGTCTTAGGTGTGCGTGTCTCAGCCAGCGACTGGGTGGATAACGGCCTTACCCCCGAGGAGGTAGCAGTTTTTGCGCAACGCCTGAAGCAAAAGGACTGCGACTATGTGCATGTCTCATCGGGCGGCGTTGCTTCAAACCAGGTCATACCCAATCAGCCGCTCTATCAAGTCCCCTTTGCTAGGCTTATTAAGAATGAATCGAAGCTTCCAACCATTGCCGTCGGCCTCATCACCCAGCCCGCGCAGGCTGAGTCCATCTTAACGAATGGCGACGCCGATATGATTGCCCTCGCAAGAGCTTTTCTGTTCAACCCCCGCTGGGGCTGGCATGCCGCGGCAGAGCTTGGCGGTGTGGTTCAAGCTAACGAGCGCTATTGGCGGTGCCTACCCTCGGAGGTACGAACTATTTTTGGCGACACACGCATCGCGCAACGTTAATTGCCAGTGCGCCAAGAGACTCTTACCTAGCGTCGAAGTCTTATCACCTCCATGCACCCCGTGACCAGCCTCCCAATCAATTCCCCAACCATTAGCGTTGAGGGTAAGAGGGTTTTGATCACTGGCGCATCAAGGGGTATTGGCCGTGCCTTGGCCAAGGGCTTTGCAAATGAAGGGGCTGACGTTCTATGTCTTGCTCGCTCGTCGGCCGATCTTTTATCGCTTGAAGGCGAGTTAAAGAGAGAAGGCAAAAAGGTTCAAATACTTGCTGTCGATCTCACCGAGGCCTCTTTCAAAGAGATACTGAAAAAGCTCGGGCCTATCGACACCCTCATCCACTCTGCTGGGCTGGCACGCCATAGTTCAATTCAGGATGTTAGCCAGGAGGGTTTCGATGCGGTCATGGCGCTTAACGTGCGGGTACCCCTTCTGCTGTCAAAGGAGGTTATTCAAAACTGGCGACATCTGGGCAGGGGTGGTTCTATTATTTTTTTCTCATCGCAACTAGCACACATCGGAATGACAAACCGTTCTGTCTACTCGGCCAGCAAATCAGCCATTGAGGGCTTAAGCAGAAGTCTGGCTATTGAACTCGCTAAAGAAGGAATACGAGTGAACACCATTTGCCCAACATTCACGCTCACCGAGATGACAGCAAAGGCCCTTGAAGATCCGGTATTTCGTGAATCGGTAATCTCCAAAATCCCGCTGGGTCGACTCGCAAGCCCAAGTGATTATCTGGGCATTTGCCTTCTTCTTGCCTCCGAGGCCGGTGCCCTTATCACCGGCGCAAGCTTCATGGTCGACGGGGGCTGGACCGCTCAGTGAGTTCAGAAGGTATGCCCTGGAAAAACCTGTCTTATGTGTCGGAAGACACCGTAATTCTGGAACTGCACAACATCGCAGGGAAAGACACGACAGGCAGGCTTGCTCTCGCGATCAATCGCCTAAAGAGGGATGGACCCGAATGGCTCATTGACGTTACCGCCGGCTTTGGAAAGCTTATGGTTCATTACCGTCCCGAAATCATTGAACCCAAGGCACTGCCTGCCGCACTGTCTAAGTTCTTAACGTCAGACTCTATGGAACCCGACACAACCCTTCTCCAAGGCATTATTGAACTTCCTGTCTGCTACGACCCTCGAGTGGCACCCGATATTGAATCGGTTGCCTCCCAACTTGGACTGTCTGTCAGCGAAGTTTCTCAACTGCACTGCCAAGGAACCTACACTGTTCTTGCGGTTGGTTTTGCACTTGGATTTGCTTATATGGGAGACCTCCCTGCAGCGCTTAACATTCCAAGGAAAACAACGCCCGCTACTCGAGTGGCAGCAGGTAGCGTTGCCATCGCTGGTTCGCAAACAACTATTTACCCAACGGAAACGCCTGGCGGATGGCACCTTATTGGAATGTGCCCAAAGCCACTCGTTGAAAGAGGCATAACGATTAAAGTCACACTACCGATTGGAAGTCGTGCGAAATTCAAGCCAATAAGCTACCCAACATTCAAAAACCTTGAGCCTTCGTATTCATAGCAGCAGCCCTCTGCATACCTTGCAAGATTTTGGTCGCTTCGGTTACCAGGATCTGGGCGTCACCGCTTGTGGACCACTTGATGCACATGCCTATGCCTGGGCGCAAAAAGCATTAGGTACAAACAATCGTGGAAATGCACTGGAGCTTATCCGAGGAGGATTTGTAGGGGAGTTCACAAAGCCTACAGAGATGATTCTTACTGGCGCCGACTGCGAGGCAACCCTAGGCAATAGGCCTTGTCCACCCTGGGTGAGTCGTTCTGTGAAACCTGGCGATGTTCTTAAGCTTGGCAACCCAAAGAATGGTCAGGTCTGTTATTTGGCAGTCGCGGGAAGCTTCCTTGTCTCACCTCAGTATTCAAGCGTGGCAACAAGTCGGCGAGACAGAATCGGTGGTCCGCATGGCGATGGCAGTGCAGTGGGGCCAGGAGACGAATTAATTTTTCAGAGCACAGCCCAGAAAAAAGCATACGTCCCTCAGCGTTACATCCCAGACTACTCAAAGCCGCTAGGCCTGCGATTCGTGCCCGGATACCAGTTTGAGGCATTCGACCCTCAGGCAATTAGAGTCTTACTCGGTGCGAGCTACGAAGTCAGCACCGAGATAAGCCGAATGGGCTATCGACTGCGCGGGCCAGCTCTGCCCAACGTTCCGGTCGCGGGTTTGTCCGAGCCCATTGCACTAGGCTCTGTCCAGGTCCCACCCGATGGGCAGCCAATTATTCTAAACAGAGACAGGCAGTCTCTGGGGGGCTATCCAAAGCTTGGAGTCATTTGCAGAAAAGACCTGGGATTTCTCAGCCAGCGAAAACCGGGCGATAAGGTTTCATGGCACATCACGACGCTTGAGCGAGCACAAGAAGAATTTTTGGCTTCGAAGCATTTTTTTGGGGAGTTTCTGTAGGCTCGTTCTCAGTAGCACAGACAAACAAAGGGTAATCACCAATAACTACTAGCAATGAATCTTCCCAAAATACTCATTGAAGAGTTTGCGTTCCAGTATTTTAATAAGTCGTCTACAAGGAGTTAACCTATGTTTCGTTACATTAGCAAGTATGTTGGGGGCTTTACTGTGGCCTTATGTCTTGGCACCGGTGTTCAGGCAGCCAATTGGGATATGCCAACCCCCTATCCAGACGCAACATTTCACACAGTCAACATTCAACAGTTTGCAAAGGACGTATCAGAAAACTCGGGCGGAAAACTTACAATCAAAGTGCACTCCGCCGGTTCGCTCTTCAAACATCCGGAAATCAAGAATGCGGTACGTAACGGTCAGGTCCCTATAGGGGAATTCTTTTTGTCCCTACTGGCCAATGAGAACCCCGCCTTCGGAATTGATTCTCAACCATTTCTTGCAACCAACTACGGGGACGCCCAACGTCTTTGGGCTGCTCAGAAACCAGTGGTTGATCGTCTTCTTGATGCCCAAGGCCTTATGGCCCTTTACGCCGTACCTTGGCCACCCCAGGGGCTCTACACCAAGAAAGAGGTTGCATCTGTTGCAGACCTTAAGGGCATGAAGTTTAGAACGAACAATGCTGTACTTGAGAAAATGGCCACGTTGGCCGGTGCAGCGCCGACCCAAATTGAGGTTCCCGATATTCCTCAGGCTTTTGCAACCGGTCGTGTTGAAGCCATGATCACCTCACCCTCTACGGGCGCCAACTCGAAAGCTTGGGATTACCTTAATCATTTTTACGACACCCAAGCCTGGGTTCCCAAAAATATTATTGTCGTAAACAAAAGGGCTTTTCAACGTCTTGATGCGAAGACCCAGTCTGCTGTCAAGCAGGCAGCCGCAGCCGCTGAAAAGCGTGGTTGGGAAATGAGCAAGAAAGAAACAGCCGAAAAAATTGCCGTGTTAAAGGCAAATGGCATTAAGGTTCATACACCCTCGCCTGAGCTGATGAAAGGGCTCAAGGATATTGGGGCGAAAATGATCACAGAGTGGAAAGTTAGCGCGGGGGCGGACGGGCAAGCGATTCTGTCCAAATACTAATGAACAAAGGATGGCTTATTTACTAACATGCTCCCCCTGCTAAGTGCGCCCAGTATTTGACCGGCTTTATTCCTTAAGTGCATTTTTAGGCGCACTGACACTTGGGCTGATCTGCCTTGTTATTTCAGCTCAAGTTTTTCTTAACGTGGTCGATAAACTGGCGCTCTCTTTTACAGGTGAGGCCATCGGTCTCACCATTCCGAGCTACTCTACTTTTTCGGGTCTTTTTCTTGCATCGGGTACGTTCCTAGCCCTTGGCTATACCTTTCGCCATGGCGCCCATATTCGCGTTAGTCTTCTGCTCCAACATCTCTCTTTGCGTCATCGTCGTATTGCAGACACGCTTAGCCTAGTTATAGCCTTGGTGGTGGTTGCGGTGATGACCATCTCACTGGGCTTTATTACCTGGGAGGCGTGGTTCTATGGGGACACGACCTCCGACATTATCGCCGTCCCCATTTGGATACCACAGGCATTTATGACTTTCGGAAGCGCCAATTTTTTCTGGCTATTCTTGACAGACTGCTCAATCCATCCAATGAAATAGAGTCATGACCGATATCTGGCTTACGGGGCTTGTATTTGTAGCCCTCATTGGCTTTACTTGCTGTTGGACTATGGGTTGGGCTTGCCCTTATTGTTGTCGGTTTCATTACCCTTTTCATCTTTTCTGACACCTCAGCAACGATCGTACTGGCTACGACAGCCTGGGGAACACTCAATTCATGGTCGTTGGCTGCCCTGCCGTTATTTATTTGGATGGGCGAGATCCTGTTTCGGTCAAGACTCTCCACTGCTTTGTTCTCAGGGCTAACCCCGTGGCTCGCCTATCTTCCGGGCCGTCTGCTGCACGTCAATATTTTTGGGTCTGCGATCTTTGCAGCTGTCTCAGGCTCGTCTGCCGCAACAGCAGCAACCATAGGGAAAATGGCAATGCCCGAGCTTCGCAGGCGAGGCTATCCCGAAAAACTCATGGTGGGTAGTCTTGCGGGCTCGGCAACCCTCGGCCTGTTAATACCCCCGTCAATTATTCTCATTGTCTATGGAGTTGCCACTGACCAATCCATCGCACGACTATTCGTTGCTGGCATTCTTCCTGGACTTCTCTTGGTCTGCCTGTTTTCAGGCTTCGTAATTGCCTGGGGACTACTCAATGCCGATGCAATACCAAAGGAGGAAAAGACCTCACTTCGCGAGAAGCTGCTAAAAAGCAAAGACCTCTTGCCGGTAATAGGCTTAATTGTTGGCGTTATTGGGTCTGTCTATGCGGGGCTCGCCTCGCCCACAGATGCTGCGGCAGTCGGCGTGTTGCTCGCCCTGCTCCTTACCTATATCCAAGGAGACCTGAAGCTTACAAGCTTTAAAGAGGGGCTTTTAGGGGCGGTCAAAACCTCTTGCATGATTGGGCTCATTCTTATTGGCGCGGGCTTTCTTACAGTTGCCATGGGTTTTGCAGGTATACCCAAGGCAATTGCCGAATGGATTGCCACCATGGGTCTTAGCCCTGGAACGCTTCTCATTGCTCTCACGCTCTTTTTCGTTGTCTTGGGCT
This sequence comes from Burkholderiaceae bacterium, assembly GCA_018402635.1. Lineage (GTDB taxonomy): Bacteria > Pseudomonadota > Gammaproteobacteria > Burkholderiales > Burkholderiaceae_A > Hahnella. Next base: position 262,403 of record JAGYIP010000005.1, read on the forward strand.
GCTTTCTAGACGGTATATCGATTGTCGTGCTTACAACCTCAATCATCATGCCCATGGTGCTGCAGGCTGGAATTGACCCCATCTGGTTCGGTATCTACCTTGTTTTGGTCGTTGAAATGTCGCAAATTACCCCGCCTGTTGGCTTTAATCTGTTTGTACTTCAGACACTGACCCAACGTAATATTCTGCAAATTGCAATGGATGCCTTGCCCTTCTTTTTACTGATGCTGTGCGCGATTGGGCTCATCACTTGGTTTCCAGATATTGTTCTTTTTCTCCCTAACATGATGGGAAGCTAGCGGATGCGTATTCTTCTTAATGCGGATATTGGGGAGAGCTACGGCCCCTGGAACATGGGTAATGACGAGTTACTTATGCCTGTCATCGATATGGCCAATATCGCCTGCGGTGGGCATGCCTCCGACCCTGTCACCATGTCAAAAACCGTAAGGCTTGCGCTAAACCATAAGGTTATATTGGGCGCTCATCCAAGCTACCCTGACCGGCTGGGCTTCGGCAGACGAGCAATGGCCATGGCACCTTTTGAACTTACTGCTCATGTCATCGCTCAGGTGGGAGCGCTTCAGGCCATTGCCAAAGCCGAGGGCGCTGCACTTGGTTACGTAAAGCCACATGGGGCTCTGTACAACACAATGATCAAAGACCCCGAGGTTATGGTCGCAGTCATGCAGGCCGTTGCTGGGCTGGAAAGCAACCTTAAGCTCATGATTCTTGCAACCACTCGAATCGCTGAACACGAAGAGCTAGCTAGTCGCTATGGACTAAGCCTTATTAAAGAGGCATTTGCTGATCGTCGTTACTGCAGCAATGGAGAGCTGCAAGACCGAAAAATTGCAGGCTCGGTTTATCACGAATGGGAGCTTATCCAGGCCCAAGTCAAGCAGCTTACCCAGAGCTCAAGTGTGACTTCAGAAAGCGGAAAGCCCATTACTATTCATGCTGAGAGCCTCTGTGTACACGGGGACAATCCAGAATCTGTACGTGTCGCTCAGGCTATTAAAGATTTACTGCAGGCTTAAGAACTCCGAACAAATTAGCATCAAGCCCGCGGCTCCCCCCGCAGAAAATGGAAGTCGCAGCCCTGCGGGGCCTGAAGGACATGCTGACCGTGCAGCCATCCATAGCCACGCGGTTTCACAACAGACGGTAGGTTGAGATGCGCCTGCTCTTTTTCTCGCAATTCAAGTTCGTCGGGCGAGACAAGTAACTCAAGCGATGCCTGCTCAACGTCGAGTCGAATAAGGTCGCCATTACGCACCAGGGACAAGGGCCCGCCTATGCCAGCCTCTGGGCTAATGTGCAGCACGATGGTTCCCGCAGCCGTTCCACTCATGCGGCCATCCGACAACCGCACCATATCGCGAACACCTTGAGCGGCGAGCTTTTTGGGAATAGGAATGAGCCCTGCCTCGGGCATGCCGGCAGCAAGTGGGCCGATACCCCGAAGCACCAGAACATCATCGGGTTTAACGTCCAGCAGGGGATCGTCAAGCCGATTCGCCATATCTTCAAGCCCGTCAAAAACAACGGCTCTGCCCTGATGCTTTAAGAGCGATATCGAGGCAGCAACCGGCTTTATCACAGCGCCTTGCGGCGCCAGGTTACCGCTAAGCCAACGAAGCCCACCAGATGGATAAATGGGGTCCTGCATGGAGCGAATGATGGACTGGGAATGCGTCTCCATGCGTCCCTGGGCGCAGAGGGCGCTAAGCCTTTGCGCCATCGTCTCGCCCGTGACGGTGGGAAGGTTGAGGTTAAGCAGAGGGCCAAGCGTATTCAGCAGTCTTGGAACACCTCCAGCATCATGAAAATCGGGCATGTAGCCTTGACCACCGGGCTTTAAATCGACAAGTACTGGCGTGCGATCAGCAAGCTCATTGAAGCGCAGCGGGTCAAGATGAAGGCCCAAGCGGCCCATCATGGCCGCAAGGTGCACCAGCGCATTGGTTGACCCACCCACAGCAAGAAGCGTCGTGAGCGCGTTCTCAAAATGCGCCTCAACAACTTGCACCATCGATGTCTGCTGGCTGGCTAGGGCGGCAGCTGCCAGCCCCGAGGCCTGGGCAATGCGCACACGGTCGGCAGAGACCGCAGGGGCACTGGCCGCGCCAGGTACGGTAAGGCCCATGACCTCAAGTATGCAAGCCATGGTGCTTGCCGTGCCCATGACAGAGCATGTTCCCACCGAGGGGACCAGCCTATTGTTGGCCTCATCAATCTGTGTCTGGTTGAGCCGGCCCGCACGAAAGTCCGCCCAAAGCCTGCGGCAGTCGGTGCATGCGCCCACACGCTCCCCCGCCCACTGCGAGGTCATCATGGGGCCCGTGGGCAGCACCACAAAAGGACGCCCTGCCGACAAGGCCCCCATCACCTGTGCGGGTAGGGTCTTGTCGCATCCACCAACAAGCAGCACGGCGTCCATGGGCTGGGCACGGACCATTTCTTCGGTATCCATACTCATAAGGTTTCGAAGGTAAAGGCTCGTTGGGGCAACAAATGATTCATGCAAAGAAATGGTTGGAAAGACCATGGGCAGGGCGCCGGCCTGCGATACACCGCGCTTGGCTGCCTCGATAAGGGCTGGCACATTACCATGGCAAGGGTTGAAGTCGCTTGCGGTATTCACAATTCCAACAATTGGCTTTGAGAGGTCCTCGTCGGTGTAGCCTGCGCCCTTAATGAATGCCTTTCTTAGAAAGAGCGCGAAATCCCGATCTCCATAATCCACCGTATTCGCCGATAAACCTCTGCGACTTGTCATTGCGTAATGCTCCTGCGGTTAGGCGCCGTCGGACTTGCCGGTATTCAACAAGGGCTCGGCAGCTTGGGCGATGTCCTTCTCAAGAAGCCTGGCTGCAGCTAACAGAAGTCCCTTCATAGCGCTGCTTCTCGGCGTTGATGCTTTCTTCATCCCACTTACGAAAACCTTGGCCAACCTTCATCCCATAGTGACCGGCATCCACCTTATCTTTAAGCGCCTTGGCGGGCTTAGCATCATTGCAAAGATCGGGGTAAATGGAGCAGCCTGCTGCGTAGTGAATATCAAGGCCAGCATGGTCACGCTGAAGACAAGGCCCTGCAGCCAGATAGCGAAAGCCAAAGCCGAAGCGAACGGCGGCATCGATATCGGCTGCTGTGGCAATTCCCTCATCAATTAAATGAAATGCCTCACGCGACAAGGCGTGCTGAAGCCTATTGACCAAAAACCCGGCAATATCACGCCTGACCATAATTGGCACGCGGCCCGCAGACCGCAGGTCGTCGGCAACGCGCTCGGCAATGGCCGGGTTGGTCTGGCTTGAACTTACCACCTCCACCCCGGGAACAAGATGCGCTGGCATAAAAAAATGGGTGCCAACCATACGGGGTGAAGCCGCAAGCCCGTGCCCAATCTCACCAATAGGAATGGCCGAGGAGTTGCTGCATAAGGGAATATGGCTTGGGACACGCTCAGAGAGCTCAGCAAATACCCTCTGCTTAAGTGGGAGCGACTCTGGAACAGCCTCAATAACCAGGCCATGGGAGATCGAGGCAAAGGACACCTTCGCAATGGAATCGAAAAAAGAGGCTGCTCGAGAGCCGCCACCAAGTATCGAAAGACTGTGATCGAGGCGACTTTTTGCCAAAGCATGGCCCTCTACCCTGGGCTCAACCAGGCTGGCTGCCCAGCCCCCTGCTAGAAAGGCAGCAGCAATATCAACGCCCATGGTTCCTGCTCCTATAACCACGATATGCTTGGGCTGGTCTACGGCCTGAGGCTTTTCCATACGATTCGGCGTCCGCGCTGCTTCTCTGTAAAGGGTGTCGGCAAGTATAGCCCCGGCTAGCCAAGCGTCGTTTTAAGACCGCACCTACGTGGAATCACCTATTTTGTCTTGCCCCATCTAATGAAACTCTTACGAAGTTAACCCAAAAGGAGTCGATATGAATTTCCGTAAAGCATTTGTTGGACTGGCCGCTGCTGGCGCACTAAGCCTTGGCGGCGTCGTACACGCCCAGAACATTTCAATTGGCACAGGAGGGACGGGTGGCGTTTATTACCCACTTGGCGGCGGCTTTGCTGCTGCGCTGTCAAAGCATGTGCCGGGGATGCAGGCCACTGCCGAGGTTACGGGCGGATCCGTATCAAACCTTCAGCTTATTGGAACGGGCAATTCGTACATTGGCCTTACGATGGTGGATGCCGCTAAGGACGCCATGAATGGCGAGGGCAAATTCAAAGAGAAGGTCAAAGTACGCACCCTGCTGGTGCTCTACCCGAACCGTATGCACCTTGTCACCACAACGGCAACGGGTATTAAGACCCTGAAAGATCTGCAGGGCAAGCGCATGTCGGTCGGTTCCATTGGGTCGGCTACCGAGGTGATGACCTCGCGTCTGCTTGAGGCCGTTGGCGTTGAGGTTCAGCGCGAGCGCCTTAGCGTTGCGGAGTCTGTAAACGCCCTTAAAGATGGCAAGATCGACGCCTTTTCCTGGGTGGGTGGGCTTCCTACCGCGGGTGTGACCGACCTTGCGAGTACGCCTGGTATCACCATTCAAATGATTGACCATACCGAGGCTATTCCTGGCATGGTTAAGAAATACGGCAATCTTTATTACCCCGATGTCATACCCATGAGCACCTACAAGGGCATGACTGCAGACAACAAGAATGCCTCGATCGCCAATATTCTTGTTTCTTCCGCCGATATGTCAGACGAAACGGCCTACAACATCGTTAAGACCATTCTTGAAAAGCGTGAGGACCTCAAGCTTGTTCATAAGGCCGCAGGTGAGATCGAGTCCAAGAATCAAAAGAAGGCCTCCACCCCTGTGCCTTTCCACCCGGGGGCCATGAAGTACTTCAAAGAAAAAGGCATTTCGGTTGACTAGAAACTGCTCTGCTTCTTGCCTTAGCGCCACTCAGGCCTAAGGTTGGCTTACAAGGGGACCCGCGAAAGCGGGTCTTCGTTTTAGATCAAAGAGATTAATTCAACCCATGACAGCACCCCCCCCAGCCCAAAACCCCAACCCTGGCCTTGAGGGCCAGATAGACGACGAGCTTCAAAAGAAGCTCGACAGGCTCATCGAGGAAGAAGAAGGCACCCAAAGCAAATTTGCAGGCTGGGTGGGCGTTCTTATTACCCTGGCCTTGCTTGGGATGTCATTTGTGCATCTCTACGCCGCCTACGGAATTATTCCAGCCTCAACCCTAAGGCCGCTTCATGTGGCCATGGTGACGGCCCTGGTTTTTCTTATCTTCCCCATCAGCAGACGGTTTAAGAACCGAATTATGTGGTGGGACCTTCTAGCAGGCGCATTCTCTTTGTTCGCCATCTTCTATTTATGGTCGGGTGGTGAAGACCTGCTTGAGCGAAACACCGCACCGAACACCATGGATCTAATCATAGGAACAGGCGTTGTGCTCACCATTCTTGAGGCGCTGCGTCGAACCAATGGCCCCATTCTGGTCTCTATTACGCTTTTGTTTTTAGCCTATGCGCTCTTCGGAAACCACCTTCCCGAACCATGGACGCATAAAGGCTATTCCCTTGATCGCCTTGTTGGGCATATGTACATGACCCTTGAGGGCATTTACGGCTCCGCCGTTGACGTCTCTTCGTCTCTTATTATTCTTTTCACCATCTTCGGTGCTTTCTTGCAATACACCGGTGCTGGTAGGTTCTTTATTGACTGGTCCTTCTCCGTGCTGGGTGGACGACCCTCGAATGTCGGTCGAACCATTGTCTTGTCCTCCTTTCTTCTGGGCGGTCCCTCTGGGTCGGGGGTGGCAACCACAGTCACTGTCGGGTCCGTGGCCGGAAGTATGCTTAAAGATGTAGGCTATGAGAAAAACTCTGCTGGAGGCCTTCTCGCTGCAGGTGGCCTGGGTGCCATTATCTCGCCCCCAGTGCTTGGCGCTGCAGCCTTTCTTATTGCAGACTTTCTAGGCAGGTCTTACCTTGATGTACTGGTAATGGCCACCATTCCAACAGTGCTTTACTACCTTGGCCTTTTCGTAATGGTGGAAATTGACAGCCGGAAGTTCGGTATGGTCACCACTGCAAAGACCCAAACCGAGTCTGCGCTTAAGCTCGCCCTGCGCTACTGGTATCACTTCTTCTCGCTCATTTCAATTGTTGTATTCATGCTCATGGGGTTCTCGCCCATGACCAGTGTCTTCTGGGCCACCGTGCTTTCAGCGGCCACCAGCATGCTACGGCCTGAAAGTGCCGTTATACCCTGGGGGCTTTTCAAAGGTCAGGTTCCACTGGTGAAGGGGCTTTACGAGTCAAAGCTTGTTCAGTCTCTTGCAGGGGGAACACGAGAGGTGCTGGGCATTGCAGCGGTCTGTGCAGGAGCTGGGCTTATTGTTGGGGTTGTAACCCTAACGGGGCTTGGCCTGAAGTTCTCAAGCATTGTTCTTGAACTTGCAGGTGGAAGCCTCTTCCTAACAGCTCTCTACACAGCATTTATTGTCTGGATCGTGGGCCTGGCAGTACCCGTTACAGCCTCTTATATTATTTGCGCCGTCATAGCCGCCCCCGCCCTCATTAAGCTTGGCGTCCCAGACTACGCAGCCCATATGTTCATTTTCTATTACGCGGTTCTCTCTGAGGTCTCGCCGCCAACGGCGCTGTCTCCCTTTGCCGCAGCAGCAATATGTAAAGGCAACCCCTATCGTACGACCCTGCAAAGCTGGAAGTACGTAACTCCAGCTATTCTTGTCCCCTTCATGTTCGTGCTCGACCCCAGTGGGCTTGGCCTTCTTCTTATGGGCTCAATTGATGGGCTTATGAAGGCGAACTGGGGTGATATTGCCTTGGTTACAGCAACAGCAGGCCTAGGAATTGTTTGTCTAGCGGGAGGTTTGCAGGGCTGGTTTATACGCAAGACCACCTTTATTGAACGCTGGATCATGATCTTCTCAGGCCTAGGCCTGACCTACCCGGGACAAGAAACCGATTTGGCTGGGTTGGCGGGCTTTATTCTCGCCATCTTTTTGCAGTGGCTTCGTCGTAACTCCCCCCCCGACATACCTATTCGAGCAAGCTGAGCGTTTCATCCTCTCCCTAAAAGGTTCTTCATGCCCATTATTGAATCCATTGCTGTTGCCGCCGTTGAAGTTCCGCTCGATAAAGTCACCTCGTTTGCCACCCGCACAGTGCACGCGCGCCACTATGGGCTTGTGAGAGTTCGTAGTGTTGATGGTGTCGAGGGCATTGGGTTTTGCTACGTTGGAAGTCAGGCCGGAGGCCTTCTGAAGGCAGCCGTAGAGAGCCTATTGGGGCCCGCCCTTATTGGTAAAGAGAGCCACCAAACGGAGGCCATCTGGCAGTCCATGTACCAGGAAGCACTTTTACAGGGCCGCTCCGGTGTTGTGATGCGTGGACTATCTATTTTAGATACCGCCTTGTGGGACTTAAATGCCCGCTCTGTTGGCCTACCCCTGCACGACTACCTAGGCAGTCTGCATCGCGACCAGGTTGTTGCCTATGCAAGCGGCGGCTACTACCTTGATGGCAAGACACCTGCGCACCTCGGTGAGGAGCTTGCCGGGTATGTCAGCCAAGGCTTTAGGGCGGTCAAAATGAAAACCGGACGGCTAAGCCCGGGGGAGGAAGAGGCCCGGATTGCCGCGGCCCGCGATGCCGTGGGGCCCGACATTTATTTAATGCTTGATGCGAACAATGCATGGGCAGACCTGCCCACCGCCCTTGAGTACATGCGCCGGTTTGAGCCCTATAACCCTTACTGGATTGAAGAGCCCTTCTCGCCGGACGCCATCGACCTGCATGCGCGTTTGGCCGAGCGCACCACCATTACAGTGGCCACCGGAGAGGTCGAGGTTGGGCGCTGGCGTTTTCGTGAGCTGATTGATGCTGGAGCAGCGGAAATTCTGCAGGCCGATGCAGCCGTCTGTGGTGGTGTTTCTGAATGGCGAAAGATTGCGGCCCATGCTGACAGTCGGGGGGTTACGGTAAGCCCGCACTGGTTCCACGACCTTCACGCACCCCTGGTTGCAGCAACACCCAACGCCCGCTTTGTTGAATTCTTCCTTGACGACCAGGTGCTGAACTTCCGCCGTCTTATCTCAAACCAGCTGGCATTTAAGGATGGCTACGTAAAGCTTCGTCAATCGCCCGGACTTGGTTTTGAGTTTGACGAGCAGGCAATAAAAAAATACGCCGGAAGCGCAGCCTGGTCGAGTCTTCGTTAGACGCGTGAGGCAGAAGGAGACGATTCGTGGCCGATAAGGGGTTTGATCGAATTGGCACCCCACAGTCGCCGAGTGCGACGCGTGTCATGCTTCTTGGTGCCGGGGAACTGGGCAAGGAAGTCATCATTGCCTTTCAGCGCTTTGGTGTCGAGGTCATTGCCGTCGACCGCTACGCGAATGCACCCGGGCATCAGGTGGCTCATAAGGCGGTGGTTATTGATATGTCTGATCACGCAGCCTTACGCGAACTCATTGAACGCGAGAGACCGCATCGCGTAATTCCCGAGATTGAAGCCATTGCAACCTCCGTGCTCATTGAACTCGAGAAATCGGGGCTTGAGGTCATTCCTACGGCAAAGGCAGCCTTCCTTACGATGAACCGAGAGGGTATTCGGCGATTGGCCGCCGAGGAATTGAACCTACCGACCTCCAAGTACCGGTTTGCAGTCTCTGAAGAGGAAATGACTGCGTCTGCAGACGCGCTGGGATATCCCTGTTTTGTTAAGCCGATCATGTCGTCGTCAGGTAAAGGGCAGTCAAAACTTGCCGGTACAAGCGATTGTTCCGAGGCATGGATGAAGGCTAAGTCGGCTGCTCGGGTCGACATGCAGAAGGTTATTGTTGAGGCCGCTATTGATTTCGACTTTGAGATCACCCTGCTTACAGTTCGCAGCTTAGACAATCAAGGGCAGCCGGTTGTCTCTTACTGTGAGCCTGTTGGCCATCTGCAAGTCAACGGCGATTACGTGGAATCGTGGCAGCCTCAGCCCATGTCGGAGACGTCTTTGCTTAAGGCCCAGGCCATCGCCGCCAGTATTGTGAATGCCTTAGGCGGCCTTGGTATTTTCGGGGTCGAGCTTTTTGTGAAGGGTGATGAAGTTTGGTTCAGTGAGGTCAGCCCTCGACCGCACGACACTGGAATGGTAACCATGAGCTCACAGGTTCAAAGCGAGTTCGAATTGCACGCCAGGGCCATCCTTGGCCTTCCGGTGAATACCAGCCTGCGACGGCCAGGCGCATCGGCTGTTATTTACGGAGGTATGGACGAAAAGGCTATTGCCTTTGAAGGCGTCGCTGAAGCCTTGCGTATCCCCGAGAGTAACCTGCGCCTCTTTGGCAAGCCGGAGTCTTTTGTTAAGCGACGCATGGGTGTGGCCCTTGCCAACGCCGACACGGTTGATGAGGCGCGCGACCGAGCAAAGATGGTTGCCAGCAGAGTAAGGCCCGTTAGAGGGTGAGGGACATAGCAGTGCCTGCACCCCCAGAGTTCATTTACTGCGGCGCCACCAACTGAACGCTCGGGAAATAATTTGTGTAGCGCCTCGTATCTCGGGTTAATACCGGCAGGCCTGTGACTGCGGCATGGGCACCAATAAAGAAATCCCCAAGTACATTATTCTTTCGACCACCACTTCGGCGATAGTGCACAAACGCCTTTCCAGCCAGAAACAAGGCGGGCTTAGGAATGTCCAGCATGGCTAGACCCATGCCATCAAGCGCCCGGTCTAGGGCCTCGGCGGTAGAAAAAGTAAGTGAGAGTTCCGAGTAAATAATGGGGTTTATGACCAGGCGGTGAACCTTAGACTGGGCCTGTAGCTGTGATATCGACCAGTTAGCCCAGTCCGGGTCATTCTCAAGCACATCAACCAGAACATTTGTATCGACCAGCATCAGGATGCGTTTCCGATGTCATCACGCAACAAGGCCATCAAGTCTTGCGTGCGCCATTTGATGTCGGCTTTGCCACGAGCAGACTCGAACCGATCGGGTTTTCGCTTACCCGTCCCCCCAGCCGTATGAATCACCACCTCACCCTCTTGGTTGACTGCGAAGTCCACAGGCATACCAGGCTTTAAGCCCAGTGCATCTCGGATCTGCTTGGGGATAGTGACTTGCCCCTTAACACTGAGCATGGTCGACATACGGCCTCCTTTGTTTTACTTGATAAAACATAGTAATACTCAAAGCGTAGGGAGGCAACAGACAAGAGCGCTTCTCATATTGCCCACTCCCGTTGGCCTCCTCAACCTCAGATTTCCGTATCATCCTTGGCATGAAACTGAATCTTGTAAGGCAACAGAAACTCTTTCACCTTTCAAAGAGCCTCGTCCTACGCATCGTTTCAAGCAAAGACTTCCAAGCCCAATGGCCCGCCTCTGATTCCCTGGGAGCACAAGGCCTAAGGCTAGGTTACATACTGGGGCTTGCCGTTATGGTTAATGAGCCTTGGGATGCTGGAGACAGTCTTGAGCCCGCAGGGGCCCTAGTAAGAGGGCGAACAAGGCCACTGCAGAATAAGCCTGAATCGGACCCGACGCATATTGTCATTCTTACCGCGCGCAATGGTGACCTAACACGGGCAGTCTGGGCCGATGAGCTTTATTTCCCCGAGGAAGAACTGCTCTAAGGAAGAATGACTTCAGGCCGGAATATAGACTAAAGTATGACTTTGGTTTAAATTCCGGTGATGATTCAACAAACACGACCTTACGAGGGGTCCATTCGTTTTTTCCTTTTCTGTGGGGGGCTTCTGCTTGCAGCCGCCCTTTACACCGCGTATTCGCAGCTCTACCTGCTCCCGCCTAGGCTTGCAGCAGACCTTGGGCAGATAAGTCCCACACTGCTTCAAATCTATCAATGGTTTTGGGACCATGCACGCAGTCTTGGCAAATGGGGGGTTCGCGAAGGACTCTTCGACCCCGAAGTTCGTGAGTTTGGAAAAAACGGAATTCCTGCCTACTTTATCAACCTTATTGGCGGGCTGGCCGCCGCCCTGCTGGCTGTCTTTATTGGTCTCATTGCGTTTCTTGGCCGATCAAGAACGCAGGCTGCCAACGCATCTGCCACTGCGTCGCCAATGCAGCCACCTTTAAATCCCCCTGCAAAGGCGCCCTCTTTCGCATCACCCAGCCCCTTGCACTGGGCCTCTAATAAAGCCGGGTACGATGGACAGACTGGGCAATCCGGTGCCAAAGACTGGCGATTTGGGCTCACAGAACCTCCTATCCAGAAAAAAACACTATCTGCACAAGAGAGAAAAGTAATTGCCGATACGAAGGCTCAGACACCCCTGCCGTCTCCATGGCAGCACGCCGGCAGCCTGAGTTCCATGCAGAGAGCCCTTGATGAGTCGTACCACTGCATCAATGAGGCTGAGAGCGCGCTTCAACGACTGCAGCGCTCGGCCTTGAATCTTGCCCTGACACACCCATCGTTAGAGGCTGGCGATGACGTTACTGAAGTTCACTTGGCCATGGCATCGCTTGACCGCCTTCTTCGCACCATTAAATCCTCGCAGGCTGAAATCTCTGAACAACTGGCGCACCTAAATGCCGACCCTTACCCAAGCCGCGGCACACGCGCCAGCTAGCGATCTGGATTTTTTCGAGCGCCTGTACTACCTAGGGATCGCGGCGACACACCCCGATCGACCTCAAGGAGTGGCGCAGTTCAGTCTTCAGAGCATTCGCCGGATGCTCCTTGCAAGGGGAATCTCTTGCAACACACACGATTCAATCGACCTGCGGTGTTCCCGGCTTTGGGAACCACTTCTTGCTGCGCTACCGTACGAGCTCGAACTGCAATCCTCGCCCTGTCGACGTTGGATCTGGCTATGCTTCAAACAGCCCGGCAATGTTCTACTTGCTGGATCACAGACTGCAGAACAAAGCCTTGCGGCCATTCAGCAGCTCGCTGGACCTGTGGGTGAGACCATTCACTGGATTCCTGGCCTGCAGAGCCCTCGTGGCTTTCAACTTTCAATAACCCCTGAGATTGGTGGCTGCCTAAGCACCGAAATGAACGGACACTGGATTGGTCGGTGGTCAGCCTGGGGTAAGCCAGGTGTTTTCTTCTGGCTCGAGCGCGCAGTCATTCCGCACCCGTCTTCCAAGCCTGTGCTGGGGATGGCCATCTCAGGTGGAAACCCCGCCGTGACCATCCTCAAGCTCGAGGCTGGTGCTCCAAGCCAAGGATCGAACGTATGAGTCTTGTTCTCGGCTTCTTTATTTGTATCGTCCTATTTCAATGTCTTGCGGCCTACCTTGAACTGCGCCCTTACCTGCGGGGGCCCTGGCATCAGTCGGTCATGAGGGTCTTTGTCACCTTGGGCATCTGGACTCTACTCGGCCTCATCATCCCTGTTTACTTAGTCAGTAATTTGCATGCGGACTCGGGGCTAAGCGAGGTTATTGCCTCCACAGCAGCCCTGCTCTCCTTTGAGTTTCTCGCCCTGATGGCCATAGGCCTTGGCATTGCTAAGGTATCGGGACCAGGCTTGAGACTTGGTGGACTGCTCTCGCTCGCAGCCTGGCTTAGCCTACTGATGCTTCAGATACTACTCATTCATCAGAGTCATACCGCGTTGGCTGCTGTCGCCGGACTGCTTGCCCTAATGGTGTCGGTCATGGCTCTTGCGTTTGAGCTCATCTACAGCCTGCCGAGGAGCGCAGCCAGTGGGACCCCAACACCAACAGGTCATCTACGAATTGCGCTTGGCCTGACCGCATTTGTCTACTTTTTATTGCTCTCGGGTCTTCAAATTTCCACGCTCTCTTTTGATCATTGGCTCGCAAGCCAACCGGCGCAGGACTTTGCCCGGCTGGAGGCCTTTTTGGCATTGCCAAGCCCCATTGAACCCTTGCTCCCTGCGCTTCTTCTTGCCTGGTTGCTGAGCAAGTTGCTTCTTACAGGCTTACTTATTCGGCTGGAGATACAGCACATGAACTGCCTTAAAAGGCGGGTCGATGAGAACCTTGTGGAGCAAAGTAACCAGATCATTCGACCCTATCAAATGACCGCCCAGGCACTCTTTCATCTGCCCACTCCCATCCTGCTGATTAACCGTACTGATCAAGAGCTGGTCTATGCAAATGGCTTGGCCCGAACCCTTCTAAGCGATGCAAGACTTACCCGTCAGCCGCTCACCACCATTTTTCTTTCCATTGTTCCAATGGGGGCCAACCGGACCATGGCCCTCTTTCTTCATCCCAACCTCACGGTCGGGCTGTTTCGACTTGAGCCAATTCAAACGCCAGGTGTCAGTGGACTGAGTCAGATGTTGCTTCTCCATCGAGAGGAGCTTGACACCATGCAGCTAAGCCATTGGCTTATAACAAGCCGTCTCGATCCCCCTGGCTTTGGCGCCTGCCTCTTAAACTCCAAGTTCTCTATTCTTGCGATCTCAGAGGGCTGGGAGAGCATATTCGGTCGATACGACTCTTACTTTGGCTCTGGATTAATCTGGGACCGTCTTAGGAGCTTCACCGACCGAATGAGCGATGTGCTCGCCCTCGAAGAAAAAATAGGGCGTGAAAGCTGCGTCTCCCAACTGCTTACGGACCCGACTGGCAGGGAGATGAAAGTGACCATGCAACTGCTTATAAGTCCCGATGGCAGCCCCGCCTATCATGTCGTTGTCCTGCTTACGTCGGAGGCCAATGCAAGGAATCAGCTTCATCGGATAGACTAAAGGTTATATGAACCTCCGTCATTCCAGACAGATCGAGATCAATCGCCTGCAGTGGGCAGACCAGGCCCTTGGCAGTCTGTCTGTTCTACAAGACCTCGAGGCAGTTGAAGTCACCGTACCCATTCGAGAGTCGTGCCCCGCCTCAATCCTCTTTGCCTCACTGCTCGTATGTCTTGGAAGTGTTGCTGGCTTTTTCATAACCTTGCAACTCTAGAGGCGGGATGGGTGAGGCAATGACCAAAGTCAAGCCTGAGGCTTCAACGAATCGATTGCCGGGATCGTCACAGGCTATTGTTCTGGTCGATGACCACCCTTTGATACGTCATGGCCTAGCCGCAGCCATCCAGGCACGATTTCCTGGCTTAAATCTCGCACTTTCCTCAACGGCTGAAGAGGGCTTAATTCTTGCGCGAAAGATACTGGCCTGGCCTGAACCAACAAGACTGCTCGTCTTGCTTGATCTCTCCCTTCCTGGCTTAAGTGGTCTGTCAGCAATCCAGAACTTTCGCGACCTGGCGGGCCCCATCACAATCATCACGCTCTCAGGTAACGATGAAGACCTGCGCGTGGGAGCTTGTCTTGGCTCGGGGGCAGACGCCTTCGTAAGTAAGGCAGCACCCGTCGACATGCTCTTAGATGTCGTTGAACAATCGCTCAGTACAAGCCTGAAGTCTGGCACCTGGTTGTCGGCCTGCGGCTTTCGAGATAGTTCCACCATACAACGCCTTAAACTTACGGGCCGTCAGCTTCAAGTGCTTCTAATGATCTGCAGTGGCGCAAGCAATCGAGATATTGCGAACGACCTTGAGATCACAGAGATCACAGCAAAAACGCATGTCAGTGGGGTGTTTAAAGCGCTGGGCGTCGCAAGTCGGACACAGGCTATTTTGATGGCTCAGCAACTGGGCTTAGTGACGACTTAATCGGCTCGGTCTGCAGACGCAGAGTGGCCGCCTTAAGTTTCTTAAGCGTAAAAGGTGGAGCAATCTGAATAACGGAGCTGTCCTCATCCCAGGCTCTGGTTGGTTCACGCCTTAAGGCGAGGTCGAGTACCGGAAGTTCTTCGTTAAATTCGTCTCTCAGGCGGGCAATCGCGGACTCAACACCCTGACCTTCACCACTAACGATCACAATAAAAAGGGGGGAATCCTTCAAGCCCTCAAGCTGCGTAACCCGAAGAGACCCATCCATTGAATCAATGATGCCGTAGCCCTCCGCCTTCAATGCAAGCCGAAAGGCTTCGAGGGTCGCATCGGTCTTGGCATCAAGACCGACCGATGCAGGCTGGACCCAGACAATGAACTTGTCTTGAAGGCTCGAGCGCTTGGGGTAGGGCTCGTTAGGGTTCATTGCGGCCTGAACTGCTGCAGCCTCAGAGGGCGGACAGACGGGCAGATCGAGAAAAAAGCCTGAGCCATGGGCTAAATGACTGCTCACCCCAAGACGAGCGCCAATGCTCGAGGCAAGTTGGCGCGAGATCAATAAGCCCAGCCCAGACCCCTTAGCATTAGGTAGAACATAAGAGGGTATCGACGAGCGAAAGCCTTGGCGAAGTCTCTTGCGAACCTCAGCAGTCATACCCATGCCGTTGTCGAGAACGGCTACACGGCAAGTGGTTTGCCTTGACCGAATGGTCAGTCGAATACGACGACCATCCGCATGTCGAAGTGCGTTGATTAATAAATTCCGAAGAATACGCCCAAGTAATCTTGGATCAGTGCTTACACAGGTGTCCTGCGGCTGCCAGCAATAGAGCTGCACCTCACTATGGAAGCTCTTGGCCAAAGGCCGCAGCTGCTCTACAAAGTCTCGACAAAACGCCTCAATTTCAAGAACCTCATGCCGGGGGCTTATGCTGTTGTTAGCGAGTCGCTCCGTATCAAGAGCGCTTTCAACCAGTTCATTGGCGATCTGAAGGCAGGCGGAGATTCCACTTAGGCCATCGCCCACACCCTGCCCCTCAGAGCCAAAACCCTGCTGGTCTTCGAGGCGTTCGGAGAGCATCGACCTGTGAGCGGCAATGGCCTGCAAAGGCTGCCTTAGATCGTGACTGAAGGATATAAGGAGCTGGCCCTGGGCCAGACGACGCTGAGTCTCCTCCTCAAGACTGGCCTGCAGTTTCTGAACTTGTATGGCCAAGGCACGGTTTTCTTCGGCCAGTCGGTCAAGCGATCGCAGACGCCGGACCGCAACTGCAATCCAGACGCCAAAACCTACAGTCAGCGTAAAAAGAAGCCCTGCAACCTGCCAGGACGGAAAAACCAGAGGGTGTTGCTCATCACAAAATAATACTTTAGTATCTGTTTTTACGCCATTGGCCTTGAACACAACGTACATGCCCGAGACCACTTCACCTATTGGATTCACCGGCGCCCAGCCAACCGGACCAGACCAGGCGCCAGGTTCCAGTGCCCGTTCAATACGACGCCCCGACCTGCGCGTCTACGCGGAGTATGCGCGACAAACCCAAGGCGACAGCCCTAGAGCGTCTTTAAACCCGTCAGAGAGATCGCAAAAGTCCCCACCTGAACCTCGCCAGCGCACTCGCTCCATCAATCAAATTGTTGATGAATCGCTCGCCGCCTTAAATCAAGACGATGAGGAGTCAACCGCTACGGCACAAGGCTTGGCCGAGCTTGCCGACGAGCTACGAGGTCTCTTCCTCCAACTCTCTGAATCACCCTCTGAAAGCGGAGGCAGTTCATGGGAGTCCATTGCCGAGCTTCTTAATGACATCTCTGCCAAGGTCGACCGACGGGCGTCACTTCAGTCCGAGTTAAGAATGGTTCAAAGCTCAATTGAGGGATCAAAGCAGAGGCTCTTGGAGGAGATTAAATCGATGTCGGTTCTTGAACAAGAGCGGTTGGCAACCATTCAGGCGCGCAGCAAGATGGTGGCTGAGCTTGCAGAGCGTGTTGTACAAAAACTAAGATGAATAAAAAATAGTAGATTTCATACTAAAGTATGATATAAAACCGAGCAGGGTCTTCTTTAAGGAGTAGCAAATGGCTGAAAGTTTACAAAAATGGGTGGGACGTAACCGCCCCCCGCGTGTGCAGATTACCTATGACGTGGAAATTGGTGATGCCGTCGAAAAAAAGGAACTGCCCTTTGTTATGGGCGTTCTCGCCGACCTTGCGGGCCATCCGAGTGAGGCCCCGCCAAAGCTGAAAGACCGTCGTTTTGTCGAGATCGATCGTGACAACTTCAATCAGATTATGGAAAAGATTAGCCCCCGACTCGATCTCTCTGTCGACGATCGATTAAAAGGCGAGGGCCAGATCAAGGTGGAACTGAACTTCAAACAGTTCTCCGATTTCCATCCAGAGGCAATTGTTGAGCAAGTCCCCAGGCTAGCCAAACTTCTTGAGGCCCGAACGCAACTTCGCGACCTGCTCTCAAAGCTCGACGGCAACGATGAGCTTAACGAGTTGCTTGCCCTGGTTGCAATCGACCACGATGAACTCAAGAAGCTTGCTCCCCCGGCTGAGACACCCGCTGAATAGCCGCCAGCTCATACCCCAACCCTTAACTTGACTATTTGGTGATCAACATGGCAGACAATCAGGAAACTCAAACCGCGAACGCCGAGGGATCCGAAAACCTTGAGCTCTTAGACCGGATTATTTCAGAAGGTGGTATGGCCAACGAGCCCTCGCAGGTTGGTTATGCCAAAGTAATGCTAGGCACCCTGGCCAGTGAACTGCTTGATGAGGGTATGACCTTCAGTCCAGATAAGGGCCTGGTTGCCACCATTAATGAGCGGGTGGCAGAGATCGACCAGATACTTACCGATCAGCTAAATGCCATCATGCATCACCCCGACTTCCAGTCGCTTGAAGGGTCCTGGCAGGGTCTAAAAGATCTTGTCTTCGGATCAGAGACATCCGGCCGTCTCAAGATTCGGCTTATGGTTGCCTCAAAGAAAGAGCTGCTCACCGACCTCGAGTCGGCTGTCGATTACGACATGAGTGTGCTCTTCAAGAAAGTCTACGAAGAGGAATACGGCACCTTTGGCGGAAATCCGTTTTCCATGCTTCTTGGCGATTACTACTTTGGCCGACACCCGCAAGATGTCGCCCTGCTTGAGAGGATCTCAAAAGTGGCTGCGGCAGCGCATGCTCCGTTCATTGCCGCCCCGTCGCCTGCCCTCTTCGATATGAAGTCTTTTACAGACATCGGTACCCCGCGCGATTTCTCAAAGATCTTTGAGAGCGCCGAACTGGTGGCTTGGAACAGCTTTCGGGAGTCTGAAGATTCTCGATATATTGCGCTTGCTCTTCCCAGATATGCCTCAAGACTGCCTTACGGCGCTGCCACTCGGCCCATTGACAAGTTTGCATTTGAAGAAGATGTAAATGGCAAAGATCACACGAAGTACCTGTGGACGAATTCAGCCTACTTGCTTGGTCTACGTATCACGGAGGCCTTTGCAAAATACGGCTGGACCACAGCCATTAGGGGTGTCGAAGGCGGTGGCAAGGTTGAAGGCATGACCGCCCACACCTTCCAGACCGATGAGGGCGATATTGTTCTGAAATGCCCAACCGAGGTCACCATTACAGACCGCCGTGAGAAAGAACTTAACGACCTTGGTTTTATTTGTATCGTTAATGCCAAAGGCAACAACACAGCGACATTCTTCGGTGGCCAGACAGCCAACAAGCCAAAGGTTTATGACAAAGACGCTGCAAATGCCAATGCCCAGTTATCGGCAAGGCTTCCCTATATGCTTGCTGCATCCCGGTTCTCGCACTATGTCAAGGTTATTATTCGGGACAAAATTGGCAGCTTCCAGACCAAGGACTCCATTCAGACTTACCTGAATAACTGGATATCAGCCTATGTCTGCCTAGACCCCGCAGCCTCGCAAACAACAAAGGCGAAGCTGCCCTTAGCCAACGCCCGCATCGATGTCTCAGAGATTGCAGGAAAGCCAGGCGCCTACCAGGCCGTCATCTTTGTGCGACCCCATTTTCAAATGGAAGAACTCAAGGCCTCCATTCGTATGGTCGCCGAACTACCAGCGCCTGCGGCCTAAGCACTTTGGAATAAAGGCCTTTAGGTTGGCACACCCAAAACCATTACTTGTCATCTGAAAGACGAACCCATGAATACAAAGACCGTCAATACCAGTGGTGATCTGTACGTTCTTACCATTCCCGATGTCCCAGGAAACGATCAATTAGGCTTTGCTGATATTGCCAAAGGCATTATTTGTGAGTCTTGGCATATCGGTGCCACCCTTCCTATGCAGCTCGATATGGCCAATTCCGAGCGTACGGCCGGGCGTGTGCAAGTCTCTGACATGATGATTCGAAAAATGTCCGACCTCTCAACCTGTAAGCTCTGGCAGGCCTGTACTGCAGGAATGTCATTCGCAGAGGTTCGGCTGCGCGTCGGACGAACAGGCGCAAGCGACTATTCGCCTCTTATGGAGTGGGTTATGACAAATGCCATGATCTCCTCCATCAAAACCATCGGCAGCGGTGAGGGTGGACTCCCCATTGATGAATTCAACATCAGCTTTACGTCCATCGAGATGACCTACTCGCAGCAAGGCCTTGATGCAGCCGTACTTGGTGGAACCGCCTTCAATTGGGATCTCGCAACCAATGGCCCTCTAAGCTAAAGCAGGCCCCCACAAGACACGCTAATGCTTTTAGATAAGGGGGCTCGCTATGGCTCAACTCTCCCACGGAGGGAACACACCATTATTTGACCGGCTTAGCCTAAAAGGGTTTGTTTCCCCCGCCGGCCAGTCGGCAGAGGCACGTCTCTTAGACATTGAGGCTTCCATTTATAAAGAGCTTCAATCATTAACCTTAAGTCGGTCTCGATTAAGCATCGAGCAGTTTCTTAAGACCGCCAGACTTACCGTACTTGACTGGGGGCTTCCCGATCTGACGGGCTTGTCGGCAGAGCGCTCGGAAGACCGTGATCTCTGCGCGCGTGTCGTTGTGCGTGCCATCGAGGCGTTTGAGCCAAGGCTTTCCAAGCCAACCGTCGAGATTGCCGCCTTTCGGCAAGGCCGCGATATTTGTCGCTTTAGCCTTGCTGCTGAGCTGCGTTTAGGAACAATTCGCGAGAGACTTATTTTTAACCTAGGGATTGATGGCGATGCAGTCTGAGGCCACAACCCTTCAGTCCTACTACCTGGCCGAGCTCACGGCGCTTCGCGAGCTCGGCACAGAGTTTGCCCAGCGGCACCCGAAGATTGCGGGGGCGCTTGATCTTGGGCATGAGCAATCGCAGGACCCCCATACCGAACGGCTCATCGAAGCCTTTGCCTTCTTAACGGCTCGGCTGCAGCTTGATCTCGACCGTGAGTTTCCTAGAATTGCTCAGTCTGTTATTGATCATCTCTGCCCAGCCCTCCTTCAGCCAACCCCGTCGATGAGCATCGCGAGGTTTGAATGGCAGGAACGACTTCCAGGAGCCACCACTGGGCTGAGCATTCCCGCGCAGACCATGCTGGCCGTACGATCCCAGGAGGGTGTTCTCATTCGTTTTCGAACAGGCTGGGAGACCAGGCTCTTTCCATTGGTGGTTGGGGCGCTTAAGCGTGAAGAAGATGGCGCGGTAACCCTTTGCCTGCAGACGCTGGGCCAGGCAAATCTGGAAGACCTTGATCTTTCCAAGTTTCGTTTCTACCTTCATGGTGACTGGAGCACGCTTACGCCGCTTTTGGAGTTACTGCTTGCCGAGACCAGCAGGGTTTCTGTGGGCACCGAACTTGGCCAGCTAAAGGCCCTGCAGGCGCCCCCGAGCCTAACGGGCTTTGGTGATAACGAGGGGGTTCTTCCCTGTCCCCCATCTGCACATCCCGCCTACAGCCTTTTGCAGGAATACTTCGCCTTTGCTCAGAAGTTTCACTTCATCACCCTGCAGGGCATTGAAACGCTGGGGGTGAAAGGAAACACTCTTTTTATTCGCTTTCACCTTGGACCCGCTGCAACGCGTATTGCTAAGCTTAACGAAGACACCTTTCAGCTCGGCTGCGTTCCGGTTGTTAACCTTTTTCAGCGAACAACCGAGCCCATACTTGTTACCGATGAACGCCATGAATGGCTGGTGGTCGGCGATCGCGATCAGGAATCCAGCACGGAGATTCATAGTCTTCTTGAGGTCTCACTCAGTCAGCCAGGCGCTGAGCGTCCAGACATACTCTCTCCCTTTGGCGCCATGGGAGACTTCAGGGGCGATTCAAACCAGACCCTTTGGATGGTTCGTCGCGACCAGAGCCTTCGCAAAGACATCACAGGAACCGATCTTTTTCTTAGCTTTGTTGATCGCTCCCAGTTTCCTGTGCGACCCCCAAGCACAACGGTTTACGCCCAGGCTCTTTGTTGCAACAGGGGCCTTGCCGAGCAGGTTCCTGCACAGACGCAGTGTCATATGGAGACAACCAACCTCGGGCTTAAGGCCACGCTTTTGCTCACACCATCTGCCCAGAAGTCACCGCCCCTGGGCGGCGATGCGGCCTGGCGTCTCACGCGACTGGTGCGTCTGCACCATGGAAATTTGCTTGGGCCGAATGCGCTTGAGCAGCTTCAAGCCTTACTGCAGCTTTTTGCTGGGGATCAAAGAAAAGATTCTGAGCACATCGCCGGAATCGTTGATATTCAGGCCCAGCGAGGCTTTCAACGACTCGGCAAACAACCCTGGGCCGGTATGCTGCCCGGAACAGAAATCGCTCTGCGTATTGACCCGAAGTCGTTTTCAGCAGGCTCAGCCATTGTCTTCTCAGCAATGTTGTCGCGATTTTTCTCTCTCTACACCACTGTGAATAACTTTACGCAGACCAGCCTCTGGCGTGGCGATGACTGTCTTAAGCGCTGGCCTGCAGCGACCGGCTATCAGGAGATGCTCTAGTGTCAGTGCGCATCGATAAGCTGCTCTCAACACCTCAGTCGTATGACCTGCTTAAGGCCATTGCCCTGCTTGACCAAGAGGCAAGTCAGAAGGGTTTTTCCCCGCTCGATACGCGCGATGCGCAGCCCGCCTTGGAATCAAAAGGTAAGCAGACGGTTCGCCTCCTTGGCCAGGCAAGCCTGAGCTTTGTGCCAAGCGATATCTCAAGCATTAAGTCATCGCCTGCTACAGGCGAAGGCTTTGGGCTCACGACCGCAGTGATGAGTCTGGCAGGCAACTCCGGGCCGCTGCCCCTGGCCTTTACTGAAGAGCTCATTGCGCGCAACGCAAATCAAGATTTCGCCACACGCGACTTTCTGGATATTTTTCATCACCGCCTTCTACGGTTGTTCTACCTCATACGTAAGCGTTCCCAGCCGGGGCTCTCCATTCAAGACCCCTGGCAGTCGGCGGTTCCTCGACTGGTCGGGCATCTGGCAAATCTTCCCTCGGACAATCCGGTTAGAAGTGACGATCCCCCAGTAACCTACCCACGTCATTCCTCCTTCATGGCCATGGAATCGCGATCGGTCATTGGGCTTCGCCAGTATCTGTTTGACCAGCTCGGGATTCGCTTTCAAATTGAATCTTTTGTTGGGCGATGGCAGGCCCTGAGAGGCCATTTTGTGAACAGACTGGGGGCCTCCTCTGGGCAAGCGAAGGCCGTCGAGGGTCGTCATGCGGTGCTAGGTCATAACGCCATCTTAGGTAAGCGCGTTATGGTGCCAAGTCACGGCATCCGACTCACCGCGGGCCCCATGCCAACTCAGGCGATTCATCAGCTTCTGCCTGGCGCCGTTGACTACCGAAAACTCAAGGCATGCCTTATTCAGTACCTGCCCTCACCCACCCTGGTTGAGATAGGCCTCTACCCCATGCGAGCCAGTATTCCAAGGCCCAGCCTAGCGACTCAGGCTAACCTTCGGCTTGGCCAGACGGCATGGCTTGTATCGAAGACAAAACGGGCGGTTAGTCCCAGTGCAAGCCGGTTCGAAATCGAGACCACCGACCAACACCATGGGAATGCTGGAAAAGGGGTGGGCGTATGAGACAGGGCTATCGTCAGACCGGCAACCTGGCCACAATAAAAACGAGCCTTTCAGGCGATGCACTGCTTGTAACTGAGCTGCAGGCAAACGAAGGCCTGTCTGAGCCCTTCTCGGTTCGTCTTCAACTAAAGTCTGAAAATGCCAGTATTGATACGGCCGCCTTGGTCGGACAAAAAGTAACCGTCACAATCAATCTCTCGAACGGCTCACAGCGTTTCTTTCATGGAATTTTTAAATCGTTGGGGCTCGAGACCATTGATGCTGCCTTTGCCTACTACACCGCAGAGATCGTTCCCGAGCTCTGGCGCATGGAGCTCGATCGAGATCGGCGCATATTTCAGAACCTTTCTGCCGTAGAAATTATTGAGCAATATCTTCAGTACTACGCAATCGTCTTTGAGAAGCAACTTATTGGCGCCTACCAAAGCCGCGAGTACTGCGTGCAGTACGACGAATCATCCCTTCATTTTCTTAGCCGACTTATGCAAGAAGAGGGCCTCTGGTATTTTTTCAAACAGTCGGCAAGCAGCTGCACCCTTGTACTAGCAGACCATAACGCTGCTTTTACCTACGAGGGGCCCGAGGCGCCGCTGGCCTTCAGAGGAAGGCAGACCGAGGCCTTTTCCGAGAACGCCATTCTGTCTGTTAAGCAGACTAACAAGATGGTCACCCAGGCCTGGGCAGTGTCCGACTACAACATGCTCACACCTTCTACGAACCTTGCTGCTGAGTCAAAGGGGCTTTCGGGGCAGGGGCGATGGTTTGAATATCCCGCTGCAGGCTCTGCGCCAGACCTT
Organism: Burkholderiaceae bacterium; assembly: GCA_018402635.1. GTDB lineage: Bacteria > Pseudomonadota > Gammaproteobacteria > Burkholderiales > Burkholderiaceae_A > Hahnella. The sequence goes on from JAGYIP010000005.1 coordinate 285,854, forward strand.
ACCGCGGCATCGGCGCAGCGCCTGGCAAATGCCAGCCAGATCTCATCCTCAACAACCTGCTTTGAGACCATACGCTGCGAGCTGACAGCAGGCGCGCCCGTAACCATTTCCGAGCACCCTTCTTCGGCCCTCAACAAAGACTATATCGTCCAGTCAATCGCTCATAGCCTGCTCGAGGAAACCTACGTAAATGAGTGTCATGCCTTTTGCAAGTCACTGCCATTTCGTTCAAGTCGCAGTCTTGAAGAAACCAAGAGTCGCCGGGAACCACTCGGCCGTGGTCGTCGGACCCAGCGATGAAAAAATCTGGGTTGATGAGCTAGGACGAGTCCGGGTGCGCTTTTTCTGGGATCAATACAGCCCAAACGATGCAACAAGCTCTTGCTGGATGCGGGTGAGCCAGAACTGGGCAGGCAGCAGCTGGGGTAGCGTTTTTCTGCCGCGTGTCGGTCACGAGGTGATTGTCTCTTACATCGATGGTGACCCCGACCGACCCATGGTCACAGGCTCTGTCTATCATGCCGAGGAAGAGCTTCCGGTGGATCTTCCCGCCAACAAGACCCAGTCCATCTTGCGCACCCAATCCGTTAAAAAAAGCACGACCACCCTTGAGGCAATCAAGAAGGCCGCGGTCACTGCTTTTAACGAGTCCAGCCAGGCAGGCGTGGCGTCACTTGCTGCAAGCTTTGGAATCGGCCAGTCCAGTGACCGCGAGCCCGGCAATGCCATTCGATTTGAGGACCAGTCGGATGCCGAAGAGTTCTACCTTCACGCCCAGAAAGACATGACCGTAGAGATCGAACATGACAGCAGCACGACGCTCTATGAGGGGTCGGAGACGCACACACTAGAGAAAGGAGACCGCACAACAGAAATCAAGACGGGTAAAGACCTGCTTAAAATTGCGAGCAATCGAGAGATTGAAGTCGGCGGCAATGAGACCCATACGACCTCAGGCGATCTGACTCAGTCGGTTTTGAAGAATTTAGCGCTAGATGTCACGGGCGATCTGAATCAGACCGTCACGGGCAATATGATTGAGTCCATTACGGGCAATATGAATCAGACCATCACGGGCGACTATGTACTTAAGGTTAGCGGCAACCTGCGTATCGAGGTCGATGGTGATCTCTCGCTAAGCGCATCGAAGTCGCTAAGCAGTAAGAGCGGTACCGAGCACAGTGCTGAGGCTGGAACAGCTCTCAGTGCGAAATCAGGCACGGCCATGGACCTTACCGCGGGCACTGCATTGAATGTCAAGGCATCCGCCCAGGCCAGCGTCGATGGGGGCTCGATGCTTGCGCTCAAGGCCGGTATGGTCAACATTAACTAGCCAAACAATGCCCATGTCAGACACCTTTGAACGCCACCTTGCCAACGGAACCCTCATTGAGCGCGGACTTTTAGGCGAACAAGGTCTTGAGGGCCTCTACGAGGTCTTTGACTCCGAAGGCAGGCCTTGCCTCAAGTGCGCCTACCTTGGCGGAGAGCGCCATGGAACGAGTGACTATTTCAAGAATGGCCGCCTAAGCATGCGTCAGAATCTTATTCAGAATCAGCTCCACGGCATCACACAGAGCTTTGACGATTCCGAAAGGCTTGCAGCAGAGCTTTCCTATGCAAATGGGCTGCTGCACGGAGCAAGTAAGTTCTATTCCCAGGGTACCTTAAGTCGCCAAGCGCACTACCTTAATGGAATGCTTGACGGGCTTGTTGAAGAGTATTCAGAGGACGGCAAACTTTTGTCACGCTCAGAGTACTCAAAAGACCAACTGCATGGCGAGCGCTGCCTGTTCTGGCCCAATGGAAAGGTGCTTCAACGCGAGGCCTACGAGCGGGGCATTCGCCAAGGCGAAATTGAAAAGTTTGACGAGGCTGGGAAGCCGCTTAAAGACAAGCTTAAGTTGGTGTCAATGGGCGACCGTCTTGCTTCCGCGCTAAGAGGCGACTAATGGGTAAACAAGTCTGCGCAGGTGCCATGATGCAGTGCTCTTTCGGGGTTGCACCCGCCTCGCTGGTCGTGCTTCCGGTGAATTGCGTGTTCACCACAACGCCAGCAGCAAACATTCTGGACAACATTCCAATGCTAAACATCTTACCGTTTGGAATGTGTCAATCGATGGCCAACCCCACCGTAGCCGCTGCAACCGCAGCGGCCATGGGCGTTCTTACGCCAATGCCTTGCATGCCACTCACGCCTGCGCCCTGGTCACCGGGAAGTTCAACCGTAAAGCTTGGGGGCATGCCTGCCTTGCAAGACAGCTCGAAACTTAACTGTGTATGGGGGGGGTCTATCTCTATTAATCAGCCTGGCCAACAAACCGTAAGCATTCCCTAGGTCAACCCATCGTGGAATTTCGAATCTCTCTTACACCCCGACTCAGCATCTTCCTGGTGCTCTTTAGCCTTATTTTTCTCGTTCTCGTCAGTCTCATCGGCTATGAACTTGGCTATCGCGAAGGCCAAAAGTTTGTCACTCCAAATAACCTTGATAGCAAGGCTACAAGGCCAGAATCGTCTGAGGTCGTGGCCCGGCCAGCCAGCATGACGGACGAACAATCAAACAAGGCTGGGACGCAAAGACCATGAGCTTGCCTTTTATCGACATCCGGCTTGCACGTGCTTTCATGCTTCTGGTCTGCCTTATTACGCTGTCTGCTTGTTCGGTAACAGGGGCGTTGAAGTCTGCAAAAGACTTTCTTATACCGCCCGGTGACCGCTTGGAGTGGGACTACCTAAGCTTCCTGGTCGATGAGGGCGCAAACAATAACTCCCCCCTGTCTGTCGAACTGGTTTTAGTAACAGAGCCCGAACTCATTCCCATCGTTGCAGGTCTTTCAGCAGAGCAGTGGTTTGCCCAGCGCAAGGGCTTGCTGCAGACCAGCCCCTCAGGGCTCATCGTCCAGGGCGGTGAGCTTGTTCCAGGCAAAAGCCTAAGAATTGCTCGCACAAGCCTTCCTCAAGACAGAGCACTGGCTGTGTTTTTATTCATGAACTTTCTCTCAACCGCGGACCATCGACTTACGCTCAATCCCAAGGCCAGTGCGGTCATCGTACAAATCGGGCCCAACGACAGCACGCTTTCACCCATTGCCCGTTAGGACACCTATGCTCATAGGACTCTCCTTATGCAATTTCTAAAGCCAACACTTCCTGTGCAGTGGCATGAGGGCATGCTTCTTAGCCCGCAGCACTTTCAACAAGAAGCCGAGAGCCTTCGCAGCGCCTTTGCATTTCATCAGGCACTTGCAACTCCTTACGGCTGGGGCTTTGAAACGCTTCAGATTGATGAGTCGCTTCTGCCAGCCGGGCGCGTTCGACTACTTACAGCCAGGCTGGTCTTTCCCGATGGAACAGCAGTCTGGTATGACGCACAGACCGACGAGGAACTTACGCTTGACCTGATGGCTGCGGATGCAGAGTTTGAGGCAGGCCCGGTTGACCTCTTTCTGCGCCTTGCCATTCAGCCGCAGCTCAACACACCTCAAAGACTTGGCCGCTACCGCCCAGTGGTCCAGGCACCCATCGAAGACAGTGTCTCTGAGGCCCTGCCTATTGACATCCCACGACTCGGAATGGCCTTAAGCCTCTCGCTTGGAGCCCCTCCTTCCGGGGCGTTTACGTCCATTCGCCTTGGTCGCATCATCAGTGTCGCAGGTGTCTTCCGGTTCGACAGCACGCTGCCCCCCTTGCTACGTCTGCACTGCGCTCATGCTCTGCTCGACCGTATTCGAAGCCTTCTGGGCAGTCTGCGTTCCAAGGCAAGCTTTGTAGCCCGGCAGGTGGCAGGACTTGCAAAGCCCGAGCTGCTCGCAGAACGCACACTGATGCAGCAAAGGCTAAGTGCCATGGTTGTGGCACTGCCCCAGGCCGAGGCAGTGGCGCAGTCTGCTCAGGCCTCTGCCTGGCAGGCCTATATTGCTCTTGTTCAACTCAATGCCCAGCTCAGCCAACTTAATTCAGCCACGGTGCCCCATGCGCCTCCTATCTACGACCACGACAACCCTTCAATAAGTTTTGATCCCTTGCTTGAATCACTGGAACAGCTGGTTCTTGAAATAAGCCAAGACTATCGAGAGATTCGTTTCTCTTGGGCGCAGAACGCCTTTGAACTTGAACTGCAACGTTCCTGGCTCGATACACGACTGGTGGTCGGGCTTCACGGGGAGTCTGAGCAGGTCATGACAGACTGGATGGAGGTGGCCTTAGTTGGAGAGGCTGGCGAACTCGATGAGCTTATGGAGCGCCGTATTCTCGGGCTTCGAAGATTGCGCGTGGCATCGGCCGATGAACTTGGCCTGCGTCCACTTCCCAAGACTGTCTTTTTTGAGATTCAGCCTGGTGCGCTCGTAAATTCTGAAAGCCCACGACTGGTCATTCGCTCATCAAGTCGCACCGGGCCGCTTACCCCACCGCGTAGCATCGTGCTTTATGTTGCGAATCAGCCCGGCGCGCAACGGTCTAAGGGGACTGCCGCGTGACTCGACGAGAGCCCGAGCTGGAAACACCGCATCTGGGCAGTGCAACGAGCCCACAGATTCAGCAGTTTCGCGCCCTGCTTCAAACGATTCACACGCTGCAACGTGAGCAGCCAACCTCCAGCACGCCGGACGAAGACAAGGCTAAGGCGGCGGCAATGGTGCGCGATCAACTGGTGCAGGCCATTGCCGCACAAGAGCTTGAACTTGCCGCGGCTGCAGCCACCGACGAGCTCGCCACCTTAGACGAGACCCGTTACCTAAAGGCAGCCCTTGCCGACGAACTGCTTCTGCATTCCGTCTGGATGGGCCAGTCGGCACAGCTTGACTTCCTTCTTGAGGATCAGCTTTTTCATACAAGCTACTCGGGCCAGGAGGTCTTTCATCGAATCGACGGCATCTTGCGTGACCCTTCGGCACGTGCAACCTATTTGTCGTCCATTTATCTGTTTGTTATTAATGCCGGGTTTCAAGGCCAGTATCGAGGCGAACCCTTTGCGGAAGATCGGCTTCAAGAAATTGCTGAACAACTCTTTAGACGGGCCTATCGTCGACCCGCGCAGGCCCTTTCAAGGGCCATTCACCCCACCGGCCGTGGCGAACAACGAATCTGCCATCAGGCCTACGAGAACGTTCTATCGGGCCTAGCCCCCATCAAGGTCTTTCGCTTTACGAAGGGCACGGTTTTATTCATTGGCCTTTTTCTTGCGCTTGGGCTTGCCTCACAGCTGATCTGGTTGTCAATCTCAGCTCCTGTGAGGCAGGCACTTAACGATAACAGTGCTGCCACCGCAAGCGCCGCGCAGACCAACCAGGCAGGCCGCGAGCAGACACGATGACCAGTAACAGCCTTTTCTGGCTTATTTTTCTAGCCGTTATCGTTCTTCTGCTCTTAGGGCTTGCCATCGCCGCGGCCATTCGACGCGGCTCACAGCCAGATAAGTCTGTCTTGCACTCCACCGCGCAGATCAACGCCGTTTTCTCCGAGTACACGCAGGTTGTCGATTCCAGCCTTGGCCCATCACGCACGCGCTACGACCTGCCACTGGTTGTCGTGCTTTCAGAAGGCGAGCAGCCTGACCCAGCCGGCCTTAGTGAATCGGCCCTTGCCTTTGCCACCCGTGTTGCAGGCAACGCATCAAGTCAGCTCGAAGGCCCAGTGATGAAGGTCTTCGATGAGGGAGGTCTTTTTGCCTTTGCAACCGATCGGCTGGCCGACCCCACAAAGACAGTCGATCAGCGTCGCTGGACAACCTTTCTTAATCTGGCTGGCCAGTACCGGCCGCAACGGCCCTTTGACTCCGTAATTGTTGATGTCCCAGTCTCGCTGCTGCTCAAGGCCGATCAGACTGAAGGAATTAATGAGATTGAACGGCGTGCAACGGCCACCAGCCGCCGCCTCTGGCATGCGCAGAACCACTTCGGTATTCGTTACCCTGTCTACCTTCTCATCTCTGGTCTCGACGATCTTGAAGGCTTTGAATCGCTTCAGCTTCTACTCGGATGAGATGCGCGATGGCCTGCTGGGCTGGTCCTCTCCTTTTGACCCCACCAAGAAGTACTCCTCAAGCTGGATTGAGGAGGCTCTGGAAAGGACCGATCGAGAGCCTTAGCCACCTCGCTGCTGAACTCACAACAACCGATCGGTCCCCTGCCGCCCGAGGCGCCCTCACCTTTCCAGGTCAGCTTGCCCGCCTGGCTAGGGGTCTTCGTATTTACGCCGACCTGCTCAACGGCGCGGCCACCTTTCATGAACCCTTCTTCTTCCGAGGTGTTTACTTTTCGGGTAAGCACGAGCGTGCTGTATTTGTTAAAGACCTCTTGAGACGAAAAGTCTTCGCTGAATATGGCTTGTCACGGGCGGCCCTTGCCTTCGCGGTAAGTCGCCCCATCACCAGTCGCGTTCTACGATGGGGGGGCATTAGTTTTTTAACAGTCTGGCTCTTGGGTCTTATTATTACTAGCTACCAGTTTCAACAGATCTTCCCGCGCATTGCAGAGGGTATCGAGGGCCTGAACCGTGATGCCTTGTATCGGCAGGTGACCAGGCCTATGGACAACGAGGACACAACCGAGTGGCAGACGCGAACAGCAACCTCGCTCATTGTGGGACTAGAGAATATTCAGGCCCATCGACTCGTGAAGTTCAAGGTGGGTTCCGACGATGTCGTTCTTAATCCGTTCATTCCCGGAAGCTGGCCTTACTGGGATCCCCTTCTTACCGACCTCAGGCTTCGCATCGAGCGTGAGTTCGACGAGGTTGTGGTGCGTACTGTGCGCCGGGTACTTGTTGAGAAAGGCGAGAAGCTCACCGGAGTGCCTTCGTTAGGCCAGGCTGACGCAGTTATGACGCAGTTCTCTGACATCACGAGCTGCAGGCCCTTAGAGCCGATGCTTTCAGAGGCAGGCGGTCATTCTTTAGCAAGGGGCAACAACAAAACCCTCGCCATAAACAAAATGGAAAACTATCAAAAGCTGGTTCGCTTTGTTGAACTCGCAGCCGATCTCGATAAAGCGATCGCCCAGTATGAGAGTGTCGATGTGCCTTCACGCCATGCAGAGAGCGATCTACGCCAACTCTTGCGCTACACCCTTGGCCGACCGTTTGAGCAGCCACTTACCGCTAGCCTTCCACTTTTTCACGTAGCACTTGACGATCCAAAAAAACACCTCTACGAGCCCGCCTTTCAGGCGGCTCTAAAGTGTTCGGTCAATAAACTTTATTCGTCGTTACTGCAGCAATTGGTTGAAAACAACCCAGTCTTGTTAAGCGAGCAAAAGATTGGGGAGATTCAGGCGCAGCTTCTGCAGATCGAGCTTACTCGCGCTACGCACTCTCAAAGACTCGAGCTCGCACAGGCCCTGCTTGCAAAGCTCAACGACCAGAAAGACCTTCTTGCCCGTGGTGCCAACCAGTGGATGGCTGGACCCGAGCCTAACCTTTCCCAAGAGCTTGCCCCGCTTTTGCGTTCTATCGAGAAGGTGCCCATGCTGGGATCAGACTTTGTGGCAAAAAGCCTCATCCCACAGACCCAACAGGCAAGCCTAAGACTTGGCGCATTGCGTGCCAACTTGGCTGCCCCAGGTACAGACACAGGCCTTCTAATCTCCACTGAAGAAAAGCTGTCAATTACGCAATCCGAGGAGCGCATTGAATTTGTCATCGCGCTCAGAAAACTCCTTGACCCTAACTTCATCCCTTATGACGAGCTGCCCCTTTCAGCCAAGTTTGAGTGGCCCAGCAGTCTTCGATGGGACGAGGCACTGCTTACGGAAGCAGCTGAGACGCTTCAAACTCGCACGAAGCGTATCGAAGACGAGCTTAAGTCCGTCCCCGAGACGTCCCGTAACGTGTTTATGGCGCTCGCTAATGAGGCGCTAGGAGTCCACATTCAAAATCTCATCATCAAGGCTGTAACCGAAGACCCCTCCGAAACAACACTCGTTTCCGAGGAGTTTTTAACAAGCTACCAAAGCACGAATGCGCAGTTAAAGGTATTGCTGACAGGGCTTGAACGACTGTCTCAGAAAAGCGCAGCAGGCGCGATTCGTGAAGCAATCAATCAAGACGCCCTCTTAAGGCTTGAGGAGCTCAAGAGTGCATTTAATCAGAATGAACCCTATCGGCTTCTTCGAACTCAGGCCGAGGGCATGTCTTCTCTGGATGCAGCCCTGTCGTTTGATCCCGCAAGCCTTCAGACCTATCTGCAGAGCTCAGTTCAACACCATTGAGTCCATCAACAAGACAGGCAAGGTCTTAGTGCAGGGGCTAACAACCCAGCGCCCCGACCCTTTCTGGAAGATGCTTGATTCCAATGTGCAACGCCAGGCCGCCGGTGAGCCCACGGCCACCATCAAAAAGCTTGAAGGCCTTCTGTACACCGTCACATCCGAAGACTTTGGTGTGTTTTGTAAAGACACGCTTCCAAAGCAATCGGTAGCAGCCCGATCAACTGACTACTTTGAAGCACGTTTTACCGAACTGCATGGCGCCTTAAGTCAACACTGTCGCGACCGAAGTTCAACTCGCTTTATTGCCGACTGGGAATCGTTTTCAAACAGCGTCAACAACTACCTTGGGAAATACAGACCTCTTGTTAACCTTGGCCTGCCCTCCGCCAGCGCAAACGGAAATCGTTTCCCGGTTTTAGACCGACCATTAATCGCGAATCTACTGAAAAATCCTGGTCCAACACTCTCAGCAAGCCAGCTTACCGCCTTTGGTCTTCCCTCCTCCAAGAAGGTCGAGTTTCTTGGGTTTGCTGATCAATGGGAGAAGACTCGGTTGGCTTTGCAGCAGATCTTTCCCATCGACCCAGCCAAGCCTGCAGGGGCCAAATTTCAAGTAGTCTTTCGCGATTCACGCGACCAGGAGTTTGCAGCCAACCAGATTCTTGACTGGTCTATTCAGGTGGGTGGCAAAACCGCGAATGAACGTAACGCGAAGACGACAACCCTGCTCTGGCGTCCTGGTGACTCCATCGTTATTCAGTTTCGCTTTGCTGATCAATCAAACCTTGTGCCTGTCTCAGAGCCTTCCGACCCAAGCTTGCAGATGACGGGCCGATCGGTTCGACTTACCCTGGATGGGCCCATTGCGCTTCTCGATCTCATTCAACGCTTCAAGGTCAAACCCATTGGTGGGCAGACCGACAGAATGCTTCTTAAGCTTGAAGTCCCCGTTCGACTTGTCTCTCAGCCTTCAGGGCAGGCCTCACGCCGGGTCATCACTTTTCTGGGGCTAAGCCTCACATCGCTTCAGGACGATTCGGTGGTGAACTGGCCCCTTGAAATTCCTGTAAGAGCGCCCTCCTTGAAAGGCTTTTGCACCGATGCCGCAGGAGGCCTTTCCCCCTGCCCTCAAAAGCCCTAGGCAATGAGCACGGATAGCTCCCGTTTTAATACTGCAGCTCTGCTCACGCCCATTGCGGGCGAGGAGGCCTCCGGCCCGTGGTTGCGTTACACCGCCACGTTTCGGGAGATCGAGAGTATGCGTGTCAACGAAGACCCCACCCTTCCCATGGGCGAGTGGAGTCGGCCTTTGGTTAGGGCCGACTGGGGCGCTGTGTGGCGGCGAATTGATGAGGTCCTTGAGCAAGACTCCAAAGACCTCTTGCTCGCGGCGTGGTCGTGCGAGGCGCGGCTTCTCGACACTGGGCTGCCTGGGCTTACCGAGGGGCTGCATAGACTGCATGCCCTGGCGGTTCATTTCTGGGAGACAGCCTGGCCGCAGTTAGACCCTGAGCGACCCCAGTGCTCGACTCAGCCCCTTTGAATGGCTCAATCGGTCCATTCCCTTGCACCTTCGACGTGAGCTTACCCTGCTTCCGGTAACACTTGAGCGCCCCGAGCGCCTCACCTTCGCCGGATGGCTTGGCCTTGAGGCAAGTTCCAACGGCCAGGCTACCAAGACCCCCACGAAGGAATCCGTTCGAAAGAAATTATCAGCGTCGGACACCGAGCAGCTTGAGACACTGGCGGGCCAGATTGACGATGCCATGAAGGCGGTTCTGCAAATCGATAGTCATCTGGAAGCTCAGCTTCAAGACGAAAAGTTTGGGCTTAGTCTGTTGAAGGCCGAGCTTGAATCGCTCGGTCAAATTACAGGCTCCCTTGCTCGGTCTGGTCTCGAAGCAAACCGCAGGCAGACCCCCATCGAGGCGAATCCTCTGCCCGCCCAGGCTAAGCCAGAGTCCTTAGAGCTGCCAAAAAATGACCTGCCCGTTGTTCGAGCGCAGGAAACCTCGCAGACCTCTGAGCCCGTTGAGACCGACATACAAAGCATGGATCGTGATGAGGCCTACCGAAGCCTTGAAAAAATTGCTCTTCGACTGCGGGAAATGGACCCCCACAGCCCAGCACCCTTGCTTGCCCTAAAGGCCGCCCGGTGGGGCCAAATGAGTTTTCAAGAAATCGTTCAGGCCGAGTCCAAGGAAGGCGTTGAGATGGCAAACCTGCTTAGCTTTCTTGGGCTTAGCAAATAACGTCACGCTATAAGCGCGACTAACCGCCAGGCGCTGCGGTGCTAATCACAGAAATTTGAAGGGGTGGAAGCGCTTCCGTCGCTGCTGTTAAACACACAGGATTTTCCGTCGATGGAATCCAACACAACGCTGCCCTCGCCCAAATTGGTGATGGTATGGCTGTAGTTGTCATTGGCCGCACTATAAGTGACTTGTGTGTTGAAATCGTCTCCGGTTACCGCATAAGTCAGGTTATGCCCACCATAAACCATGGCCACGGTGTTGTTGGCACCGAAGATATCCACATCAACCGTGCCTGCACCACCAACGTCGTCACCTAGAATCGAAAGTGTGTTTCCGTTACCACCGCCAATATCAATATCAAAGGTACTTGATGCCGCTGATAACCCTGTAACATCGCTCGCATCCGCGTTTCTACCGAGGTAGACCTTGTTAGAACTCGTGTCGATGCCAAGATTTAACGAAGAGACCAATACGTTCTTGTAATAGAGTTCGTTACTGTCCCCAAATAGATCGATGACCAGGTCGCTGGAATTTCCGGAGTACGTCTGAAAATAAGTTGAGGACGCATCGGGCGCTATTGTGTTTGAGTTGCCGTAAATACGAAGTTGCAAGGAGGACGCCCCCTCAAGGTCGACGTTGTTTGAATTTCCGATCACTGATACATCGAAGTCTGTACCTTGCACCCCTAGACGTGTGCCTGACCTTGAGGGCTGGGGCCGTATAGACTTGAGATGCCTCGTCCCCTTCGGCGGCCGTGATAGTAATGGTGTTGTCATTTCCTTCCGTAACGGCATCAAGGTCAACGGTCGGTGGTGTTGAGTCACCGGAGGTTTGAGTACTTGTGAAGGTAAACGTGTTGGTATCTCCGTCTTGATAAATACGCACTGAGCCATTATCTCCAGAGTTCAAGGTCACCACCGCGGCGTTCTTGATGCCGTTCTGTCGAAGCAGCACCTCATAACCAAACGTAGCCGTTGGGCTGTTGGTGAGGCTGATCGTGGCTGTATTACCGTCTGTCGAAGCAGTAGAAGTCTGCTCATTATTCTGCGATATGGAAACACGATTATCTGCAGGAACACCGCCTGAAATTGTCAATGCAATGGTTGAGAAATCATCGTACCCGAGTGCGATGACGTTGTCAGAACCCGTTATATTTAGATCAAGATCGACTGCAACGCTCAATGCCGCGGAGGCAGCGATTGCGGCGGCCTGAATTTCGTTATTGTCCCCGACTAGGTTTAAATCAACGGTTGCGTTGGTCGCTCGAAATTCCTCCGAACTCGTTGAAAACCACTGTATTACCAACAGCGCCCGCGGTGTTGTTGGTAATGGTCATTGTCAGAATAGAGTTGCCTAATTGCGTAAAGAACACCGTATTCTTAGGGCCATCGATGGTTATATCCGCCGTGTTTCCCGAGCCTGATTGCAATAAATTCGTTGAACCTGACTCCCCCGGAGCAACCACGGTGATATCGCTGTTTTTTATCTTGAGCTCGACTTTATTGTTTGACTGAGTGGTGGCTGTATCAACCTGTGGCAGCTCAATGCGATCTGCGGTCGGGGCAGCAATACCTGCTGGATTGGGTGTTGGTAGAGTAGACAAAAACCCATCAAAGGGGTCCGCAATGGAACCCACACCAGCGGATGGTGCTGAGCTTCTGCTGCTGAGTCCCTCACTTGGGAAAAACACTGCTGCTTGAGAAAAATAGAAGTACCGATAGGGCCTGCGCAACCGTCGTCTTTTTCATTGTCTCTCCACGTCGTTCTGTTTTCAGCCAAATTTCACTAGTGTTTACAGGGACGAGGATGCACCGGTAAGGAGTCTTTTGAAATACCATGGGTGCATGGTATATGTAGCGACAGTGGCGCTTGCGCTAGACCTCATTTATTCATAGTGCGGAGAATTCAGGATGCAAAATGCGCTTATTCTGGAAGACGATACGGCAACAGGGCTTCTTTTCGCCGATGCACTTACAGCAAACGGTCAATTCACAGTCTCCATTGCACAGACTTTAAGCAGAGCCGAATCCATCGTTAGGCGCGAACCACCCGACCTCGCCCTTTGCGATCTGCAATTACCCGATGGTCTTAGCTTTGACCTTATTAGGGCCTTGGCAACCTTGAACCCCCATTGTCGAATTCTGGTGCTAACCAACCTGCTGAATACAGACTTGGTGGTGACCGCGCTTGTTGCAGGGGCTCACGGATATTTGGTTAAAACAGATGGAACCAAGCGAATTCTGCGCTGTATCGCGGAGTTGCTTGAGGGCGAAACACCCATGTCCAAACAGGCAACCACGCTACTGATTGAACACCTTCAGCGACAGGCCCGCCCGCTAGACATGGCCAAGAGAAACGAGCTGCTAACCGATCGTGAGGCACAGCTTCTAACCCTACTGGAAAAGGGCCAGACTTATCAGGCGATAGCTAACCAACTCTTCATCTCCAAGGGCACCGTGCAGAGCCACATCAAAAACATCTACCGCAAACTTGACGTACACAACAAGGACAAGGCCATTCAACGGGCGTTCTACGACCACGGCTAACCTAAAACCGCAAGCGTAGATTGACCTGAAGAGCATGCTCTAACTTGACTTCTAAATGCGCGCCTATCTGCTTAGCGCGAACGTGCATATTCGTTATGCCGAAACCCTTGACATACGACGATCGAGCGGACCGTCCATTATCAGAGACATTAATAAGCACGGTGTCGTTCGACTCGTTGGTCACAGTCACTTCAATCTGACTGCCGCCAGAATGTTTTACTGCGTTTTGAACAGCCTCTTGCAAAATACGAAATATCGCCAGAGACTCTTCGGGGGATATTTCCTTATATGCACCATCAAACCTACTTAACCAGACCAACCGAAACCCGAACTCTTCTACAAAGGGTGTGATTTGCTGGCGGAAGGTGTTGAGACAGGTACTTAAGTCGCCTCCAAAAGATTGCGTCGAATTAACGACGAAACGAAGCTCTTGCACGGCTGCCTGCGATGCCTCCTCGATACTTCTAACTCTGTCGCCACCCCGATCGATACGGGCCAGGTTTAAAATTGATACGAGTTTTCCTGCAACGCCATCATGTAGGTCACCCAAAATGCGTGTTCGCTCGGCCTGCCTAATTAATTCTGATTTCTGTAACTGATTTATTTCTTGCTGTCTTCTCTCTGCATCGACCGCCCTTGCAGCAACATCAAAAAGCTCTTCGCGGTGGTTCGATACTTCAATGAAATCAATAAGAAACCAGCGTATCAGAACAAGCCCCAACAAAATTACACTTAAGGTGTACGGCCCCGTTTGGTAGAACAGTTCATTCTTGTCGGGCTGATAGTAGAAAAATAATTTAGCTACCACTAGAGCGAAGATAAATCCAAAGGCACCGCCAAACAGAAGCAAATCGGGTGTCTTTTGTTTAACGCCGTCTTGCATCAACCGAAACAGAGAGTAGATCGCCAAAAGCACAGAGAGAACCAGCACTCCCATAATGAGACGCCGAAGCAGATAAATATCATTGAGAGTCGAAAGGGCCGCCATGATAACAAAAGCCAGGAATATCGACCAAGGCCAGATTCGACTCTGTCGCAAGGGGAAAGTACGGATTGCCTCGAAAAAGGGGAAAACAAGAAGCACACCGACAATCCATGAATAGTTTAAAAAGATGGACTGAGCCTGCGTCATTGGCATGGGCATCATGTAGACCAGTCCACTCGCAAGAAAAGAAAGGGCGATACCTGAAAAGAGGAGGTAAATGGTGCGTCGACCCTTCACTAGGAAGCCTGCGACCAAAGCAAAACAAAGCAGACTCAAGATCATTCCGTCTGCAAGATACCGGGTCGACGAGGAATAAAAGACTCGTAACCGGTAATGCTGGCTAATCGCCTTGGCCTCGCCAACCCACTGCTTACCGAACTCAATCCCCATTAAGCTTCTTGATATGAAGTCAATGGTGAGTTGATTCATACCCGCCTTAATCGTTTCCGGTGGGATCAACACAATGACCGGGGGTGAGCCGCGGGGTACAAACTCGGTTTCGAGAGTCGGCAAGGTCGGGAGACTCACTCCGTTGACCTTAAACCTCACTTCTCCGCGGAAGTAACTAAGTAGTGCGGCATGCAGGCTGGACTCCATACCTGAGGGAACCTCAAAGCGAATGGTCAATGACTGCGTGCAATGGTAGTCAAGGGCACCGTAGGCTTGACATTGCTCCTTATCAGCAACAGAACTCGTGACATAGGTTGGGGCAACACCTCTGGCCTGCACGACCTGCCAATAGACCAGGTAGACGAAGAGACAAAGAAGCACAAGGACCACTGCCCGTAACAGGCTCACTGGAGATGGCCTCAGCTCTTTTAGTTTGGACTCTTGCATGACAACCATCTAAGATCTAAGGGGCAATGCGCCCGATCACCTAATTGAGTAACGGCAAGGTGCAAGCATCGAACGCTATACAGCCCTAGCCTCGAGCATGTGTCGAAAGCTCTAGTCTAAGCCTTACTCCGAATTTCCTAAAGCAGCTCTAGGGATGACGATAGTGGTTGTTGCGCCGTTGGTTTCAGCAATGGTTACGTTAACGTTTGTCCCATCGGAACTGGTAACGTAATTCAGTGTGAAGTCATCAAATGCGTAAGTGCCCTCGGGCGTCTCTGAGTCTCTTAAATCATCAATAATTTTTGCAGAAATAGTACTTAGAATTCGTCTCTGAATCTGGTCCTGGAAAAACTCGGCCTCCGAACGTACCTCGCGCTCAACTTTCGGCTTATGAATATTGGCAATACCAAGAAGTTGGGAGCCATTCAAAGGATTTCCACCGAAAGAGGGGTTCACTGGTCGGTAGCTAAGTTCGGCTGCCAACAGCGGGGCACCCCCCAAAATACTGACAATCACCCCAAACCAAATCTTAATTGCTAATAAATTGTGCATCATGGAACCCCAATGTCTGAATCTGCTTTAGCCTTGCCTCTCGGGTGGTGAAATCGGCAATTGGAATTGTTGCGACTTGAAATACAACCTCACTACCAACCTGCATCTCGGTAACTAGAGGAACGATGCCGTTATTTCTAAGAAGTAAGACAACGGAATCAACGTTTTCAATATTTTTATAGTAGCCGATCTGTATGACCGGCTTATCGCCTGTGATTCTTACAATTTGCCCAACCAGATCTTCAAGCCCTCGGGTAAGCGACAGCAAGATCTTGCCCGTTGCAGAATCGTTATTAACGCGACCGGCCTCAAACTCAACCAGTAGATCTGGACTGACAAATCCAAAGAGTCCGAATTGTTCCAGCTCGGACCTCACAAGTCCTGACTGTAAAGAGGTTGCCTTAATTTGACCACTGGCTACATCTGTCATGTAGAGCACGATCGAGATTTCATCCGTGCTGTCCTTTGACGATGGTCCGACTCCGGCGATCTTTACCCCTGAACCTCCACTTTTTATGTTGGGATCGTAACCAACAATTGCCCCAGAAATAAGATAGTCAACAGGCTCAAGACTTCGGGCCGGGGTTAAGGCCTGCCGCCTATTTAGGCCATCTTGCAGTTGAGACAGGAATTGCCCAAGTTGACCAGATGCCTTATCCGCATTGAGGTTCACCGGTTTCTTCTCTCCCCGCCCTCCAGCGGCCTGACTGTTTCGCCTTTTCTCTTCATAGAGCTGGCGCTCAGTTAGAAGCGCCTGCAAGTTGGCTCGGTCGAACTGCTGAAAAATAGTCTTAAAGTAGCTGGAGGAAACGACAAACTTTAAAAGCTCAGTTGCGCCTTGAGACACAGCACGAGAATTTGTGGTGCCTTGGTCGGTTGATTTGGCTGCACCTGTTTTGTCAGTAACCGTCGTAACCGCAACCGGAATCGGATTGCGCACCATCGCCAAAACTGCGCTGTTGATCTCAAGGCTCTTGGTGCCGACTCTGGGTCCCGATTCATGCGCTCGAACCTGATTTGATTTCTCTGGCGCGCTTGGTTCCCTCAATTCCTTCGATTCGTTCGGAGCGTTCGGCTTATCTGCCCTGTTTACCTGGGTTGCGTCGTTGACTGCGGCCCAAGTAGTGCTTCCTGGCTCTGGGACGGTTGATGTCTCGAGTGTACTCGTCAAAACCTCTTGCCCCCAACGCGTGATGAGCCGGGTGCGCATCTCGGGAATAGGTTCAATACCCGAGACTGACTTCTCAGAAGTAGAACAGGCGCTTAATGAGAGCCCAAAGAAAACAAACAGCCCAAGGTGACAAAACGCTGCTGGCCCGAAGAACCCTGAGGCCTGCGAAATTCGGGTGTGACTAGGCATTGCAAGAAATGCTAGCAGGCCAAGGGTTGTCGTCGGCTTGTTTCGTTTCACTCACTTTTCTAAATCTTTCAATCAGTGCTGATGGAGTCTTTTTCCTGATATACAAAAGTATGAGAACACTGGGGTTTGCGGCGTGGAATACCATGGGGCATGGTATTTTTAGCGAGAAATAATCTAGCGCAACATCGTGCGACGTGTGTGCCCATAAACAAGCGCGGGTAAACCCGTAATCAATCCGACCACACGGTTGATGGGACCACTTTAACCTTGAATAGCCACCTGCATGAGCTACCAATGCTCCAAGGGCCTCCTACTGGCGCAGGAGACCGGTTAAAAGCGCCCGCACATCCCCGGGAATGCTCACTGGCCGGTTGGTCTGACGATCCACATAAACATGCACAAAAAACCCAAGGGCCGAGACCTCTGTCTGGTCATTGGCAAAGACGCCGAGCTCGTACTGCACACTGCTGTTGCCGATTTTCGCAACCCGCAGACCAATCTGAATTCGGTCGGGAAACGTCACCGAAGAGAAATACTGACAACGGGTTTCAACCACCAGCCCAACAACGGGGCTGGTTTCAATATCGAGAAGCCCCCCTTCAACCAGGTGCTGGTTCACAGCTGTATCAAAGTAGGAGTAGTACACAACGTTATTCACATGCCGGTAGACGTCATTGTCTGACCAGCGTGTGCTTATCGGTACAAACACCACGAAATCATTTCTGCTTAGTCTCTTTTTTTGTTCGCTCACAGCACCTCCGAATAAATGGCAAGGGCGTCGTCATAGGTTAGCTCGCGAGGGTTATTGACCAGCAGACGGGTCTGCTTCATGGCATCGGCTGCCAAATCGGGAAGGTTCGTGGCAGCAATTCCCAACTGCGACAGACGAGTCTCCAGTCCAAGCTCTGGGGCTAGCCGGCCCAGAGTCGCTACAAACCAGTCTGCCGCCTCGGCTTCGTCCGCTTCTGGGGGCGCGCCAATAATTCGGCCGAGCTCGGCGTACTGGGCACAGGCAAGGGGATGTTAAAACGCAGCACGGGCGCCAGCACCAAGGCGTTCGATAAGCCGTGGGGCACATGAAAGCGGGCTCCAACGGGATAGGCCAAGGCATGAACGGCAGCAACCGGTGCATTCGCAAATGCCATGCCTGCAAGGCAGGCTCCAATGAGCATGTTTTCGCGGGCTGTTAGATTATCGCCCTGGCGGCATGCCTGATGAATATTCTGGGAAAGCAGGCGCATTGCCTCTCGGGCTAGGCAATCGGAAATTGGGTTTTTCAGGCGTTTGCTGGTGTAAGCCTCGGTGGCATGCACCATGGCATCGATGCCGGTTGCCGCAGTGACATGGGTCGGAAGACCAACGGTTAATGTGGCATCTAAAATCGCGAGATCCGGTAACAACGTGGCGGAGACCACGCCTTTTTTCTCTCCAGCACCCGTCGTGACAATCGCGATTGGGGTCACCTCAGAGCCAGTACCCGAGGTGGTGGGCACCAGAAAAAGTGGCAGCCGCTTGCCCTTGACCATACCAACACCATAAACAGTCTCAAGACGCTCATCGGAGCCTGCTAGCAAGGCCACCAGCTTGGCGGCATCCATAGAGCTTCCACCCCCAAAACCAATCACCAGGTCTGCCTTTGCCCGTCGCGCCTGTTCAACCGCTTGAAGAATGACTGCATCAGAAGGGTCCGCCACCACCTCTGAAAATACAACCGTTTCAACCGACGCTCGAGCAAACATGCTTAGGGTGTTACTAAGCAGCCCTGCCTTGATGACGCCGGCATCCGTGATGATCATCGGACGCCGACATTCAAGTGTGGCCATACGAGCCGTTAACTCATCGCCAACTGCTCCCCTGCTCACCAGGATGGATCGACTTGTAGCGAACTCAAAAGATCTGGACATCGCAACCCTCGTTTAATCTGCTCAATTTTTGGGCCTCTACAGCCTACATTCTGAAGCAAATGGCAGGCTTCCTTGGCTAAGACTGACCCATTAGAACGAGATGAACTACAGCATCTCCCTAAGTCTGGTCTTCAAGACCTTCCCATAATTGTTCTTTGGCAAGCACTCAACAAAACGGTACTGCTTGGGTCGCTTAAAACGAGCAATTCGCTCCATGCAGTGTGCATCAAGCTGTTCACGGGAGGGCTCATAACCGCCTCGGGTCACGACAAATGCAACAACCGTCTCACCCCAGTCTGGATCCGGCGCACCCACAACAGCCACCTCCTCAACCGCGGGGTTCGTCAGAAGCGCTTCCTCAACTTCGCGCGGGTAAATATTTGCTCCGCCACTAATGATTAAATCTTTGCTTCGATCTTTAAGGGTCAAAAACCCATCGGAATCAAAGACCCCAATATCCCCGGTGAGCAGCCATCCATCTTTGACAGCTGCCGCGGTCGCACTGGGATTCTCCCAGTAGCCCTTCATAACAGTGTCACCCCTCACGGCCACCTCACCTACCTGCCCTGCAGGAACTGGGCTACCCGCGCTGTCGACGACTCGCACAAGAACGGGGCTTTGTGCCACCCCCACCGAGGCCAACCGTTGCTCAAACCTTTCGTGGCTTTGATTGATAAGGTCTTGCCGAGAAAGTACGGTTGCAACCATTGGCGTCTCACCCTGACCATAAATCTGAACAAAGCGCGGTCCCATGACCGACAAGGCACGCCTAATGTCTGCCACATACATTGGCGCACCGCCATACACAATGGTCTTAAACACCTTGGCGCAGTCCTCGGGCGATAAGGAACTTTCTTCTGCGTGTTGAACGAGTTTGTTCACGATGGTTGGCGGTGCAAATGTTGAGAGTGGCCCCAAGGCCTGGCCAAGCTCAAAGAGTTCTTGCGCATTCACTCCACCCGATTCCGGCACCACATGGCAGGCCCCAGCAATGACATGCGGCACACTGTAGAGGCCTGCCCCATGGGACATAGGAGCGGCATAGACCATCCGATCATCAGGCCCAACAAAATCCACGTCTGCAAAATAACCAAGCCCCATCGAGAGAAGATTGCGATGCGTGATCTGCACGCCCTTGGGTCGACCCGTTGTGCCACTGGTGTAAAAAAGCCATGCAGTGTCATCAGGCTGCAGTACAGCGGGCTCTTGCAGGGTGCTGTTAGGGTCCGTAACGTCGAGCAGGCTTAAAAACTCTTGAGACTCGATGGTGATCTGATGGGTGAGCCCATGAAGCGCAGTGCGCGTAAGACCCTCACTCACGAACCCCGTTTGCGCCCCTGAGTTTTGAATAATCCATTCGACCTCTTTGGTATGGAGACGAAAGTTCACCGGAACAACGACAAGCCCCATCCACCAACAGGCAAAGACAAGCTCGAGATACCGCGGATGGTTGACCATGAGCAACAACACGCGATCGCCGGGCTTTAGCCCGAGCTTTTGAAGGCGAAGGGCAAGCGCATTACTTCGTAGGCCCCACTGTTGAAAGCTTGCCCAGGGCGTCGTTCCGAAAAAAATGGCTGTCTTACTGGCCTTTAAAAGGCATTGGCGGTAAAGATAGGATGCGATATTCATAGCAGCCTAGGCCAGACCAATTTAGGCAATCTCAAGACCAATTGCCGTTGCCTCGCCTCCCCCAATACAAAGGCTTGCAATGCCCCTGCGTGCGCCCAAGCGTCGTAAGGCATGAACTAAGGTAACGATAATTCGTGCACCCGAGGCTCCAATGGGATGCCCAATTGCACACGCCCCGCCATGAACGTTAACCTGGCGGTGGTCGATTCGAAGCTGCTGCATCGCTGCCATAACCACCACCGCAAACGCCTCGTTGATCTCCCATAAATCGACGTCTGCCACACGCCAGTTGTTTAGTTGCAGCAACTTATTAATGGCACCAATGGGGGCTGTGGCAAAGCGACTGGGTTCCTGTGCAAAGCTGCAATGACCAACGATTCGTGCCAGTGGAGCAATACCACGGGTGTCGGCCATTGATTGACGACATAGAACAAGCGCAGCCGCGCCATCACTAATGGATGAAGACGATGCCGCTGTAACGGTGCCGTCGGTTGCAAAGGCTGGTTTGAGATTTGGAATTTTCTCAATGTTTACAGTGCGCGGGCCTTCGTCCGATTCAACAATGGATGACCCTTTACGTGACTCTATTTTTATCTTAACGATTTCGTCTTTGAAGGCGCCACTCTCACTGGCCTTGCGGGCCCGAGTAATGGACTCAATTGCAAATTCGTCCTGCTCTGCTCGACCAAACCCATACTCACGCGCGCAGTCTTCCCCAAATTGACCCATCGTGCGTCCACGATCATAGGCATCTTCTAGGCCGTCCCTAAGCATATGGTCTAGCAAAGAGGCATGGCCAAACCGATACCCTGGGCGTGCCTGAGGCAGAAGGTGCGGTGCATTGCTCATGCTCTCCATACCACCTGCCAGGGCGAGGTGGGTTTGTCCAAGAGCCAAGGTGTCGTGCAGTGCCATAACGGCGCGCATCCCCGACCCACAGACCTTGTTGACCGTTGTGCAGGCTGTGGAGCGCGCAAGACCGGCTGCAAGCGCAGCCTGACGGGCAGGCGCCTGGCCCACCCCGGCTGTTAAAACACAGCCAAACATTAGCTCCTCGATGGAATGGGCCTCAAGTGACACCTTGCCCACGGCCTCACGAATGCAGGCCGCGCCGAGTTCGGGTGCCGACAGGCCCGCTAGCTCCCCCATGAAATTACCAATAGGAGTTCTTACTGCAGACAAAACGACCACCGGGTCATTGAGAAACGGGTTCATAAGCCCTGATTATAAGTACGGGTTTGGTCTGCGTCGCCCCGGCCGACCATCCGGGCTCTTAGGCAACACGCAGAGCGGCCAGTCGAGTAAATAAACGTGATCCGCCCGTCTTCAACCGGAGCACTGCCGGATAAGCCAAAGGTGTTTACCCACTAACCATTAAAACAATTTGTAACCACCACCGCCGTGGCTACCCATAACCGGTAGCGACTTCGATCACAGGCTGAAAGCAAAGGTAAACCCGGGGTTGACTCGTAAGATTTCAGATTAGAGACTCGACCGAGGCAGCATTACATTCAACCTTACACGCACCAGGAGTCTGGCATGATCCCTCCCAGCTTTGAGTATCACGCACCTCGCACCGTCTCTGACGCAATTGCACTGCTTACAAGTCTTGGGTCCGAGGCTAAGCTTCTGGCTGGCGGGCATAGCTTGCTGCCCATGATGAAACTTCGGTTTGCGCAACCCGAGCATCTGATTGATATCAACCGTATTCCAGAACTCAAGGGAATACGGTTGGAAGGCGACGAGCTTGTCATAGGGGCCATGACCAGCGAGACCGAACTCATCAACAGCACCCTCATCCAGCAGCACCTGCCACTTTTATCTGATGCTGCCAAGCTTATTGCCGACCCCCAAGTACGTAACCGAGGAACGATAGGCGGTGATATTGCGCACGGGGATCCCGGTAACGATCATCCCGCCCTCTCGATGGCAATAGATGCGAATTTCGTTCTGCAAGGACCTGGCGGAAAACGCACGGTTGCCGCGGGCGCTTTTTTCTTCGGCACTTACATGACTGCGCTTGAAGAAAATGAAGTCCTTGTAGAAATTCGCGCCAGACCCTTTCCTCAAGGCACAGGGTATGCCTACGAAAAACTTAAGCGTAAAACGGGCGACTGGGCCACTGCAGCCTGCGCAGCAGTCCTGCGAGTGCAAAATGGAAACGTAAGCCACATTCGGCTAACTCTAACAAACCTTGCACCCACTGCTTTGCGTGCGCAGGATGCAGAGTCGGCTCTACTTGGCAAACCACTTTCTGACGCTGCAATAAGCGCGGCTGCCGACCTGGCAATGTCCATTTGTGACCCTGCAGAAGATCTTCGAGGGGACCCCGAGTACAAGACCGCCATGGCAGGTGCCATGGTTAAACGTGCCATTCAAAACGCCGCTGCCCTCTGCAACTAACCTCAAACCATAAGGCTTAGAACCATGACCAAAAAAATGATCAAGATGACGCTAAACGGCAAAGAAGTAGAGGAGGCCGTTGAGCCTCGTACCTTGCTGGTGCACTTTCTTCGCGAGAAAATGAACCTAACGGGCGCCCACATTGGCTGTGAGACAAGCCACTGCGGTGCCTGCACGGTGGATGTTGACGGGCAGTCGGTCAAGGCCTGCACTCATTTGGCGGTGCAATGCGATGGCTCGGAAGTCCTCACGGTTGAAGGGCTTGCCCAAGCGGGTGTCCTGCACGCCGTTCAAGAAGGTTTTTACCAAGAGCACGGTCTTCAGTGCGGGTACTGTACGCCTGGCATGCTGATGCGTGCCTATCGCCTGCTGCAAGAAAACCCCGAGCCTACGGAAGACGAAATTCGCATAGGCATCAGCGGTAACTTGTGTCGATGCACTGGCTACCAGAATATCGTCAAAGCGGTTCAGTATGCAGCCAAACAACTCAGAGAGACGGCTGTCGCCGCAACCTAGAGAACAAATTCGGAGACCAATATGAATGCACCTGTAGATAGCGTCGAAGCCCGTGCCCTAGCCCTTGCTGGCATGGGTGCATCTCGTCTTCGTAAGGAAGATGCCCGTTTTATTCAGGGAAAGGGTAATTACGTCGACGATATGAAGCTTCCGGGCATGCTGCATATGGACATTGTCCGTGCGCCAGTGGCTCACGCCCGCATCATAAAAATAAATAAAGACGCAGCACTTGCTATGCCGGGCGTTCATGCCGTGCTTACTGCGGACGATTTAAAACCCCTGAAGCTGCACTGGATGCCAACGCTTGCAGGAGACGTGGCTGCCGTTCTTGCCGATGAGAAAGTTCACTTCCAGATGCAAGAGGTCGCCATCGTCATCGCTGACGATCGTTATATTGCAGCCGATGCTGTCGAAGCTGTTGAGGTGGAGTACGAGGAGTTGCCTGTGGTCATGGACCCCTACGCAGCCCTTGAACCGGATGCACCAGTCTTGCGGGAAGACTTAGCTGGGAAGACCGAAGGGGCGCACGGAAAGCGTGAGCACCACAACCATATCTTCACCTGGGAGGCAGGCGACAAGTCGGCAGCAGATGCGGCCTTCAGTAACGCCGCAGTGACAGTCGAACAACACATGTACTACCCCCGAGTGCATCCTTGCCCACTTGAAACCTGTGGCGCAGTTGCAAGCTTTGATGCAGTCCGGGGTGAGCTCACCACGTGGATGACCTCTCAGGCGCCGCATGTTGTTCGTACAGTTGTGTCTCTTCTGTCCGGTATTCCAGAATCGAAGGTACGCATCATTTCGCCCGACATTGGTGGTGGGTTTGGGAACAAGGTGGGCGTGTACCCCGGTTACGTTTGTGCCATCGTCGCTTCGATTGTCTTGGGCCGGCCGGTTAAGTGGGTTGAAGACCGCATTGAAAACATCTCGACGACAGCGTTTGCGCGGGACTACCACATGGACGGCGAGTTAGCGGCCACGGCAGACGGGAAGATTCTGGGTCTACGGGTTAATGTTGTAGCGGACCACGGTGCTTTCGATGCCTGCGCAGATCCTACAAAATTTCCTGCCGGAATGTTCCATATTTGTTCGGGTAGCTATGACATTGCTGCTGCGCACTGCAGTGTCAAAGGCGTCTATACAAATAAAGCGCCTGGTGGCGTTGCCTACCGTTGCTCTTTTCGCGTTACCGAGGCCGTGTACCTTATTGAACGCATGGTCGATGTCCTCGCCCAAAAGCTTGGTATGGACAAAGCTGAAATTAGAGAAAAAAACTTTATTCGGAAAGAGCAGTTTCCCTACACCAGTGCGTTTGGCTTTGAGTATGACTCGGGCGACTACCACACCGCATTGAAAAAAGTACTTGATGCTGTCGATTACAAAGGTCTCCGAGCAGAGCAGGCAGCCCGACGGGCCGACCCTAACTCGCCAACGCTAATGGGAATTGGCCTTGTCACCTTCACCGAGGTTGTGGGCGCTGGGCCAAGTAAAATGTGCGACATTCTTGGCGTGGGCATGTTTGACTCATGCGAGATTCGTATACATCCGACAGGCAGTGGGATCGCTCGTATGGGCACCATCACGCAAGGTCAGGGGCACCAGACAACCTACGCTCAAATTATTGCGACCGAGTTAGGTATCCCCAGTGAGGTCATACAAGTTGAAGAAGGCGACACCAGCACGGCCCCATACGGTTTAGGTACATACGGATCTCGGTCCACTCCCGTAGCAGGTGCTGCCATCGCACTCGCAGCGCGAAAAATCCATGCAAAGGCTCGGAAAATTGCCGCCCACCTTCTCGAGGTGGCCGAGGGTGACCTCGATTGGGAAGTTGACCGCTTCAAGGTAAGGGGCGATGAGGATAAATTTAAAACAATGAAAGACGTTGCCTGGGCGGCTTACAATCAACCGCCTCCTGGGCTAGAGCCTGGGCTAGAGGCGGTTCACTACTATGATCCACCAAACTTCACCTTCCCTTTTGGTATTTATCTCTGCGTTCTGGATATTGACCGAGCAACGGGTGAGACGAAGATACGTCGTTTTTACGCCCTCGACGACTGCGGTACGCGCATAAACCCCATGATTATCGAAGGGCAGATTCACGGAGGCCTTACTGAAGGTTTTGCCGTTGCGATGGGTCAACAAATGCCGTATGACGCACAAGGCAACTTAATGGGGAACACCCTTATGGATTACTTCCTTCCCACTGCCGTCGAAACCCCGCACTGGGAGACTGACCATACAGTAACCCCATCGCCTCATCATCCGATCGGTGCAAAGGGAGTTGCGGAATCACCGCACGTTGGATCCATTCCAACCTTCACCTCCGCGATTGTTGACGCCTTCTCCCATAAGGGTGTTACACATCTTGATATGCCCCACACGTCCTTCCGAATTTGGAAGGCCCTTAAAGAAAATAATTTAGCACTCTGAGAGGGCTTTCATGGAAGTAAGTCTTACCAAGCAATACCCTCTTGCAGTCCAGGCTGATCAGGCCTGGGCTGTCCTGCGCGATCTCAAAGCCGTAGCCTCTTGTATGCCTGGTGCCGAACTAACCGAACAAGTGGATGAACGCTCCTACAAGGGCACAGTTAAAGTGAAGGTGGGTCCAGCAAGCGCGCTTTTTGGCGGGTTGGTGGAAGTACTGGAAGTGGACGAGGTAAACAAGCGCATGAGTCTGCGAGGCAAAGGTGCGGACAAGGGGGGTTCCTCGGCCTCGATGGACCTCGTAGCCACCATTGAGGCTACACCCGATGGCAAAAGCCAGTTACTGGGCGATGCCAAAGTAATTGTTAACGGAAAATTTGCTCAGTTTGGCGGAAGAATGATGGTGCAGGTCTCCGATGTAATTCTGGCGCAGTTTGTAGAAAACTTTCGCGCAAGTGCCGCAAATGTTTCCACAGACTCAGAACTCGCTGCCGCGTCACTTGATGGGGCCGTTGCAACTCCTGCTGCACCTACTGCACCTGCTCGGCAGACCGAGCTTAATGGTCTTGCCATTCTCTGGAGCTTAATCAAGGGCTGGTTTAAGGGGCTTCTCGGAGGTGGTTCGAATAAACCATGAATGCCCCATCGCCTCAGATGGCTGGAAGTACCATTGGGCTTCTACGCGAAGACCTTGCACGAGCGGGTTACTTCGCCGATGAATCTCTTGCCAGCGTTGTCTGGCTTGCTGAACATCTCGAGCGCCCCATTCTTCTTGAAGGTGAGGCCGGTGTGGGCAAGACGGCCTTGGCCGCTGCACTATCAAAGACGCTCAATCGTCCGCTAATACGCCTTCAGTGCTTTGAGGGTCTAGACCTTGCCGATGCGGCCTATGAGTGGAATGTTGCACGCCAGTTAATGGCTATTCGACTTAAGCCAGAGGCAACAGAGGCAAACCTTTACACGCGCGACTATTTATTAGCCAAGCCCCTTTTAGCAGCTATTACACAACCGGAGGGGGCAGTGCTGCTCATTGATGAAGTCGATCGAGCAGATGAGGCGTTTGAGGCCTATCTTTTAGAAGTATTGTCCGAGTTCCAGATGAGTATTCCAGAGCTTGGTACGCTACATGCCAACGTAGTGCCTCGTGTCATTCTCACCAGCAATGGCACCCGATCTCTGTCTGACGCCCTTCGTCGTCGTTGCCTTTTTCATGTGGTTGAGTACCCAGACCCCTTTCGTGAACGCTGTATTTTGCAAGCCAGTCTTCCAGGCGCAGACATCAGACTTGTAGAGTCGGTTGTGACAATTGTTCAGGGCTTGCGAAATGAGGACTTACAAAAACGGCCTGGGCTTGCGGAAAGTCTCGACTGGCTTAGAGCACTGCACCATTGCGGCCATAAAGAACTACCAGACGACTTTACGCAAATTCATCAGACCCTAAGTTGCCTGCTTAAAACCCGTGAAGACCGCTTCGCCTTTGGGCCTGACTCTTACCGTCAACTTCAGGAGAGGTATGGGCGCTGATCTGGCCTGGCCCTCTGAGCGGGTATTGGCCTTCGGATTGTTTCTGCGTGAGTCTGGTTTTCAGATAGGCCCGCAAGAACAACGCGATTTCTTACGCGTACTTCATGCAAAGCCCCTCACCACGCTTGGAGAGGTTCAATTGCTATGGCGACCCATTGCCTGCCATTCTAAGCGAGACCATATGGCATGGCAGGACCTGTTTCTGCGTTTCTGGGAGCCTCACCGAACACGGGGCACCACCAAAGTCTCAGGCCAGACTAAGCCAAGCCGAAATCTTCAGCAACGTGTTGAACAGGCCAAAGCCCACGATTCTCAGACCTCGCAACAAGCCAACAAGCACAGTGCCTCCGGCCAGACCGACGCTCGTTGCGGAACCGGAGAAGACGATACTGAGAAAAAACCAAGTGAGCGAAGTATGGGCGGGGCAAGCACGGTCGATGCGCT
The DNA here is from genome assembly GCA_018402635.1 of Burkholderiaceae bacterium. GTDB lineage: Bacteria > Pseudomonadota > Gammaproteobacteria > Burkholderiales > Burkholderiaceae_A > Hahnella. The sequence goes on from JAGYIP010000005.1 coordinate 313,449, forward strand.
CCACGACCGAGAGAGCCAGATGTGGATGCCAAGCGACTTAAATTCGCTTGAACAGCTTGCGCGGGGTATACACCGCCGTTTACCGCAGACTCGCACCCGACGATGGCAAAGTAGTATTCATGGCCTAAAACTTGACGGGCGTCGCACGCTTAGAAAGTCCGCCTCTCTCTTGGGAGATTCACTTATTCCGTGCTGGAAGCGCAGGCGTCGTGAGCCAATTGAATTAATTCTATTGAATGACGTGTCTCGATCTATGGAAGCTCACGCTGCATTGGCTCTTCGTACATCGCGTGCCTTTCATCGCGTTATGGGTGCCCGAGTTTTCGTGTTTCATCTGCGTCCAATCGAGGTCACAGATCTTATGCGGCGTGATACCCCGGCAGTCCAAGAGAGAATTAACGCAGTCACGGCAGGTTTTCAATCGGGCACCAGAATTGCCGACAGTATTCGAGCACTTCATTCTCACCGCCCGTCGGTGTCATTCAATCGGCGGACGCGGCTCTGGATTTTTTCAGATGGCTTTGATACCGCCCCATCGGATCAACTCGCCTGCGAGCTTCAGTACCTTAATGATAAGGGTGTCAAAGTTGATTGGTTCTATCCCACCCGCCAAGCGCCTACCTCCCAGGCCGCCAAAGCGGCAAGCGCTATGGTCTCGGAATGGCTGCCAGCACATGACTTTGTAAGCCTGCGCTCTTCACTTCTTAACCTCGCCTTCTAAGGACATAAAGATGCAAGATCTTCGCCCTGCCGTAAGCGTTGCAGCAAAAGATTGGCTCTCTGCGCTGAATCAGTTCGAAAGCCAAGGCCGTCCCTATGCCCTGGTAACTGTGCTTCGGTCAGAGCCGCCGGCGTCAGCTCGAGCAGGAGATAAGGCCGTGGTTACTTCCGATGGCGCCTTTTATGGCTGGATCGGTGGGGGCTGCGCCCAGCCCGTGGTCAGGCGGGCCATCGACGAGTCTCTGGCTTCTGGGGTTCCAATCACACTTCGAATTACGCCAAATACGGGAGAGGCGGTGCCCCAAGGCGTTCAAAAGGTACCTATGGCCTGCCACTCAGGTGGCAGCGTTGAGCTTTTTATCGAGCCACACCAACCTGCTGTTCCACTGCATATATATGGGACGGCGCCGGTTGCCTATGTGCTCGCTGATCTCGCAAGCCGAGTCGGAATACCAGTGACAGCTATGGCTACCCCCTTTCAGAATCAAACCCAACTAACCTGGGCAGTGATCGCAACGCAAGGCCAAGACGACATTGCGTCAATTCGTCATGCACTCGACGCAGGTGCGCATCGCCTCTGGTTCATTGCAAGCCATCGGAAATGGAGCAAGCTCAGGCTCGAGTTACAGCAGACGGGTACCGCCGTCAGTGCACTCGATCGTGTCACTGCCCCAGCAGGTCTACCGATTGGTGCAAAGACCCCCGAAGAGATTGCCCTAAGTGTCTTAGCTGCAGTTGTTGCAGAGCGCCGTGGCAGGCAAATAGTTCAAGCCGACGCTCAGATTGCAATGGAGTCGAGTACAACTGAGCCCTCCTCACCCCCGGTTGCAGCCGTGAAATCCTGCTGTGGAGGTGTCTGATGGGATGCCTTCTGAAAGGTGGCGGCGGGCTCTACAGTCGACTTATCGTCGGGGCCGTGTTGCTTGCTGCCGGAAGCGGAAGTCGCATGGGCAATAGGCCCAAATGCCTTTTGGAGTTAGGGGGTGTCCCTCTTATAAGAAGACAACTCATTGCCTTGTCTGGAGCGGGTATTGACGAGGTTGTGGTCGTACTCGGACATCATCAAGAACAGATCGAACCCTTTGTCCAAGATTTCCCCGTCACCCTTGCTGTCAATCCTCAACCCGATGAGGGGCAGAGTGGCTCGCTAAGGACCGGCCTTCATGGGCTCAACGGAAAACTCGATGCCATTGTTGTCGCCCTCGCCGATCAGCCTCTTCTGAATCAGCAAGACTATGTTGACCTTATAAGCGCTTTCAAGAAGCGCCCTGACGGAACAAGACTAGTGGTTCCCAGCGTGAATACATTTCCGGGCAACCCAATTATTTTTGAAGAGTCGCTGAGCCCGGAAATCCTTGCGAAAGACAGTCAATTTGGCTGTAAGCAGTGGCGGGCAAACCATCCCGAACAAGTGCATTTCTGGAGTACATCGAACAGACGTTATAGCCAAGATATTGACACGCCCGAAGATATTGAGGCCTTAGCGAATTCCAGCGGCCACCGACTTGCCTGGCCTGCTTGGCTGCGTGAGACCGCCTAGCCCCTGCGAGTGAATAAACAGTCATTCGAAATGCTTAATCTATGGGCCTGTCCATTGGGTCTGCACCAGTACGAAGCCAGCGACAACTTTAATCCCTTAATTGCCCGGGTACTGCAGAGTATTCGTGTCCTTGACGTTCAGACCGAGGCGCGTACTTCTTTTTACGCTAGTAAAGATGATCTTTTGCATCGAATTCGCATCCCGGAGTGGCAGTCGTGGCTTGAATTTTTGATCGACAGCATTGCGAAGACAGCACGTCATGCCAATACTGGTATTTGGCCCGAAACCTCCGAGGACCTTACCGTAGAAATTGTTGGGCTATGGTGCCAATTTAGTAACTTAGGCGTTCACCACGATGTGCATAGCCATGGTAACTGTTCGTGGTCGGGTGTCTATATTGTGCAAGTTGACCCGGATGCTCAGAGGCAGATGCATGAGGTCTACAAGGAATGCTAATGGCGTCACCCGTTTCTACGGACCCCACTTCCAGAACCTAGCGGGGGCGGCGATTGACTATGGCAACGCCTACCTGCAAAGCGCTCACCTTGATATTTCACCTTACGAAGGTCGCCTGGCCGTCTTCCCCTCCTGGCTGTTGCATCAGGCTATGCCATATCAGGGCCTAAAGGACCGAATCATCCTTTCCTTTAATGCAAGCATTCACCGCAAAGGTGGTGACCGATGGGCAGACTATGCCCAATCGTAGAGAACGTGTCATAGGTGCAGAGCCCACAACCCAAATGGCTCGGTTTTTTGGTACGAAACTTTTAGTGCCAAACCTTTGAAAGATTTCAGTGCAAATTTACGGACAAAGGATTGTCAAAGTGCCAGAGCTAAGGCAAATTAGAGACTCTTGTCATTGACTTATGCAGTCTCTTAGCCAGAGTTGCTCAATCGAGAGGAGATAGTTATGAAGCAGTATCTACACGCTTTAGCCGTCATTGCCTGGGGGGTAGCCTTTAGCGCGCTACCCGTCAATGCATCCTGGGCCTCTGTCGAGCTCGCGCAGAAAAAAGCCTGTCTTGCCTGTCATGCTATTCAGCATCATCGCGTAGGCCCTGCCTACAAGCTTGTTGCACAAAGGTATGGATCGCGCCCTGATGCGGTGGAGTATTTATCGAACAGCATCAAAAACGGAGGGGGGGGTCGATGGGCCATGGGTGTGATGCCCAGGCAGAACCTAACTGACGATGAAGCCCGGCAGCTTGCAGAATGGATTTTAAGCCTGGCGAATTAGAACGTCACGTCAATCTGGCGTCTGCTGCCGTCTCGTATCAGAGTTAAGGGAAGCTTAAGCTCCTCAGAGGGAAGCAACTCAATAATTTTTTGAAAATGGGCAGCATTTCGCACCGCTGTGCCCTTAACCTCAACAATAACATCGCCCGCCAAAAGCTTACCTCGGGATGCTGGGGTGTCCTCCATTACAAATTCAATAAGCGCTCCCTGAACGCCTAGACTTGAATTACGCTCGTCATCTCGTAGGTCTCGCATCTCAACGCCAAGCCGCGGTTTGCGGATGGTTTGAACCATAAAGACGGCTACGTGTTCAAACTTGTCTTGCACCGACTCTTGAGGGGCCGCTGCGCGGACCGAGGTGCCATCGCTTTTTAGTCCAGGTCTTGCGTAAGGCATATTCAAATTAAGTGAAGACGACACCAATACTGTGGTGGCGCCTATGCGCTCTGCAAAAGCAACCAAGACCGCATCCGACTCAGGCTCGCCCGAGAATCGCGAATAGCCGAAAGGAACATACATTTTTGCCTGCATCCGTTTCACATCTCTTTGCAGGTTTTCCGTTCGAGTGACGATCACGACCTGCGCAGTGGAGGCCTTCGGGGCTTGCGCAATGGTGAGGGGATCGGTGATCTGGGTGTAAGACCTTGAGTAAAGGCTTGAGCAGGCCACCAGAAAAGGGAGGAAGGCAAGAAGGATGAGCCTCATAAACTGGAGCGTAGCACCGCTTAGCGCGTAATCGGTGGTTTCTGCAGCATTTTTCTATAGTTGTGGGGTCTACTACTCGGTCGAGCTTTCCTCAATAACGCCTGCGGGCTGGTGCGCAAGCGCACGGAGTCATTCATGGTCCCGATTTCGGCTTCAGTGAATGCAGCGGGCAGATTCAACATAGCGCGGCATCAACTCATAACTGGTGCTGCGGCCACTCGCCTCTGACCTCTTCAATGCCCCACGTTCCACCAAGTTGGTGATGTCGCGCAGTGCCGTGTCCTGCGAGCACTTTCCAATCGCCGCCCACTTGCTGCTGGTTAGCTTTCCATCGAATCCGTCGAGCAACCTGTTAAGCAGCTTGATCTGCCGATTATTCAGCGGCATGCCCGTCCAGTGTTGCCAGAATCGCGCCTTGGCCAATACCTGCGCCAGCGTTTCCTCGGCCCCTTGAACAGCCCGAAGCAGACAGGCAAGAAACCACTCCAGCCAGTCGGTGACATCCAGGCCCCCTTTCTGCGTGGCTTCGAGGCGGTCGTAGTAGTCCTTGCGCTCCTGCTGTACTTGGGCCGACAGGCTGTAGTAGCGCTGTGCCGACTGCTCCGCTCGCGCAAGCGCCATGTCGCCCACCGCCCGTGCGATACGACCATTTCCGTCTTCAAACGGATGGATGGTCACGAACCACAGGTGCGCCAGCCCCGCCTTGATCACAGGATCAACCTGCTGGTCTGCATTAAACCAGTTCAGAAAGTCCAGCATCTCGGCGTCCAGCAATTGCGCCGGCGGTGCTTCGTAATGGACCTTCTGTCGATGTATGGCGCCTGACACCACCTGCATGGGGCCATGCGCGTCGTCACGCCACTGGCCAACACGAATTTTGGTCAGGCTGCTGTAGCCCGTAGGGAATAACGCTGCATGCCAGCCAAATAAACGGTCAGCCGTCAGTAACTCATGGTGTCGTTGCGTTGCGTCGAGAACCATGTCCACCACGCCATCTACCTGCCGATCCGTCGGCGCCAGGGCACCGATATCGACACCCAACCTACGGGCAATCGACGAGCGGACCGAGTCGGGGTTGAGTTTCTCGCCTTCGATCTCACTGGTCTTGAGTACGTCCTCAGTCAGTACCCGCAGGGTGGCCTGGCCTCGCATATCCAGCCCCAGATCGTGCATGCGCCCCAACAGATGACCCTGTGTGCGGTGCACCTGGGCCAGCAGGGATGCCAACCGCTTGTGGTCATATGTCCAGTGCGGCCAGCCGTCTAGCTGCCAGATGTAACAGTTATCTTCGCTTTTCATGCGGAGATTATGAGTGGCATTCGCCGCACGGTCAACTCATTCGCCGCACATAATGCGGTCAATTAAGACCTAATCGACGCACCCGCGATTTGCCAAGTAGGCTCGATGAGCTGACCTGCGACAACCTAACTACTTAATTGGTGGAGACGAGGAGGATCGAACTCCCGACCTTCGCATTGCGAACGCGACGCTCTCCCAGCTGAGCTACGTCCCCCTACAGAGGAACTAACAGTTTAGACAGTGGAGGCGGGACCCGGAATCGAACCGAGGTGGACGGCTTTGCAGGCCGCTGCATAACCACTCTGCCATCCCGCCCGCAAAGCGGCTGGAGCGGGAGACGAGTCTCGAACTCGCGACCTCAACCTTGGCAAGGTTGCGCTCTACCAACTGAGCTACTCCCGCAGTAAGAGCGGAATTATAAGGGGTTTCGGGGGCGTCGAGCAAATGAGCAGGCCGGAGCCGATGGGGTTAGAACCACCAAGAACCTCAGGCCCCTCGGCGCAATTCGGGTGCCGCCTGCGCCAGGTAGTAAACCATCGACAAGAAGGTAAGGGTTGCCGCAATCACCATAAGCCAGTAACCCCAGATACGCGTGTCAATAAGACCATCCCAGACCGTCCCGTAGTAAAGCAGAAAAGGAATAGCAACCATCTGGGCAATGGTCTTTGCCTTGCCCAGCCAGTTCACTGCCACGCTTTTTCGAGCCCCCATCTCGGCCATCCACTCCCGCAGCGCGGAAATGGTAATTTCACGGCCCACAATAATGATGCCAACCAGCGGCCCTACCCTGTCCAGATCGATAAGCGCCACAATCGCAGCACAGACCATAAGCTTGTCGGCCACTGGGTCGAGAAAGGCTCCGAAGGCCGAGGTCTGGTTCCACCGCCGGGCAAGCCAGCCGTCCACCCAGTCGGTTATGGCTGCGCCCACAAACAACAAGGTGGCCACAAGATTCTTTGTTTGATCTTCCAGGCCCAGCGGGAAATAAAAAACCCCAAGCAGAAAGGGAATCGCAAGAATGCGTGCCCAGGTAAGAAGATTTGGCAGATTAAAACGCATAAGCTTCGATCATAACGGCTGAGGGGCTAGCGTAAACGCCGGGCAATGTCCTCGGCGAGGGTATGCGAGACACCCTCAACCGTTGCAAGCTCTGCCACCGACGCCTTTTTAAGGCCTTGTAGGCCCCCAAACCTGGCAAGAAGCCTCTGCCGGCGCTTCGGGCCTACTCCCTCAATGTCATCAAGCACAGAGCCCACCCGGGTCTTCGCCCTGCGGGCCCGCATGCCGGTAATGGCAAACCGGTGGGCCTCATCACGCACCTGGGCAACGAGCATCAAGGCTCCATGGTCGCGGCCTAGTTGAATCACCTCGCCCGAGGCGCGAAGCAGCCGCTCTAAGCCCACCTTACGCCCCTCACCCTTGACCACTCCAATAAGGATACGGGCATCAAGCCCAAGCTCTTCAAAGACCTCAATGGCCTTACCGAGCTGCCCCTTGCCACCGTCAATAAGGACCAGATCGGGCATGGGAAGGTCCGGCTGGGCCTCGCCATAGCGACGACGCAGCACCTGCTCCATGGCTGCATAGTCATCGCCCGGTGTGATGTCATTAATGTTGTAACGCCTGTATTCCTTGGGCTGCATCGCGTGGCTGTGGTAAACGACGCAGGAGGCCTGGGTGGCCTCACCCCGGTATGGCTTATATCAAAGCACTCAAGCCTTAAGACAAAGAGGTCCTCCGCTGAAGTGTCAAGGCCAAGCGTCTCGGCAAGCAAGCGGGTTCGGCCTTGGGCGCCGCCTTGCTCCTGGGCGCGTCGTGTAAGGGCAAGCCGGGCGTTATCCTCTGCCATTTGCAGCCAATCGCGGCGCTTACCCTGCGGTGCATACAACACCCTTAGGCCGCCCTGCCGGTCGGTAAACCAGTCTTCAATCATGGGGGCGGCCGAGCCTCGATTCACAATAAGTGTGGCCACCGGCGAAGCCTGCTCATCGAGATAATGCTGACTAACAAAGCTTACGAGCGCCTCGTCCATGAGCTCATCAAGGCTGGATAAGTCAGACAGCTCCTGGTTCTCTGCCAAGGCATCGGCCTGCTGCCTTGGCAACATGCTTGCAAGCGAAGAGAAATAAGGCCGATCACCCAAATGCCGGCCCCCGCGCACCATGGCAAGGTTCACCACCACACGAATACCGTCACTTGCAACCGCTGCAATATCGCAGTCCAGCGCAGTATCAGCCTCCATCGAATGCTGCTGCAAAACCCTGGAGAGCGCACCAATCTGATCGCGGTAGACAGCGGCCGACTCGTAATTCATGCCCTGAGCCGCAGTCTGCATATCGGCTTGAAGCTCCGACAAGACATCTTGGTGCTCACCACCAAGAAAGGCCAAGGCTCGCTTAACATCCCTTGCATACCCCTCATCGGAGACAAGCCCAACACAAGGTGCGCTGCAGCGCTGAATCTGGTGCAAAAGGCAAGGTCGGGAGCGATTGGAAAGAACATTATCGGTGCAGTTACGCAGCCGAAAGACACGCTGCAGAATCTGAATGCTCTCCTTTACAGCCCAGGCATTGGGAAAAGGACCGAAGTAGTGGGCCTGCTTATCAACAGCACCGCGGTAGTACGAAATACGGGGATAACGATGCCGACTTAGGCGAAGATAAGGGTACGACTTGTCATCACGAAAAAGAATGTTGTAGCGAGGCGACTGCGTCTTAATAAGGTTGCTCTCAAGCAAAAGCGCCTCGGCCTCCGAACGCACAGTGGTTACTTCCAGCCGCATAATCTGAGCCACCATGTGGCCAATGCGCGGGCTAAGACCGGTCTTCTGAAAATACGAGCTCACCCTTTTCTTTAGGTCTTTTGCCTTGCCAACATAAAGCAGGCTCTCTGTAGCGTCGTAGAACCTATAAACCCCGGGCAAGCCCGGCAGGCTTGCTACCGACTCACGCAGAGCTTGGCTCACAACGGCCTGGGCCTCATCGGCGGGCTTGGTCATGCCTCTTTCACCTGCTCGTCAAGCAGGCTCTTCGCTAGGCCAACAGCCTGGAGAAACATCGCCTCGGTAATGCGCCCTGTATTTAAGTTGTAGCGACTGGGGTGGTAGCTATCGACAAGCCAGATTGCGCCCACCCTGTGGCGGGCGGCATGACCAAATGTAAGCTGGGTAGGCCGCAGGCCAAGCTGCACGAGCGGCAGAACCCGCAGGGCTGCGTTGTGGGCAATAGCGCCCAGACAAAGAATGACCTTGGGCTTGAGCTGAAAGACTTCCTGACGCAAGTAGGTAAGGCAGTTGCGAACCTCGGCGGGGGTTGGCTTATTTTGAGGAGGCAAGCACTTCACGGCATTGGTGATTCGGCAGTTATGCATCACCAGATCATCGTCTGCGGTTAGGGAGCGGAGTTCAGAGCCAAAGCCGTGGTGATGCAGGCTGCCATAAAGAAGGTCGCTGCAGGCATCTCCCGTAAATGGCCGACCGGTTGCGTTAGCCCCGTGCAGACCGGGTGCAAGGCCAAGCACCAAAAGCCCCGCATGATTATCGCCGAAAGGTGGAACGGGTTTGCAAAAGTAGGAAGGATGCTTTGCTTTGACCTCTTTCAGAAAACCTGCAAGCCGCGGGCAGCGTTGACAGTTCGGGTCGTACACGGTCTGGGCCGTTTCCAGACTAACGCTCGTGCTTAATGAATTAGCCTTCAAAGGCGTTGCTCCGGCGAACTAAACAGGCCGGGGTCGTAGCAGCGTTAAGGAACGACGACCAGGGTCAGTAAGAAATGCAGGTATGCGTGAAGGAACCGTATCAAGGGCTTTGGCCGAGAGGTCGGGCCGGTTACAAATAAGTGTGGCATCGCAACCCGCAGCAAAGGCTGCCTCGCAGCGGTCGGCAATATCTTCAAAAACAGCTGCACCGGCCATTGAAAGGTCGTCGCTAATAACAACGCCCTCAAAACCAAACTGACCCTTAAGAATGTCGGTTACCCACGTTCGGGAGAAACCGGCCGGCAGACTGTCGACCTGCGAGTAGACAATGTGGGCAGGCATCACCGACTGAAGCAAGGCCCGCCCAAAGCGCCCACGTCCAAGACGTGCATAAGGCCAGGCATCGTCTTGAAGAATGAGATCAAGCGGACGGTCGTCAACAGGCAGGGCATGATGCGAGTCGGCCTCGGCCCAGCCATGCCCGGGGAAGTGCTTGCCACAGGTTCGAAAGCCGGCCAGGCCAAGGCCCTGGGCCATGGCAGCTGCCAACATGGAGACAAAGGCAGGCTCTCTGTGGAATGACCGATCGCCAATGACCTGGCTGCGGCCATAGTCGAGGTCAAGCACTGGCGTGTAACTGAAATCAACCCCCACCGCCTTCAGTTCAAAGGCAAGGTCGGCGCCTGCGGCTCGGGCCTCTGAAAGTGCAAGCTCAAGTGCGGCGCAGTCGGATGCCTGGGGGCCTGCCGAGCTGGTTGCATTTGACAAGTTGGGGAGCCGCTCACCCAGACTGCGAAAGGATGGAAGCTTTGTAAAGCCCTCACGAAACCGCTGAATGCGGCCACCCTCGTGGTCCACCGAAATAAGAAGTGGGTTACTGGGCCGAAGCGCATGCAAGGCAGACGTGAGCGCCTTAAGCTGCGTTGCGTCTTGAAAGTTGCGCGTGAACAAAATGACGCCTCCAACCCATGGGTGCGTAAGGCGGTCTTTTTCTTCGGAGGTAAGTTCAAAACCCTCGAGATCGATAATAAAAGGTCCCGTCATGATGGCTTAGTCCTTAGAGTGCATGGGCCTGGGGGCCCGCATTCGATTCAACAATAGCTAGGGCAACAGCTGCATCCTGCTCATCGGAAAGCGACACATTGACCCGAAGCTGCCTGCTGCTTACCCAATCGGCAAGCGCTTTGTGAAAAACGGCATGCGGTGCACCCTTGGCATCGTTAAGTACCTCGAGACTATGAAGACTCATGGGATAGGCAAGGCCTACCCCTAGGGCCTTGCCAACCGCCTCCTTTGCCGCAAAGCGCTTTGCAAGATAGGAAACCGCCCGGCTGCGGCCTGCCGAGCCCCGACCCAGCCGCTCTTGAAAGACAAGCTGCTCTTGCTCACCAAGCACCCGTTCGGTAAAGCGCTTACCCCAGCGTTCGTAAATTTGGTCAACCCGGTGAAGAAGAACACGATCGATTCCAACGCCAACAATCATTAGGCACCTACCTCCCGCATCAGCCGTTTCATTTCCTTGACCGCCTCGCGCATTCCAAAAAAGACTGCCCTTGAGACAATGGCATGCCCAATATGCAGTTCTCGAACACCCGCAATAGCCGCCACAGGTTGAACATTGAAGTAGTTCAGGGCGTGGCCTGCATTAAACCGCATGCCTAGCGACTGAATAAGCTCACCCGCCTCACGAATACGATGAAGCTCTTTCTGAACGGGCTGGCTTGTCGGCGTCTCGGCCCTGCTGGAAGAACACCTCGGCATAGGGGCCCGTATGAATCTCGCAGACCTCCACTCCCATGGCATGGGCATGTCGAATCTGGTTGATGTCGGCATCAAGAAATGCACTCACAGAAATACCCTTTGACCTTAATCGATCAACGGCCGACTGAACAACAGAGGCGTTGGAGATAAGGTCGAGCCCGCCTTCGGTTGTGATTTCTTGCCGACCCTCGGGAACGAGCATGGCCATCTCGGGGCGGATATCGAGTGCAATAGCCACCATCTCGTCGGTGGCTGCCATTTCAAGGTTGAGCTTAATTTGAGTGAGATCGCGTAGACGCTCAACGTCAAAAAGCTGAATATGCCGTCGGTCTTCTCGTAGGTGCACAGTTATGCCGTCGGCGCCTCCAAGGTGCGCTTCAACCGCGGCCCAGACGGGGTCCGGATCAACTGTTCTTCGCGCCTGGCGCAGGGTGGCCACGTGATCAATATTGACACCTAGCTCAATCATGAAATCACTCCGTCTCTTAGGTAATGAAGATCTACAGCAGCTTCTCTAGAAAACAACGGTACCGAGCCCAGTTGATGCACAAGCAAGAGCCTAAGGGCACGCTTAAGGGCAGCATGGGAGGCCAACCCGCTGTCCTGAAGGCAGTCCTTAAGGTCGTCATAGCCATCGTACCGTGCCAGGGTCGCAAGCGTCTCTTTATCAATACTGAGTCCCTCATCGGGCTCATTGGCTGCAAGTCGAATAGGCTCACCCGGTGCCAGCTGAAAACGCGAAACAGCCGGGGTCTCACGACCCACAGAGAAATCGGGCGCAAGACCCAGCCCCCGAAGTAATCGACATTCAAACCAGCGCAGGCAGACCTCGGTCATGGGCTCAGGCTCGCAGAGATGATCGAGCACCATTTCGTAGGCTTGAAAGAGTTCGGCATGGGGGTCTTGACGCTGCAAAAGCCGTAACAAAAGCTCGTTTAAATAAAAACCTGCCATAAGGCTGGCACCCGAGGGCATTCCACGGCCTGGCGTGCCGAGCCACTCTGCTGCTATTAGCGTACGCAAGTCACCCTTGTGCGAGTAGCGCAGGCCTAGCTTTTGGAAGGGCTGCAAAAGCCCTCGCAAGGCCGACCGAGGTCGCCGGGCACCCCTCGCCACTAAACCCACTCGGCCCTCGTCTCGGGTTAAGACCTCCGCAATAAGGCTTGTCTCTCGCCAAGGCACACTATGCAAAACGTATCCCTCAACCATGGCTTATTAGAGGTCGCCGTACCCAAAACTCTGAACAAGCTTGTCTTGATCGGCCCAATTGGCGACCACCTTCACCCAGAGACGAAGCTCAATCGGCATGCCTGCAAGCTTTGCAATGTCTCGCCTGGCCTCTGTGCCAATGCGTTTGAGCCTTTGACCTGCCTCGCCCAAGACCATGGGCTTGTGACTGGCACGACCCACAACAATGGTTGCATGAATAAGAGTGCGGCCCGGACTCTCTTCGTATTGGTCAATAACAACCGTGGCCTCATAGGGCAGTTCATCACCCAGGAGACGAAAGAGCTTCTCACGTATAAGCTCTGCTGCCATGAATCGAAGAGGCCGGTCGGTGACCTGTTCGGTATCCATTAAGGCCGGCCCCTCGGGTAGAACAGCAATAAGCTCTTTTAACAATGCCTCAAGCTGAAAGCCCGACTGAGCCGATATGGGAATGATGGATTTAAAGGGGTAGAGCTGAGCAAGCCTCTTGCCGAGCTCAAAGGCCGCCTCGCGGTGATGATCGCGCGCAATTCGATCGGCCTTATTAAGCACAGCAAGAACACAAGCCTCCTTAGGAAGCTCCTTAACAATCTGAAGGTCCTCGTCGGTTACCTTCAAAATATCGGCCACCCAAAGCAGAACGGGCACCTCGGCTATGACGCTGTAGGCAGCGCGACGGAGCTGCCTGTTCAGAGACGCCGTATGCTCATTCTGAAGGCCGGGTGTGTCCACAAAAAGAATCTGCGCATCGGGGCGGGTTAAGACCCCCAAAATACGGTGACGAGTGGTCTGGGCCTTGCGCGATGTAATGGCAACGGGAAAGCCAACCAAGGCGTTAACAAGGGTTGATTTACCAACATTGGGACGGCCCACCACTCCAACAAGACCGGCTCGGTAGTCGCTCATGGCCCTACTGGTGACTGGTCTCGAAACTAAGCTTCGCCTGTGGTGGCGGTTCGGCCTTGTCTTTGCTACGTGTCTTGCGACGCTTGCTGGGCGCTGAAGACAGGGCCAGTTGCGCCGAGGCAAGTGCCTCGGTTGCGGCAACCTGCTCGGCCGCCCTTCGACTTGCGCCCGACCCAAGCAGGGTGAGGCTAAGTTTCGGAATGCTGCACTCCACCTCAAAGACCTGGTTGTGGGCTGCGCCCCGCGTAGCAACGACTGCGTATACGGGAAGGGGCAGACCGTTACCCTGCAGAAATTCCTGCAGCAAAGTTTTGGCGTCTTTACCCAGGGTTTTAGGGTCAACTTGGTTCAGGATGGGCCGATAAAGGCGCTCGACCACCCCATAAGCCGCCTCGTAACCTTGGTCAAGAAATACGGCTGCAATAATGGCCTCGAGGGTGTCAGCAAGAATCGATGGGCGCCTAAGGCCGCCGCTTTTACGTTCGCCATCGCCCAAGTGCAAGTGCCGGTGCAGGGAAAGTGTCTGTGCAATGTCGTGAAGGGCCTGCTGACGCACAAGGTTTGAGCGCACTCGACTCAGGTCGCCCTCAGAAAACCCGTCAAGCTCTTTGTATAGAAGTGCCGCCACCGCAAGATTCAAAACGCTATCGCCAAGATACTCCAAGCGCTCGTTATGATGCAGACCGTAGCTGCGGTGCGTTAAGGCCAGGTTGAGCAGGCTTTTGTCTTTAAAGCTCAGACCAAGTCGGGTCTCGAGCTCTTCAAGACCATGACCGCTTGAGGCTTGAGGCATTGCCATGCTAGTCAATCGAGCCAAGCCGAGAGAAGTTGCCGGAGAATACTTCGCCGAAATTAAACCAGACAAGAACCGCCTCGCCAACAAAATTGGCCTCCGGCACAAAGCCCCAGAAACGGCTGTCGGCCGAGTTGTCACGGTTATCGCCCACGGCAAAGTAATGACCTTCGGGTACAAGGCATTCAAGGCCACCCATTAAACGCCTGCAGTTCTCGCGAAAAGGAAAGGCCTCAATCAGATAAATACCAGGGCCACCCTCGTCGTTCAGCGTGCTGTAACGATGCTCTCCCAGCTGCTCTCCAAACTGGCTTGCCACCTTTGCAGAATCAGCATCAACGAAACTGCCCTGAGGTGTTTTCGTAATGGGCTGATCGTTCACGATAAGACGCTTATCGATGTAACGAATACGGTCGCCCGGAAGCCCAACAATGCGTTTGATGTAATCCACCGAGTTGTCTTTGGGGTAACGAAAAACCGCTACGTCGCCGCGCTCGGGACGTCCTGTTGGAAAGACAAGGGTATCCACCACAGGCAGTCGAACGCCGTAGCTGTACTTCTTAACTAAAATAAGATCCCCGATTCGCAGGGTAGGAATCATGGAGCCCGAAGGAATATTGAAGGGCTCGAATAAGAATGATCGAATAAGAAACACAATGGAGATAACCGGAAAGAAGCCAGCGGTGTATTCGAGTATTAATGGCCTTGAGGCGCCTTGCGGCCTTTGCTTTGCCCATACCCACCGGTCAGCAGACCACAGCACGCCCGTAAAAAGACTTAGAACGAAAAGAAGCAGTGCGAAGTCCATGCCTAGCCATCAACTTTCAAAATGGCCAGGAAGGCCTCTTGGGGCACCTCCACCGTACCCACCTGCTTCATGCGTTTCTTGCCCGCCTTCTGCTTTTCAAGCAGTTTGCGTTTTCGGGAGATGTCGCCGCCATAGCACTTGGCTAGAACATTCTTACGAAGCGCTTTCACATTCTCACGGGCAATGATGTTGACACCGATGGCAGCCTGTATTGCAACATCAAACATCTGCCTTGGAATAAGCTCGCGCAGCTTTGCGGCAAGGTCGCGCCCTTTGAATTGGGAGTTTGCCCGGTGCACGATGACAGAAAGCGTATCGACCCGATCCCCATTAATAAGGATATCCATCTTGACGACATCGGAGTCGCGATACTCTTTAAAGTCATAGTCCATGGAGGCATAACCTCGGGACGTCGACTTCAGCTTGTCGAAAAAATCAAGAACAATTTCGTTCATTGGAATTTCGTAGACCAGGCTCACCTGACGCCCCGCATAGGTCATGCCCATTTGGTGGCCTCGTTTGCTGGTGCACAAGGTAATAACCGAGCCAAGATACTCCTGCGGCACAAAAACCGTAACGGTCATAACCGGCTCGCGAATCGAGGCAATTTTTGAGGCCTCCGGCATTTTTGAAGGGTTATCCACCTCAACAAGGCTGCCATCGTTAAGCAGTACCTGATAAACAACTGTAGGCGCAGTGGTGATGAGATCTATTTTGTACTCACGCTCAAGCCGCTCTTGCACGATATCCATGTGCAGAAGTCCCAAGAAGCCGCAACGGAATCCGAAGCCAAGGGCCTGCGAGACCTCGGGCTCAAATTTAAGCGATGAGTCGTTAAGCTTCAGCTTTTCAAGCGCATCGCGCATCATGTCGTAGTCGCTTGACTCCACCGGGTAGAGCCCCGCAAAGACCTGAGGCTTAACTTCCTTAAAACCAGGAAGGGCCTCGTCTGCGGGCCGCGCTGCATGCGTAACCGTGTCGCCTACTTTGGCCGCTTTGAGCTCTTTCATGCCGGTGATAACGAAGCCCACTTCCCCGGCCGAGAGGCATTCTTTCGTTAAGGCCTTGGGGGTGAAAACACCCAGTTCTTCAACAACATGGGAGCTGTTGCTGGCCATGAGCAGCACCTTGTCACGTCTTTTTAAACTGCCATTCACCACACGAACCAGCATGACGACACCAACATAGTTGTCAAACCATGAATCGATAATAAGCGCCTGAAGAGGCGCCTCGACCTTGCCCTTCGGGGGCGGAACGCGTCTAACAATAAGCTCAAGAATGTCTTCAACGCCCTCGCCTGTTTTAGCGCTTGCCCTTATGGCGTCGGTGGCCTCAATGCCAATGACATCTTCAATTTCCTGAATGGCCTGCTCTGGGTTGGCAGCCGGGAGATCAATTTTATTTAATACCGGGCAGACCTCAACACCAAGTTCAATCGCGGTGTAGCAGTTGGCAACGGTTTGTGCCTCAACGCCCTGAGAGGCGTCAACAACCAATAAGGCCCCCTCGCAGGCTGACAGCGATCGGCTTACTTCATACGAGAAATCGACATGGCCTGGCGTGTCAATGAGGTTGAGTTGATAGACCTGGCCGTCACGCGCCTTGTAATGCAGGGCAACGGTCTGCGCCTTAATGGTGATGCCACGCTCGCGTTCGAGATCCATCGAATCGAGCACCTGGTTCTCCATCTCGCGGTCCGACAGGCCTCCGCAGAATTGAATCATTCGGTCTGCAAGCGTGCTCTTTCCGTGATCGATGTGGGCAATAATTGAAAAATTACGAATGTTTTGCAAATTGTTCGCCAAGGCCTTTAAGGTCGTACTGGAATGAACAAGACCCCATCGCCCCTTCGAACCAAAAACACCACCGGCTTGCTCTTGTCGAGTGTCTCAAGATAGGCGACCAAACGTTTGGCGGACTCGACCTGGGTATTGTTTACTGAGAGGATTATGTCACCCTGGCGCATTCCCGACCGCTCGGACAGCCCAGACGCCTTTGAAACGCCAACCCCCGCCTTTAAGTTCAGTCTTTTCCTGTCTTCGTCTTCTAAATCACTTAGTCCAAGGCCGAGCCAGTTGTTCACCACAGGCTGCTCGGGAGCGGCTGGCGCGGCGGCCTGAACCTGTGGCTCGGGCTGAAGCTCAACAACACTTACCTTAAGCCGTAACTTTTCTCCCCGCCGCCAGACCTCGATAGACTCAGTGCGCCCGGGCTGGGTTTTACCAACCAAACGCGGCAGATCGGACATGCGCGCAACCTTGTTACCTGCAAAGCTTAAAACGATGTCGCCTGGCTCAATGCCAGCCTTACGTGCTGGACCCTCCGGGTCCACGTTACGCACAAGTGCACCCGAAGCAGGTTTCAGGCCCAAGGCCTCAGCAACTTCGCGCGTCACCTCGCCGATGGCCACACCAATTCGACCCCGCACCACACGCCCCGAGGCTTTAAGCTGCTGGGCCACGCTGTTGGCTTCGTCGATGGGAATGGCAAACGATATGCCCATAAAGCCACCCGTGCGGCTGTAGATTTGAGAATTGATGCCCACCACCTCACCGTCAAGATTAAGAAGTGGGCCCCCGGAATTGCCTGGGTTCACGGCCACATCGGTCTGAATAAAGGGCAGGTAGTCGCCCGTGTCACGCCCTTTGGCACTCACGATTCCAGCCGTTACGGTGTTCTCGAGCCCGAAGGGCGAACCAATGGCTACAACCCAGGCGCCCACTTTGAGTTTGGATGGATCCCCAAGCGGCAGTGCAGGCAGTTTCTTGGCCTCGATTTTAAGCAAAGCGACATCGGTGCGTTGGTCGGAGCCAACAATTTTTGCTTTAAATTCCCGGCCATCGGTCATCGAGACAAAGACCTCATCGGCGCCCTCGACAACATGATGGTTCGAAAGAACGTAGCCGTCACTGGAAATAATAAAACCGCTGCCGACCCCGCGCGGAATAGATGGTGCGTCCTCGGACTGACCCGGTTGACCTGGTCGACCCGGAGGATTCTGCTGCGGCGCACCAGGATGCCCAGGTGGGAAGAAGCGCCTGAAAAACTCGTAAAACGGGTCGTTTTCGTCAAGGCCGGGAGGCATTCCGGGGAAACCACCCTGGGCTCGGCTTGCTTTTTGCAACGTACGAATTCCAACGACTGCAGGCCCTGCCCTCTCAACAAGCCCGGTGAAATCGGGTAGCCCCCGTACCAGCGCGCTGCCAGTATTGGTGGACGAGGCAACTGCAGCCGGTGTGTGGGCTAGAAGGCCAGCGCAAAAAAAGCCGGCTATCCATAGACAATATATCGGGGTTAAAAACCGTTTCATAATGGACAAGCCCTTCTTTATTGTTGAGGAAGAGGAAGTGTGACGAGCAGGCCTTTTGCCGTGTCGATGGGCACTTCACCCAAGGCCGTTAAATGGTAACCCGACTTTGAACCGATAATCATGGCCGTTGCGCCTTTGAGGTCGCTCGACTCTGTGGAATTGGCCTGTCCATTGAGTTTCGGATCGTGAATGAAAAAAACAGAAACCAGCGCGATTCCGTCGGTAAAGAGCCATTGGGTATGAGGCAGGGAGGACGAAGGCTCTTTGACCTTGGCGGCCGCCAAAGGCAGAAAGCCCAGGGAACCTACATAGTCCTTTAGCACCTGAGGCATTGGCTCACGGTGAATAGGGGCTGTCACTCGCTGCCAAGAGCCCACATCTTTAAAAGGCGCCTCTAGGCTGGGGAGCTGGGGTGAGGATCCAAGATTGAGGTCGGAAAACGAATGCTCTTCGAGCACTGCGCCATTGGCATCGAGGGTCTGGGTCTTGAGCATGATGCCCGAGGCCTGATCGAACCAACAATGCACGCCCCAACGAGACTGGTTACGAGGAACAAACTCGAGCCGGTCTGTCATTCGCCCAGCAATGCGCTTTCCCGTGGCAAGGCGAATTTGATAATGCTCGGTGACACGAGCAAAGTCGTAGACAGGGGGATGGGGAAAATCGAGGCGAACAGAGGCGCCCGGATAAATGCGAACCTGCTTTTGGTCGGGAAGGTAGGCACGCACCTCGGAGCTAAGCCTAACCGTGCGCCGGGCAGGCCCGTCAAGTGCATCGATAACGGTCACCCTCCCCTCGGGCGATAGTCCACGCATGACTTTCGCTGAGTAGAGGCCCTTGGCATGCTGGTGAACATAAGTTCCTGAGAAGTCGAGCCGCGAGGCCGAGTCGGCCGCACGTTGAACCATGACCTTGGCCCTTGCCTGAAGCTGCTGCCCTGCCTTCGTCGTAGCAGGGGGCTCGGCTGCGGAGGCAGAGCCAGCCTGAGCCACGAACAAAGAAAGAAAGACTATCCGGAGAAGAACCACCCGCCTTACCCTTTGGCAAGCCAGGGCAAAGGCCGGGACCAGCAAGGCGTTGGTCATTGCTCGTCCATGCGCATCCGAACGATCATTGGGCCGTGGGCCTCGACCATTGCACGCATTTGCGGCGACGCGTCTCGGGGGCCGATCACAGGATTGACCGCAATCTGACTTGGGGAGGTTGAAAGCGCAGCCACTGAGGAGCCAGAGCCCTGCCCATCAATACCAACCGTCCAGACAACCGACGCAACAAAACCAAAGGCTGCCATGCCCGCGGCAACACGCCACCCAGTACCCAGACCTCGGCGCTCAAGCCGAACTCCGCCAGGGCCTGGGCCTGCCCCGACATTGGCCAAACGATGATGCTGAGGCATGAAATGAGGTTCTTGCTCGAGCTGCTTGGCAATTCGCGCCTGCAAGGATTTCGAGTGGGAGGTGGCTGTAACACCCGACATAGCCTCAGAAATGACCCAGTAGGTGAGCGCCGTTGACTGAAGCTCGGGCTCTGCCTTTATGCGAGCCACGAGCGCGGAGGCCTGCGCTGCCGGAAGGCTCTGGTCGAGGTATTCGGAGAGAACTTCCTTGATGTCTTGATCTTGCATACCGGTTCCTATTTTGCCAAAAACTCACCAACGCCGATCGGGCGAAACATTAAGCAAAGGCCTAAGCTCGGCCGCTACTGCCTCTCGGGCCCTGAAGATGCGTGACCGGACGGTCCCAATTGGGCAGTTCATGGCCTCTGCAATTTCTTCGTAACTCAAACCATCAATCTCCCGCAGACATAAAGCGGTGCGTAATTCCTCTGGCAGTGCCGCCACGGAGCGATTCACCGCCTCCGCGACCTGCCGACTCATAAGCTCCGCCTCGGGCGTATTGTTGTCTACTGTGACATCAGGAGGCTCAAAAGATTCCTCATTGGGATCATTGGAAGCCAATTCCGAGAGGGAAATAGGCCTTTTACCCCGACTAACCAAGTGGTTTTTGGCCGTATTTACGGCTATTCGGTAAAGCCAGGTGTAGAAGGCGCTGTCGCCTCGAAACTGCGGAAGGGCTCGGTAGGCCTTAATAAAGGCGTCCTGAACCACATCATCCGCCTCATCAGAGTTATTTACCAAGCGTCGAACAAGACGACCAACCTTACGCTGGTATTTCAAGACAAGCAGGTTAAAGGCCTCCTTGTCCCCGTTTTTTACACGCTGGACAAGGTCAAGGTCGGAAGGGGTCTCGGCCACCGAGCGCTACCTTGGCACCTAGCCTCTGGTGAAGACCAGTGAGCCGTTCGTTCCCCCGAATCCGAAGTTATTTTTTAGTGCGGCTTTAAAACTCCCAGGCTTCGCCTCGTTTGCGCAGTAATCGAGGTCGCACTCAGGGTCTTGATTAAAGATATTGATGGTGGGCGGGCAGACTTGATGGTGCAGGGCAAGCACTGTAAAGACAGCCTCAAGACCCCCTGCACCTCCCAAAAGGTGTCCGGTCATCGACTTCGTTGATGAAATTCGTACCGCCTTTGCATGGTCACCAAAAGCGGCCTTTATGGCCTGGGTCTCGTTCTTATCACCAAGCGGGGTTGAGGTGCCATGGGCATTGATATACCCCACCTCTGAAGGGTTGAGGCCCGCGTCACGCATCGCGTTAAGCATGCAGCGCTTCGGACCATCTTGATCGGGCGCGGTCATGTGAAAGGCATCGCCTGAAAAACCGACACCGGAGAGCTCGGCATAGATTCGGGCGCCTCGAGCCTTGGCATGCTCATACTCTTCAACCACCATGACGCCGGCTCCTTCGCCCAATACAAAGCCGTCTCGATCCTTGTCCCATGGCCGCGAGGCCGTAGCTGGATCGTCATTTCGGGTAGACAGCGCACGCGCTGCAGCAAACCCACCGATACCGAGAGGAGAAATGGTTGACTCAGCACCCCCGGTGACCATCATGTCGGCATCACCGGCTTGAATGAGACGGGCAGCAAGACCAATGCTGTGAAGACCCGTTGTACAGGCCGTCACGGCAGCCAGGTTGGGGCCCTTTAAGCCCCTAAGAATACTTAGATGGCCAGAAATCATGTTGATGATGGAACCAGGTACGAAAAAGGGCGAGATTCGTCGAGCACCCTTTGCCGTGTAGTCGGCGTGCGTTTCTTCAATTAATGGAAGCCCGCCGATGCCTGAGCCCACCATAACCCCGATGCGCTCGGCATTGGTATCCGTAATTTCAATTCCGCTGTCATCAAGAGCCTGCAAGCCCGCGGCAATGCCATAGTGGATAAAGGTATCCATATGACGCGCCTCTTTCGCAGGAAGGTAAGACTCGACATTGAAGTCTTTGACCTCGCCTGCAAAATGAACAGGGAGCACGGTGGCATCGAACCGCGTAACGGTTGCAATACCCGAGCGCCCTGCAACAATGGCATCCCAGGCCGTTGAAACGGTGTTGCCTACGGGGCTGATGCAGCCAAGCCCCGTAATAACAACCCGCCTGCGATGACTAATGGCTTGCATCGTTTAAAAAATAAGGCAGCCCGACAGAGCTCGGGTGCCAGGGGCTAGAGGGCCGGCTATTTTTTAAGATTGGCGTTGACGTAATCAATGGCCTGCTGGACGGTGGTGATTTTTTCAGCCTCCTCGTCGGGGATCTCGCACTCAAAGGCATCTTCTAGGGCCATGACAAGCTCCACAGTATCCAGAGAGTCTGCGCCAAGGTCATCGACGAACTTCGACTCGTTTTTAATATCTTCAAGCTTTACGCCCAATTGCTCCGACACAATTGCTTTGACGCGCTTTTCAATGTCTTCCATGGTTTTTCCCTTTTTTAATCCTGACGGATTTTAAATAACGCGAGGCGATTGTATCAGGACATCACCATGCCGCCGTTCACATGCAAGGTGGTTCCCGTAATGTAGGACGCACCCTCAGAACACAAAAAGACGACAGAAGCGGCGATATCGCTGGCAGTTCCAAGCCGTTGAAGAGGAATTTGATCAACCAGCGTCTTCACCTGCTCCTGCGACAAGGCATCGGTCATGTCGGTTTGAATAAACCCGGGGGCAATGCAGTTCACCGTAATGCCCCTGCTACCTACCTCGCGGGCAAGCGAGCGGCTTAGCCCGCCAAGGCCTGCTTTTGAGGCCGCATAATTAATCTGCCCCGGATTGCCGCTAGTACCCACAACCGACGTGATGTGAAGAATGCGCCCCCATCGGGCCTTCACCATGGGCTTGAGTGCGGCGCGATCAAGCCGAAAGGCCGCAGAAAGATTGGTATCGATCACGTCCTGCCACTCATCATCCTTCATGCGCAGCGCAAGGTTATCTCGCGTTATACCGGCGTTGTTCACAAGGATATCGAGCCGACCATGGCGTTTTACGATGTCGGTTACTGCCGCCTCACAGGCCCCAGGTTCGTTCACATTAAGGCACAGCCCGCTGCCTGGAACCGGCATAGCCGCCAAGGCCTGTTGAATAGACTCTGCGCCGGCATTGGAGGTTGCGGTACCAATAACCAGGTAGCCCTGCTCCGCAAGTGCTAGAACAATGGCCCGACCAATGCCTCGGCTTGCTCCTGTTACCAGTGCAACCCGCACTGAGTCTGTCGTGAGGTTTGTAGTGAGGTCTGTCATCTGGCTTTCAGGCTTTCCAAAGTGCTTTGAAGGGACTGCTCGTCGTTAATCGTAAGCGCCTGGGCAGAGGGTGCTATTTTCTTAGTAAGGCCGGTAAGAACCTTGCCAGGACCACACTCCACAAAATGCGTCACACCTTCATCGGCAAGCCCGCGAATGGTCTGCACCCAGCGCACAGGATTCATGGCCTGCTTGCTTAAAAGTTCAAGCAAAGACTCCGAGGCCTGCATGGGTAGGCCAGTCAGGTTATGGAATACAGGGCAGGCCTGAGGCTTGAAGTTGACGCCTGTAAGGCGCTCTCGCAGCTGAAGCGCAGCAGGCTCTAAAAGACTGCTGTGGAAGGGCGCCGAAACCGGCAAGGCTATTGCACGCTTGGCACCTGCCTGCTTAAGTTCATCGCAGGCAAGGCCTACAGCCTGTGTGTGTCCCGCGATGACGGTCTGATCGTCAGAGTTGAAATTGACAGCCTCGACGACCGCTCCCGGTTTTGATACGGCTTTGCAGAGGCTATCTACCGTCTGGCCTTGAAGGCCTAAAATAGCCGCCATGGCTCCTAGGCCAGACGGCACCGCCTGCTGCATAGCCTGCGCCCTAAAACGCACAAGCTGAACGGCCTCACTCTCCCCAAGGGCACCGGCGGCAACCAAGGCTGTGTACTCGCCCAGGCTATGGCCAGCAAAGTAACTTGGCACTGGGCCAGCTGCCGCCTGATAGGCCCGGAAAAAAGCCAGGCTGCAGGCAAGCATGACCGGCTGAGTGTTCACAGTTAGGTTGAGCTCTTCGGCTGGGCCATTGGCAATAAGAGCCTGAAGGTCTTGATCGATGGCCAATGAGGCCTGCCGTACAACCTGTTCGACAACCTTTGAGCCCTTAAAACCCTCGAGCATTCCAACCGATTGAGACCCTTGGCCAGGAAAAAGAAAGGCAATTCGCATAGAAGTAAAAACCCTTGCTTAGGAGTGACTGCTCGATCTAGAGCTTGAGCGCCACTGCGCCCCAGGTAAAGCCACCACCAACACCCTGAAGCATAAGTGTCTGGCCAGCCTTCAGACGGCCATCGCGGCGCGCTGTATCGAAGGCCAACGGCACCGAAGCAGCCGACGTGTTGGCATGCTGACCAACGGTGGCGATAAGTCGTGATTCGGGGATCTGAAGCCGCTTACCTACCATGGCAAGGATACGGAGATTGGCCTGATGAGGAATAAACCAATCGATAGCCTGAAGGTCAAGACCGGCCAGACTCGCTACCTCGCGGGCGGATGACTCGAGCACCTCAACGGCCAGACGAAAAACAGCCTGGCCATCCATGGTTAGAAACGGCGAGCCGCAGACTTTGCCGTGGGCAAGCTGACCAGGCGTATTCAGAATGCCTTCGTGCTCCGCTCGGGCGTAGAGTTTGTGCGCAAGAATTCCGGGGGTGTCGCTTGCCTTTAAAACCACCGCACCCGCACCGTCGCCAAACAAGACGCAGGTGCCTCGGTCGTTGAAATCGAGAATGCGTGAGAAGGTCTCCGCACCCACAACCAATGCCGTTCTTGCCTGGCCTGTTTGAATAAATAGGTCTGCTGTGGCAAGCGCGTAAACAAAGCCACTGCAGACCGCCTGCAGATCAAAGGACACACACTGTTTAATGGCTAGCTTGTGCTGCAGTCGGCAGGCCGTTGAGGGGAAGACCATGTCGGGCGTGGAGGTTGCCAGAACGATAAGATCTACCGAGTCTGGCTCAAGGCCAGCATCCTCAAGGGCTGCGAGGGACGCCCGATAGGCTAGGTCGCTAGTGGACTGGTCATCGCTTGCAAAGTAGCGCTGCTCAATGCCCGTTCGCTCGCGGATCCATTGGTCGCTGGTTTCAAGGCCAAGAGCCTCAAGCCGATCGACCATTGCCCTATTCGATACCGGATCACCAGGCAGATACCCTCCTGTTCCAACGACTGCTGAGTAGATGCGAGAAACCATGGGGGCGCAGTGTACGACGTGCGGGGCTTAGGGGTTTACGAGCCCTGAACGCGCGGCAAGCGACTCGGTAATGCGCTCGACGAGGCAATGCCGAGCAGCCTCTGCTGCGCGATCAAGCGCATGCCGAAACCCATAGGCGTCTGCCGAGCCATGGCTTTTAACAACCACGCCACGAAGACCAAGTAAGACAGCGCCGTTGTAGCGACGGTGGTCGACACGGCGAACAAAGGCGCGCAGAACCGGCGAGGCAATAAGCGCAGCAAGACGGCTGAAAAGACTGCGACGAAACTCTTCTTTGAGAAAGGCACCCAACATCTGCGCAACACCTTCGGAGGTTTTGAGTGCAACGTTACCAACAAACCCGTCACAGACGACCACATCGGCAACGCCTTTAAAGACGTCGTTGCCCTCGACATTCCCAATAAAATGAATAGGCATTTGACGCAGCTGCTCGCCCGCCTGTTTAACAAGCTCGTTGCCTTTAATAACCTCCTCGCCCACATTAAGCAGGCCAACGCGAGGCTGCTTGACACCCATCGCCATCGCCAATGCGGACCCCATAAGCCCAAACTGAGCCAGATGCTCGGCAGAGCAGTCAACGTTTGCACCCAGGTCGAGCATTAGGGTTGAGGAGCCACTGCGATTAGGAATGAACGTGGCTATGGCTGGTCGGTCGATACCCTCAATTGTTTTTAAGACGTTGCGTGAAATGGCCATAAGCGCGCCGGTGTTGCCAGCGCTAACCGCGCCGTGGGCATGGCCTAGGCTGACCTGCTCGAAGGCAATGCGCATGGATGACTGCCGCTTAGAGCGCAAGGCCGTCGCAGGGGGGTCGCTCATCTCGACAAGCTCCGGAGCATGAACAATTTGAACCCGATTGCTTGCCTGCAGGCGAGCAAAAAGCGCGGATGCGCGAATATCGGGTTCACGACCAACCAGCAAAAGGCTTGCATAGGGGTCGCGTTGAAGGAAATCGAGGCATGCGGCTAAGGTAACGGGCAGACCGTGGTCTCCCCCCATGCAGTCAACCGCAAGACAGACAGGCGTTGTCATTAAAAGCTGACCGAGGCAGAGGGCCGCTGCGAAGAATTAGATAAACCAAAAGTCTGCTGACAACTGGGCCAGCCGGGGGCTATTACCCTGCGCCCCACCGACTATTCCGAGCTGGTATCCCTTACAGCAGAAGGCTGCACAACGCGCTTTCCCTTGTAAAAGCCCGATGGGCTAATGTGGTGTCGGCGATGAATTTCACCCGTGGTTGGCTCTACAGCAGTTGTTGGAAGTGTTAAAAAATCGTGCGAGCGATGCATGCCCCGCTTTGAGGGAGATTTCTTGTTTTGTTGAACGGCCATGGTGTGTCTCTATTCGTAAATAACTGGGTTGCCTGACAGAAAATCGCCCCATTATAGCGGTTTAGGAAGGCTTTTTCATAGAAAGTCGATGCGCCAGATCTTGGAAGGGGTTGGGCCGGCTTGTTTCGGCCGCGACCATTGGCAGGCACTCGGCATGCGAGAGCCCATGGCCAATTTCCAGAAAAATCTCGTCTTCGACGAGTTCTGCAATACCACGCTGGTCTTGGGTCGAGATGGCGTCAATGTTAGGGTCGCTCATCATGGCACTGTCGGCCTCTTGCGCCGTCTCAAAAAGCAACACCGCGGGCGAGAGTTCAAGCCGACGCTCAAGAGGCTTCATGCAGCGCATGCAGTCCGTGCGCAACAAGGCATGAAAAGAGAGCCTAAGTTGACCTTGCCCATCGAATGCCATGCTAACCACAAGGGGCTCAAGAAGGCTGATTGAGGCCTCGGCAAGCCGACTAAGCTGCGGCTCAGCAATGGACAGTGACGCCTCAACTCCATTGGGGAATCGCTCCATCAGCCGTTGCAAAGATAACGGCGACAGGCCATCGGTATTGGGGCAAAGAACAACAGGGCTGGGCATGGATGCGATGATACCGGGATGATTCCGATCATTCTTGCCTCAACCAGCCGTTACCGGGCCGAACTCCTTGCCAGGCTGGGGCTTGCCTTTGAGACCATGGCCCCAGGCGTCGACGAGACTGGCTACCAGGCCTGCAGTGCACGCGAGTTAGCCGGTTTACTTGCCCAGGCCAAGGCACAGGCAGTGGCAGGGTCAAGGCCTGGGCGCATCGTTATTGGAAGCGATCAGGTTGCGGTCTGCGAGGAGCGGTTTTTGGGTAAGCCCGGCAGCATCGAGGCTGCCATTAAGCAGCTTCAATTCCAGCGGGGAAAGACAACGCTGTTTGAGACAGCGGTCTGCCTGGTCGATGCAAGTGGCTCCTCAAGCCTAAGCTGTGTCACCACGCGTGTTCGATGGCTTGACTCAAGCCAGGTCAGCGACAGCCTTATTTCAAACTATGTGCACAAAGAGCTCCCGCTTGACTGCGCGGGAGCAGCCAAGTCGGAGGGGCTCGGGGTTGCGCTTATTGCGCAGATGCAATCGGAGGACCCCACGGCGCTTATTGGACTTCCTTTAATTGCCCTAACAGACCTACTGCGTAAGGCTGGCATTGAGCCTTTGGCGAAGCCATAGGTCGAGCTCGGGCACGGACGACAGGCAGGCCAAGGGGTTAAAGGCCTCGAGGTGTTCCCTTGGATGCGCGCCATAAGTAACCGCCACTGCACTTGCGCCAGCGGCGGCTGCCATCTCAAGGTCATGGCTCGTATCCCCAATAACCAAGGCCTGAGCCGGGTCGATATTAAGTTCTTGGCACAACTCGTAGACCATGGTGGGGCTGGGCTTGGGGTCGGATTCATCTGCGCAGCGCGTTGCCGCAAAATACAACCGCGTCTCCGTTGCATCAAGGGCTCGCTCAAGCCCCTTGCGCGACTTGCCTGTTGCCACAGCCAGGCGATGGTTCGCCTTATGCAACCAATCCAGCATGCCCACCACGCCCTCAAAGGGCCTAAGAAACTGATCGCCTGCCAAGTAGTAATGCCGAAAACGGTCAACAAGCTCGGGAATACGCTCCTTGGGTAGCTCGGGGGCAACATGGCTAAGCGCGCTTTGCAGGCCCAGTCCAATGACGTACTTGGATGCCTCAATACTTGGCGCCTTAAGACCTAGGTCCTCGCAAGATCGTTGAATGGCCTGGGCAATGGTCATGGTGGAATCGACGACAGTGCCATCCCAGTCGAAAATAACAAGTGATATGGGTGTCATGGGTTTAGAGGGTCGTTCACGGCATTATTGTTGTGTCTATTGTGTCTATTGTGTCTGTTTTGTCTGCGCCTGACCTCGGCTTCCAGGGGCAGCCAAGTTTTTGCTGGCCTTTTTGCCAGTCGCTTCCTGGCTCGGCTGCAACTCGCTCCCGAGACGATTCTGAATCGAAGGAGGCCTTCCAGGCATGGAGAAACATACGCGAGGCCTTGGTTAAAGCCTGCACCTGATGGTTAAAGCGAGAATCGCCGTATTTTGGATCGCCCACGATTGGAAAGCCTGAAGAGGCAAGGTGAACGCGAATCTGGTGGGTACGACCGGTGACAGGCTGGCATTCGAGCAGACTTAAAGGGCCGAGCTGGGAATGCTCCCAGGTGCATAAGGCCTTGACCTGGGTCATGGCGGCCTGGCCTTGCTCGCCCTCGCGGGCCAGCCTTACATGCCGCTCCCCACCCGGGTGGAGCTCTTTAACAAGCGAGTCGCGAAGGCTTGCAAGCCCCGTTTGTTGCCAGGCGCCCTTCACCAGCGCTAGGTAGTGCTTTCGAAATCGACCCGCCTGAATCTGCCGATGCAGGTTCAGCAGGCTTGCCCGTTTGGTTGCAAGAAAAAGCAGGCCAGAGGTCTCACGGTCGAGCCGATGGACGAGATCAAGGCTCGACCCCCACTGACCGCATGCGCGAAAGGCCTCGACCAGGCCAAGTGAAATGCCGCTACCCCCGTGCACCGCCAACCCCACCGGCTTATTGACGGCAAGAAGCCCATTGGCCTCATAGACGCGCTCGATTCTCTCAACCAGAACAACTGCCGACCCCAGCCTTTGCTGGGCATCGACCTGCTGAGGCTCCGGTACCCTTACGGGTGGCAGCCGAAGCCACTGCCCAGCCAAGAGTCGTTGCTCAGGGCGAGTGCGGGCGCCATCAATTCTTACCTCGCCGGTTCGAAGCATGCGGTAAATACGCGTCTTGGGCACGCCTTTAAAGTGCCGCAAGAGAAAATTATCGATTCTTTGGCCTTCGTACTCGGCCTCGACCTGTAGCCGATTCAATACCGCCATAAAAAGCCTAAACGCATTTTCAAGTTATAATTTCATAAGGATAGCTGGCAATGCTAAGAAATTCGTTAAAAAAATCTTAGTCACCCGCCCTAGATCCTACGGAGCCGAATTCCGAGCCTAACCGCTCGACGAGTCGGCATGTTAAAGATTGATGACCGTAAACGACGTATTGGTTGTTTCGTTTGTGGCCCAAAGAGATTTAAAGATTTGACGAATCACATGGATGGTTCTTTGGAAGTTCATCGACCGACTGCCCTTATTGCGCAGCAGCTAGCCCATTCCTTTGCTCCCCAATCGCCTGCCCTTACGCCTGCTGAAGGTCTGAGGCTATCTAGGCACGTCAACCTTTCATCTCCCTGGGCCCCTGCGTCAGTGACCAGCGTTGTAACTCGCGTCTAAGTTACAACCGCGTGGGTTCTAAGCCTGCGCGACCCTAAGGAGTTGTTTGTATGAAAAGAATGTTATTTAACGCCACGCACTCTGAAGAGCTGCGTGTTGCCATTGTTGATGGCCAGCGGCTCGTCGACCTCGATATTGAAGCCGCGGGCCGGGAGCAACGAAAAAGCAATATTTATAAAGGCGTGGTTACTCGTGTTGAGCCAAGCCTTGAGGCCTGCTTCGTTAACTATGGCGAGGAGCGTCACGGCTTTCTTCCTTTTAAAGAAATTGCCAAAGAGTTTTGTAAACCTGGCGTAGACCTCTCACGTGCAGGTATAAAAGACGCAATTTCAGAAGGCGCCGAGCTACTGGTTCAGGTGGAAAAGGAAGAGCGTGGCAATAAAGGGGCGGCGCTCACGACCTATATTTCCATTGCTGGCCGCTACCTTGTACTTATGCCCAACAACCCGCGGGGCGGTGGCGTGTCTCGCCGCATTGAGGGTGAGGACCGGCAGGAGCTTAAAGATGCCATGGACCAGCTTGAGCTTCCTGCAGGCATGAGCATTATTGCCCGCACGGCGGGCATTGGTCGCTCGGCGGGGGAACTGCAGTGGGACCTTAATTACCTTTTGCAGCTCTGGAAGGCCGTTGACGATGCCCGTGCCCTTCAGGCCGGTGCCTACCTTATTTACCAAGAGTCCAGTCTGGTTATCCGTGCCATTCGCGATTACTTCCAGCCCGATATTGGCGAAATCCTTGTTGATACCGACGACATTTACGACCAGGCCCAGCAGTTCATGCTTCATGTCATGCCCGATCTCGCACCCAGGGTTAAGCGCTATAAAGATGACATTCCGCTTTTCTCCCGCTTTCAGATTGAGCATCAAATTGAAACCGCCTATTCCCGTATGGTTGAACTGCCATCGGGTGGCGCATTGGTCATCGACCATACCGAGGCCCTTGTTGCGGTTGACGTGAACTCGGCCCGTTCCACACGTGGTTCTGATATTGAAGAAACTGCCCTGCGAACGAACCTTGAGGCTGCCGAAGAGGTTGGGCGACAGCTTAGGCTGCGCGACCTTGGCGGGCTCATCGTCATCGACTTCATTGACATGGAATCAAACAAAGCCCAGCGCGATGTTGAGCAGCGACTGCGTGAAGCCCTGCATCACGACCGCGCCCGCGTGCAAATGGGCAAGATCTCGCGTTTTGGGCTTATGGAGTTGTCGCGGCAAAGGCTTCGGCCTGCTCTAAACGAGGGGTCCCACATTACCTGCCCTCGTTGCAACGGCACAGGCGTTATTCGCGACATTGACTCAAGTGCCCTTCACATTCTTCGTATCCTCCAAGAAGAGGCCATGAAGGAAGGAACCGCTGCTGTGCACGTGCAAGTACCGGTTGAGGTTGCAAGCTTCTTGTTGAATGAAAAGCGCACAGACATTGCCAAGCTCGAGGCGCGCCTTAAAGTGACCATCGTGCTTATTCCTAACAAGCACCTTGAGACACCGAATTACAACCTCGATCGGCTTCGCCACGACGACACGCGCTTAGATGACATCAAGGTAAGTTACGCGATGGTCGATGGACCAGCGCTTGAGGCAGGTGCGCCAGGAAAGCCCAGCGAGAGCCCAGAAAAAGTTCGGCAAGAGGCTGTTGTAAAAGGCATTGCTCCCTCCACGCCTATGCCAGCAAACATTGCAGCAGCAGGCCGCAAGACAGAGAAGAAGTCAGGGTTCTTTGCCTGGCTCGCTGGACTTTTTGGCTCGGAGTCATCCGAGGCACAGCCTAGCAAGACAGCCAACGCAGGCCGAAATGGTCGGTCAGCACGGCAGGGCGGGCGAGGCGACGACCGCCGCAATCGGGCCGCCGGTGCAGGCGGTGATGATACTGGGTCGAACCGACGCGAACGCTCAGCCGACAACCGACGCGATGGCCGCAGGCAGACGGGTCGTGGCGACAACAAAGACGCAAAACCTGCTACGAGCGCGCCGCGTGAGGCTCAAGAAACCCGATCACCTCGTGAGCCCAAAGAGGGGCGCGAACCACGCGAGGGCCGCGAGCCGCGCTCCAGGCAGCCCCGGGAAGCGCGCGAACCGCGCGGGGCCAAAGAGCTTAAAGACCCACTCGAGGCTCAAGAACTTTCTCTAAACGTGGGCCTTGCAGAAGGTGTTGGAGAATCGGAGGCCTTGGACGTGCCCCAGGCTGGCGATGCAAATGGCGCAGAGAAACCTCGCCGCCGCCGTCGTCGCGGGTCCTCTGGGCGTTCAGCATCCTCCGAGTCAAACGACGCGGGCGTAGCCGCAACCAGCACTGACTCGGGCAACGAGACGCCTTCCACAGCCGTGGTATCCGAGGCCTTGCACACCCCAGTCGATTCACCTGAGGCAGATGGGTTCAAAGACACCCCCAAGCCTGAAACCCATGCCGTGCCTGAACTGCTTATCGTCGATCAGCCCGCTGCACTCGAGCAGGACGCCGAACCACGTGCTGCGACCCCAGTGCCTGCGGTCTCGCCTCACAGCCCAGTTGAGACCGTTGTTGTGGCGGCTCCGGCCTCACCCATTGATCTCTCGCAAGAACTTCAGGCAGCAGGACTTGAATGGGTTCAGACAGATCCGGAAAAAGCCCCCACCGAGCAGCCTGCTGCTGTCGTACCTATCTTGGGTCGGAAACCACGCAGAAGTCAGGCCGTTTCGACTTCTGAGGAGTTGGTTATGGTAGAAACTAGGAACAATGAGTGAAGGTCACCGCGTCATCCCCATCCTTGCGTCCTCTTTCGAGAGGCGTAAGGCTGCTCGCCCTGACCCTTCCGCCTCTCTAAGGGGTCAGTCCCTCGGGCCAGTTCAGGACAAGCTAGGTCGACCCATCACAGACCTGCGCATCTCGGTCATCGACCAGTGCAATCTGCGCTGTGGTTATTGCATGCCCAAAGAGGTCTTCACCAAAGACTATCAATTCCTTCCACGCGAGGCCTTGCTAAGCTTCGAGGAGATTGAACAGCTCGTTAAAGCATTTATTCCACTGGGTATTCGCAAGCTACGAATTACGGGGGGCGAGCCACTTCTTCGTAAGTCGGTTGAAGACCTCATTGCGCGGCTTGCCCAATTAAAGACCCCTCAGAACCTGCCTTTGGAAGTTGCGCTCACCACCAATGGCCTGCTTCTTGAGCAAAAGGCCTCAGCCCTGAAAGCAGCCGGGCTTCAGCGTGTCACCGTAAGCCTTGATGCCCTCGATACCCACCTATTCAGAGAGCTCGCAGGCGTTGATACGGGTGAGCCGAAACAGGTTCTGGCGGGCATTGCCGCCGCCCGTGCGCTTGGGCTTGAGACCAAGGTGAACATGGTGGTGCAAAAAGGCGTGAACGACCATCAGGTTCTTCCCATGGCCAAGGCCTTCCGAGACATGGGTGACACCCTTCGATTCATTGAGTTTATGGATGTTGGAAACGCAAACCAGTGGCGGCTTGATCAGGTGGTCTCGGCTGGGGAAATCCTACATAGGCTTGAGTCGGAATTCGAGTTCGAACCCGTAGACCGGGCAAAGAAACACGATGTTGCCGAGCGCTTTATCTACAAAGACAGGCCGGTGGAGTTCGGCGTTATTGCCTCCATTACCCGCCCGTTCTGCTCCGACTGTTCAAGGGCACGTATCTCTTCGGAGGGTCTGCTCTACACCTGCCTGTTTGCTAATAATGGGACCGACCTGCGCGCGGTGCTTCGGTCCTCAAGCAGCCAAGATGAGCTCTCTGCCATTGTTCGTGGTATTTGGGGTCTTCGCGAGGACCGGTATTCCGAACTCCGCCAGTCAAGTGCGGACCGGCTAGACAGACAACCCGCTAAGGTTGAGATGAGCTACATTGGGGGCTAAAGGCCCTTTAGAAGATCACTAGCGCTTGATAATGGTCATGGGGCCAGGCAGTGACGCATAGTAGGCGGCAAGATTGGCAATATCTTCCTTGGTAAGAGGAGCCGCCATCCCAGCCATAATGGCATTTTTTCGAGCGCCTGACTTGTACTCCGTTAAGGAACGCAAAAGGTAGTCTTCGTACTGACCGGCAAGAATTGGGTAAGCGGCTGCAACAGACTTCACACCATCGACGCCATGACAGGCCGCACAAGCTTGATCTGCCTTTTCTTTGCCCAGGGCAATGTTGCCGGCCATAGCCGGCGAAGAAGCTACCAATAAACCGGATAAAACCAAGGCCGAAGCCACAGTGCTGTTAAGGAAAAGTTGAGTAAGCTTTGCCACGTGAATACTCCTAAGAGAACGGGTTTTGTTTGTAAAGCAACCTAACGGGTGCCTGCAGCGTAGAAGGCCGCAAGGTCGGCTATGTCTTGGTCGGTAAGGGTCGTAGCAATGGCCACCATGCTTGGATGATTGCGTTCACCGGAACGGTAGGCGCTAAGCGATGCCACAAGGTAGTCGTAGTTTTGGCCCGCAATTTTAGGCACCCGATAAAGAACCGGATAGGCCGTTTTGTAATCGGGAATGCCATGGCAGCCTATGCACATGGAGTTTTTCTTAGCTCCGGCCTCGGCGCTGCCTTTAACCTCGGCCATTGCAGAGGCCCCAAAACTTAAACCAACCAACACACCCAGACACACGCGACGTACGACCTTCTGGAAACCCATAGACCACTCCCTAAAAATTAGTGTTCGCTCGGTTGACCGGCATAGGCCGTAGCATAAAAGAGCCATGTTTATGCTTCCCAAACGCCCAGCATTTCTCCGCAGACAAAAAAGTTAGCGGATTGGATTTTTCTTCTTTGCTCGCGAGTGTATCAAAGACAGGCTAAGCCCGTGCGGAGCCAAGCCCCTTTAGTAAAAACCGATTTAGCCGGCCAACGAAGGCAGCAGGGTCCTCAGGCTGCCCCCCTTCAGCAAGAAGCGCCTGGTCATGCAAAAGCCAGACAAGGTCTGAGAACGTCTCTGTTAGACCATCGGTTACTTGGGCGCCGTCGGCCCCCAAAATCTGGCCTCCACCTGCCTCAGACTCAGCCACCAGCGCTTTGACAATGGGGTGGCTTGGATTGAGCTCGAGAATGGGCCGTCGCTCGGGTGCCTTCTGACCCGAGGCCTTTAAGAGACGCTCAAGATGGCCGCTGACATCGTGTTCATCAGAGACCAGGCAGCAGGCGGAATCGGTTAAGCGCTCGCTGAGGCGAACCTCTTTCACCTTCTCGCCTAAGACCTTGGCCGCCTTCTCAACCGCAGGCTTTGCCGCGCGCTGGTCTTCTTCTCGAGCCTTCTCGTCCTTCGTGGTGTCGGCGTCCGAAGGAAGATCGTTAACCTTGGATAGGTCGAGACTGCCCTTTGCGACCGACTGAATCGACTTCCCGTCGAATTCAGTTAAGAAGTTCAAGACCCACTCATCAATGCGGTCTGTCAGCAATAAAACCTCAATGCCCTTTTTCCTGAATATTTCAAGGTGCGGGCTGTTGCGCGCGGCAGTCAGGCTGTCTGCTGTGATGACATAGATTTTGTCTTGACCTTCTTTCATGCGCCCAACATAGGCTTCAAGGGCGACATCGGGCTCATCGGTACTTGACTGGGTTGACACGAAACGGGCGAGCTTGGCTAACCTGTCTTTGTTGGCAAAGTCTTCGCCAAAGCCCTCTTTAAGGCACTGACCAAACTCTTTCCAGGCTGTCTTGTAGTCGTTGGGCTGGTGGGTTGCCATATCTTCAAGAAGCCCGAGCACGCGCTTGGCGCAGCCTTCGCGAATGGCACGGACGTCTCGGCTTTCCTGCAGTATTTCTCGAGAGACATTCAAAGGCAGATCGGAGGAGTCCACCACACCTTGAACAAAACGCAGGTAATTGGGAAGCAATTGCTCGGCGTCGTCCATGATGAAGACCCGCTTAATGTAGAGCTTAAGACCATGCCGGCTCTGACGGTCATAGAGATCGAACGGAGCCTTTGCCGGAATGTAAAGCAGTTGAATGTATTCGGTACGTCCCTCAACGCGGTTATGGGTGTGGGCCAGGGGATCGTCAAGGCCATGGGCAAGGCTTTTATAAAACTCTTTGTACTGCTCCTCGGTAATCTCTGATTTTGAGCGTGTCCAGAGGGCAGAGGCCTGATTCACCGTCTCCCAGTCGTCGGTCTCGGCATACTCTTTCTTCTTCTCGTCCCATTCGCGTTTTTTCATTCGAATGGGAAGACCAATATGGTCGGAATAGCGCTTTCAGTATCTCTTTGAGTTTCCAGTGGGACAGAAGATCGTCGTGGGATTTCGCATCCTCCCCCTGGCCCTCGGGCTCTCGAAGGTACAAAGTAACCTCGGTTCCGCGTTCCGCGCGCTCGAGGGCTTCAACACTGAAGTCACCCGTGCCATCCGACTCCCAACGCACGGCCTGGTCGGCCGCAAGCCCTGCTCGTCGACTTACAACCGTAACCTTGTTGGCAACAATAAACGAGGAGTAAAAGCCAACCCCAAACTGACCAATAAGGGCAGAGTCTTTTGCAGAGTCACCCGAGAGCTTTCCAAAGAACTCTTTGGTACCCGATCGAGCAATGGTGCCAAGGTTGGCAATAACCTCGTCTCGGCTCATACCAATGCCGTTATCGGCAATAGTGACCGTTCGTGCCTTCGCATCGAAACCCACTGTAATGCTGAGCTCGGCATCCTCTTCAAAAAGCTTTTCATTCGATAATGCCTCGAGCCGTAGCTTGTCGCAGGCGTCAGAGGCGTTGGAGATAAGTTCTCTTAGAAAAATGTCGCGATTGCTGTAGAGCGAATGGATCATGAGGTGAAGCAGCTGCTTGACCTCGGTCTGAAAACTCATGGTCTCTTTTGACATGACGAAAAAATCTCCTTAAAAATGCGGACTTAATTGATTAATTTTGGGACGCCTTAGCAGATTTTCAAGGCCGACGATCGAAAAAATCTGCCAGCCGCCATTGGCGGTCCATGTCGTGCAGAACCTAAGCACCAAAGTGGCGAAATGGCGAGGTGGCGAAGCGTCCGCGGCCGCCTGCGCGTTCGTCTGTGAGGCCTACCCGGCTAAAGGCCAGGCCCGCTAAAAAAGGTCAGACGAGCATAAGCAATGCGCCTGAACCGCCTGGCCTAGAGGTGCCTGTGGGCTTGCGAGCCCCGAGAGCCAGCGGATGTCGGAGGCTTGGATATTCAAGAGTTGCTGCAGGCTTTGCCATTCAGGAGGATTAAAAACGACTGCCCTAACCGACCTTAAAACATCCGAGAGCAAGGCCGACCAGGCGGGCTCAGAAGGCTCGACATACGTAACGTCAAAACCCTGGTCGAGACCCGCCTTTTGTGCAGCCAGTTCAACGGCCTTTTCAAGCCCTCCCAACTGATCAACCAGTCCGCGTTGATGCGCCTGCCCCCCTGTCCAGACCTGGCCTTGCGCAAGCTGATTGACTCGCTCCTTTGAAAGATTTCGGGCAAGAGACACCTGGCCGATGAAGTCATCGTAGATCTGGTTAACCGAGGCCTGCAAGACACCCTTAAGCCGTGGGTCAAGAGGTCTGCGCGGGTCATAAGCCCCACGCAGCCAGTGCGTTGTGTAGCCATCGGTATTGATATCGAGCTTGTCAAGCACCTTATTGGCTGTTGGGAAGAGTGCAAAGACTCCAATGGAACCCGTAATGGTGGACTCGTCTGCAACAATGGCATCAGCACCTGCTGCAATCCAGTAACCACCCGAGGCGGCCATTCCGGCCATGGAGGCAACCACCGGAATGCCCATCTGCCGAGTGACTTCAATCTCGCGACGAATAAGCTCTGAGCCCACCACACTGCCGCCGGGAGAATCAACGCGAATTACCAGGGCCTTCACACCCTTCTTACGGCGTGCTTCACGCAGGAGGGCTATCGTTGCGAGCCCACCCACCCCATCCACCGATTCGTCACCGTCGAAAATCGCACCCTGAGCAACCACAATAGCCACGCCTTCTTTGAAGCGAGGCTCAGGCTGTAACTGCAGGTAATCGAGCCAATGAATCTGAATCACCTCCTGAAGCTCATCATCCACGCGGTTGGTTTTTTCCAGCTGCGCCTCGAATTCATCGGGGGTAAGGAGACCATCTACAAGCCCAGCCTTTAGTGCGTACTGAGCTGGGTTAAAGGCCTGCCCCTCCGATAGCCTTGGAAGATCGTTAATAAACCCATCGAGCTTCTGCGGCTCAATAGCCCTCGACCTTGCAATGTCAGCAGCGAAGACGCGCCAGAGGTCATCAAGCAGGCGCTGGCTTGCAGCAAGGCTTTCTTTCGATGCGCTTGCGCGCACGAGGGGCTCGCCCGCGTCTTTGTACTGCCCAGCGCGAATCAGGTTAGGCTCTATGCCAAGCCGAGTAAGTGCATCACCAAAATAAAATGGCCGCTGGCCAAGACCCTCAAGTGCCAAGACTCCCTTTGGATGCAGGTAAACCTTTGAAGCGTGCGATGCCAGGTAGTACTGCGCCTGACCGAAATACAAACCCCAGACAAGCACGGTTTTACCCGCATCTTTTAAACGCTGCAGCTGCTGACCCACCTGACGCAGCGATACAAGACTACCGCCCTCAAACCCCGATAGGTCAAGCACAATGTCATCGACGCGGGAATCCTTCACAAGGGCATCCGTTAGCCGAACGATATCCCGAACCTGTATGTCTTGGGCTCTTTCCTGCAAGAGCTGACGCGATAGAAAGGGCCCCTTCGGATAGTCTGCCTGCTCAACAATCCGGCCATTGAGTTCAATTAAGCAGAACGGTCTCCTTGGCAACCTGGGCGGATGAGAACCCCGATGACGGTTGGTCATAAAGCGCAAAGAGCCCGGTGATACCGAAAAAAAGTCCCGCCAGAAGAATAGGAAAGACCAACAAGCCAACTGCGAAGCGTCCAAGTTTCTCGATGAAGGCAAGAAAAAACTTCAGGATTCGCCAGACGGCTTTCAGAAATATCAGAGCAATTTGAATCACGGTAAGCCCTATTTGCGCTTAGGAGAGGACCTCTAGGAGGAAACTCCATTATTAGAACCTGCTGACAGGCCCGTCGACTCAATGCGTTCAAGGGTCATTCGAAGATCGAGCTTTTTACCTTTTCGGCCCCTGTGCGCCACGTAGTCAAGCAAGGCATCGCTGCTCAGTGTTGTTCGCTGCGGCTTACCCGTTCGGCCTTGCCCAATAAAGTCGATGCCCTTATTAGAGATGACATCGGCATCAAGCACGTAGTCGTCTTTAGCATCCAGGTCGACCAGCTGCACCCCTCGCCCACCGTTTGAAAGCTCTTTAAACTCATTGAGTCCGAAGACAAGAAGACGCTTGGCAGCTGTAACAACCGCCATCGCACCTGCGTGAGCGCCCATGGCCTTAAACACCGCAAGACGATCGCCCTGCTCAAAGCTAATGAACTGCTTGCCACTACGATTGCGCCCAACAAGCGCATCAAACCGGGCCATGAATCCATAGCCAAGGCGGCTCGCCAAAAGAATCATGGTCTGACTCGGGGCGACAAGAAAGTGGGTGAGTAGCCCGCCCGTATCAAGCTCGAAGAACGAGGTAAGTGGCAGGCCTTCACCGCGAAAGCCTGGCAAGGACGCCACTGAGACGCTATAGGCTCGCCCCGTGGCGCTTAAGGCCACGAGCTGATCCGTTGTGCGGCACTCAAAGGCTGCATAGAGACTGTCGCCAGTCTTAAAGGAGAAGCCCTGAGCGTCATGGCCATGGCCCTGGCGCGACCGAACCCAGCCGTTAACCGAGACAACAACCGTAACAGGATCATCAACGACAGGAATCTCAACGGTGGCCTTGAGCTCGGCTTTGACAAGGGTTCGGCGGGCGTCAGCAAAGCGCTTGGTGTCTTCTGCGACCTCTTTGCTTACAGTCTTTCGAAGAGTGCGCTCGCTGTCGAGAATCTGAGAGAGCTTATCGGCCTGATCGCGAAGCGCATTAAGCTCCTTTTCAATTTTGATGGCCTCAAGCCTTGCTAGCTGCCGCAGCCGAAGCTCAAGAATGTCTTCTGCCTGAAGCTCCGATAAACCAAACCTTGCAACCAGTGCGGGCTTGGGCTCATCGGACTCGCGAATCACGGCAATGACCTCGTCAATACTGGCAAGGGCAATGACACGTCCCTCAAGAATATGAATGCGTCGTTGGGCAATTTCGAGGCGATAGGCAGAACGCCTACGGACCGTTAGAAGACGGAAGTCAACCCACTGCCTTAGCATCTCGGTGAGAGATAGCGATCGAGGCCGTCCTTGCGTATCAACCGCCACCAGGTTTGCCGAGAACGATGTCTCAAGCGATGTCTGGGCAAGCAAAAGCCGGGCAAACTCGTCACGATCGATGCGCGAGGTCTTAGGCTCAAAAACCAGTCGCACCGCGGCCTCTTTGCCCGACTCATCACGCACAGACTCGCAGTAACTGAGCATGAGCTGCTTGGTCTGCTGCTGCTCGGGCGACAAGGATTTCTTACCCGCCTTAATCTTTGGATTGGTAAGCTCTTCAATCTCCTCGAGAATGCGTTGCGAAGAGACCCCATGGGGAAGCTCCGTAACAATCAGCTGCCACTGGGCACGGGCCAGTTCCTCAAACACCCATCGGGCGCGCAGCTTTAACGAGCCACGCCCTTGTCGGTAGACCTGTTGAATCTCTTCGGCTGAAGATGTGATCTGCCCTCCCCCAGGAAAGTCCGGCCCAGCAATGCATTTAAGGAGCTCTTCATCGGTAACAACCGACTGGTCGAGCAAAAGGCGAACTGCAGCCGAGACCTCGTGTAGGTTGTGTGGGGGAATCTCTGTTGCCATACCCACTGCAATGCCCGATGCCCCATTGAGAAGGCAGACCGGCAGGCGCGCAGGAAGACGCAACGGTTCTTTGAACGAACCATCGTAGTTCGGCCCAAAGTCAACCGTTCCTTCATTAATTTCAGAGAGCAAGAGTTCGGAAAATGCGGTGAGCCTTGCCTCGGTGTATCGCATGGCTGCAGCACCATCACCATCGCGGGAGCCAAAGTTACCCTGACCATCAATGAGTGGATAGCGCATGCTAAAGCTCTGAGCAAGCCTTACCAAGGCGTCGTAGGCGGACTGATCACCGTGCGGGTGATATTTGCCCAGCACATCTCCTACAACGCGCGCAGACTTCACAGGCTTTGCAGCATTGCCGAGCCCCATCTGGTCCATCGCAAAAAGAATGCGTCTTTGCACGGGCTTCATGCCGTCGCAAAGGTCGGGAATGGCCCTTCCCTTAACCACCGATACGGCATAGTCGAGGTAGGCGCGCTCGGCGAAATCGGCCAGCGAGACTTCGGTTACCTCGGTGGGCTCGGGCTTGTCAGAGACCGGACCCTCTTGAAAAAGGTCAAGCGACCGGTTATCGCCCGAGCCGCCCGAGCCGCCCGAGCCGCCCGAGCCGTTTGACCCATTTGAACTCTTGGAACCCGGTTTATTGGTCATATGTCGGCCTCCACCTGATGGCCTTTTTCCTCAAGCCAGCTGCGTCGTGCGGAGGACTCGCCTCGCCCCATGAGCAGATTAAAACGAAGCTTGGTGTCAGCACGACTTACTTCACCAAGCTGAACGGGGAGAAGCCGACGAGTATCGGGATTTAAGGTGGTCTCCCAGAGCTGCTCGGCACTCATCTCACCAAGGCCCTTAAACCTTGAGATGGCCCAGGCCGTTTCGCGCAGACCTTCCTGCCGAAGCTTATCGAGAATGTGCGTAAGCTCGCCATCATCAAGGGCATAGATTTTTCGCGCGGGCCGCTTCGACCGTGCCTCAACATCCACACGAAACAAAGGAGGCTGAGCAACATAAACATGACCCGCCTCTATGAGCTTCGGAAAGTGTCTAAAGAAAAGTGTTAACAAAAGAACCTGAATATGCGAACCATCGACATCGGCATCCGAGAGAATGCAGACCTTGCCATAACGAAGGCTTGAAAAGTCTGGGCTGTCCTGCTCGCCATGTGGGTCGACCCCTAGGGCCACGGCAATGTCGTGAACCTCGGCATTCGCAAAAAGCCTGTCTTTCTCCGCCTCCCAGGTATTAAGCACCTTGCCACGCAGCGGAAGAATGGCCTGAAAGTTTTTATCACGGCCCATCTTGGCTGACCCACCTGCCGAGTCGCCTTCAACTAAAAAGAGTTCGTTACGAGCAAGGTCGGTCGACTCGCAGTCGGTGAGCTTTCCAGGAAGCACTGCAACACCCGAGCCCTTGCGCTTCTCAACCTTCGAGGCCGCCTTCTGGCGGGACTGGGCGGCTCGGATGGCTAGGTCTGCGATTCGCCGGCCGATGTCGAGGTCACGGTTAAGCCATATCTCAAAGGGACCTCGGGCCTGGTTGGCTACGAGCCTTAGTGCATCACGACTGGTTAGCCTCTCTTTGATCTGCCCTTGGAACTGTGGGTCAAGCACCTTGGCCGACAGGACAAAGGAGCAACGGCTAAAGACATCCTCAGGCAGGAGCTTCACGCCTTTCGGAACAAGACCCTGCTGTTCGGCGAAGGCCTTTACCGCTGAAAAAAGACCATCACGCAGACCCGCCTCGTGAGTTCCGCCGGCAGGCGTGGGAATAAGGTTGACAAACGACTCACGCAGAACAGAGCCCTCTTGCGTGAAGGCAACCACCCATTGCGCGCCCTCGCCCTGGGCAAAGGTCTCGTCATCGGCTCCAACGTAGCCCTCATGCGACCACATTGGAACGAGTAAGGAGGCCTCACCAATGGACTCCAAAAGATAGGACTCAAGCCCACCTGCATAGAGCCATGAATTGGACTGGGCTGATTTCTCAACGAGCAGTTGTGTGGTGACCCCTGGCAGAAGAACCGCACGCGCCTTCAGACTGCGCGCAAGCTCTTGACGCGGCACCTGCGCCTCATCGAAGTACTTCGGGTCTGGCCAGACTTGCACTCGAGTGCCCGACCTTCCGGCAGCAGACCCAAGCTTTTTCAGCGGGGTTTTTACCTCGCCTGAAGAAAACTCAATTTCCCACTCCTGCCCATCACGCCAGACCGTTACCACCAGCCGAAGAGAGAGGGCATTGGTGACTGAGACGCCAACACCATGAAGACCCCCGGAGAAGGCATAGGCAGAAGACGCATCTTTTTGAAACTTACCGCCTGCATGCAGGCGTGTGTAAACAATTTCAACAACGGGAGACTTTTCCTCGGGATGCGGGCCAACCGGAATACCTCGGCCGTCGTCTTGAACGCTAAAGCTGCCATCGGTATGTTCGACGACTTCAATACGCTTTGCGTAGCCCGCCAAGGCCTCATCGGCAGAATTATCGATGACCTCCTGAATAATATGCAGAGGATTTTCGGTGCGCGTGTACATGCCCGGCCGCTGACGAACCGGCTCAAGCCCTTTTAGTACACGGATGGATGACTCGTTATAAGTCGACGATGATTTGGCCACGGCTTAGTAAGAGCAAGAGCAACTGAAACGTAAAGACAACAGGCCTAGGCCTTGTGTAAAGACTGACGCGAGACGATAACGCCGTCATCGTCGGCGTAACACCAATTTCCTGGAAAACCAGAACCCCTGCGATATCAACGGGCTGCTGCTGCTCGCCGGTTCCTTGCTTTGTCCCGCGTCGCGGATTGCTTGCCATGGCC
Source organism: Burkholderiaceae bacterium (assembly GCA_018402635.1). GTDB lineage: Bacteria > Pseudomonadota > Gammaproteobacteria > Burkholderiales > Burkholderiaceae_A > Hahnella. Next base: position 356,190 of record JAGYIP010000005.1, read on the forward strand.
CAGACCGGAATGGAGAGTTCGGAGAGTTCCTGGACATCACGAACACACCCATTAAGGACCAGGCCCGACCAGCCATTTTTCTCCGCCATTGACCCAAGGTTACCGCCGACCAGAGCACAACGATCGCTGCCGCCCGCATCAACCATTAAGACACGACCCTGACCCGGCTGCTCGAGGACTTTTTTCAGCAACCCATTGTCCTCAAAACAACGCAAGGTAAACACCTCTCCCATCATCCGATCGCCTCCCCCATAATTCTGAAAAACAGGGGGTATAACAAAAAGAAGGCCCTTTGAAAAAAGAGCCTCATGGGCATCACATAGGTCGGCTGTTGGAATCCATTTCATTGCTACAGTATGCATCAGATCTCTAAAAAGGCCTCTGTATGGTTAACTTTGCGCTGTTTACTGCCGGGCTTTTAGCGCTGGTTTTTGGCTCTGAATTGCTTGTCCGCGGCGCAAGTAGGCTTGCTGCCCTGCTGGGCTTGTTGCCTCTGGAGGGCTTGTTATACCCAACTCGGTCTTAGTATTCGATCAGTGGGTAATGCTCGCGGCATTTCTTGCTTGTGTTCCGGCCTTCATTACCGGGCGTGAAATTGCCCGATGGGAAGGCGCCATCTTCTTGTTTTATTACTTTGCCTACACCGGCTACCTTATTCTGGCCTCTCAAAGCCACCAGGCTCTTCAGCCCTACAGTCAGACTCTTCTCTACGGTGTCATTCCCTTAACCGTCATTGCCCTTGTATTCTCGCTCTGGAAACACAAAAAGCAGGTCGTGCCAACAAGCTAAGACGGGCAGAGAAGGCTTCTTGCAATTTCCATGGGGTCGTCCTTGCCCCGAATTGGTCGCCAACTTGTTGGCTCATCGGTATTAAGCGTTGCCTTTCCGGTACCACGCTTACCTGTGAATCGAGCATGAACCCGGGTTCGCGTTCGCTTTCCTTTGCAGTCAATCTCCTCGACATGACGACGCGATAGATGCCCAAGAAGGTCCGGGTTAAAAAAATCGTGAATGACGGTGAAGTAACGATTGCCCTCTGGTGTTGAGGCGACTGCAGCTAAGGGCACGTAAACAACCTTTCCGTTGCCTCGTTCAAGAAGCAGGTATTTCGCATGTGCCGCCTGGAACGAGGCAGCTAACAAGATCAGGGCGAGACTAAGCAGCACCCAAACTTTGGGCTTTGCAGCAGTGCCAGCTCGACTTACACACGCTTTCATGGTTGAGGAATCGACCCCAACCCGAGGAACTTAAAGCACGTTCAGACAAGCCCGCCCTCTGTGCCTCGCCTTCGGTTAGGCCTTCGCGATACAGTCAAGAATGTGATGGGCTGTTAGCTCCTCCACCGTCACCCACTTGGCATCAGGCAGCTGCTTTTGAATGGTCTGACCAATTGCAGGCACAGAGCCCATGAAGGTCACCTTTTGAAGGTCCACTTTCTGCCGATTGAGCTCAAGCAGTGTGGCCTTGGCAGCAACTGAAGAGGTTACCAGTACCCACCAGGGTGTGCCGTCTTGAGGCAGGTCAATAAGCTCCCGCATAGAACGCGAATAAACCGGTATGCGTACAACACGAACACCACCCGAGACCAACCGCTGGGTGAGTGTATTGGAGTCTTCGGCCGACTCCAAAAGACCGACCATCGTGCCCGGTTTCGCGCGCACAAGAATGGAATCGGCCAGCTTGTCGAAATGGCCCGAGACGGTGGGAACGAGTATTTGGCGGTAGCGCTCTGGCCCAAGGTCGTTAGGCTTTAAGGCCTCCCAGAAATGAAAGGCAGTGTCTTCTCCAATCGCGGCATATTTTAGGCGGGACTGCCGCGTCTTCATGGCGGCAACCAGATGGGGTAATTTTGCGAGGGCCTCGGCGGCGGCTGGGCTTGTTGCAACAAGATAGAAAGGCCTGTGGTCGCCAGGCTCGTCCCAGTCTTTCAGCTCTCTTAGGGCAGCCCGTTGCAAGGTCTCGTCCGCGAGTCGAAACTCTTCTGCTGGCGAATGAAAAACCTTAATCCAGTACCGGCCCCCCTCTTTCTTAAGCTCTTCGGCCAATGGGTCCGTTCCACCGCGCCATGCGGCACGAGTGATGAGTAGGTTTGCAAGGATAACCATGGCTAACAGAATTCACTTTTGGAAATTGTCTCAAGAATATTCACGGGCAGAAGATCGGCCAGCTCCACCCAGTGTGCATTCGGTATAAGCCTACGAAGGATTGTCTCGGTGGAACGAAAGTGGCCCATCCAAAGCACGTTCTCTGGCCGCTTTTTTTGCAGACGAAGATCTTGCACAAGGGTCTTAAGCACCGACGAATTGGTAATTAAGAACCACCAAGGCAGGTCACTTGTAGGCAGGTCAATAAGGTTCTGCAAAGAGATTGAAAAGACGGGAAGCCGCACCACCCGAAGCCCCCCCGAGACAAGACCCCTTGCAATGTCGCCACTGTCACTGGCTGATTCGAGTGTGAATACGATGGAGCCATCCGGTGCGGTCTCGATAAGTTTCTGAACGAGCTTATCGGCATGGCCCGAGACCGCGGGCGTAATAACCTCTTCGCGACGCACCCGTGCAATACCCTCAAGCTTAACGGTTGCTGCGAACTGCGCAGCCGTCTCATCCCCCACGGCTGCAAAGCGCAGACGTCGTTCGCGCACAGCAAGCGACTGCTTAAGATGACTTAGGCCCGCAAGGGCCTCCGCCGCAGCGGGACTGGTGCACAACAAGTAACAAGGCCGGGGGTCGTTCACATCGTCCCAGTCGTCGAGCTCGCGGACCATGGCCCTTTGATGGGTCTCTGTTGCAAACCGCATGATCTGCATAGGAGAGTTGAAAACGTTCACCCAGTAACGGCGAGCCTGAGACTCTAAGGCCTCTGCGAGGGGGTCGGTCTTCTTCTCCCAGACACTGCCGGTTACAACAAGGTTTGCCACCGTTACCATCGTCATTCTCCCCAGAGAGTGGGCCGGAAAAGGGCCCGTTGACCAGTCTTGCGTGGGATACACTTCGCTCTATGGTGATTAAACCTCGTTCCCTGGAAGAAATTGCGGCAGAGCGCGCAAAAAGTCAAATCGACCCCAGGTCAAACCAGGCAACCTCCTCTGGTACAAAGTCGTCATCGAAGAGTGAGGAAGACTTCTTTGACCCTTTTGAAGCCGATTCCAACCAGGCGCCAAGATCGTCGAGCAAGCAGCAAGGGGCCGACTCTGACGGTCAACCACCCCTTCCGCCCGAGCCCAAAAATTACCAGCTCTTTTTTCTGGCCGGTGGAACCCTCTTGGGAACGGTCCTTGCCTTATGGATCGTCTATTCGGTCATTACCAAGGTTGAAATGCCACCGCTTCAGTCGGCCGTTCAACCCATTAACGAGTTCCTACTGCCATCGCGAGACCCTATAGAGATACGTATTACGCTTGATAACCAGTGTGAGTTCGAAGAAAACGTCTTCATGGTGAAGGTCATGCCCGATGGGCCTACGGCGAACTTTACTAAAGGACAGGCAAGGCTTATTGCTCGGCCCAACCAGCGAATTAAGCTTATGGCCAACGAGCGGTATCCGTTTCTGAGTTACGAGGACGCCTCGGTGAAAGTAGCACCGGAGGTCACACTTACCGCCAAATGCTACGACCCCGAAGAAAGAGCGAAGGCTCTTCAGAAAAGTTTTGACGACCGTTTCGGCAAGTAAGGCTTTGAGCTCATGGTTAGCCAACGACGTTTTAAGTAAAAGAACCTTTTAAAGAAGGAATTCCCATGCCCTACAAGGCCGAGATCAGTCGCTCCAACCCCACCGCGTTTATGTTCGTTATTGACCAATCGGGGTCAATGGCCGACCCGGTTGGTACGACCGAGCTCAGCCGCGCGGAGTTTGTCTGTGATGCCCTGAACCGGGTTGTTGTCAACCTTATTGCTCGAAGTTCTAAGTCTGAAGGGGTACGCGACTATTTTCAGATTGGTGCCATCGGCTATGGTGGATCAAGTGTTGGGCCTGCACTCTCAGGGGCGCTGGCAGACAAGACATTCAATCCTATCTCGGCCTTCGAGCGACATCCTCTGCGCATCGAACAGCGCGATGGCATGCCCTTTCCTATTTGGTTCACACCTAAAGCCGATGGAGGCACTCCCATGCGCAAGGCCATGCGCACGGCAGCTCAGGCGCTTGCGCAATGGTGCGACGACTATCCTGAGTCTTTTCCGCCAACACTCCTTCATGTGACCGACGGCGAGCCCTCCGACGGCGACCCAGAGCCTATTGTTGAGCAGCTGAAATCTCTAGGGACCGATGACGGTGAGGTGCTCATACTTAATCTGCACACCGGACAAAGCAAAAGCGGCCCCATCAAATTTCCTGGGTCTCAAGAGGAGGTTACCGACGGATTCGGGAAGATTTTATTTCGTATGTCAAGTGTTCTGCCTGCCGCCATTGCATCAGCCGCCCGCGAACGGGGCTACCATGTCAGCGACAATGCCCGGGGGTTTTTCTTTAATGTGGAACCCGTGGAGATTGTTGAGTTTTTCGAAATTGGTACGCGTGCATCATCCCAGGCCATGATGCTGCGTTAAGAGCCAAGGCATTAAGGCCGGCGCCCCTTCTTTCTGACGATGCCTGCAAAAAAACATGAAGATTCTCAGAAGTCTTACTGCTCCGAAAGAGCCTGACCACCCGGAATCCAACGAGGACTTCTTTTTCTGGGAGGCGCAAGGCAAGGCCTGTGCAATGAGTGATGGTGCAAGCGACTCCTTCGATTCACGCAGTTGGGCGCATATTCTTTGCCAGTCATTTACGCAGATCTACAACCAAGTGGCAGCACCCAGGTTAGACGACAAGTGCGTAGCGCTTGTTCTTTCTGTGGCTAGACCCTTCTTTGAAAAGCAGCTCAAGGCCATTACAACATCCTGGTCCAAACAGCTCGCAGCCAGCCGGGGAAGCTTTGCTAGCCTACTGGGAGTTATTGACCAACCGCATCAAGTCTCGATTCTAGCCGTTGGCGACACCATTGCCGTCTGGATGGACTCTCAAGGGCAGCTTCGAAGCTTCACACTTCGAAAGTCGCTTGAGTTTTCCAAGAACCCTGTTTTGCTTGGCTCCGAAACTAAAACCGATAGCCTGCTTTTTGGAAGCGAACACAGCCGATGGGGTTTCATCACCATCCCCAAAATCGAACTGCAGCCCAAGAAGCTCTTCTTAATGACAGATGCTCTGGGTCATTACGTTCTCAGTCAGTATGAAAAGAACAGGCCCTTGCCCCTCGATCTGCTCTCCTCCATGAACCAGTCCGACTTTCAATCTTGGGTGCTTAGCCATAGGCAGTCGGGTGAGCTTCATAAAGATGACACAACCTTTGCCCTGCTTGCATTGGACTAATTGAACGCCCTCTCTCAATGTCTCTTCCAAATCTTGAAGCCTATCTAAGAGCGCTGCAGCAGCCTGCATCGCGGACATTTCGTGACTACGCGCTACAGCGCTGCGACATAGAAAGAAATACGCTTGGGATGCCCCGTGTTCGTTCGGGAAACTTTGCACTTGTCTTTCGCATGAACGACGCCAGTGCGAAGCGCTCCTATGCCCTGCGAGTGTTTACCCGTGTTTCAAAGGACGTTGAAGAGCGCTACCAAGCCATCGCCGAGGCCATAAAAGCCATTCGAGAATCGGAAGGCTCCTCGTTCTTTGTTGACTTCGACTACCAGGCCCACGGAATGGTGGTCAACGCGCAGACCGTACCTGTCATTAAGATGGACTGGAACTATGGCGAAACCCTAGGCGAGTACTTGTACAAAAACTATAAGGACTCAAAGCGCATTGCCAAGCTGCGTGCTCAGCTGCGCGAGCTCTGCGCGTTTTTAAACAAAATGGCGATTGCACACGGGGATATTCAGCTTGGAAATGTTCTGGTGTCAAAAGATGGTGCCCAGATAAAGCTCATTGACTACGACGGCATGTATGTTCCAGCGCTTAAAGGTCGGCTTGCGTCCGAGCTTGGGCAGGTTAATTTTCAACATCCTGGCCGCAAAGAAAGCCTCTTTGGGCCCGAGCTTGATCGGTTTGCATTCATGAGCCTCGATTTATCCCTGGGCCTGCTTGAGCATAACGCCGAGCTTTGGGATCGCACCTACAGCGACGAAGAGGGTGTGATTTTTAGGGCAACCGACTATGCGAACCCCTTAGCCTCTCAGACCTTTGGGCTTGCTACGCAGGTACCTGCCCTAAGCCTTCCCACCAAACAGTTTGCCCTCATGTGCCTCGGGCCTGTCGAAAAACTTCCCGATCCCTTGGAGTTTTTTGAAAGCCGTATCCCCCCAGGAACCCTGGTCTTTAAGCCAAGGCCCAAACCAGAGGGTGAGGCTGTTAAGAAAGAGGTGCCTCCCGACAGGGTCTATGTTGGCTCCTTTGAAGTTGTCGCGGCAGGTCAATTTGCGAAAATTAGCCGCTATGCGGGCAGGCGCGTGGAGGCCGTTGGTAAGGTTCTTGATGTGCGCTCCGGCAAGGCCTATTTCGGTAGCAGCAGAATGCCTCGGCCATACATTTACGTCGACTTCACAGCCATGTCGAGCGGCAATGTTGTACGCATCAAACTTCTACCGGAAATTCTTGAGAGCTTTACAGGTGAGCGTCGGCTGCTTCCAAATGACAGCTGGATTGGGAAATGGGTTACCGTCAGTGAAGTCATTCAGCCCATTCAATATCTCAGTCACCCATCATTTTCTGTTGGCATCGGCGAGGCAGGCATTGTGGTCAATGACCCTTTTCAGGTCAAAATTATTTCCGCCGAAGAGGCCGCCTTCCGGCTTAAAGGCAACAACAACCTGGTTCGCCGTCGCCTTGGAACACGCATGACAACTCGGGAGGTACCGGCAGGAAGCCGGATTTCGGGCAGTCCGGGCCAGAGGCGCAATGCGGACACCCTGACACGACTTTCAAAGACATAGGAAACAAGACCAGACGAGGCGTCTTAGTCGCGACGAACTAAAAGGGCAACCCGCTGTGTCTCGAGCATATCAAGTGCAAGTGAAGACTCGGTGGCCCGAACCAGAAAATAGACGGCTATAAGCCCAAAAATGAGCCCGTGCGAAAGGTCTTCAAAATAAAAAGAGGCACAGGCCGAAATGAGCATAACGAAGAAAAGCGCCCCAAAGATACGCTGGGTACGTTCATGACGTTCACGTATTGGCCTTATGTAGCTTTCATACTGCTCAAAGGTCAAGGGCTCATCGGGTGCAAGAAGTTCATTTGGAAGCATGATCCAAGCGTAGCATGCTGTTGCCTGCCCCTTCCGAGGTCACTGCATAGCAAAAACCCTAGAATGGCTTTTTCCTGAGACAATCTGGGCCATCCATGAAGCAGTTTATAAAACGCTGGACACCCTCAGCCGACTCGGTGCGCTCAAACAGAAGCCTGCGATGGCTTGGGCCACTGCTCAACCGCCCCTGGCTATGGCAGTTCAACAGACGATCGGTAAGTCTAGGTGTCGCCATTGGGGTCTTTTTTGGCTTTCTCTTTCCGGTTCTTCAGGCGATCTTCTCTGCGGTGTTTGCCTTGATGTTTCGGGCTAATTTGCCAGTGGCCATTGTAAGTACCCTGGTATCAAACCCATTTACATACGCCCCAATTGCCATTCTCGCCTACGAACTGGGCTCGGCTGTTTTAGGCGAGTCAACCTCCGCTGAAGACCTGACCATGTTCGAGGATACGGTCGCGGAGATGAGCGCCTCAAACCCCTCAACCTGGGACCAGATTCTTAGTATTGGAAAACCTGTCTTTTTAGGCCTTGCCATCTTTGCGGTGGTTGGGTCCATTTCAGCCTTTGCTGTTACAAACCTAGGCTGGCGTCTTTTGGTTGCAAGCCAAAGGGCAAGACGCCGTCGCCAGCGCAGGCTTGCCACTGAAAGAGCGATTGAAGGCAAGGACGGTTCGAAGCCAGACAACTGCAGTTAAGCCCCTTGCCTGCGACCTTTAGCCCATTACGCCAAGCCAGGTAGCCAGGCCGGAAAAACTGAAAAATGACGTGGCTGTCGTAATTAATATAATTTTGGCAATGCGGCTATTGTCGGCCCCAAAACGCTCAGCAAGTAAGGAGACATTGCTTGCTGAAGGCAGGGCCGCAGTTAGAATCAATGCAGATAAAGCCAGAGGGCTTAGCTCAAGACCCCATAGCTTGGCAACAACAACAGCCATCCCCATAACCAGTAAGGGGTGGAAAAAAAGCTTAAACACCACGACGTCCATGTAAGGGCTTGGCCGATGGTCTTGATTGCGCGTAAGCAGCTCAGCCCTCCAAAGAACGGCACCTATGGTAAACAAAGCCACCGGCGATGCTGCTGACCCCAGGAGCTTAACAATGGCCTCAATCGGCGAATAGAGCCCCCATTCAAGAGCCGAAAAAAGACCCCCCAAAACAATGGAGAGAAACATGGGGTTTCGCGCAATGGCTTTCAGTGAGGTGAGTAAGGTGGTTAAAAACCCACCGCGGCGACCCGACTCTGCAATGGCAAGACAAAGGGAACTTGTGAAAATGATATCGATAGCTATGGTGAGAATGACTGGGCTTGCCGCAGGCTGGCCAAGTAAACTTACCAGCAATGGCACCCCAATGAACCCAGAGTTGGGAAAGGCAGCTGTCATGGCCCCAAAGGCGCCGTCTCTCACGCTTAATCCCCTTAGACGAGCAGCAGCGAGGGCAAGCAAAACAATCACCAAGGCAGACAGGCCATAAACAACCAAAAGTGCCGGGTCTAAGAGCTGATGAAAAGGCGCCTTGCCTGCAAAATCAAAGATCATGCAGGGTAGCGCGAAGTACAAGACAAAGGTGTTGAGGCCGCCTATTGCATCGAGAGGCAGTCTGCCTGTTCGTGCAGCGAAATAGCCTAGGAAAACCAGCCCAAAAAAAGGGGCTGTGACGAGAAAGACCGAGCCCAGAGCGTTTTAGCCTTTAACGAAGAAGGCTGAACGCCTAATACTTTGTGGTTAGAAAGTCGACGACGGCAAGCACAAGTCCACCAAGAAGAATGAGTAAGATATCGAGCTGCTGAACCTTAAAGACATAGGGCGCAAAAAAAGCCACAAGCAACAATAAACCAACGAGACCCGCCAGACGTTCAATCTTCATAGATCAACTTTCTGTTGCAATTGAGTTAACTAACCAGCGCGCCGACCGTAAAAGCCGGGCATCGTCTTGGGCTTTACCAATGGCCTGAACACCCAGAGGAAGGCCATTATCGAGTCGAAACAACGGAAGGTTCAGGCTGGGGAGGTGGGCGAATGTCCAGACGGTCTGCATAATAGGGTCGCCTGTGCTTTCGAGCCCCTCGGGCGCACCTCCAAGGGCGGCTGGCGTAAGAATGGCATCGAAGTAATCGAAATACTCATCGAACGCAGCGGCAACATGCGGGATGCGGTCTTTTGCAAGCAAGTACTCAATAGTAGACACAGAACCTGCGCGATCGAGCCTGTCTTTAAGCGCCTGGCTTAGGCCGTCAGAATTCATACGAAGTTCACGCTGCAAGGAAAAGAGCAGTTCCGCTTCATTAATAGAAGAGTGCCAACGAACGGCTTCCTCGACAACATCTGGCAATTCAGCCCAGACAATGCTGTCGTTGGATGCAACAAATGCCTCGTAGACCTCTCGAGCCTGTGGATCTACCTTATCCCACCAAGGTGTCTTCACAAAACAAAACTTAGGGGGAAGTGGCGGCTCGGTGCGGCAGATATCAAGCAGCTGCTGCGGGCTTCGTCGGCTTGTCCCGATGTCAATACCGTCATCGCCCGAAATAACCTGGGCGACCAAAGCCAAGTCTTCGATTGAGCGGGCAAAGACGCCGACCTGATCAAGCGACGGTGACTGAGGGAGCATCCCCGTGCGTGGAATAACGCCAAAGGAAGGCTTAAAGCCATAGACTCCGCAGTAGGAGGCAGGCCGAATAACTGACCCATTGGTCTGGCTGCCAATGGCAACAGGGACCATACCTGCAGCAACAGCGGCAGCCGAGCCACTGGAAGATCCTCCTGGTGTATGCGCAAGGTTATGCGGATTACGGGTTGGGCCTGGAACGAATGTTGCGAATTCCGTAGTCACCGTCTTTCCGAAAATAACGGCGCCCGCGTGCTTGAGACGACGCACCAGACTTGCATCCACCACTGAATAACGACCCTGGTGAATGGCGCTGCCGAAACAGGTGGGGTAATCGATGGTGTCGATAATGTCTTTGATACCAATGGGTACACCGTAGAGCGAACCCAAGGGCTGAGGCTGTGACCTTAGGGCCACCAAATCGGCGGCCTGGGCGGCGACAACCTCTTTATCGAATGCACAAAAGGCATTAACCTGCGCATCAAGGTCGGCAACGAACTCCCAGTGCTCAGAGAGGAAAGGCTCAACCTGGGTCTCACCACTCACCAAGGACGCATGAAGGTCGATGGCTGTAAGTTCGGTTACAGAGACATTGGCCATGAACGCCTACATGCTTTTGAAGATATTGGGGTTGACAACCGATGGGTCATTGGGGTCGAACGGAATCTCCACGGCCTGGTTAAACAACACATCAGGCAGGTATGTGACGACAGACGGGTAGACATAGGTAATGGTAAGCGTTAGTAGAACCATGCCAACGAATGGGAAGCAGCCCTTGAAGATTGTCCAAAGCTCTAAGCCTTTGGGTGCTACCCCTTTCAGGTAATAAGCCGACATCGCCATTGGCGGCGTTAGGAAGGACGTCTGAAGGTTAATGGCAATGAGAATGCCAAAGAGGATGGGGTCGACCCCAAAGTACGGCAGCAGGGGTAAGAAGATTGGAACGAAGATGATGATGATCTCACTCCACTCCAGTGGCCAGCCAAGAATAAAGATAATGATCTGGGCGAGGATTAGAAACTGCACCGGTGAGAGATCGAGGCCAAGCATAAGGTCCCTAACCACATGCTCGCCACCAAGGTACGAGAAAACGGAGGAGAAAGTGGCCGCGCCCACAAACAAGAAGCAGACCATGGCAGACGTTCGAGCGGTTAGGTAAACAGACTCACGCAGACGCTCCCAGGTAAAGGCCTTGTAAACAACGGCCAGAATGATGCCCCCCAGAGCCCCCATGGCTGCTGCCTCGCTTGGTGTTGCAAGACCGAAAAGAATGGAGCCAAGAACAGCAAGGATAAGCGCGGCAAGAGGTACAAAGGCCTGACAAACAAGCAGAAGGCTTTTGAAAATTCCGAAGTCCACCACGTCCTTGGGCTTTGGGCAGAGCGATGGGGTAATAACCGCCCGAGCAACCACATAGATGACATAAAAGCCCGCAAGCATAAAGCCTGGAATGAGGGCGGCTGCATAAAGCTTCACGACCGAGACACTTGCCGTCGCCGCGTACACAATAAGAAGGATGGAGGGCGGAATAAGGATGCCTAGGGTGCCACCCGCCGCAATGACCCCACTGGAAAGTTTCTGGTCGTAGCCCGCCTTCAACATAGCAGGCAGCGCGATAAGGCCCATGAGCGTAACCACCGCTCCCACAATACCTGTTGCCGTGGCAAAAAGCGCACAGGTTACTAGGGCGGCCACCGCCATGGAACCGGGAAGAAAGCGTAGCCCGACCTGCAGACTAAAAAACAGCTTATCTAGAATATTCGCGCGCTCGATGATGTAACCCATAAACAAAAAGAGCGGCACCGAAATAAGAACATCATTGTTCATGACGCTAAAGGTATTTTGGGTAAAGAGATAAAAAATACGGTTATCCCAAAAGGCGGTGCTGTAATCGAAGTAAGCGTAAGCACCAAAACTCAGGCCCATGGCCATGAGGGTAAATGCAATAGGAAAGCCCAAGAAAATGAAAATAATGAAGAGGCCCAGCATGACCAAGGCAATTACGGGATCACTCACTTGCTGGCCTCCGGGGCAATAGAGCCCCCCTCTTGTTGCGCATGCTGTTTCACTAAAACAACCTCCAACTCCTCAACATCGCCCGAGCGTGCTGGCCAAGCGCCTGTTTTAATACAAAGAATGCAACGCATCACCTCGGCAATGCCCGCCATAAGCAGGGTTAGACCTGTTACAAAAATAATTAACTTCAAGGGCCAGACGGGGATGCCTGCTGGACTGTTCACGCTGGACTCAAGAATGCGAGCCGATTCAAAGGAATAACGCGCACCCGTGTAAACCATGGCGAAGACGGCTGGAAAAAAGAATAAAAAGTAGAGAACGAAATCAACCTTGGCCTGGGTAACGGCTGACCATTTTCGATAAAGAAAATCGCCTCGGACATGAGAGCCACGCGATAAGGCGTAGGCCCCAGACATCATAAAGAGCGCTCCGTAAAGCATGTAGCTCATGTCAAAGGCCCAGACAGTGGGGGCATTCAACACATACCGCATGAAGACCTCGAAACAGGTGCTGGCTGTGAGCACCAAGATACACCAGGCAAAGGCATGGCCAATGGCCTTGCTGAAAATATCAATAATACGTATCCAAGACTGCATGGGCGACTCACAAAACGGGGCTAGAAATAAGAACTGCCGGACGAATCCGGCAGTTCCCATGAAAGCACCTAAAGACTTAACGAGGTAGTTTTGTCTTTTGAACGTGCTCGTAGGCCATTTTGTAGTCGGAGTCGTTCGTGAAGTGATAGAAGGCCACCCGCTTGGCCCAGGCGTTAAAGGAGTCGTTGACTTCCTTAAACATATCCACCTCTTTATCGAGCTTGGCTACGACCGTGTCCCAGGCAACGAGCTGTGCCTTGTAGACATCTGCACTGGTTCGTGAAACCTGAACCTTATGCTTGACGATAAGCTCTTGGAGATCCCTGGAGTAGTTATCGTGTGCATGGGCTGTAGAGGCCGTAGAAGCCGCCTCGGCTGCGTACTTAAGAATTGCTTTGAGATCGGCGGGCAGCGAGTTGTACTTGTCTTTGTTGAAAGACAATCTCGAAGAACTCTTGGGCCTGGTGGAACGAGCCCATGGAGTAGTACTTGGCAACGTCTTGGGCGCCAAACCGCATGTCCGAGGTGGGGTTGTTGAACTCGAAGGCGTCAATGACGCCGCGCTGCATGGCAGGAACAATCTCGCCACCAGGCAGTTGTGCAACGGCCATACCGAGTTCTTGCATAAGGTCGGCAGCAAGACCAATGGTTCGGTACTTGAAGCCCTTAAGATCGCCGCCCTTCTGGGGGGGGCGGTTCTTAAACCAGCCTAAAGGCTGCGAGGGCATGGGGAAGGTGAAGAAGCCCACGACATTGAGGTTAAGCTTGGTAACCAGCTTTTCCCAGAGCTCTTGACCACCACCACGGTGAATCCAGCTAAGACCAATTTCGGGGGTAGCACCGTTAACAGGACCCGTGCCGAACAAGGAGGCTACTTTCGACTTACCGTACCAATAACCCGAGACGTGGTGACCTGCGTCAAGCACACCTTTGCTTACTGCATCGATAATTTCAAAGGGCTTAACCACGGCGCCTGCGGGAAGATATTCGATCTTCAGGCGGCCACCGGCCATTTCGTTAACACGGTTCACATAAAGCTGAGCCATTTCAGAGAAGATGTCGTTTGCGCCCCATGAACCCTGCATCTTCAGGGTAATGGTGGAGCCCCCCGTTGAAACGGCGGGTGCTGCACTGCCAGCTTCTTCCTTCTTTCCGCATGCAGCAAGGGCTGCAGTTGCGGCAACGGCAGTAGCGCCTGTTAACACTTTTCGACGCGAAACAGCGGTTGTGGCAAGCTTCGTCACCGACGAGAGCTCTTTTGTATTTTCCATAAATCCTCCAATTAGACGGGTCTTAAATGATTACTGCCCAATACGCACTATATAGAAAGTCTGGGCTTTGTTCTGAACAACCGGCCTTGGTAGTTTCCCGCAGATGATTCGCGGACTTCTTATCTTAATGCTTTTCCAGGGTCTCGGAGAGCTTATCTCAACCGGATTCTCCCTCAGCATCCCTGGGCCGGTGATTGGTATGGCCTGCCTGCTCTTGGTTTTGCTCCTTAGGGAAAAGATTGACACCGATCTGGCAACCGTTGCGGCGTCATTCAGCCAGCATCTCGGGCTTTTATTCGTGCCCGCAGCTGTGGGGGTGGTTAGCTTTCTTCCTGTTCTCAACACCCATGGCTGGGCGGTGGCGCTGGTTCTTCTGCTTAGCGTTGCCATCACCATTGTCACAACGGCCCTCGTACTGCGCTTTCTAAGCCCCGAGACCGCAGTGGCTGAATCCAGCCAGGGCTCGGGCAAAGCCAAATCGTTAAAAGGCCGGTAGGCCCTCGGACATCGTAAAGCCCGCTATGAACGACCTGCAAGAGATCTGGGTTTATCTATCGGGACTGCCGCTCTTTAGCCTTGTGTTGACCCTTCTTGCCTACGAGATTGGGCTTCGCCTGCACCATTGGTCAGGCCGCCAACCCCTGGTGAACCCCGTTGCGGTTGCGATTCTCATCGTACTGGCCGTCTTGGTCGCGGCCGAGATGCCCTACGAGACTTATTTCGAGGGCGCCCAATTCATTCACTTTCTTCTCGGCACTGCAACGGTATCGCTTGCGGTGCCCATTGCCCAGGGCTGGCAACTTCTAAAGGGTCGAATTCCCATTTTGTTAATGGCAACGCTTGCCGGCGGTGCGGTCTCCATTGCCAGCGCCTCGCTCTTGGGGCTCCTGCTTGGCCTTCCCGATGCCCTGCTGCTGCCGCTTGTCGCCAAATCGGTTACTGCGCCCATTGCCATGGGCATTGTGGATGGCACCGGTATATCACCCACGCTTACAGCCATTTACGCCGTTCTAACAGGCATTCTCGGAGCCATTAGTGTCCGTTACCTATTGGACGCCATTGGCATACGGAAGTGGGCCGACCGGGGGTTTGCGCTGGGCATTGCAGCCCATGGCATAGGCACCTCTCGCGCCTTTAGCGTCCACCCCGACGCTGGCGCCTTTGCAAGTATTGCCATGGGCCTGCATGGTATTGCAGGCGCTATTCTTATCCCGCCACTACTGCCCTGGCTACGAAGCCTGCTCGTCTAGCCTAAGGGCTCTTGGTACAGGACGGTTGGCCATTGCTGCAAGACGATCACGCTCAAGGGCCTGGAGCCTTTCCTCTGGAAAAGCCGCATCAAGCAACTGCTGGGTGTAGGCGTGCCGAGGGCTGGTCATGACATGTTCGGTCGCCCCGAACTCCACAATTTTGCCGTACTGCATCACCAGACAACGGTGCGAGATCGATCGTATGACATGCAGGTCGTGCGAGATAAAAAGGTAGGCAAAGCCCTTGGTCTCTTGAAGCATGACGAGTAGCTCAAGAATCTGCTGCTGAATGGAGAGGTCGAGTGCGCTTGTGGGCTCATCAAAAATAATAAGTTCGGGCTCTTGAAGCACCGCCCTTGCAATTGCAATGCGTTGGCGCTGCCCGCCCGAAAACTCGTGCGGGTAGCGCTGCAGGCCTTCTGGGGAGAGGCCTACCTCAGCCATGACTGACTCGCACCGATCGAGCCTTTGCTGCCAGGTGAAGTCGGGCCGGTGAAGCCGCAGCCCCTCTTCGAGAATTTGACGCACCGTAAGTCTTGGCGACAAAGCACTGTAAGGGTCTTGAAAAACCGGTTGAAAACGTCGCCTCTCTTTACGCAGGGCTGCAGATGCAAGGCCAAGCAGGTCAACCCCGTTTAACTTAACCAATCCCGTAACACGGGCTGGAACCAGACGCATCACCGCCATCGCAAGGGTGGTCTTGCCGGACCCAGACTCACCCACCACGCCAAGGGTCTCACCCCGCGAGACCACAAAGTTTTCTCGGTGAAGCGCCGTGAATCGTCGCTTTCTAAAGAAACCTGTGGGAATGGCGTAGTCACAGTGAAGCTGACGCACATCGAGGAGAATGTCACGCGGGCCAGGCGCCCCCACAAGCGGACGCGGCTGGCTTTGCACAAGTCGCTGGGTATAGGGATGAGAGGGTCGTTGAAAGACCGCCTCGGCATCGCCGGTTTCAATAATGCTGCCCGCCTGCATCACGGCAACCCGTGAAGCAAACCGCTTCACAATGGGAAGGTCGTGGGTGATAAGCAAAATGCCCATTCCTGTCTCTTCTTGCAGACTTAATAACAGCTCTAAGATCTGTTGCCGCAGGCTGACATCCAGCGCGGTTGTGGGCTCATCGGCTATCAAGAGCTCGGGCTGACAGGCCAGGGCCATTGCAATTAAAACCCTCTGCCGCTGCCCCCCCGAGAGTTGATGAGGGTAGCTACGAGCCCGGCGACTCGGGTCATCGATACCCACCTTCTGAAGCAGTTCCACGGCGCGCTCGTGGGCCTGAATCTTTGTGAGTCCCTCATGGGTCTCAAGCACCTCACCAACCTGCCGCCCCACGGTAAGAAGCGGGTTAAGAGCCGACATGGGTTCTTGAAAGACCATGGCAATTTCTTTGCCGCGCAGCCTACGCAGGCGCGTTGGCGAGGCACCATGAAGCTCCTCGCCTTTCCACTGAATGGAGCCTCTTAGCTCGACATCCTGCAAAAGACCAAGGGCAGCCAAAGCCGTAATGGTTTTGCCTGAGCCCGACTCACCAACCAGCGCAACGCGCTCACCCTTTTCAATTGACAAGTTAAGCCCATCAACCGCCCATACAAGGCGTGGGGCGGGAGACGCTGAGAGAGGGTCTGCATTCGGTGGGGTGGATTGCTGGTTGGTCACCGAGGCATGAAAGCGAATGCTGAGCTCTCGAAGCTGAAGAAGACTTGCCATGACCTATTGCACCCTTCGCGTATCAAGCGCATCACGCAGGGCCTCACCCACGAAAATAAGAAGAAGCAAGGTGCCTACCAGCACACCAAAGGTGGGAACGGTGATCCACCAGGCATCAAGGTTGTCTTTGCCCTGCGCAAGAAGCTCGCCTAAGCTCGGCGTTGAGGAGGGCACACCAAGGCCAAGAAAGTCGAGGCTGGTAAGCGCAAGAATAGAGGCCGACATACGAAAAGGTAGAAATGCAATAACCGGCGTCAGACTGTTGGGAAGCACATGACGAAGAATGATCTGGTCGTGGCGAAGGCCTAGGGCGCGCGCCGCAGTGACATAGTCGAGGCTGCGGTTGCGAAGAAATTCCGCGCGAACGTAGTCCGACAGACCCATCCATCCGAAGAGAGAAAGAATAACTAACAAAATGAGGAGCCCTGGCTCAAAAATAGAAGCCAAAATAATAAGAAGGTAGAGCTCTGGAATGGCCCCCAGACCTCGATGAAACGCTGAAAGAAAAGATCGGTCTTACCCACGAAATAGCCTTGAAGCGCTCCGAAGAATATGCCTAGCAAGACACCAATTGCCGTGAGCGCAAGACCAAAAAAAACAGACACCCGAAACCCGTAAAGCAGCCGTGCTGCAATGTCTCGCCCTCGGTCGTCTGTACCCATCCAGTTCTCTGGCGAGGGGGGTGCAGGGTTGGGCTGCGAGGCAAAATAATTCAATGTGTCGTGGGAATACTCATTGACGGGATACAACGCCCAATTGCCCGGGGTATCAAACTGCTTACGAATAAAGGGGTCAAGGTAATCGGTTGCAGTCTGAAAGTCGCCGCCAAAGGTGCTTTCGGGGTAATCGTAAATGAGTGGGAAGTAGAGCTCATTCTGAAAGGAGACCACCAACGGTCGCTCGTTGGACAAAAATTCAGCAAAAAGACTAACAACAACAGCCATAAGAAAGAGAATAAGACTTACACGCCCGCGGCGATTCGCCCAGAAACGCATTGCCGCCCGATGCCCCAGCGACTGGCTTGATGGTGTGCTTGCCGCAGCCGTGGTCATTTCTGGCCAGCCTCAAATTGAACCCGAGGATCAACAACCACATACAAAAGGTCGTTAATAAGTTTTGCAACAAGGCCAAGCAGAGAGAAGAAGAAAAGCGTCCCCATAACAACGGGATAGTCTCTTTTCATGACTGCCTCGTAAGACAAAAGGCCCAGACCATCGAGCGAGAAAAGGGTTTCAATAAGAAGAGAGCCTGTAAAAAAGGCGGCCACAAAGGCCGCAGGAAATCCCGTCACGATAGGAATCAGGGCATTGCGCAGCACATGCCGCCACAGGACAACCTGCTCATCAAGGCCTTTGGCCCGCGCGGTTAAAACATACTGGCGCCGAATTTCCTCAAGCATGGTGTTCTTGGTAAGCATGGTGATAACCGCAAAACTACCAATGACCAGGCAGGTTAGCGGCAGTGCAAGGTGCCAGAAATAATCCAAGACCTTGCCAATAAGGCTTAGCTGTTCAAAGTCATCGCTGGTGAGACCCCGTAGCGGAAAAATCTGAAAGAAGCTGCCGCCCCCAAAAAAGACCAGCATGATGACGCCCAGAACAAAGCCGGGAATGGCATAGCCAATAAGAATGGCCAGCGAGGTGTAGAGATCGAAGGAGGACCCATGCCGAACAGCCTTGGAGATGCCCAGGGGAATAGAGACCAGGTAGGTCAGAAGAAAGCTCCAGAGACCAAGACTGGCCGATACGGGAAGCTTCTCGACAATTAATTCCCAGACGCTGCGGTTGTAAAAAAAACTCGTGCCCAGGTCGAAGCGTGCGAAACCAATCACCATATCGACAAAACGTTCTGGCGCCGGTTTGTCAAAACCATAAAGGGCCTTAATCTCCTCGAGCTTCTGCGGGTCCACTCCCACACGACCGCGGTAAACCCCCGAGGCTTGGCCAACATCTCCTGCGGCAGACCCCCCCGGAACGGCAATGCCCGTGGCTGCATGATCGCCCTTGAGCATCTGCACCATCTGCTCCACTGGGCCGCCAGGAACAAACTGCACAAGGCTAAAGGTTACAAGAAGAATTCCCAACAGCGTGGGAATCATGAGCAAGAGGCGCTTGACGATGTAGCCCAGAAGATTCGCGTTCATGGTTTCTCCCACCACCAGGCGGCCATCGCCCAGTCTTCCGAATGGTAGTAAAGAGGTGGCTTGGCAGGTGCGCGAAGGCCGCGTCGATAGGCGACTCGATGCACCCTGTTGTGCCAGTGAGGAATGGCGTAATGCCCATGTCGCAACACCCGGTCAAGAAGCCGGGCAGCCGTCACCAGCTCCTCCCGATTGCGAACGGCAACAAGGTGGGAAATAACTGCATCGACCCAGGGACTGGCAACGCCCGCGTAGTTGTCGGCGCCAGGCTCTTGTGCCGAGGACGAGGTGAAGCGAAAGAGCATCTCGTTGCCCGGGTTCTGGCCCGAAAGGTACCAATGCACCATCATGTCGTAGTCGTAGTTATCCAGGCGCTTTTTGTAAAGCGAGGCATCGGAGACTCGGGTTGAGACGCGCACGCCAAGCTTTTCCAGGTTCCTCGCAAAGGGCGCAATCACTCGCTCCCAATTGCGTTGACTAATAAGAATTTCAAACTCAAAGGGCTCTCCACGGGCATTGACCAGACGCCCATCCCGCAAGGACCAGCCCGCCTCTTGCAGAAGCTGTTTCGCCTCACGCAGGTTCTGTCGAAGGCCATCGGCACCCCTCGCAGACGGGGGCTCGGGCACAGGCGTAACGAGCCAGGCCTGGTCCACCTCCAACCGGCCTTGCTTTGCAAGACGACGTAGAAGCTCGATCTCGGCCTCATCGGGCAGGCCTGATGCGACAAGCTCTGAGTTGGTGAAGTAGGAGTTTGAGCGAATGTACTGGTCGTAGAAGAGCTGCCGGTTCATCCATTCAAAATCCATGGCAAGCGACAGGGCATGCCGAACGCGTACGTCCTGAAAGAGCGGCCTGCGGGTATTAAAGAAAAAGGCTTGAAGCCCAGCACCATTGGAATTGGGAAGCTCTTCCATGACCAGTTCACCCGACTGAAATGGCCGGCCTTTGTACGACCGAGCCCAGTTCTTTGCGGTGTTCTCGTGAATAAAATCGAACTCCCCTGCCTTTAGGGCTTCAAGCCGGGCAAAGACATCTTTGTAATAGCGAAAACTGATTCGGTCGAAATTAAACTGGTGCCGCCTGGCAGGGTGATTCCTCGCCCAGTAATCGTCGCGGCGCTCGTAGACCACCGACTTTCCCATGTCTGCGCGGGCCACCCGGTACGGGCCCGACCCAACCGGAGACTGCATGAGCCACTGGTCAAAGGGCAGTTCGCCTCCCCAGCTTTTAGAGAAGACCGGCAGGCTCGCCACGGTCATATGAAGCTCACGGTTGCGGCGCAGAAAATTAAATCGAATTGTTCGCTCATCAAGAACCACCGCGTCTTTGACATCGGCCCAATAATTGCGCCAGATTGGGCTTGCAGCCGGGCTACGAAGGGTATCAAAGGCAAACTTGACGTCGGCAGCAAGCACGGGCAGGCCATTTGAAAAACGAGCTTTGGGCGAAAGCCGAAAAGTAATCGAGAGCTCATCGGGCGCAAGTCGCATCGATTCGGCCAACAGGCCATACATCGACATAGGCTCATCCAGGCTGCCAATGGCAAGCGGCTCAAAGACAAGCTCGGAGATGCCGCGGGCCACAATGCCTTTAAGGGTAAACGGATTAAGCTTATCGAAACTGCCCATGGCCGCCAGGCGCAGCTCGCCTCCCGGCTTTGCCAGGGGGTCGGTGTAGCTAAAATGGGAAAAGTCCTTGGAATACTTCGGTGTCGCCCCTAGGGCTAAAGACGGAACAAAGCCGCCTTGGAGTGTTGATGCCGCTGACAGCTCATTGCCATAGGCGCTTGAGCCAGAGTAGCAGCTAAGCTGCGTTAGCAGACTCGCGAAAGCGACGGTTGACCACAGCTTTAACGGTTTGCGTAGGAGTACGACCATTGAGACCTTGAAAATTGACTACCAATGGGATGGTAGTGTAGCGAAGTTAGACCCTTAAACCGTCAGACAGGAAGAAGCATGACCTTTCTTCAAAACAAACGAATTCTTATTACAGGGGTTTTATCAAACCGCTCAATTGCCTACGGTGTTGCAAAAGCCTGCCATGCGCAGGGCGCGCAGCTGGCATTTACCTACCAAAATGATCGGTTTGAAGAACGTATTCGAGACCTGGCCAAGGCCTTTGACAGTGCCATTTGCCTGCCTTGCGATGTCTCCGAAGACAGCCAAATTGATGGCCTTGCGGAAAAACTCTCTGACCATTGGGCGCAGCTCGACGGCCTGGTGCATGCCATTGCCTTTGCTCCACGGGAGGCCATTGCGGGCGACTTTCTAGAGGGACTGAGCCGAGAGGGCTTCCGAATTGCCCACGATGTCTCAAGCTACAGCCTGCCTGCTCTGGCCAAAGCCTTTAAGCCACTTATGGAAGGCCACGACAGTAGCATCGTGGCACTTACCTACCACGGGGCCTCAAAGGTTGTACCCGCCTACAACACCATGGGCCTTGCAAAGGCTAGCCTTGAGGCTGCCGTGCGCTACACAGCCGCTAGCCTTGGCCCGCTGGGCGTTCGGGTCAATGGCGTCTCGGCGGGCCCGATTAAAACACTGGCGGCAAGCGGTATCAAAGGCTTTGGCCAGATTCTGTCAATGGTCGAAAAGCAGGCCCCCCTGCGACGCAATGTCTCCATCGAGGAGGTTGGCAATGTCTGCGCCTTCATGCTGTCCGATCTCGCACGCGGCATTACCGGTGAAATTACCTATGTGGACTCGGGCTTCAATATTATGGCGGCCATGGGAACCGACTCATGAGGCAGTACCACGATCTCATGCAGCATGTTCTTGAGCATGGTGCAGAAAAGAGTGATCGAACAGGAACCGGTACACGATCTGTCTTTGGCTGGCAGATGCGGTTTAAGCTTGAAGAGGGATTCCCGCTCATCACCACAAAAAAGCTCCACACCAAAAGCATCATCCATGAACTCTTGTGGTTTCTGCGTGGGGAGACCAACGTTAAGAGTCTTCAGGCAGCCGGTGTTTCCATCTGGGACGAATGGGCCGATGCCCAGGGAGAACTTGGGCCCATCTACGGCCGGCAATGGAGGTCTTGGCCAGCGCCTTCGGCTGCTGACCCCGGCCGAACCATCGACCAGATTCAGAACCTTATGCAGGAACTTAAGACGAACCCCAACTCTCGGCGTCTTATTGTGAATGCCTGGAACGTCGGCCAGCTCGATCAAATGGCCCTTGCCCCTTGCCACACCATGTTCCAGTTCTATGTTGCCAAAGGCAAGCTTTCTTGCCAGCTCTACCAGCGAAGTGCCGATATCTTTCTGGGTGTGCCCTTTAATATTGCAAGCTACGCCCTACTTACCCACCTGGTTGCAGACCAGTCAGGCTTTGAACCAGGCGACTTCATTTGGACAGGGGGAGACTGCCACCTGTACAACAATCACATCGAGCAGGCCAAAGAACAACTCTCAAGATCCGCATTCCCCCTACCGCGACTCAAACTTAACCGAAGGGCCCAGAATATTTTTAGCTACAGCTTTGAAGATGTCGTTATTGAAGGCTATACGCATCACCCGGCCATCAAGGCCGAGGTGGCGGTTTAGGCGCAATGCAACCGAATCGCCATCCCTGCGATCAGCCACGGCTTGTGTTTGTAGCCGCGGTTGCAACGAATGGGTGCATTGGCCGCCATAACGACCTGCCCTGGCACCTACCCGAAGACCTGCAACACTTTAAGTCTGTGACCCGGGAAGGCACTCTGCTGCTTGGGCGCAAGACCTATGAGTCCATCGTTCAAAGGCTTGGCCGGCCGCTTCCTGGCAGGCACCACCTGGTTCTCAGCCGCAACACAAGCTGGCAACCCCAGCCTGAGCATGCACACCAGGTGCAGCCCGTGCTGAGTATTGAAGAGGCAATACAGGTTGCCAACAACCGGCTTGCAGACACGCTCTTCGTGATAGGCGGTGCGGAGCTCTACACGGCCACGCAGGCCATGGCCGATACTGCCGAGCTTACCGAGGTGGAGATCGAGCCCGAAGGCGATGCCTTCCTGCCAGGCTGGGGTCCCAGGGGTTGGGAAAACGCCCGCCTCCCGAACTGCAAGGCGGGTGACTGGCAGGTCAGCAAAGCCTCAGGCCTTCGGTACCGTTTTCTGCGCTACTCCAAACCTAAGGTCAACATTAAGCTTGGGGCCGCGGTACTTGTGGCAGGGCTTGCATCTCGGTTTCACGGTCAGCCCAAGGCCTTGCTGGAGAACCAACAGGGTTCCATCCTAAGCCAGACTGTCAAAGCACTTCTTTCGGTAGGAATTGACCAGGTCTGCCTGGTGCACGGCGGACATGCCGGTGCCCTGGTGCCTCTGGTTGATGGACTTAAGGTGCAACATTTTGAAAACCCGGAGCCCAGCGCCGGTCAGGCAAGAAGCCAACAGCTTGGGCTGACCCAGCTTGGTGAGGCCCTTGACGGCTATCTGGTCTGCCTGGGCGACCAGCCCTTGCTCGACAAAGAAGACCTACGTCGGCTCATTTGCGCCTTTCGCAAGCGTGAGGCGGGTGTGGACATGGTCTACCCTGAGACGCAAAAGGGCGAACCGGGTAACCCCGTAATCATTACGCCCGCACTTCGACACTGGTTTGTCTCTCAGAAGCAAGCCCTGCTCGGCAAAGACTGGCGCAAGGAAAATCCAGGCAAAGCCTCGGCGTTTCCAACAACACGGCCTGGATTCTTTGTTGACATTGATTCAGAAGACGACCTTAAGGCCTTCAATGCAGGCCAGGAGGAACAAAACAGGCTGGCAATGCCCCTGGGCTATGCCTTCCAACGATCGGCCGCCAGGTAGTCCGACGCGCGGTCGCTTACCCAACGCGCCTTGCCATCGGCCTTGTGCTCTTTTTTCCAAAAGGGCGCATTCGTTTTTAGAAAATCCATCACGAATGCGCAGGCCTGCAAGGCCGCCTCACGATGCGCACTTGCGGCGCCCACCCAGACAATTAAATCGGTAGGCGCCAATGGCCCGACCCGGTGAACAACATGAACCGCATGAAGTGGCCAGCGCGCAAGCGCCTGGTCGAGAATGCCTTCAATAACCTTCTCGGTCATGCCAGGGTAGTGTTCGAGTTCAAGGGTTTTCACACCATCACCCTCATTGAACTCACGAACCAGGCCAATAAAACTTGCCACCGCCCCAATGGATGGGTCAGGCTCGCCGCTCTGATTGCAGCGCAGTGCATGCAGGGCCTGCCCAGGGTCAAAGGGCTCGGTCTGAATGCAGACCTTCAGCCTAGGGGCATTCACGGCATTTTCTGGTGAAGGGGCAACGGGCATGGTTTTTTCTCTAGCCCCCCGTGACCGGCGGAAAGAATGCAAGCTCATCGCCTGGC
This sequence comes from Burkholderiaceae bacterium, assembly GCA_018402635.1. Lineage (GTDB taxonomy): Bacteria > Pseudomonadota > Gammaproteobacteria > Burkholderiales > Burkholderiaceae_A > Hahnella. The sequence continues at coordinate 380,328 of JAGYIP010000005.1, forward strand.
TCAACCAAGGTCTGGTCATCGACAACCTCTTGATTGACTGCGGCAAGCACGCGTTGCTGAGGTCCCAAAGACCGCTCCCATGCCCCGCCCCTGGCCGCAAGCTCTAAACGAATAACGCCAACCGAGCGGGGTTCGGCCAGCTCGAAGGTCTGCGCCGCCAGGCCAAGCTGCTCTCGGATGGAGGCAAAGAACTTAAGTTCGATGAAATGGGACATGAGAGCCTGAATGTAGCAAGTAAGTGGGTAAGAGGGAGGCGAGGACTAGAAACGGTAGGGGAAAAAATCAAGCAGATCGCCTGGCGCAACGCTTGCGCCTGCGGGTACTCGCACCAAGCCATGGGATTGCGCCAAGGACGAAAGAATATGGGAGTCTTGCCGCGCATGGATCTGCAGATTGCCCTGAGGGTCAATGCCTCCCCGAAGAAACTCCTCGCGTGAATCAGGGCTAGGCCAGTGAAAGCCAGCCGGTAGCCTAACCTTGAGTTGCGTGGGCGCGCGTTCACCTTCCAATCGCCGAACAATCAGCTGCCCGAGTACAAAAAAAGTGACCCAGGCTGAGACAGGGTTGCCTGGAAGGCCTACGAAGTAACAATCTCCGATCTGACCAAAAGCAAAAGGTTTACCGGGCTTCATCGCAAGCTTCCACAGGCTGAGCCGCCCAAGCGCACTGACTGCCGCCTTGACATGGTCTTCCTCGCCCACCGAGACACCGCCGCAGGTGAGAACCAGATCGTGGCTTTCGCTGGCCTCTGCCAGTGCCTCTCGGGTGAGCTCGGCCTTGTCTTGCAGACACCCAAGGTCGGTCACATACAGCCCGAGATGGCGAAACCAGGCACGCATCATGGGTCGATTGCTGTCAAAAATTTGTCCTGGCCTAGGCTCTTCTCCGGGCTGAACGAGCTCATCACCGGTGGAAAAAAGGGCGACACGCGGTCGACGAGTGACATGAACCTGCTCAATGCCTATTGAGGCTAAAAGCCCGACATCGGCCGAACCCAGCCGATGGCCCGACTCAAAGAGCTGCTGCCCCGGTTGCAGATCGGCGCCTGATTGCCTTACAAACTGCCCCCTTGCCTCGGGCTGTTTAACGGGCCGCGCAAAAAGCTGGCCTTCACGCTGCTCGGTCTGCACGTCTTCTTGCATAACAACCGTATCGGCCCCAGCAGGAATGGGGGCGCCCGTAAAAATTCGCGCCAAAGCCCCGGGGGTAAGCGCAGAGGGGTTCGAGCCCGCCGGGACCCGCATGGCCACAGGCAAAAATGAGTGGGACTGAAAGTCATCGAAGCGTCCCGCGTAACCGTCCATCTGGCTGTTGGCAAAGGCAGGCACAGCCATGGGAGATACTGGGTTTGAGGCAAGCACCCTGCCCGATGCCTGGCTGACTTCGACATACTCGGTGCCCGCAACAAAGCCAATCTCAGCAAGTATCTGTTGAAGGGCCTCGGCAGACAGGAGTCACGTCTACCCCGCCTTAAGAGGCTACCAGGGCATGCTGGCGAATGAATTCCTTAAGGGCCTCAACGTCTTGGCTCATAGGCTCGGTGCGCTGCGGACGGCGCTCCATGGCTTGTAGCTCGGCTGACTTGGGAACGGGCTTGTCTAAGGCCTCAAGAATGACCTCCTCGAACTTAACAGGCAGGGCGGTTTCCAGACAGACCATGGGGACCGGTGGACGAAGAAACTGCTGGGCCACGAAAAGGCCATCGGCCGTATGCGGGTCGACCATACGATTAAAACGGTCGTGCATCTTACGAATGGTCTCAATCCGCGCAGCATGATGGCTTGCCCCTGAGACCAGACCCGTTTGGGCAATGCCCGACCAGGCCGACGTCCCTGCTAGATGAAACTCTCCCTGGCTTGCAAGCTCCGACCAGAGGCTGGCAAGCCTCTGAGGGTCACGACCAACCAGATCGAAAACATAACGCTCAAAGTTCGAGGCCTTCGAAATGTCCATCGATGGGCTTGAGGTGATGAAGGTCTCCGCACTTTTTCGCGGTCGGTAACGACCTGTTCGGAAAAACTCATCAAGTACGTTGTTCTCATTGGTTGCTACGACAAGCTGCCCAATGGGAAGGCCCATGGACCTGGCCACATGGCCAGACAAGACGTTTCCAAAGTTACCCGAAGGCACGCAGAAATCAACCGGGTCGCCATAACGAAGCCCGAAGGCGTTCACGGCCTGAAAATAGCCGGTGAAGTAATAGACCACCTGGGCAGTAATGCGTGCCCAGTTGATCGAGTTGACCGTCCCAATGCGCATGCTCGACTTAAACGCCAGGTCGGCCGAGACGGCCTTCACCATGTCTTGGCAGTCGTCAAAAGAACCCTTGACCGTTAGATTGTGGATATGCGGTTCTTGCAGGCAGTACATCTGCGCCTTCTGGAACTGGCTCATACGCCCTTCGGGCGAGAGCATGAAGACTGAAATGGACTGCTTGTCGCGCATGGCGTACTCGGCGGAGCTGCCGGTATCGCCCGAGGTTGCTCCAAGGATGTTGAGGGTCTGACCCTTTTGCTTAAGCTGATACTCAAAGAGCTGGCCCAAGAGCTGCATTGCCATATCTTTAAAGGCCATGGTGGGCCCGTTGGAGAGCTCAAGCAGGGCAAGCCGACTGTGCGCAGCCTCTTGCAGAACAGTAAGAGGCGCAATGGCTGGATGCCCAAACTTCTGTTCGGTGTAGGCGTTTGCGGCAAGGCTCTGCAACGTTTCAAGGCTCAGGTCATCGGCAAAGGCATGCACGACCTTGGCCGCAAGCTGCGGATAGGTCAGCTGACTGAGCGACTGAATTGCCTCAGCCGACCATTGGGGTATGGCCTGCGGAAAAGCAAGCCCGCCATCATGGGCAAGGCCCTCTAGAAGAATGTCGGTGAAGGACCCCATCGCACTGGAGCTGCGGGTCGATACATACTGCATCGTCATAAGGCTAAATCCTAGGCAAGGTCTTCTACGCGTAAGGTAATGGGTTCATTCAGAACCGAGGGTAGCTGCACCATTCTGGAAATGGCAAGACGAAGGCTACGCTCGATGCAGCGATGGGTAAGAAGCACAACCTCGGCCTCTTGCACACCTTGCTGGGGCGCCCTCTGAACGAAGGCGTCAATTGAGATGCCGCCGTCTGCCAAAACCCGCGTGATATCAGCAAGCACACCAGGCTGATCGAGAACCCGCAGCCGAATATAAAAACCTGTCTCGCAGTCGGCGATTGGAAGGACGGTAAGGTCTTGAAGATGCTCTGGCTGAAAGGACAACATAGGAACCGAGGTTGTCTGGCCCGAACTTGCATTGAGCCTTGCAAGGTCGACAAGATCGGCAATAACCGCGCTGGCCGTTGGCTCTGAGCCCGCACCCTTGCCGTAGTAAAGGGTCTGGCCTACCGCATCACCTTTAACGAGCACCGCATTCATGGCGCCCTCCACATTGGCAAGAAGCTGCCGACTGGGAACCAGTGTGGGATGCACGCGCAGTTCGACCCCACTTTCCCGACGCCGTGTCAGCCCGACAAGCTTGATTCGGTAACCGAGTTGCTCGGCATAGGCAATGTCTTGCGAGCTCAACTTTGAAATGCCTTCAATATGCGCCGCCTGAAAATTAACGGGCATGCCAAAGGCTAATGAGGCAATGAGGGTAATCTTGTGGGCCGCATCAACGCCTTCAATATCAAAGGTGGGATCGGCCTCGGCATAGCCCAAGGCCTGAGCCTGAGACAGAGCCTCCTCAAAAGAAAGCGCCTTGTCGCGCATCTCGGAGAGAATAAAGTTGGTGGTGCCATTAATAATGCCTGCAACCCATTCAATACGATTTGCAGTGAGGCCCTCACGCAGCGCCTTAATAATGGGAATGCCCCCCGCAACGGCCGCTTCAAACCCAATGGTGACGCCCGCCTTCTGAGCCCGGTCAAACAGATCCCGGCCATGGACGGCCAGCAAGGCCTTGTTTGCCGTGACCACCGAGCAGCCTTGGCCGATGGCCGCGAGAACAAATTCGCGCGCAAATCCATAGCCGCCAATAAGCTCCACCACCACATCGGGTTTAAGCTCGCGCAGCATCACCATGGCATCGGAAAAGACAGGGCATTGACCCTGACTCAGTGCCGTCGCCTTCTGAAGGTCGAGGTCTGCAAGCCCTACAAGCTCAACAGAGCGGCCCGAGCGTTGCTGGATAATCTCGGCATTTCTTGTTAGGACCGTATGAACCCCGGTGCCCACGGTACCAAGCCCTGCGAGGGCAACTCGTAACGACTGAGGCATTAGTCGGCTCCCTCTTCTGTTGTGTCTTTGGGGACTTCCAGAAGGCCATCCCTTCGGAACATCTCTTTTATGCCGCGCACGGCCTGACGAATTCGATGCTCGTTTTCGATAAGCGCGAAACGCACGTGGGTGTCGCCATAATCACCAAACCCGATGCCAGGTGAGACCGCAACCTTGGCCTCAATGAGTAGCTTTTTAGCAAACTCCAAGGACCCCATTGCCTGGTAATCGGCGGGAATGCGCGCCCAGATGTACATGGATGCCTTGGGAATATCGATTGGCCAGCCCGCCTCAATAAGGCCCTTTGCCAGGACATCGCGCCGGCGCTGGTACTTAAGTCGAACCTCTTCGACACACTCCTGAGGCCCCTCAAGTGCAATAACGGAGGCCACCTGAATGGGCGTGAAGGTTCCGTAGTCGTGATAGCTTTTTATTCGTGCAAGGGCATTTACAAGCTCAGAATTGCCCACCATAAAACCAATACGCCAGCCCGCCATGTTGTAGGACTTGCTTAGCGTAAAGAACTCCACGGCCACGTCGCGCGCGCCAGGCACCTGCATGATGGAGGGCGCCTTGTAGCCATCGAAACCAATGTCGGCATAGGCAAGGTCGTGCACCACAAGAATGTCATGCTCTTTGGCCAGGGCAACCACACGCTCAAAGAAATGAAGGTCAACACATTGCGCAGTGGGGTTGCTTGGAAAACCAAGAATCATCATTTTGGGCCGAGGTAACGACTCACGAATGGCCCGCTCGAGCTCCTCAAAAAAATCAACCTCTGCCGTCATGCGCACCGAGCGAATGTCTGCCCCGGCAATAATGGCGCCGTAAATATGAATGGGGTAGGACGGGTTGGGCACCAGCACAGTGTCGCCGCGGTCGAGGGTGGCAAGCATAAGGTGAGCGAGGCCCTCTTTCGAGCCAATAGTGACAATGGCCTCTTTGTCAGAGTCAAGATCAACCCCATAGCGGTTCTTGTACCAGCCCGTTATGGCCCTACGAAGCCTGGGTATGCCCTTTGAGACCGAATACCCATGGGTATGGTCTTTACGGGCAACCTCCACCAGCTTCTCAACGATATGCGCAGGGGTGGGCCCATCGGGGTTGCCCATGCTCATGTCGATAATGTCCTCGCCGCGTCGTCGGGCCGCCATCTTGAGCTCGCCCGTAATGTTGAAAACATAGGGTGGCAGGCGCTGGATACGAGAAAAGGTCTTCATGAAGGTCTTTGTTTTATTAAGGAATGAGGGAAACAGTAACTTTAGCCTAGTCCGGGCCTGCTCAAAAATTCATAAAAACCTGCTAGATTGGAGTTTCATGGGCGCAAAACTACAGCCTGACTTACTAGGTGCACGGTACCAAATCACCGGCCTTGAAAGCGGCTTTATTGCTGTTAACGGCCAGCAGTGGTTCGAACCCATTGTGCTAAGCGGTTCTCTAGCGCCCGGGCCCTGGGTTGTGTCCGTCGACGAGTCCCTGCAGCCCAGTCATTTTCAGAGTCTTATTGGTCACGAGCCCGACATCTTGTTAATTGGCACCGGAGCCCAGCAGGTCTTTGTCCACCCGAGCATCTGGACCGAGGCCTGCCGAGAGGCCTCGGTGGGCATTGAGTTCATGACAAGTGCAGCCGCCTGTCGCACCTTCAACCTACTGGCATCTGAGAACCGTCGCGTGGTCTTGGCCACGCTTCTTCCCGGGGCGCAGGCCCCCTATTGGCAACCTGGCAATCTCGTAAAGGAGTAAAGCAGCTATGCCCAGTGAGAACTTTCCCGATGTTGGCGATCTTCTACCCGACCTGCCCATTGCAACCAATTTAGGGGCGGCGCGGCTTTCGAACTACCTTGGGCACCAGCTTGTTATCTATTTCTACCCCAAGGACGACACGCCTGGATGCACCGTCGAAGGGCTCGACTTCAGCCGCCTTCATGCTGAGTTTCTAAAAGCAGACACCCAGGTGCTTGGGGTCTCCCGTGACAGCCTCAAAAGCCACGAGCGTTTTATTGCAAAACACAGCCTGAGCTTTGCCTTGGCCTCTGACCCCGATGAACAGCTCTGCCTCGCCTTTCATGTCATGAAAGAGAAGTCGATGTATGGCAAGACTGTTCGCGGCATCGAACGCAGCACTTTTCTTGTCGATACCCAGGGAGTGGTTCGTTCGGCATGGCGCGCAGTCAAGGTTCCCGGACATGCCGAGCTGGTTCTTGCTGCTGCTCGTTCACTTAACGCATAACCCAACACCCAACACCTCCTCTGATCCTTTGAATAAAGCCAGCAAACATGCCCTTACCTAAAGCCCCAACAAAGCCTGCCAGCCTTCTTGAAGCCGACGATACCCTGCTTGCCAAATCCCCTTTACGCGGGCCAATCAAACCTAAACTTCTTGCTGCCGAACCGGCTGAGCCCCGTCAATCGTCAGCCGCTGCGGTCGCTGAAAAGGCCTCGGGCCGAGCCCTTCAGCCCTTGCCTGCTGAAGCAAGGCCGATGGGCCAGCCGGTTGCTCGACCTGGTTATTCCCGCACTGGCACTCGGAATGGGGCAACAAGGCCCAGGCAGACAGCCCTGGTAAGCAGCCGGCAGTCCAGCTCGGCAGCGCCAAAGCTTTTTGTCCTTGATACCAACGTGCTTATGCACGACCCCTCAAGCCTGTTCCGGTTTCAAGAGCATGACGTCTACCTTCCCATGATGACCCTTGAGGAGCTTGACGGACACAAGAAGGGCCTCTCAGAAGTCTCGCGTCACGTGCGGCAGGTTTCAAGAAGCCTCGACTCCCTTATTGAGGCGCTTCCTGAGGCCTCCCGTCACTGCCTGTCCGATGGCATCCCACTTGCAAGCATTGGGCACTCCGACGCCACGGGACGGCTCTTCTTTCAGACCGAGCCTCTGGCAATTGAGCCCATTGCCGGGCTTGCAACAGGCAAGGCCGACAACCAGATTCTGGGTGTGGTGCGTGCGCTTGCTCAGCTCCATCCCGATCGTGATGTTGTTCTTGTCTCCAAAGACATCAACATCCGCATCAAGGCCCATGCCCTGGGCATGTTTGCGGAAGACTACTTTAACGACCAGGTTATTGACGATGCTGACCTGCTCTACACCGGGAGCATGGCCCTGCCTCAGGACTTCTGGGAGACCCACGGCAAGAACATGGAGTCTTGGCAACAGGCGGGCACCACCTATTACAGGGTGGCGGGCCCCTTATGCTCTGGGCTGCATCTAAACGAGTTTGTCTACGAAGACGGCGAACGTCCGTTGCACGCCATTGTGCAAGAAATTCGTGGGCAGACGGCCACCCTGCGAGTGTTGCGTGACTATGCGCACACCAAGAACGCAATCTGGGGCATCGTGGCAAGAAACCGCGAGCAGAACTTTGCACTCAGCCTTCTCATGAACCCGGACATCGACTTTGTAACCTTGCTTGGCCAGGCCGGTACGGGCAAGACCCTGCTTGCCCTTGCAGCAGGCCTTGCACAGACCCTTGAGACCAAGCTTTACAGCGAAATTATCGTCACGCGTGCCACCGTGCCTATAGGCGATGACATTGGCTTTCTTCCCGGAACGGAAGAAGAAAAAATGCAGCCCTGGATGGGGGCCTTTGAAGACAACCTTGAAGTGCTTAACCGTGGGTTGGAGGCGGGAGGCGACTGGGGCCGGTCGGCTGCCTCCGACCTAATTCGCAGTCGCATCAAAATTAAGTCGATGAACTTTATGCGTGGCCGTACCTTTATTAACAAGTTTCTTATTATTGATGAGGCTCAGAACCTAACACCTAAGCAGATGAAGGCCCTTATTACCCGGGCGGGGCCTGGCACCAAGGTTGTCTGCATGGGCAACATTGCGCAGATTGACTCACCCTACCTCACCGAGGGTTCATCGGGTCTCACCTACACCGTGGATAGGTTTAAGGGCTGGGAACATGGGGGCCATGTGACCCTGCAAAGGGGCGAGCGCTCGAGGCTTGCCGACTTCGCCACCGAAGCGCTTTAAACCAATGAAGCCAAGTAAATGGCGTCCCCTAGGGGATTCGAACCCCTGTACTCACCGTGAAAGGGTGATGTCCTAGGCCTCTAGACGAAGGGGACTAGAGTGGAACCTGATGATAAAACAGTTCCGTGAACTACGTTAATGCCACGTTTTTTGGTGGAGCTAAGCGGGATCGAACCGCTGACCTCTTGCATGCCATGCAAGCGCTCTCCCAGCTGAGCTATAGCCCCAATCAACAACATGGCAAACCGCGAACTATAAAGAAACTCTGACGCATTGTCTAGCTGACTTTAGCACCATGCTAGGATCTTTCCATGCCTGCCCAGTTAATTGACGGAAAGAGTCTTGCCGAAACCCTACGCCAACAGGTCGGCTCGCGTGCCGCGCATTTTTTAAGCCTGCATGGGCGTGCACCAGGGCTCACGGTTGTTCTGGTAGGAAACAACCCCGCCTCCGAGGTCTATGTTCGTCACAAGGTTGCGGCCTGCGAAAAGGCTGGTATTGCCTCGCAGCTTATAAGGCTTGATGCATCGTGTTCAAGTGAGACCCTGCTTGAGCAAATTGAGCCGCCTGAATAAGGATCGGACTGTCGACGGCATTCTGGTACAGCTGCCCCTGCCCAAGCACATTGCAGAGAAAACAATCATTCAGGCCATTGCGCCCGGCAAAGATGTGGATGGGTTTCATCCAGTTAATGCAGGTGCTCTTTTCACGGGCCAGCCCTGCCTTAAGCCCTGCACCCCTCTGGGCGTAATGGTGATGCTTGAACACCACAACACCGCCTTGCGCGGAGCCGAGGCAGTGGTTGTGGGTGCAAGCAACATTGTAGGTAAGCCGCTTGCCATGATGCTACTGCAGGCCGGGGCAACCGTCACCCTGTGCAACAGCAAAACCCAAAACCTCGAAGAAAAGACACGGCGCGCTGACATTTTGGTTGCGGCCGTTGGACGGCCTGGACTTATTTCTGCCGAGATGGTCAAGCCCGGGGCCGTTGTAATTGATGTGGGTATCAACCGGCTTGAATCGGGGCAACTGGTGGGCGATGTCGACTTTGATCGCGTCGCCAGAGTGGCGAAGGCCATTACCCCCGTGCCTGGCGGGGTTGGTCCCATGACCATTGCCATGCTTTTGCAAAATACTCTGGATGCGGCGGAATCCCTCGCCCCTTCGTCAACCTAAACGGCATCAAGACACTCTTATGACCCCCTCTATCGAGCAATTCCTTGAAAACGAAATACCTTGTTACGGGCTACTGAAGCCTGAGGACGTCCAACAGCCCCTCAACGACCTTCTGAACAAGGCCGAGGAGCAGCTCACCGCGATCTCCAGTAGCAGCGAGCCCGCCCAGTGGGAGACCGTTATTGAGCCCTTAACAAGCGCAACAGAGCGCCTTGGGCGTCTGTGGTCTGCGATTCACCACATGGGTGCGGTGATGGACAGTCCGCAATGGCGTGAACTGACCAACAGCAACCTTGAGAAAGTCTCTCGGTTCTGGTCGCGACTTGCGCAAGATAAGGCTCTTTTTGAAAAGACCTCTGCCATTAAGCTTGATCCTGCCAGTGGTCAGCTTTCCGAGTCTCGCCAGCGGGCCCTAACGAACAGCCTTCGTGACTTTCGGCTCGGGGGCGTGGAGCTCGACTCTGACGCTCAAACGGCCTTTACTGAAAGGTCGGCCAGGCTAGCCGCTTTATCGCAGCAGTTTTCCGAGAATCTGCTCGACAGCACCAATGCATCCAAGGTGTTGGTGAGCCACGCCAATCAACTCCTCGGGCTGCCCGAGGCTGTTGCCCAGGCTGCCAAAGAGAAGGCGAAGGCTGAAAAGCTCGATGCGCTGGCAGTCTTTGGCCTTCAGCAGCCTAGTCTCATTCCGGTTTTGCAGTTTGCCGACGACAGACAGCTTCGCGAAGAGATGTACTCGAAGAATGCTCGCCGTGCATCGGAACTTGCCGAAGAAGGCCCCGATCATGACAACAGCCTGCTGATGGCAGAAATTCTTCATCTTCGACAACAACAGGCCAAGGCACTGGGCTTTGCATCGGCTGCCGAGCTTTCACTGACCTCAAAGATGGCCCAGTCACCTAAGCAGGTGATGGAGTTTTTGCTTGATCTAGCAAAAAAGGCCCGGCCCTCTGCAGAACAGGATGTCGCTGAACTCAAAGCCTTTGCAAAGACACAGCTTGCACTTAAGAGCCTGGAGTCGTGGGACGTAAGCTATGTAGGCGAGAAGCTGCGCCAACAAAAGTTCAGCTTTTCAGAAGACGAGGTTCGCCAATACTTCCAGGTGCAACATGTCTTGGCAGGCCTATTTGAATTGGTGCAAGAGCTCTTTGGAGTTGAGCTTCGCGAGACAAGTAAGGCCGATTTTCAACCCACTGGCAATGACCTCAAGAGCTCAGGCCGATCTTGCCCAATGCCCTTGGCATCCCGATGTCCGCCTCTACAGCGTTCGGCGTGGGGCAGAAACTGTTGGCTACCTGTTTCTTGATCTCTACACACGGCCCACCAAACGAGGCGGCGCCTGGATGGACGACAGCCGTGGCCGGCGCAGACTTGCCTCGCAGCTTCAAAAGCCTGTGGCTATGCTGACCTGCAATTTCATGCCCCCCAGCGAGCATCGTCCAAGCACCATCTCGCACGACGATGTCACCACCTTGTTCCACGAGTTCGGCCATGGGCTGCACCATCTGCTTACCGAGGTTGACGAGCTGGAGGTCTCGGGAATTAATGGGGTGGAATGGGATGCCGTCGAACTTCCTAGCCAGTTCATGGAGAACTTCTGCTGGGAATGGGAAAAGCTTCAGGCCATGACCCATCATGTTGAGACCGGTGAGCCTCTTCCCGAAGATCTCTATCAAAAAATGATGCGGGCCAAAAACTTTCAGAGTGGACTCTTCATGCTTCGCCAGATTGAGTTCGCGCTTTTTGACCTGCGTATTCATCACGAGATTGTTGAGCCCGACCTGCAGAAGGCATCCCAGAGAATCATGGCAACGCTTAACGAGGTTCGCTCGCAGGTAGCTGTTCTTCACCCGCCGAGCTTTCAACGTTTTCCACAAAGCTTCAGCCACATTTTTGCAGGTGGCTACGCAGCAGGCTACTACAGCTACAAGTGGGCCGAAGTTCTGTCGGCCGATGCTTACTCGGCCTTTGAGGAAGACCCTCAAAACTACGCGGCGGTGGGGCAACGTTTCTGGAAAGAGATTCTCTCTAAGGGTGGATCGCGCCCAGCCATTGAGTCATTTAAGGCCTTTCGGGGACGTGAGCCAAGCCCAGAGGCTCTGCTTCGGCACTCTGGCTTGCTTGAAGCGGCATAGAACCGAGCAAGGTCTAAGACTTGTTAAAGCTTGCCAGCTGGAATGTGAATTCCCTAAGGGTAAGGCTTGAGCACCTTGGTCAGTGGCTTGCGCTTGAGCAACCCGATGTCCTTGGCCTGCAAGAGACCAAGCTCACCGACGACAAATTCCCCATTGCCGAGATTCAGGCGCTTGGGTACCACTGTGTCTTCTCGGGCCAGCCAACCTATAACGGCGTGGCCATACTTGCCAAGGCATCCATTTTTCGGGCCATCGACGAATGGAGCTGTGATGAACCACGGCTGCCCGGCGACCAGAAGCGGTTCATCGCGGCAAGCCTTATAACCTTGCAGGGTGATACCCGGATTCGCTTCATAAACCTTTACGTGCCCAACGGCTCGGAGGTTGGTAGCGAAAAATACGGCTACAAACTTCAGTGGCTTGATGCATTGCGCCTCAGGCTTAAAGAAGAGCAGGCAAGCCACCCGCTTTGCTGCGTGGTTGGCGACTTCAATATCGCGCCTGATGACATTGATGTGCATGACCCCATGGCCTGGCAAGACAAGATTCTCTGCTCAAAGCCCGAGCGCCAGAGATTCCAAGACCTTCTAAGCCTGGGTTTTACCGACAGCTTTCGGGCCCAGAGCGGCGCAGAGAATCAGGCCTTCTCCTGGTGGGATTACCGTCAGGGTGGCTTTCGTCGTAACCAAGGCATGCGAATCGATCATCTGCTTGCCAGCGATGCGCTTATGAAACACTGCGAGCAGGTCGGCATTGATCGCACCCCAAGGGGCTGGGAGAAGCCCTCCGACCACGCCCCTGCCCTGGCCAGTTTTAAACTCTAAGACTTCATCCGAAAGGGCATCGGCGATGGATATCAGCCTTCCCTTACCCGCCTTTCTTCTTGGCCTTTGGTCCTCGGGGCACTGCCTCATGATGTGTGGTGGTCTGGCCGCAGCGGCTGGTCATCGCAGTCGTTCGGCCCCGGGTCTGTTAAGCCCCCTTGCACGTTGGACCGAGTTACTTGCCTGGCAGCTCGGGCGCGTAGGCAGCTACAGCCTGATGGGGGCGATTTCTGGGGCAGTAGGTGGCGCCTTTCTTGCCTTCACTGCGCTTGACACAGCCCGACATGCCGCCATGGTTCTTGCCAACCTTATGCTGCTTGCGCTTGGCCTGCATCTTCTTCGGGTCAGTCGTCTTATTACCCAGCTCGAGTCGCAGCTCGGTCGAGTATGGAAATTTATTCAACCCTTTGCTGTAGCAAGCCTAACGCCCTCGGGCGCAAGCCAGACAGAAGGCCAGGCCTCCTCGGCGGCCATCGCAGGTCGCATTGCCCGGGCGGCCCGGGTGGGAGCCCTCTGGGGGTGGCTACCCTGCGGACTTGTCTACAGCATGGTGCTGACAGCCGCTGTTACAGGAAGTGCATGGACGGGGCTTGGCTGGATGCTTGCCTTTGGTCTTGGAACCATACCCTCGCTCTTTGTAGCCTCCTGGGCGTCGGGCATGGTCTTGTCGGGACCCCGTTCCGACCGTATTCGTCAGGTGGCAGGACTTCTTGTTGTTAGCTTTTCGCTGTGGGGGCTTGCAAGGTCTTTAGGTCTTGCACCACCCGGCTGGCTTGATCTGTTCTGTATCACCCCATAAAGCCGTGAGACATCGATGACCCTCAGCCAGCGCTGCTACCACTGCAACGAGCCTGTTCCTGCGAAAGGCCTGTGGTCAGCTTGTGTGCTTGGCGAAGATCGGCCCATGTGCTGCGCAGGCTGCCAGGCGGTTGCGCAGGCCATTGTTGCCTCAGGTGGAGAGAGTTATTACGCGCAACGAACCTCTACTGGCCTTGACCCAAAGCAGCTTGAACGCCTCTCGGCATGGGCAGACCTTCTTGAAGACCCGGCCTGGACGGGCCGCCACATTCAAACCGTGACATCCCGTATCCAAATACCCGGCCACGCCCCGGCCAACCAAGACACAGATCAGAGCGAGACAACGCTAGCCATTGAGGGCCTACGCTGTGGCGCCTGCGCCTGGCTTATTGAAAGCGTGCTCTCGCAGACCCCAGGTGTGGTTCATGCACGCGCCAACGCATCCACAGCGCGACTTCGACTGCGATGGAATCCGAAGCTAACAGGCCTCAATGCGCTGAGCCAGAGCCTACTGAAGCTTGGCTATGCGGCTGTGCCCTTGGGCGCGAGCCAACTTGAAGAGCAGCGCAGACGCCAAGAAAAACTTGAGAATCGCCGGCTCTTCATTGCTGGACTGGGCTGGGCGCAGGTGATGATGCTTGCCCTGCCCGAGTACCTTCATGGCAACCAGATTGAAGCCGATGCCCTACTGACCCTAAGGCTTGCCTCTCTGGCACTCTGCCTTCCTGTGCTTCTCTACAGTGGGTCAGGCTTCTTTCAGAGCGCCTTCATGGCAGTGCGTCAAGGCCGCCTGAACATGGATGTTCCCATCAGCCTTGGTCTGCTCCTAGCCTTCTTGGGAAGCCTCTATGGCCTCTGGGCTCAGGCCTCTGCCGTTTACTTCGAATCGGTCACCATGTTTCTTTTCTTGGTGCTTGGGGCCCGACGCATTGAATCGGTGATTCGTCGTCGCACCATGCGCCGACGCGAAGAGCTCTCGCTTGAGCCGCCCGTGCTTGCCCATCGACTCGAGCCCGACCCCGGGGACTGCCCTCCATGGAAACTCAAAGACGGTGATCTCATTCGTGTGCCTTCCGGTGCTTGTCTTCCAGCCGATATTGAACTGCTGCGCGCCACAACCGAGCTCGATATCTCTTCCCTGACCGGCGAACCGCACCCGGTTCGCAAACACTCCGGTGACTTCTGCCCAGAAGGCGCCATCAATCTGGGCCCTGAACTCCAGGGGCGTGTGCAGGGCTCTGGCGCACAAGGCTCACTTGCGCGCCTAAGCCAGCTTGCCGAGGCCGCCGCCGCCGAAAGGCCCCAGTGGAGCCACTGGGCCGACCGTATCGCAACGAAATTCACGCTCGGTATTCTGAGCATTGCCAGTGCCTCAATCGCCTGGGCTGTCGTCTTCCAAGAGCCTTTGGACCAATGGCTTCCTCGGCTTATTGCTATTTTGGTGGTCTCCTGCCCCTGCGCCCTTTCGGTTGCAGGCCCAGCCGCCTATGCCGCAAGCCTTGCAAGGCTGCTGGAAAAAGGTGTGGCCGTATCGTCCCCAGACAGTCTAGCCAAGGGCTGGGCCCTTAAGACTCTGGCCTTTGACAAGACTGGGACCCTTACCGAGCCCGAGTCGTCCTCGGTTGTTATGAAGCAAATGGGAAACAAAGCCTACACAGACGCTGAGATCTGGAGGTTGGTCGCCCAGCTAACCGAGAACAGCCATCACCCACTTGCCATCGCGCTCTTTCGTGCCTCAGGCTCCAGGCTCGGAGGCACTGACCCTGGCAAAGACCGGTCAGGCCCCCCTGGGCTCCAAGCCATTGAGCAGAAACCGGGTCTGGGGATGCAAGGCCAGATGGCCAGTGGCAAGCAAATAAGGCTCGGGTCAGCGAGTTTTGTTCAGGTCTCTCGCCCGGTTTCGGCAATTGCCCAAGGGTCTGAGCATGGTGAGGCTGCGAGTCTCTATCTTGGCATTGAGGGCGAGCTTCTTGCGGGCTTCTGGCTTAACGACCAGCTCAGGCCTGATGCCCAGGCCACGCTGGCAGCACTTACAGAACTTGGGCTCGACCTTCGGGTTCTTAGTGGAGATCGCAACGAGCGCGTGAGCACCTTGGCCAAGACGCTTGGAATTGCTTCTTCTCAAGCCATTGGAGAACTCCGCCCCGAGGCGAAGCTCGACTGGCTTCGCCAATTGCAAAGGACTGGCCTTACTGTGGGCATGGTTGGCGATGGTATTAACGATGCGCCTGTTCTGGCGCAGGCCGACTTATCTATTGCGGTTAGCTCAAGCGCGCCTTTGGCAAAGCAACGAGCCGATGTCTACCTGCTGCGCCCTGGTCTGCTTGGGATTGCAGACTTTATTGCAATGACCCAACGCACAAAAATCATTCTTAACCAGAACATCGCCTGGGCCATTGGCTACAACCTCACCGCCATCCCCCTGGCCGCCCTTGGCATTATTGGGCCTGCCTGGGCCGCCATTGGCATGGCGAGCTCCTCACTCTTTGTCATGGCCAACGCCGCCCGGCTGTTACGATAGGCCGCAATGGAAGTCTTCCCTATCCTGGTTGGCATAAGCCTTGTGGTGGTGGGACTTGTGGTCTGGATTTACTTCCGAATGTCCAACAATGGCCAGTTTGACGACCTTGACTCACCCGCCCAACGCATCTTGCTTGATGACGACCAGGGCGAAATAGCAGCGAAATCACCCCCCGACACAGACTCAGGTAAACCTCAGTAAAAGACTCGGCCATTCGACTAATTGACGAGGGTCGGAGTATATATGTGGGAAAATGCATACATCAGAAATATAAAACTCTCTGTGGAGTGATAACACCATGTCTGCTGTCCTTACCCCAAGTAAGGCCGATGCCGCGCACTATGCAAGCAGGGCCATCGCCGAGGAATACAACTACGATGTTGTTCGACTTTTTGCCATTGCCACTATTGTCTGGGGGCTTGTCGGTATGTTGGTTGGCGTTTGGATTGCCGCACAACTTGCCTTTCCAACCCTTGCCGAGGGAATTCCCTGGCTCTCCTATGGCAGGCTGCGACCCCTTCACACCAATGCGGTTATTTTTGCCTTTGGTGGTTCTGCCTTACTTGCCACGTCCTACTACGTCGTTCAGCGCACCTGCCATACCCGGCTCTTTTCAGACGGGCTGGCCTTGTTCACCTTCTGGGGCTACCAGGCTGTCATTGTGCTTGCCGCAATTACCCTGCCCTTAGGTATCACCAGCACACACGAGTATGGCGAGCTGGAATGGCCCATCGACCTATTGCTTGCCGTGGTCTGGATTGCCTATGCCATTGTCTTTTTTGGAACCCTCATGCGCCGGCGAGTCGAGCACATTTATGTGGCCAACTGGTTCTACGGTGCCTTCATTCTTACCGTTGCCCTCTTGCACATCGTTCGTAGCGCAGCCATTCCCGTGGGTATGTGGGATTCCGTGGGTGTCTTCGCAGGTGTTCAAGACGCCATGGTGCAGTGGTGGTACGGCCACAATGCCGTTGGCTTTTTCTTAACGGCTGGCTTTCTTGGAATGATGTACTACTTCATTCCTAAACAGGCCGAGCGACCGGTCTACTCCTACCGCTTATCCATTGTTCATTTCTGGGCCTTGATATTTACTTACATGTGGGCAGGCCCTCACCATCTGCACTACACGGCCCTGCCCGACTGGACTCAGTCCATTGGAATGGTCTTCTCGCTTATTCTTCTGGCACCGAGCTGGGGCGGCATGATCAACGGCATCATGACCTTGTCGGGTGCATGGCACAAACTGCGCAACGACCCCATTCTGAAGTTCTTAATTGTCGCGGTCTCGTTTTATGGCATGTCGACCTTCGAAGGTCCCATGATGTCTATTAAGACCGTCAATGCATTAAGCCACTACACCGACTGGACCATTGGCCATGTGCATTCGGGTTCCTTGGGGTGGGTGGGCTTTATTACCATGGGAGCCATGTACTACCTGATTCCACGTATGGCTGGCAAGACCCAGATGCACAGCGTGAAGGCCATTGAGCTTCACTTCTGGATAGCCACCATTGGTATTGTTCTTTATATCGCCGCCATGTGGATCTCGGGAGTTATGCAGGGGCTTATGTGGCGGGCCATTAACGATGATGGGTCGCTTACCTATAGCTTTGTTGAGAGCGTGAAGGCCAGCTTCCCCTATTACGTTATTCGACTCGGCGGTGGCCTGCTCTATTTAAGCGGAATGATCATCATGGCCTGGAACGTTGCAATGACCTTGCGCCAACCCCAGCCCGTGAATGCTCGGATTCCCGCAGTGGCGCACGGTTAAGCAAAGGGAGATAGACACCATGAAACACGATATTGTTGAAAAGTCCCCCGGCCTTCTCATTGTGCTTGTACTTATTGTTGTGGCCATTGGTGGGCTCGTTGAAATCGTTCCACTGTTTTTCCAGAAGTCCACCACAGAGCCCGTCACTGGGCTTAAGCCCTATACCGCCCTGCAGCTTGCCGGAAGGCAGGTTTATGTGCGTGAAGGCTGCGTGGGCTGCCACTCTCAAATGATTCGTCCCTTTCGCGCAGAGACCGAACGCTACGGCCACTACTCGGTTGCCGGCGAGTCGGTGTACGAGCGCCCCTTTTTATGGGGCTCCAAGCGCACAGGGCCCGATCTTGCTCGAGTGGGCGGCCGCTACTCTGATGAGTGGCATCGCGTGCACCTCATCAACCCGCGCGATGTTGTCCCAGAGTCCAACATGCCCGCCTATCCCTGGCTTGTCACTGGTATTGTCGATGGAGAACATGTTCAGGCCAAGATGGCAACACTTCGCATCGTGGGCGTTCCCTACAGCGATGAAGACATTGCGAATGCGGTTGAAGAACTTAAGGGAAAGACCGAGCTTGAGGCCATGATTGCCTACTTGCAATCGCTTGGCCTTGCCATTAAGGAGAAGCGCTCATGATCACCTTCCACTCCATCTTCACGCTTGTAAGCCTTCTGGTCTTTCTTGGAGTCGTGGCCTTGGTCTTTAGCCGCGGGCAGAAGAAAAACATGGAGGACGCCTCACGCATTCCTCTTCTTGACGAGCCTCCCGCCACTGAGACCAAGCAGACAGAGGCCTCTAGACCATCTGAGGGCCGTTAAGCTCCGGCAAAGATTGTTCGAACACAGGATGAAACATCATGGCTGACTTTACGACCGAGTTTTGGAATCTCTTCGTCATCGTAGGCGTTCTGGTGAGCATTCTTGCCTGCGGTGTCTTCTTATACTTTTTGTCGCGCAAGAAGATCAACCCAGGCGCTGTGCAAACAACCGGCCACACCTGGGATGAAGACCTTGCCGAGTTCGACAACCCACTTCCCCGTTGGTGGATGATTCTTTTTTACCTAACCATCGGTTTTAGCTTACTTTACCTTGCACTCTTTCCTGGACTTGGTAACAACCAGGGCAGCCTTGGGTGGAGTTCGACGGGCCAGTACGAAAAGGAAATGACAAAGGCCGATGAACGTTATGGCCCCATTTATGCCAGGTTTGCCGCTATGTCGGTTGAAGAGACCGCCCAACACCCCGAGGCCCTAGGTATTGGACAGCGTCTTTTTGTGAACAACTGCGCCCAATGCCACGGCACCGATGCGCGAGGCGCAAAGGGCTTCCCGAACCTTGCCGATAACGACTGGTCCTGGGGGGCGTCGGGAGACGCTATTAAAGTATCCGTGCTTGAAGGTCGGCAGGGCATCATGCCTGCAATGGCTGCTGCAGTTGGCTCACCCGCCGATGTCGAGAATGTCGCCCACTACGTTCTAAGTCTTTCAGGCAGTGCCCACGATTCCAATAAGGCAAGCCTAGGCTCCACAAAGTTTGCAACATGCGCCGCCTGCCACGGTGCGAATGGCGAGGGCGTTTCAGCCATGGGCGCTCCGCGCCTGAACGATAAAATCTGGGTCTATGGCGGTACAGCCCAGGCCATTGTTGAAACCATTAACAACGGTCGTCATGGCGTCATGCCCGCCTGGAAAGATATTCTTGGCGAAGAGAAATCGCACATTGTTTCGGCCTATGTTTACAGCCTGACTGCAAAGCCCTAGGCAGTTGCCAGCAGTCAGTAGCCAGTCATCAGTAGCCAGTCGTCAGTCATCAGTAGTCAGTCGTTTAAGTTCCGTTGCGAAGGTCTTGCCTCGCAACAGCCACCTTCCAAGCAACGCTCCTTTTAAAGCCAATGCCCGAGTCCACCACGCCTGCCGTTGTTGAACAGACCGTTCTTCTGTATGCCCCGGGCAAAAAGATCTATGCCAAGGCTACGAAGGGCTGGTTCAACAACTGGCGCTGGTTCTTTGTATTCATCACGCAGGCGGCCTACTACCTAACACCCTGGCTGTCCTGGAACGATCGGCAGGCTGTCTTGTTCGACTTGGAAGCACGGCGCTTCTACATCCTCGACCTTCTGCTGGTTCCGCAAGACTTTATCTACCTAACAGCGCTTCTGCTCCTGTCTGCCTTTGGCCTGTTCCTGTTTACAGCCATTGCGGGTCGACTTTTCTGTGGCTATGCCTGCCCGCAGACGGTCTACACCGAGATCTTTATGCAGATCGAGCGATGGATTGAAGGCGATCGTCATGTACGCATGCGACGTGACAAAGAGCTTTCCTTGCTTGCACGCCTGCCAAGGCGGGGACTGAAGCTCTTCGTCTGGGCCCTCGTGGCACTGTGGACGGGCTTTACCTTCGCAGGCTATTTCACGCCCATTCATGAACTGGGTCAGGGGGTATTGACTGCAAGCCTAGGCTTCTGGCAATGGTTCTGGATGCTCTTTTATTCGTTTTTTACACTGCTTCAGGCGGGCTTCATGCGTGAGCAGGTTTGCAAGTACATGTGTCCCTACGCACGTTTTCAGAGTGCCATGTTCGACCCGGACACGCTTACTGTTAGCTATGACGAGACCCGTGGAGAACCCCGCGGCAAGCGCTCCAAGGCCGAGGATCAGTCAGCCTCTGGGAAAGGGGACTGCATCGACTGCGGTGTCTGTGTTGAGGTCTGCCCAACAGGCATCGACATTCGAGACGGTCTGCAGTACGAGTGCATTGGATGCGGGCTTTGTGCCGATGCCTGCAACCAGATTATGGATCGTATGCACTACCCCCGAGGCCTGATTCGCTACACCACACTGAACGCCCTGGACGGCGTTGTTCCAGAGGCAGACATTCGGCGGCGCTTCTTGCGACCACGCGTTGTTATTTACACCGTGCTTCTTCTTGTTATCTCGGCTGTGGTCTTTGCATCACTTTTAAATCGAAGCCCATTAACCGTGAATGTTATTCGCGACCGGGGAGCTCTGGCACGCGAAGTTGAGGGTCAGTTCATTGAGAATGTCTACCGGCTTCAAATTACCAACAAGAGCCACGAAGCGAAGCGGTTGGTTATTGAAGGCAGCGGCCTGCCAGAACTTGAAAGCTACGGAAAGACAAGAATTACAGTCGATCCATCGGCCAACGCAACTGCCATTATCGACCTACGTATTCCTATTTCAATTGCCGAATCCCTTAACAAGGGCTCGCATAAAATTCTGTTGCAAGTGCGCTCAGAGGACGATCCTAGTTTGGTCATAAACGAAAAGGCAGCCTTCTTTGTCCCACGCTAACCGCATCATGAACAACACTTCAGGTCCATGGTGGCAGCACCGCTGGCCCTGGATTATTCTGTTTATGCTTTCAAGCGTCATCGTGGCATGTATGGTCACAATTTACATTGCTGTAACCACCCGCGACAGCCTTGTGGCAGACGACTACACTAAGCATGGCAGAGGCATTAACCAGAGGCTTGAGAAAGACCAACGGGCCCTTGAACTGGGTGTTAGTGCAGGGCTTGGTTACGCCTTCAATGCACTGAAGACACCCGTTCTAACCATCGAGCTGCAGGCCCCAGAACCCCAGGGTGCCGATGCGGGCACTGGTGTCCCTACCGCATCTCCGGCGTTTTTAGTTCTTGAGCTGTCACATCCCACCATGGCGCAGCTCGACCGCAACCTGGTTCTCCGCCGAGTCGCAGAAGACAGCCAGATCTACCGTATTCAGACCGAGCCTCTTGCAGCCGCCTACTGGCATGCCGCAATCTATCCCCCAGAGAGAGACTGGAGAGTTCGTACAAGGCTTGAAGTTAGCAAGCCCGTAGAGCCCACCAGTCGGGCCAAATAGATCCAGGAGACTTTCATGGCCGAAATAAACCAAGATGGCGTGCGTGACCACCGATCAACACCTTACTTTGCCAAGGCTGCAATGAGCATTGCCTGGCCTTCTTTTCTTGCGTCAGCCGCTTTAACGGGTCTGTTTTTCTCTTCAGTCGACCCAAACGAACTGGTGCTCTTTGGTGTTGAACTTGAACTGGATCGTCGCGAGGCTTATGGGCTTGGCTTTATGGTTTTCTGGGGGTTTTCAGCGCTCGCAAGCGCGATGACCTACATGCTCGCGCGCCCACCGGAATCAAAACCAGCAAGCTACGTTGCCCACCGCGCCTCACGCACAAACGAACCCCGTTAAGACTCTAGGCCAAGTTCCGCTATTTTCCGTGTAATGGTGTTTCGCCCCACGCCAAGGATCTGGGCTGCCTCTATACGACGACCCCTAGTTACTTCTAGGGCTGTTCCGTACACCAGCGTTTCAAACTCCCTGGACCAGTGCTGAAAACTGGCCGAGGGGTCCACCGTCAAGACCCCCGAGCGACTGGCCTGACGCAGCGACTTTTCAAGCTCTTGCTTAAGCAGTCCACGCCAATCAAGCGCCGGCCCGTGGCGACCGGACTCAGACGGCAATGTCTCACCAAGGGGCCCAGGCGTCTCGGGCGACCCAGGCCCATGGTTGGGCCTTGCCTGAAATAAGGTCGGGGCCTGAGGCTCCCGGGGGCGTAAGGCTCAAGCAACTCAGGGGGGAGATCGTTGAACTCAACACGATGGCTTGGCGCCATAACAGTGAGCCGATGACACAGGTTCTCAAGCTCTCGTACATTGCCTGGAAAGGCATAAGACATCATGGCCTCAAGGGCTGAGGGCGCTAAGACCTTCGACTCCACGCCAAGCGTCTTGGCAGACTTTGCAAGGAAGTGCATTGCAAGGTCTGCGACATCTTCTCGGCGTTCCCGCAAAGGGGGAAGACGCAGTCGAATGACATTGAGCCGATGAAAAAGGTCTTCTCGAAACTGACCATCGCGAACGCGCTTCTCAAGGTTCTGGTGAGTCGCAGCAATAACGCGAACGTTGGCCTTAAGCGGCTGATGCCCGCCAACACGATAGTAATGACCATCCGATAAGACACGAAGAAGTCGTGTCTGTAGATCGAGCGACATATCGCCAATTTCGTCCAGAAAAAGTGTTCCTCCCTCGGCCTGCTCGAACCGACCACGACGCAGCGACTGCGCGCCTGTAAATGCCCCGCGCTCATGGCCAAAGAGCTCGGACTCAAGAAGGTCGTGAGGAATAGCGGCTGTGTTTAATGCAACAAAAGACATCTGGGCACGGGGGCTGTGACGATGCAAGGCACCTGCAACAAGCTCTTTACCAGTTCCAGATTCGCCCGTAATAAGCGTGGTCGCAGCAGACTGCGAAAGCCGACCAATAGCTCGAAAGACCTCTTGCATGGCGGGTGCATGACCAAGCATATCGAGACTCGGGTTGAGATAGCTTATTGCCGTGGGGCTTTCCTGCCCCTGTGACTCCGAGCAGGCCCGGCGAATAAGGGCGGTGGCCTCCTCAACATCAAAGGGCTTGGGAAGGTACTCAAAGGCACCCCCTTGAAAGGCCGAGACCGCGCTATCGAGATCGGAAAAGCCGGTCATGATAATGACCGGAAGCCCAGGAAGTCGTGCCTTAATCTGTTCAAGTAAAGCAAGACCAGACTCGCCGGGCATACGAATATCGGAGACTAAAACCTGGGGCGTCTCCTCTTGAAGAGCACGCATAACCTGCTGGCTGGTCTCAAAAAGACGGCAAGGCAACTGGGCTCGTTGGAGGGCTTTTTCAAGAACCCATCGAATGGAGGCATCGTCATCCACAATCCATACTGGCTTCATTAAAACGTCTCCTTGGAGAGGACCGGCTTGATGGGCTCACCGATAGGTAGAACAATGGTGAACTCGGTGCCGATGTCATGCGCCTTCGGAAGAGCTGAGCCTCCAACCCCACTTAGAGAAGCAGGCTGTGACTCGGATCGGCAATCGATAACGCCTCCATGCTGATGCACGATGGTCTGGGCAATGGTGAGACCCAGACCATGGCCCTTGGGATTACCCGAGACCAAGGGGTAGAAAATTTCGTCGCGCAAAGACTTAGGAATACCCGGGCCGTTGTCACGAATAGACATTGAAAGTGCCAGGCCATAGCGTTGACGATGCAGCGTGACCTGACGCGTTGCGCGGGTCTTGAGCCAAATACGGCCCTGACCATCCATGGCCTGGGCTGCATTACGAACCACATTGAGCACCAACTGAATGAGCTGCTCGAGATCACCTAGAATTTCAGGAAGACTTGTGTCGTAGTCGCGAACAATGGTTAAGCCCGTGGGAAACTCCGAAAGCACCAGCCTGCGAACCCGTTCAAGTACTTCATGAATGTTCACAGCCTCTCGCGACATGCTGCGACGAACGGGTGCAAGCATCTGGTCGACAAGAGATAAAAGCCGATCGGACTCTTTAACAATAACCTGGGTGTACTCACGCAAGGAACGCGTTGGAAGCTCGGTCTCAAGCAGCTGCGCAGCGCCGCGAATGCCACCAAGCGGGTTCTTAATTTCATGGCCTAGATTGCGAAGAAGTGACTGGTTCAGCTGCATCAGGGCCGCCTGACGCTCCTCACGATCAATGCGCTGGTAGGCGTCAATTTCGCGAAGCTCAACACTGGCCAGTAAGCCGGGCTCTTCAAGAACCGACACAGTGATGTCAAGAGCAGTGGGGGCACGACCCGCAAGGTTAAAGTTCAGCTGTTGACGCTTCACCGAGAAGAGGCGCTGTTGACACTCTTGAAGAAGGCCCTCAATGGCCTGACTATCGCCCGCCAATAAGGCTAAGGACTGACCCTCGAACTGCACCGCTGAGACGCCCAGAAGATTCTCGGCTGCGCCATTCATGAAGGCGACTTTCCCACAGCCATCGAGAAGCACGACAGCTGTGGCAAGCAGGTCGAAGGGGTTCGGGCGGCTTACAGGCTCTGTTCGCACACCCGTTCCCCTCGCCTGCATTACAGCGAGTAGTACATATCGAACTCAACAGGATGGGTCGTCATTCGGAACCGCGTGACTTCTTCCATTTTGAGGTTGATGAATGCATCAATCATGGAGTCGGAGAAGACGCCACCGCGCGTAAGGAATTCGCGGTCTTTATCGAGCTCATCAAGCGCCTGATCCAAGGACGAGCAAACCGTGGGAATGGCCTTCTCTTCTTCAGGCGGTAGGTCGTAGAGGTTCTTGTTAGCAGGCTCTCCCGGATGAATCTTGTTCATAACGCCGTCGAGGCCAGCCATAAGCATGGCTGAGAAGGCTAGGTAAGGGTTGGCTGTGGGATCGGGGAAGCGCACCTCGATTCGGCGGCCCTTAGGGTTGCTGACATAAGGGATACGAATGGAGGCCGAACGGTTACGCGCTGAGTAGGCCAGCTTCACAGGGGCCTCAAAGCCAGGCACCAGCCGCTTGTAGCTGTTGGTACCCGGATTCGTAATGGCATTAAGCGCGCGAGCGTGCTTAATAATTCCACCAATGTAGTAAAGCGCGAAATCGGAAAGGCCCGCATAGCCGTTCCCAGCAAACAGGTTTTGGCCATCTTTCCAGACCGACTGGTGGCAGTGCATACCCGAGCCGTTATCACCAACAATAGGCTTAGGCATAAAGGTTGCGGTCTTACCATAGCTCGCCGCTACGTTCATCACCACATACTTAAGAATCTGGTTCCAGTCGGCCCTTTGGGTCAGCGTGCTGAACTTGGTTCCAATTTCGCACTGACCCGCTCCGGCAACCTCGTGGTGATGCACCTCAACCGGCACCCCCATCTGTTCAAGAATAAGGCACATCTCGGAACGAATATCTTGGAGAGAGTCAACAGGGGGCACAGGAAAGTAGCCTCCCTTGACTGCGGGACGATGCCCAAGGTTACCGCCCTCGTAGTCGATACCGGTTGACCAGCTTGCCTCTTCGGTTTTGACCTTAACGCTTGAACCCGACATGTCGCAGGTCCAGGTAACGCCATCAAAAATAAAGAATTCGGGCTCCGGTCCAAAGAAGGCTGTGTCGCCCACACCAGAGGCTTTCAGAAAGGCTTCTGCGCGCTTTGATAGGGAGCGTGGATCGAGCTCGTAGCCCTTGCCATCAGAAGGCTCGACGACGTCGCAGGTAATATTCAGAGTCACCTCTTCGCGGAAGGGGTCGAGCACCGCGGTATCGGGATCGGGCATCAGCAGCATGTCTGAGGCTTCGATACCTTTCCAACCCGCAATGGAGGAGCCGTCGAAGGCGTGGCCAGACTCAAACTTGTCGTCGTCCACCATGGAGGCGGGAACAGAGACATGCTGCTCCTTGCCGCGGGTATCGGTGAAACGAAAATCGACAAACTTAACTTCGTTATCGGCAATTAACTTGATTACTTCTTTTGCACTCGCCATTGAATGAGGCTCCTTTTCTAAAAATTAGTAAAAACGCAATACCTTTCACTTCAAAAATGCCTGAACATCCCCTCTACTGCAGGTTTCGTGCCGATCTATAAAAATGTTATTTATCAATAGATTACAAAATGGGCGATGCATAAATGCACTTTTTTAATGCATTTATGCACCAGTTTATAACATGCGCACCTTATTAGGGCAGAAAGAGGATCTGAAGATCGTTTAAGAAATCAAGCCCGAGGCGAGTCGGCAGCCAACGCCCTTGGCGGCAGTCCAGAAGGCCCCGCGCCTGAGCCTTCGACAGGGCGGGGGCAATATGCTGCGGGGAGAGCCCCGTAGCCCGCTCAAATAAATCGGCCTCGACCCCGTGCACAAGGCGCATGGCGTTCAGCATAAACTCAAAGCCCAGCCGGTCACGGGGAACAGGCTCCTGCCTGCGATGCGAACCGTCTGCGCCCTGAACGGCCTTAAGGTAGTCGCCCGGATGACGCGTACAGGTTTGGCGGATGACGCCGAGATCGGGCAGACTGAGTTTGCTGTGAGCCCCGGCGCCAATGCCAAGGTAATCACCAAAGCGCCAGTAGTTGGTGTTGTGCAGACAGGCCTGATCCTCCCGTGCAAAGGCTGAAACCTCGTAGCGATTGAGCTCGGAGACCGCAAGACGCGAAAGCAACTGATCGTGCATAACCTCTAAAACCTCTTCCACAGGAAGTGCGGGCGGGCGAGAGGCAAACAGCGTATTGGGCTCAAGTGTGAGCTGATAAAGGGAAAGATGCCCAAGGCCAAAGGACAAGGCCGTTTCGAGGTCGTGCATGGCCATCTCAAGCGACTGCCCCGGAAGGCCGTACATGAGGTCAACGTTGAGTCGGTCAAAGACCTTCGCAGCCGCCTGGGTCGCCTCAAGGCTGTCGTTCGCGTCGTGCACCCGCCCAATGGCCTTAAGACTTGCTGCATCAAACGACTGGACACCCAGAGAAAGGCGTGTCACCCCGGCCTGCCGATAACCCTGCCAGTCGGTTGCCTCTTGGGAAAATCGACCGGCACCAGGATTCGCCTCCATCGTGATCTCGCAGTCGGCAGACAGCGGCAGCAGAGCACGCACGGTTTTCAAAAGCATGTCAATGGCCTGGGGCCCAAAGATGTTGGGTGTCCCACCCCCGATAAAAACAGTCTGCACTGTGCGCCCCCAGACCTGCGGAAGACTCGCCTGAAGATCACGCGTTAGGGCATCGAGGTAAACCTCCTGAGGAACCTCCCCCTTGATCTCGTGCGAATTAAAGTCGCAATACGGGCACTTACGAATGCACCAAGGAAGATGAATGTAAAGGCTTAGGCCTGAAAGGCCTCGCAAAAGGCTTGCGCTGCTAGCGCCCGATGACTGCATGTATTTTTTTCCTCTAGGCTAAGTTCAGCGGCCGTGCGCCCAAGCTTGGGGTCAAAGAAAATGGGGTCGTAGCCATGACCATTATTACCCCGTGGCTCAAGTAAAAGCTCACCCCACCACTGGCCCTGACCAACAAGCGGCAGGGGATCATCGGCAGAACGCAAGAAGACGAAAACGGCAACAAAACAAGCCTTTATAGGACTAGAGCAGTTAACGCCCAGGGCATGCCGCTGCCTTTGCAGCAGATGAATGAGGCAAAAAAATTCGCCTCATCGTGGCTTATCTGCCCCTGCTGATAACGCGCATGAAAGGCAAGGGAATCCTCCGCAGTTTGTTGATCATCTGGGCTGGGATTGCGTCTTCGCTGATCGAGCCAGTCCTCGTATAGGCGTGCCGAACGAACCCCTGCCCAGCCTTTAAGCTCATCAACAAGGAGACCCGAGTCGTCTGCAAGAGCCGGCGAGCCCCGTGCAGGCGCTTGCATGCCGAGCCTTGGCCAGAGCGTTTTCAAGAAAGCTTTCGAAGGGCTCCTCGCACGGCTTTACGCCAAAGTCGGACTGCGGTGCGAGCGAGAGGTTCAAGCCACTTAGCAGGCTATTGATCTCCTGCAGCTTGCCCCGGTTTGAACTTGCCAAAACCACCTGCATCAGAGCCCCCGTTCTTTATTCAACCTACGCACGAATGCTCGCCTAGGGCAGGCTTACCTCAAGCCGGTCAGAGTCGGCCATAAGCTGAGCCTGAAGCGCCTGAAGCTGCAACATGCCGTCATGGGCAAGGCCTATGCACTGGTCAAGCTCATCGCGATGAAAGGCCCGCCCCTCCGCGGTGGCCTGCAGCTCTACAAAACCGCCGCTTGCAAGCATGGCAAGGTTCATATCCGCCTCGCAGTCCGAGTCTTCTTCGTAGTTGAGATCAAGCAGCGCCCTGCCCTCGTAGAGCCCAACGGATATCGCCGCAACCGACTCCTTAAAAGCCTTTTGAAGGCCTGCCCGGTCGGGTTCGGAAAGGTCACTGGAGGCCGCAGCGCGGGTTATCGCATCGAAGACCGCAAGGCTTGCGCCGGTGACGCTTGCCGTACGGGTACCACCGTCGGCCTGAATCACATCGCAGTCCACGGTGATGGTGCGCTCGCCTAATAAGGAGAGGTCAACAGCCGCCCGCAGACACCGCCCAATAAGACGTTGAATTTCCATGGTTCGGCCAGACTGCTTGCCTTTTGCTGCCTCGCGGTCTGAGCGGGTATGGGTGGACCTTGGGAGCATTCCATACTCCGATGTCACCCAGCCCTTGCCCGAGCCCCTTAAAAAGCCCGGCACCTTGTTCTCGATGCTTGCGTTACAAAGAACCTGGGTATGACCAAAGCAGACCAGCACCGAGCCCTCGGCGTATCGGGTGAAGCGTCGCTGAAGCCGCACAGGACGCAGTTGATGGGGTTGACGTCCGTCGTGTCGCGGTTTGGAATCGTTCATAAATACTCTCTGGTCAAAAAAAGGGGCCTAAGACAGCTCAGGTAAAAGAGCCCGCGCTGATAGAAACGTAGAATACCGAGTTATGTCTATCTTAAGTATGACCGGCTACGGTATTGCCCGCTGCGAAACGCAGCACGGCATTCTTAGCGCCGAGATTCGGTCGGTGAACAACCGTTTTTTTGAGCTTAGCCTTCGCATCCCCGATGAGTTTCGCGGGCTTGAGCCATTTTTTCGAGAGCGGCTTGCAAGCCAGTCACCTCGGGGCAAATGCGAACTGCGAATTAGCCTGCTGCGAGCCCCGAACAACCAGG
Organism: Burkholderiaceae bacterium; assembly: GCA_018402635.1. Taxonomy (GTDB): domain Bacteria; phylum Pseudomonadota; class Gammaproteobacteria; order Burkholderiales; family Burkholderiaceae_A; genus Hahnella. Next base: position 409,244 of record JAGYIP010000005.1, read on the forward strand.
CCGAGACGAGCCTTCTTGATAAAGAACGACTGCGGGCACTTATGGCGCTTTCAAAGTCCCTTGAAGAAGACTACCCCGGCCAATGGCGGCCCATGTCACTTGCCGACCTCTTGAGTCTTCCAGGTCTAAGCACCCGCGACGGGGCAGACCCGGAGTCGCTTGAGACCGAGGTGCGCGACTGCTTTAACCTCGCACTGGAGGCCTTTGTGAGTAGCCGCCGCCAAGAAGGCCTGCAGCTTGCTGAGGTTATTGAGCAGCGAGGCAAGCAACTTGAGTTGCTGGTCGCATCTGCAAGGCAGACCCTACCCCAGGCCCTGGCACAGCAGCGCGAAAAGATTCGGCAACGTGTTCAAGAGGCCTTCCAGGGCATGGTCGATCAGCCAGGCGTTTCAGAAACCGGTTCTGGCGTTATTGAAGAGAGAATTCGGCAGGAGGCGCACCTTGCCGCCGGCCGAGCCGATATCGCCGAGGAGCTCGACCGTCTCCAGGCGCATCTTGAAAAACTTCAGCTGCTCTTAAAAGGCCAAGGCACCGAGCCTAAAGGAAAGCGGTTCGACTTCCTTTGCCAAGAACTGCATCGCGAGGCCAATACGCTTGGGGCAAAATCCATTCAAATTGAGCTCACCGAGATCAGCCTTGAGATGAAGCTGCTGATCGAGCAGATTAAGGAACAGGTTCAGAACATTCAATGACGCAAAAGGCCATCCCCAAAGGACGACTCATTGTCATTTCAGCGCCGTCCGGGGCTGGTAAGACAAGCCTTATTGCCGCCTTGCTAAAGACCCATGGCGCACGGCTGCAGCTTTCTGTCTCAACCACAACCCGGCCTCCCCGTCCTGGCGAAGAGCACGGCAAGGACTATTTTTTTTGCGAGAAAGACGCCTTCACGAAACGTATTGAGGAGGGCTCGTTTCTTGAGTGGGCGCTTGTGCATGGAAACTATTACGGCACCTCACGCCCCTGGATTGAAGACCAGCTCCGCCAAGGCGGATTCGTACTCTTAGAGATTGACTGGCAAGGCGCCCAGCAGATAAGAGCTCAGTTCCCAAGAGGGCAGGTGGTCTCAATTTTTATTCGTCCCCCAACCGTGGAGGCCCTGCGCCAGCGGCTGATTGATCGCGGCAAGGACAGTGCTGAGGTAATCGAAGAGCGCCTAAGGGCTGCAAAAGAAGAACTAACGCATGCGGATGAATTCGATTATGTTATTATGAATCAAGAGTTTGCGATCGCCCTACGGGACCTAACTCAGCTCGTCTCCCAAGTTGTTTCCACCCCTGCATAAAGGTGCTTGCCATGGCTCGAATCACCGTTGAAGACTGCCTCGATCGGATTGAAAATCGTTTTGAGCTCACCCTTGCTGCAACCTATCGGGCGCGTCAGTTGGCGCAGGGCGCTACGCCAAAGTCGATGCCCGCGACAAGCCTACAGTTGTCGCGCTAAGAGAAATTGCGGCCGGGCACATTGGTCGTGAAATGCTGCGCAAGGTGCCCATGTAAGGCGCCAAGCCCTTCAACATTCTCTAGGTCCATGAGGCGGCTATGGCCAAAAGCCTTACCCCTTCCGAACAGAGCGTGCAGGTTATCTCTGTTGGACCTTTACTTGAAAAAGCCTCTTATTTAAGCGAGCCGGAAAAAGCCAGGCTAATTGAATCGTTTCGGTTCAGCGATGCGGCTCACCTGGGACAGTCACGCCAGTCGGGTGACCCTTACATCTCCCACCCCCTTGCTGTGGCCGCCATTTGTTGCGGCTGGCGGCTTGATGTTGACGCTCTTATGGCTGCGCTTCTGCATGACACGGTTGAAGACTGCGGCATTGCCTCAAGTGATATTCAAGAAAAGTTTGGTTCCCCAGTGTCCATGCTGGTCGACGGGCTCACAAAGCTTGATCAGTTAAGCTTTAAAAATCGGGAAGAAGCACAGGCCGAAAACTTCCGAAAAATGCTGCTCTCCATGGCCGACGACGTGCGAGTCATTCTGATTAAGCTTGCAGACCGCCTTCACAACATGCGCACACTCGATGCCACCTCCCCAGTCAAGCGCCGTCGCATCGCCCAAGAAACGCTCGATATCTACGCACCCATTGCTCATCGGCTTGGCCTTAATGAAATTTTTCGTGAGTTCGAAGACCTCTGCTTTGAAAGCCTCTACCCCATTCGTTCTCGGGTTCTGCGCAAGGCTTTAAATGCAGCCAAGGGCAACCGCCGCGAAATGATAGGCCGCCTTGAGAACCTTGTACGCGAGCAGGTGCCAAAGTTTGGGCTGCAGGCCGAAATCAGTGGGCGGGAGAAAAGCCTTTTTTCAATCTATCGGAAGATGCAGGAAAAGCGCCTAAGCTTTGCTGAGGTGCTGGACCTTTACGGATTTCGTATCCATGTGAACACCATCCCTGAGTGCTACCTGGCACTTGGGGCGATGCATGCCTTGTTCAAGCCAGCCCCTGGCCGATTCAAAGACTACATTGCGCTGCCCAAGTCCAACGGTTATCAGTCGCTGCATACCGTTGTGCTAAGCGATCTTGGTACACCCTTGGAGTTTCAGATTCGTACCCATGACATGCATCATGTTGCCGAGGCTGGTGTTGCCGCCCACTGGCTTTATAAGGAACAGGCAAATGGCGTGACGCCTTTGCAGCGCAAGGCCCACGAGTGGATGCAGTCGCTTCTTAGCGTTCAGTCGCGTGACCCCAAAGAGTTTCTCGACCATATCAAGATCGACCTCTTCCCCGATGTTATTTATGTCTTTACACCCAAGGGCGAAATACGCGAACTGCCCAAAGGCTCAACTCCTATCGACTTCGCCTACATGGTGCACTCCGATGTGGGAAACCGTTGCACGGGTGTGCTTATTAATAACGATGTGAAGCCGCTCGATACCGAACTGCGCAACGGCGATATGGTTCGTATCATCACGCAGCCCTCAGCCACGCCGCATCCCGGCTGGCTTGGCTTCGTGAAAACAGCAAGGGCTCGGGCCCAGATTCGACATCATTTGAAAACCAGCACCCGCGAGCGCTCCATTGCCTTCGGTCGTCGACTGCTTGATACGGCCTTAAAAGACATTGGCGGTCAGGGCCTGGATGATCCACGCCTTAACTGGTCAGCATTTTTCCACGAGATTCCTGCCAATGACCAAGAAGAGTTGTTGGAGTCAATTGGTCTTGGCCATCTGCTTGCCAATGTAGCGGCTCGGCGACTTTTCGGCCTGGTGGAGGCCGACCAGCTGGAGGAAGGCGGCTCCTCATTGGCCCAGCGACGCGCCCGACTGCTGCCGGGTGCTGCTCAGGCGCTTATGGTCTCAATGGAACACCTGACGCAGCCCCAGAGCTCGGGCATTACGGTCAATGGATCCGAAGGCACTGCGGTTCAGTATGCAAGCTGCTGCTTTCCCATTGCGGGTGATAACGCCTGCGGCCATATGCGCGGAGGTGCTGGGCTTTTAATTCATCGCACAAGCTGTGGGTTTTCACGCAGGCAAAGGCCCAAAGACCCTCTTCGCTGGGCAAACGTTATTTGGGGCGACCCGCTTTACAGAACCTTCCAGACGCAACTGCACATTGAGGCCAAAGACTCCCCCGGCGTGCTTGCCAAGGTGGCTGCAGCTATATCGGCCTGTGAAGCCAATATCAACGACCTCTCCATTGAACCCCATGGGGGCGGATTTGCCGTGCTCAAACTTTTACTGGAAGTGCGATCGCGTCAGCATCTGGCCGACGTGCTGCGCAGAATTCGCCAGACAGCGGTTGTTCTTAAGGCCTCACGGGTTCTACGGTCAGACCGTAAAAACCCTAGCAGCCCGCAATCATCATTCGATTAATAAGCAAGGAGCCCGAGGTTTTTGCGCCTCGACAATAAAGGTCGTCACCCATGGCCTCAATGCCCGAGAACATCTCAAGCAGGTTACCCGCAATGGTGATTTCTTCCACCGGGTATTGAAGTTCACCATTTTCAACCCAGTAGCCAAAGGCACCGCGGGAGTAATCGCCCGTGAGTGGGTTGACCCCCTGGCCCATCACCTCGGTCACCAATAAGCCTCTGTGCATTTTTCGAACCAGAGCAGAGAGCCCGCCTTTCACAAGCAAAGAAGGCGTCTCGGTTTTTAAAAGAAGGTTGTGGGAGCCACCTGCATTGCCTGTAGGGCTCATACCAAGCTTGCGGGCTGTGTAACTAGAGAGGAAATAGGCTTGCACCTTACCCGCATCAATAACCTTGCGCGCCTGCACCTGAACACCCTCGTCATCAAAGGGTGAGCTGCCGTTGCCTGCAAGCTGAAACGGGTCTTCAAGCAGGCTAAAACCCTTGGGAAGAACCTGGCGACCAAGACTGTCGACAAGAAAACTTGCCTTTCGGTAAAGGGCCGAGCCTGAAAGCGCATGAACCAGGCTCCCAATAAGACCAATGGCAAGGGGTGCCTCGAAGATAACCGGGACCGACTGGGTTGAAATTTGCTTTGCACCGAGCCTTGCTAGGGCGCGCCGCGCAGCGTACTGGCCAATAAGCTTTGGGGCAGCAAGATCGCTCGAGCGACGGCTGCTTGAATACCAGTCGTCACGCTGCATGACGGCACCTTTTTGCGCAATGGGTGAGACCGAGATGCCATGACGACTGTAGGCATAGCCCCCCACAAAGCCATGGCTATTGGCCATGGAGAACTGGCCGTGGCTTGCCGAAACCGAGGCGCCATCGGAGTTTTTTATAACGGGACTAACAGCGCGGGCGGCAGACTCGGCCTCAAGCGCGAGCTTGACGGCCTTTGGGGCGGTAATGGCCCAGGGGTGAAAAAGCTTGAGGTCGCGATGCGGCCCTTTGGCCAGCTTATCGGGGTCTGGAAGCCCCGCGCATTCGTCTTCCGCCGTAAACCTTGCGATGTCCAAGGCCTTGCCCACGGAATCTTTCAGTGCTGCGTCCGAGAGGTCGGAGCTAGAGGCGTGCCCTTTACGTTGACCCATATAAACCGTCACCGACATACCCCGGTCTCGGGTCTGCTCAAGGGTGTCGATGTCGCCCATGCGCACCGTCACCGAGAGCCCCGCGCTCTCGGACACCTCCGAGGACGCCTGAGTGGCACCGGCCTCGGTGGCCATCTGAACAACCTTCTGGCTAAGCTCGTGAAGGTCCGCTAATTGGTAATGGAAGAGTTGATTTGCCATAGCGGTGATAGTAGCAGGGCAGCCTTGCTAAACTTCATGCCCATGCCCATTGAAAACACCACAGCACGCATCGGCCTTGTCTCCATCAGTGACAGGGCAAGCCAAGGTATCTACGAGGACGAGGGTCTTCCGTCGTTAAAGGCCTGGCTGGGAAGGGCGATAGCCTCGCCCTGGCAGCCCATTGAAAGGCTCATTGCCGATGAGCGGGCCCTCATTGCCCAGACACTGATTGAGCTTTGCGATAACCAGGGTTGCTGCCTGGTGCTCACCACGGGTGGCACCGGTCCCGCCCCACGCGACATCACCCCCGAGGCTACTCTGGATGTTGCAGACCGAGAGCTGCCAGGCTTTGGCGAGCAGATGCGGCAGATTTCGCTTGCCTTTGTACCCACCGCCATTTTGTCCCGCCAGACGGCTGTTATTCGAGGTCGCAGCCTTATCGTGAACCTGCCTGGCCGCCCGCGCGCCATTGAAGAAACCCTTGAAGGGCTGCGCGACAAAACCACCGGCGAACTTATAGTTCCAGGAATTTTTGCGGCCATTCCTTATGGGGTAGACCTGGTTGGGGGCCCAGCCATTCAGACCAACGAGGAAGTCTGCAAGGCCTTTCGGCCCAAAAAATAAGCACGCTTATGGCTTGCTAGCGTCCGGCCAAGAATGTCTGAATACGAAGAAGGCCTTCTTGCAAAACAGGCTCGGACTTCGGAAAGGAGACCCTCACCATGGTCTGGGCGTTTTCATCCGTGAAGTCGCGACCAGGAGCCATAAGCACCCCGGCATGGTCGCAGAGCTCTTCACAGAACCGAAAGCTGTCGTCGGTAAGCTCTGAGACATCAAAAAAGCCGTAAAAGCCTCCGACGGGCTGAACAGGCAGTCGAAAACCAAGAGCCTGCAGGCCTGGCAATAAGACCTTTGACTGCCTAAGAAACTGTTCACCGATAGCCATCGGCTATTCGACGCGTCTCTGAACTAAATGCGGCAATGGCCGCCTGCTGAGAAAGAAAGGGGGGCGAGATGAAAAGGTTCTGGGCGAGCCGCTCCATAACGCCAACAAGCGCCTCGGGAATGACCACCCAGCCAAGCCGCCAGCCTGTCATGGAATAGGTCTTTGAGAAGCTATTAACCGAGATGATGTCATTGCTTACGCTCAAGGCTGAACGCAGCGGGCCCTGAAGGCTTAGCCGCAGGTAGATCTCATCCATAATCAGCCAGCCGCCCTTTGACCGAACCCATTGGGCAATGGCCTGAATGCTTTCAAGATCAACAATGGCGCCCGTTGGATTTGCCGGACTGGCAAGAAGGACCGCCCGCGTCTTTGGCCCCCAGGCCTTCTGAATGGCCTCAAGCCGGGGCTGGTAGTTGTGTTCTGCATTAGTTACCAGCGGCTTGGGAATCGCCCCAACGGCAAGGGCGAACTGCCGGTTGCAGGGGTAGCCGGGGTCGGTCACCAAGAGCTCATCGCCTGCAGAAAGAACCGCAGCAAGGCTTAGCAGGATACCGGCCGAGGCCCCTGCTGTTACCCCTACCCGATGCACAGGCACGTGAATTTGATCTCGGTCTTGGTAGTCCTGGGCAATCGCTTGGCGAAGGGCATCAAGCCCTAGGGCATGGGTATAACGAATACGGTTTTCATCAAGGGCCTCATGCGCGGCTCTTACGATGGGTGCGGGCGTAGGGAAGTCGGGCTCACCGACCACCATGCTTACCACCTCTGGCGCGCCCGCCGGTCGCCGCTGGGCCCTGGCCATGATCTCCATGACATAAAACGGGCGAATGGCTTCGGCCCGACTCATCATCATGAATAAGACTTCCGGTCTTGGGGCCCCATAGGCTCTCGCCCCGAAGGCGTGCCTAGCTGATAACCCAAAAGGTTCTACCTGCCTCTAGGCTGCCTCGCGAGCCGCACGGCGTCGCTCATGCTCAACCAGATAGCGCTTGCGTAAACGAATGCTCGTTGGCGTAATTTCAACAAGCTCATCATCGGCGATGAACTCCACAGCCTTCTCTAAAGTAAGCTCAATAGGCGTGACAAGATCGATATGCTCGTCCTTGCCGGAGGCTCGCACGTTGGTAAGTTTCTTTTCGCGCACCGGATTGACAACGAGGTCATTCTCACGCGAGTGAATTCCAATGATCATTCCCTCATAGAGCTTCTCGCCGGGCGAGACGAACATGCGGCCGCGCTCCTGAAGTTTCCAAAGCGCATAGGCCACAGCCTCGCCGTCATCCTGCGAAATAAGTACACCATTGCGTCGATCGGCAAGCTCACCCCGATAGGCGCCGTAGTCGTCAAAGACATGGCTCATTACACCAGTTCCGCGGGTCGTTGTTAAAAACTCACCTTGAAATCCAATAAGACCTCTTGCCGGAATTCGGTAGTCAAGCCGAACACGGCCCTTCTCATCGGGAACCATGTCAAGCAGATCGCCCTTTCGAAGGCCTAGGTTCTCCATGACAGGGCCCTGGTGTTCTTGCTCAACATCCACCGTTAAGGTCTCGAAGGGCTCGAGCCTTTCGCCATTGGCATCTTGACGGTAGACCACCTTCGGCCTTGAGACCGCAAGCTCGTAGCCCTCTCGACGCATGTTCTCAAGCAGGATCGTTAGGTGAAGCTCGCCTCGACCCGAGACAGAAAAACTGTCGGTGTCGCTTCCAAATGCAACCCGAAGCGCAACATTGGCCTTAAGCTCGCGCTCAAGGCGCTCTCGAATCTGGCGACTGGTTACGAACTTACCCTCACGGCCGGCAAGCGGTGAACTGTTCACCATGAAGTTCATGGTGAGTGTGGGTTCGTCCACCGTAAGCATTTCAAAGGCTTCCATACAATCGGGTGAGCAGACAGTCGTCCCGATATTAAGCTCATCGATGCCTGTAATAAGAATGATGTCACCGGCCTCGGCCTTTTCGACCGGCGCCCTCTCAAGGCCCTGAAACTTCAGAATCTGATTGATCTTCGCCTTCTTCGGGCTGCCATTGGGCCCGTCCTGAAAGATAACTTCTTGCAAAGGCTTAAGACTTCCCCGAGCCAGTCGGCCAATGCCAATTTTTCCCACATAGCTGTTGTAGTCAAGCGAGCAGATCTGAAGCCGGGCAGGCCCATTAAGATCGTCTTCGCGCACGGGCACATGGGAGAGCACCATTTCAAAGAGGGGCTTAAGGTCTGACCCTGTTTCTTGGTGGTTCAAAGTGGCAAAGCCTTGAAGCGCAGAGGCATAGACAACAGGAAAATCAAGCTGCTCTTCGGTTGCCCCTAGGCGGTCAAAGAGGTCGAAGGTCTGACTTACAACCCAGTCGGGCCGAGCTCCCGGGCGGTCAATTTTATTGACCACGACAATAGGCTTGAGCCCCAAGGCAAGCGCCTTCTTTGTCACAAAGCGTGTCTGGGGCATGGGCCCTTCAACCGCATCCACAAGCAGTAAGACGCCGTCAACCATCGACAGCACCCGTTCCACCTCGCCTCCGAAATCAGCATGGCCAGGGGTATCAACAATATTAATGTGTGTGCCCTGGTAATTCACCGCACAGTTTTTGGCAAGGATGGTGATGCCACGCTCTTTTTCAAGGTCATTGGAGTCCATTACTCGCTCGGTCATCGCCTGGTTCTGGCGAGCGGTACCCGAATGCTGCAGCAGCTTATCAACCAGGGTGGTCTTGCCGTGGTCAACGTGGGCAATAATGGCAATGTTTCGCAGTTGTCGCATCAAACACCTTCCTTATTCATAAGAGTCCGGCGCGACAAGCCGCACCGGCTGTAAGAGGCCAGCCTTCCAGCTGGCAATTCCAAGAAATTCATCGGTCTCCGAGTAGACACGAAGGGAGACTTTCCCAGGATTGTCGTCCTGCTTCGTGACATCTGCGGGACACCCTGTCTGGCAGGTATCTAAGCTGCGCTTAGGGTCGATCAGCCAAGGCAGTGCCTGACCATGCCTGAACTTCTGAGCCTGCGCCTGGGTGAGCTGCAGCCTTGGCCAGGCCTGCGCCATATAGTCGGCGGGAAGCAGATGACCTGCAAGCGTCTCTGGCAAGGCCTGACTAAGCGTATCGAGCGTTACAGCGTTCTGCAGACTTAGGCTTCCAGACCTTGTTCGGCGCAGTCCAATTAAGTGCGCCCCGCAGCCCGCCCGCTCGCCAAGCGTTTCTGCAAGGCTACGAATGTAGGTGCCTTTTGAACAGGCGATTCGCATGCGAACAACCGGTAACTGGCACTCGAGAACCTCAGTCTTATGAATACAAATGCGCCTTGGTTTTCGGTCAATCACAATACCCCGGCGTGCATAGTCGTAAAGAGGCTTTCCTTGGTGCTTAAGTGCCGAGTACATTGGAGGCATCTGGTCTTGTTCGCCTTGCAGGCTGTCCACCAGAGTCTGTACTTGCGCGGGGGAGACGTTGACGGGCTTTTGTTCAATGGGATCGCCCTCGACATCCCCGGTTGTTGTTGTCACACCCAGCATAACTGTTGCCTCGTATTCCTTGTCGGCATCAAGACCAAGCTGCGAAAACTTGGTGGCCTCACCCAAAAGAATAGGCAGTAGACCCGTGGCCATGGGATCAAGGGTTCCACTATGGCCACCCTTTAACGCCCTAAACAGATACTTCACCCGACCGAGGACTTGGTTCGAACTAAGCCCCTGAGGCTTATCAACAAGCAGCACGCCGTCAATACGGCGGCGTTCAATACGAGTGGGCACTGCACAACCCGTCATAACAAAACCATCCTAGGCCTTCGTTGCATCGGATAGTGGCGCAACAGATTCTTCGCCATTGTTTGCAAGGTCGATGAGCCGGCTGAGATGGGCGCCCTGAGCAATGGAGTCGTCGAAAACAAAATGCAGCTCGGGAGCGCTGTAAATGCCAAGCAGCTTTCCCAGTCGCGTGCGTAGAAATCCTTTCGCATTGCTAAGGCCCTTTTCAGTGCGCTCCTTTTGCTCGGGGGAGTCGGGAAGCACCGAGTAATAGACCCAGGCATGCGATAGGTCGGAAGAGACCTCAACCTCGGTGACCGTCACAAACCCCACCCGTGGGTCTTTTAACTCAAGCCGAAGAAGCTGCGCGATGTCCTTTTGAATCTGATCGGCGACGCGAAACCCCCGACCAGAGCCAGGGCTAGAGCGTCCTCGCGATTTCTTGGATTTCGAAGACTTCAAGCTGATCCCCCTCCTGAATATCGTCGTACCCCTTTAGGGTGAGGCCGCACTCAAAACCTTCCTTGACTTCCTTGGTGTCGTCTTTAAAGCGCTTTAGGGAATCAAGGTCGCCTGTCCAAATAACAGTGTTATCGCGTAGCAGACGAACATGGGCGCCACGCCTCACAATGCCTTCCAGAACCATACAGCCAGCAATGTTTCCGAGCTTGGAGACCTTAAAGACCTGGCGAATTTCAACCATGCCCAGTGTCTGCTCACGACGCTCGGGCGCAAGCATGCCCTGCATTGCGTTCCTTACGTCATCGACCGCATCATAAATAATGTTGTAGTACCGAAGATCGACGCCATTTGATTCAGCAAGCTTGCGCGATGAAACATCGGCCCGAACATTAAAGCCAATTACCACCGCCTTTGAGGCAATAGCAAGGTTGACGTCGGACTCGGTGATGGCACCAACAGCCGCATGAACAACGTTGACGCGAACCTCTTCCGTTGAGAGCTTCTGCATGGCAGTCGATAAGGCCTCTTGAGAGCCTTGGACATCTGACTTAACAATAAGCGCAAGAGTTTTCGCGCCCTCGCCCATGTTCTCAAAAATATTCTCAAGCTTCGCAGCCTGCTGTTTAGCAAGCCGAACATCACGAAACTTGCCCTGACGAAAGAGCGCAATTTCACGCGCCTTGCGCTCATCGCCAAGTACAAGCATTTCATCACCAGCCAAGGGAACATCGGTAAGCCCAAGAATTTCAGCAGGTATGGAAGGGCCTGCCGTGTCGATCTGTCGGCCGTTCTCATCGAGCATGGCCCGTACACGACCAAAGGAGCTGCCTGCAAGCAAAATATCCCCCTTACGCAGCGTGCCCGACTGCACAAGTACGGTTGCCACAGGCCCACGCCCCTTGTCGATACGCGCCTCAATAACAAGGCCCTTGGCCATCGAGGTCTTCGATGCCTTGAGGTCTAACACCTCGGCCTGCAACAGAACATTCTCAAGCAGTTCGTCGATGCCCTGACCTGTCTTTGCCGATACGGCAACAAAGGGGGACTCGCCTCCGAACTCTTCGGGTACCACCTCTTCGGCCACGAGCTCGCTCTTAAGCCGGTCGGTGTTGGCCTCGGGCTTGTCGATCTTGTTCATGGCAACAACGATGGGTACACCGGCAGCCTTCGCATGCGCAATGGCTTCTTTAGTCTGGGGCATCACGCCATCGTCAGCCGCAACAACCAGAATAACGATGTCGGTGGCATTGGCGCCCCGCGCGCGCATGGCGGTAAAGGCCTCGTGACCCGGGGTGTCAAGGAAGGTAATGACCCCTCGCGGTGTATCAACATGGTAGGCGCCAATATGCTGGGTAATTCCACCGGCCTCGCCATCGGCGACTTTCGCACGTCGAATACTGTCAAGCAGTGACGTTTTACCGTGATCGACGTGGCCCATGATGGTCACCACAGGAGGACGCGGAAGAAGCTCATCGGCCTGGTGGTCCAGTGGGCTGTCTTCAACAAGAAGGGCCTCAGGATCATCGAGCTTGGCTGCAAAGGCCTTGTGTCCCATCTCTTCAACAACAATCATGGCGGTCTCTTGGTCGAGGACCTGATTAATTGTCACCATCTGGCCCATGGTCATAAGGGTCTTGACCACCTCGGCCCCCTTTACCGACATCTTGTGTGCGAGATCGGCAACTGAAATGGTCTCGGGAATATGCACCTCGCGAATAACGGGCTCGGTGGGTGCAACAAAGCTTGATGCCTTCTGGCTATCTGTTGAGTTCCGTTGCCTGGCACGGGGGCCTGAACGCCAGTTCGAGGTGCCGCCAGAGGCATCGCCCCGGGTCTTTAATGCACGACGCTTTTGGGCATCTTCTTGCCATGTCGAGGCAAGCTGGGCGGACTTCAGGGATTTCTCTGACTTCTTGTCCTTCGGCTTATCAGAGGACTCTTCTCCAGGCTTCTTCGGGGCCTTGGAGAGCGTCATGGTCTTGTTCTCGGTCGCGTCCTTTTCTTTTGCGTCTTTGGCAGCGGGCTTTTCCGATTCGGCCTTCACGGTGGCCGCGAGCTTTCCATTGCGGGCCGCTTCCATAAGCTTATTTATAGCGGCCACTTCGTCTTCAACAGCCCTGCGAGCCTCGGTTGCCTGCTGGCCTGCGACCTCGCTTGCCGTGACCTTACGAACCTTTGACTTCTTCGCGGCCGCGGCCTCGGCCTCGGTGGAGTCGTCTTCTGAGGAAGGAACGGACCCGGTGGCCTCTGCCGCTGCATCAACCTCTTGCGAGGCTGGGGCGCTGGCCTTTTGTTCTTCTGCAGCGAGCCTCGCAGCCTTATCGGCTTCCTCTTTTGCCTTGGCAAGTCGCTCGTCTTCCTGCCTTTCTAAAAGGGCGCGTTGACGAAGTGTTTCGGCCTCGCGATCTTGAACCTCTTGCTCCGAAACCACAGGTAAGGCTTCGACAGCAGGCTTATCTGCTGACTCTTGCTCATCACGCTTCACGAATACGCGCTTTTTGCGCACCTCGACCTGAATGGTTCGCGACTTGCCCGAGGGGTCAGCCTGCCGAATCTCTGAAGTCTGACGCTTGGTAATGGTGATTTTGCGGCGAGGCGCCTCTGCGCTGCCACCGTGCGCCTTGCGCAGTGCCTCAAGAAGCCTCTCCTTGTCAGCCTCTGAGAGGAGGTCAGTCCCCGACGACTTGTCGACGCCTGCTGTTTTGAGTTGCTCAAGCAGAACGTCTACATCAAGTTTTAATTCAGCAGCAAATGTTTCAACACGACTAGTGGCCATGGACGGGGGTACCTCCTTCAGCAGATGAATCAGCTGGCTCGTTAAACCAGTGCTCACGTGCTTTCATAATGAGCGCAGCAGACTCTTCATCGGATAGGCCGGAAATTTCGGAGAGCTCATCGGTTGCAAGCTCTGCGAGTTCATCACGACTGAAGATCTTCGCATCGGCAAGACGACTGGCAAGGTCGTGGGTCATGCCCTCAAGGTCAAGAAGATCCGTTGATGTCGTGCCGAGTTTCTCTTCTTTCACAATCTCTTCTGTAAGCAGTGCATTTCGTGCGCGTGTGCGCAACTCGTTGACTGTGGTCTCATCGAAGTCTTCAATTTCGAGCATCTCGGCAATAGGTACATAGGCCACCTCTTCGAGGCTTGAGAAGCCTTCCGCTATTAAAACCGCGGCCACTTCTTGGTCGACATCAAGCTTTTCCATAAACGAAGCCAATAGTGTCTGACGCTCTTTCTCGGTTCGCTCAGCCGATTCATCGGAGGTCATGATGTTGATCTGCCAGCCCGTTAGCTCGGATGCAAGGCGAACGTTCTGCCCACCGCGGCCAATCGCCACAGCAAGCTCGGCCTCGTCTACCACAACATCCATGGCGTGACGTTCTTCATCAACCACAATTGAACTCACATTGGCAGGCGCCAAGGCCCCAATAACAAACTGAGCGGGGTCGTCTGACCAGAGAACGATATCGACCCGCTCACCCGCAAGCTCATGGGTAACGGCCTGCACGCGACTTCCGCGCACTCCAACACAGGTGCCGATCGGGTCGATACGCCGATCACTGGTGAAGACACCAATTTTTGCGCGTATGCCTGGGTCTCGGGCGGCAGACTTAATTTGCATAAGACCCTGCTCAATTTCAGGGACCTCAAGCTCAAAGAGCTTCATGATGAACTCGGGTGCTGTGCGGGAGAGGACAATTTGGGGCCCACGAACCGTTCGATCAATTCGTAACATGTAGGCGCGCACACGATCGCCTGGACGAAGATTCTCTTTGGGGATCATTTGATCGCGGGGCAGCCGGGCCTCGATTTTTCCGGCCTCAACAATGGCATCGCCGCGCTCAAGTCGTTTAATGGTGCCATTAATAACCACCTCACCCCGCTCTAGGAAGTCTTTAAGAATCTGATCGCGCTCAGCCTCACGGATTTTTTGCAAGATGACCTGCTTGGCGGCCTGCGCCCCAATACGGCCAAAGGGGACGGCCTCCATCTCGACCTCGATGTAATCGCCAACCTCGATATCTTCAATTTCTTTTCGGGCTTCGGTAAGGATGGTCTGGATGTCGTGATCTTCGAGCTCACCATCGGGCACGACCAGCCAGCGCCGAAAGGCATCGTAGTCTCCCGACTCGCGATCAATTGCTACGCGCACATCGACCTCATCGGTAAACTGTTTTTTGGTGGCCGAGGCAAGCGCAGATTCAAGCGCCAGAAAAACAAGCTCTCGCTCGACATTCTTCTCGCGGGCAAGTGCATCGGCCAACATTAGGATCTCTCGGCTCATGGCCTTCTCTCCTTAAAAGGTAATTGCGGCACAAGCCGTGCCAGATCAATATCGGAGACGAGAAAGTCAAGCTGCTGCTCGCTGCCGTCGTCCGCCTGAAAAATTAAAAAAAAGCGCTCTGTGTGTTCGGGGGCCTTACTGGCATTACTGGCGTTACTGGCTGTTGGGCCAGACTCCTCGGCTGGGGCAAGCTGGCCCTGAAAATTCTTTCGGCCTGAAACGGCCTGGCGGAGCTTTAGCTTCACCTCGCAGCCAAGAAACTGCCGAAAGTGCTTGGCCGTAGTGAGCCTACGATCCATCCCGGGGGAGGAGACCTCGAGGCGTTGAAAATCAATTCCCATCACGGGTAGCCCATGAATCAGGTGATTCGAGACACGCTCGCAGTCTTGGACATTAATTAGCCGATCGGCCTCGGGCATGTCGATGTAGACCCGCAGCAACCCGCCCGACGAGTGTTCAATATCAATGACCTCGTAGCCGAGGTCTGCCGCCAGGGACTCAATGGCCTGGAGGTCGGACAAGACGGCGGTTGAAGACTGATTCATGAAACCCTTTGTGCAAACGGTAAGGCTGAAAATCAAAAAAAAATGGGCTCTGTGGAGCCCATTTCTTCTCGAAACACCCGAAGTCTACTTAATTTGGGCGAGATTGGCAATAGACGGCTGTAGAAAATCTGTGCGCGAAATGCCAGGATTAGGCCGATGGGCCCTTGCGCCTCGCCCCGGAACGAGAATGGTTTTTCTTCGGGCCCCCTCGTGCCGCACCACCACCAGGCGGACCGTTTCGTTGAGGTGCCGAGAGCGTGGCTGTTGGCTTGGTTGAGCCCCAGGTGGTCTGAAGAGGATTCGGGCGTTTAGCAC
Source organism: Burkholderiaceae bacterium (assembly GCA_018402635.1). Lineage (GTDB taxonomy): Bacteria > Pseudomonadota > Gammaproteobacteria > Burkholderiales > Burkholderiaceae_A > Hahnella. The sequence continues at coordinate 424,679 of JAGYIP010000005.1, forward strand.
CCGGCTTGTGCTTAACAGGTCCGGCAAGTTGCGACAAATGGGCGTTGGGCCCAGAGGGCTGCCAGTCATCGTCAGGATGCTGCTGAGGCGGATCGTCCATCTCAAGAGGGTGGTCGCCGGGCTGGAAGCGACGGTCTTCAGCACCACGGGGCTCCGCCCGCGCAGGCTTGTTGCTGCGATTGCCCTGCGAGCTCGCTGCAGGCCCGGGCCGGGCACGTCCCGCCCGTCGCCCAGCAGACCCCGATGAGACCGGAAGTTTAAGTCCAACCGATGCCATCAGTGCTTTCACAAGCTCGTCTGTAAGTTCTGCCGACTGCCCGCGCCGAAGTGTTGATGGCAGGGCAATACTTCCGTAGCGAACCCGCAGAAGACGGCTCACCGTAAGTCCGACCGCCTCAAACATACGACGCACCTCACGGTTACGTCCCTCTCGAATCACCACGCGGTACCAACGGTTAGCCCCTTCTCCGCCAGCAGGCTCGAGCTTGTCAAACAGTGCAGCTGGCCCATCCCCAAGGTCCACGCCTTGAAGCAGTCGTTGCTCGGCCTCCGGCAGCAACTCCCCAAGAACGCGAACCGCATATTCTCGCTCCACCTCTGAGCGTGGGTGCATCAGCCGATTCGCAAGCTCGCCTGAAGTTGTAAAAAGAAGCAGGCCCTCCGTGGGGACATCAAGCCTTCCGACTGTTATCCAACGGCCAACCTTTGCGGGCGGTAAGCGTTTGAAGACCGTGACCCGTTGCTGAGGATCCGAGCGAGTAACGATTTCGCCGGCAGGCTTGTGATAGGCCAGCACGCGCACCGGGGGTGGCGTCACCCGAATACGAATGGGCTTGCCGTTGACCTTGACCTGATCGCGATGCGAAATGCGCTGCCCAATATGTGCAGGCGTTCCATTGACCGAGACCCTGCCGGCCAGAATGAGCTCTTCCATTTCCCTTCGAGAGCCGACCCCCGCATCGGCCAACACCTTGTGAAGCTTGGGTGGGTCGTAATCAAGGCTCGAAGGCTTGGCAAGAAAGCTTGCCTCGGCCGCCTCGGGGAGTTCTTTAACAAAGCTCGGTAGCTCTGCATCGGCCACCGGGTCACCTGCAAGAAGCTGCTCGACCTCGTCGGGCAGCCCGTCATCCAATTGATCGGCGGCGGTCTCATCGTCCTGGGAGGACTGAGCATCGCCAGCCTGGGCATCCGACCAGTCGTTGGGCTCGAAGTGGGGGTCGTGCAATTCGTTGTTCGACATAAGGCTTTTGGCTTCCTAAAGGCGTACTAAGAACTAAGAACTAAGTACTAAATACTGCGTGATGCTAACTGGGCTCTTGCGATGCCTGCAGAAGCATCTGACTTGCGGCCTCGGACCAGCCCTCCTCGAGGGCTGGAAGCTCCTCAAGTGAACGCAGCCCAAGGTCGTCGAGAAACTGGCGGGTTGTGCCATAGAGCGACGGCCGACCAGGTGCATCGCGCTGACCAATCACCTCGACCCAGCCCCGGTCTTCAAGCGACTTCATGGCGGTGGATGCAACCACAACGCCGCGAATGTCCTCGATATCGCTTCGGGTTACGGGCTGGCGGTAGGCGATGATTGCAAGTGTTTCCAAAGCGGCACGTGAATATTTAGGAGGCTTTTCGTTGCGCAGCCTGTCGAAATAGACGGTCATCTCGGGCCGGGTTTGAAACCGCCATCCCGAGGCCAGGGGCACGAGCTCCAAGGAACGCGCCGACCAGTCACGACGGAGGTCGTCAAGCAAAAGCCTTAAAGTCTCCTCATCGATCTCCTCTTCAAAGAGACGCGACAAAGACGCAATAGGTAGAGGATCGTGGCTCGTTAGCAGGGCTGCTTCGAGCACGCGCTTAGCCTGCTCAGTATTCATGTATTAACTTAAGAATGGCGGAGAGAGGGGGATTCGAACCCCCGATAGGCGATTAACCTATACACGCTTTCCAGGCGTGCGACTTAAACCACTCATCCATCTCTCCGCGGTCCATCGGGACCCCCGCCTTCGCAAAGGCTACGCGAGGAACAGACTTCGTGCGGAGCGAGGGAAAACGGCAGTGTAACCCAGACCCGCGCCGCTCGCCAGTCGGGCCCCGCGGGGTCCGAGCCGATGAGCAGTCTGCGCTCTTCTTAAAAAAGCACAAAAAGGGCTTGGTCACCTGCCCTGCTAAATGGGCTGCTTAAGCTGCTCAAGAATGGCGGGGTTCTCAAGCGTTGATATGTCTTGCGTAATTTCCTCTCCCTTGGCCAAGGTGCGCAAAAGTCGGCGCATGATCTTTCCGGAACGAGTCTTAGGCAGGTTGTCGCCAAAGCGAATTTCTTTCGGCTTAGCAATCGGGCCAATTTCTTTGCCCACCCAGTTGCGAAGTTCGGTTGCCAGAGCTTTTGCCGCATCGCCCGTGGGCCGAGACTGCTTTAAGACCACGAAGACCACAATGGCCTCACCCGTCGTCTCATCGGGGCGACCCACCACTGCGGCTTCGGCCACCAGAGGGTTCGCAACCAAGGCCGACTCGATCTCCATGGTGCCCATGCGATGCCCAGAGACATTTAAGACATCGTCAATTCGACCCATGATCGTGAAGTAGCCCGTGTCCTTGTCGCGAATGGACCCATCGCCCGCAAGGTAGAGACGGCCGCCGAGTTCGTCGGGGTAATAGGCCTTCATAAAGCGGTCGGGGTCCCCCCAGATGGTGCGAATCATGGAAGGCCATGGCTTTTTTATAACCAAGATGCCGCCCTGACCATTGGGAAGATCGTTACCCGTTTCATCCACGATGGCGGCCTGAACGCCCGGAAATGGCAAGGTGCATGAACCGGGAACAAGTGGCGTTGCGCCAGGCATCGGCGTAATAACATGCCCACCGGTTTCGGTCTGCCAGAAGGTGTCGACAATGGGGCAGCGACCGCCGCCAACATTGTTGTGATACCAGATCCAGGCCTCTGGATTAATGGGCTCGCCTACGGAACCCAAGAGCCGAAGGGAATCGAGTTTGTATTTTGTTGGATGGCACTGGGGGCTGGCCTCGCACGCCTTAATAAGTGAACGAATGGCGGTTGGCGCCGTGTAGAAGATGGAGACCTTGTGGTCTTGAATCATCTTCCAGAACCGCCCGACATCGGGGTAGGTTGGAACGCCTTCGAAGACCACCTGGGTTGCACCCGTGGCCAAGGGGCCATAGGCAATGTAGGTGTGACCCGTTACCCAGCCAATGTCGGCTGTGCACCAGAAAATATCGTCTGGGCGAATGTCAAAGGTAAATTGCATGGTAAGAATGGCATGCAGCAGGTAGCCCGCCGTGGAGTGCTGAACGCCCTTGGGCTTGCCGGTTGAACCCGATGTGTAAAGAATGAACAAGGGGTGCTCAGACTCAACCCACTCGGGCTCGCACAATGCAGCCTGCCCCTTCACGAGCTCGGCCATGGTTATGTCACGGCCTGCCGTCATGGGCACTGAGGCCCCCGTGCGCTGATAGACAATGACATGGCGCACGGCCTCGCAGCCGCCCATGCTAAAGGCCTCGTCCACCGCGGGCTTCAAGGCAATGGACTTACCTCCGCGGCACTGCTCATCGGCGGTAATAATTAAACTTGCGCCCGCATCAACAACGCGCTCCTGAAGACTCTTTGCCGAGAAACCACCAAAAACCACCGAATGAATAACGCCAAGACGGGCGCAGGCCTGCATGGCAGCAATGCCCTCAACCGACATGGGCATGTAGATAAGCGCCCTGTCGCCTTTCTTGTAGCCCAGCGACTTAATACCGTTGGCCAGCTGACAGACCTGGTCGTGCAGAGCTTGGTAGCTAACATGGGTGACCTTGCCATCATCGGCCTCAAAGATCACCGCTGTTTTATTGGCGTTGCCGTTTTGCAGGTTCCGATCAAGGCAGTTGTAAGAGGCATTAAGCAACCCGTCGTCAAACCATTTGTAAAACGGCGCCTGCGACTCATCAAGTGCACGAGTAAAGGGCTTGTGCCAGAGCAGCTCTGACTGAGCAAACCTGGCCCAGTAGCCTGCGTAGTCTTTGTCGGCCTCTGCGCAGAGATTGTTGTAGACCTGCATACTTGGGATGCGTGCTTTTGCCGCAAAATCGGCGGGGGGGTTAAAAATGCGGTCCTCGTGCATAACGGACTCAATTTGGCTTGATGACATCTAGGTCTCCTCCTAAGTCGAAATAAATAATAGTTTTGATAACGTAGTGCAATAAATTTACGCCATTTTTAGGAGTGCGTCACACCATGAAGCCCATTGCCCAGACCGATTTCATTCAAAGCATTGCCGATAGCTTTCAGTTCATTAGCTATTACCACCCCACTGACTTCGTGCAGGCGCTTGGACGTGCATACGAGAAGGAGCAGAGTCCGGCAGCAAAAGACGCTCTGGGTCAGATTCTGACAAACAGTCGTATGAGTGCTGAAGGGCATCGCCCCCTGTGCCAAGACACGGGAATTGCAACCGTTTTCCTTAAAGTGGGTATGCACCTGCGCTGGGAAGGCGCCACCATGAGCGTGACCGATATGGTGAACGAAGGTGTGCGCCGCGCCTACAACAACGCCGAGAATCCCCTGCGTGCCTCTGTTCTGGCCCAGCCCGCGGGCCTTCGAAAAAACACCAAAGACAACACCCCCGCTGTCATTCACTACGAGATTGTTGAAGGCAGCGAGATCGAGGTTATCTGCGCGGCCAAGGGCGGGGGCAGTGAGGCAAAGGCCAAGCTTGGCATGCTCAACCCCAGCGACAGCGTCCTGGACTGGGTGGTCAAAATGGTGCCCACCATGGGTGCGGGCTGGTGCCCACCCGGAATACTGGGTATTGGTATTGGCGGAACCCCAGAAAAAGCGGCACTGCTTGCCAAAGAGTCACTCATGGAATCGGTGGACATGGACGAGCTTTTGGCGCGCGGCGCGCAAACCGAAATTGAAAAGCTAAGGGTCGCCATCTACGAGGCCGTCAACAAACTTGGCATTGGCGCGCAAGGCCTTGGCGGGCTAACCACAGTGCTTGATGTGAAGATCATGGACTATCCCACCCATGCGGCAAACCTTCCGGTGGCAATCATCCCAAACTGCGCGGCAACACGGCATATTCACTTCACCCTCGACGGCTCAGGCCCTGCCGTATTAACGCCACCCAGGCTTGCCGACTGGCCCAAGGTGAACTGGGCCCCCGACACCAAGCTTTCAACGCGCGTAGACCTCAACAGCCTGACACACGCCGAGGTACAAAGCTGGAAACCCGGGCAGCGGCTCTTGCTCTCGGGCAAACTTTTAACTGGACGTGATGCTGCTCACAAGCGAATCTGCGACATGCTTGCCAAAGGTGAGAAGCTTCCGGTCGACCTGACCAACCGCGTTATTTACTACGTGGGGCCGGTGGACCCAATTGCAGGCGAGGCCGTAGGCCCAGCCGGACCTACAACGGCCACCCGAATGGACAAGTTCACCGAGACCATCCTCGCGCAGACGGGCCTACTTGCCATGGTGGGTAAGGCCGAGCGCGGGCCTATTGCCATTGAGGCCATCAAAAAACACTCCTCAGCCTACCTCGTGGCGGTCGGTGGCGCGGCCTACCTTGTCAGCAAAGCCATTCGCTCGGCCAAGGTCCTTGGCTTTGAAGACCTTGGAATGGAGGCCATTTACGAGTTTGAAGTCGAGGACATGCCCGTAACGGTGGGCGTTGATTCCCAAGGCGTCTCGGTGCACGAGACAGGGCCTGCTGAGTGGCGTGTGCGCATAGAAGAAATTGCGAGGGCCAGTGCTAGTGCTACTGCCTAAGATGCTACTGCCTAAGCTGCCACTGCCTAAGAGTTTTTTAGTTCTTGCCCGCAGGTCCCGCCAAGAGCCAGGGCTGAATCAAGACCATCGCCGTCAGGACGCCGTTCTTAAAAACTGACGAACAACATGAATCTGCTCGGGCGCCACTAGGCTTGGGGCATGCCCTGCGCCTGGTATTTCAACAAGCTTGGCTTTTGGGCCTCGCTGGGTCATTGCAATGGCGACCTCGGCAGGCAGAAGGTCGCTTTGTTCGCCACGCAATAAAAGCGTTGGGCAACGAACTGCCTCGTAGAGTGGCCAGAGCGTCATGGGTGCAGCCTGAGCATTCGCGGCACCCGCAGAATCTCCGGCAACCGAGGTAAAAAGGGCCTTAAACGGCTCGGCAATTTTAAGGTCGTAGTTCACTGTCCATTTGCCGTCGGAGCGCTGGCGAACGGCTGGTTCGGTAAGAAGCCTCCATTGCTCGTCTGTGTGAGCACCAAAACTCACCATGCGCATGCGCATCGCCATGCAGGCCTCGTCGCACGACGAGGCCTCTATCGATTCTCCGACATAGTCGGCAATGCGCGCCAGGGCCTTATGAGGAATCTCAGCGCCAACATCGTTTAGCACCAGCCTTTCAATGGAGCACCCGTGCTCAGCAAGATCTTTAAAGAAGGCCCCAAGAATCGACATGGCGATAAGCCCGCCCATGGAGGTGCCCACCCAGAAGACGGGCCCGAGCTGAAGCTGGCGAACCATGGCTAAAATGTCCTGACAGTACTGATCAATTCGGTAGTACTGAGGGTCGTCGAGCCAGTCGGAGTTGCCCCGGCCAACAATGTCTGGAGCCAATACACGCATGCCGTCAGCGGCAAGGGCCTGGGCAAGCGCTTGAAAATCGCCTGAGTTGCGTGTGAGGCCATGCACACAGACCACCACTGGACCCGTCTGACCCACGCCCCACTCCCGGACCATCATGGCATGGCTGCCTGCAGGGCTCTGGCACTGAATTGTGTGTTGATGCATTAAGTTGCTCATTTTTGGCTATTCTTTCGGTCTGACATTGAAAGGATACTGGTATGAAAATGCTTGCAGGAAAAAAAGCCTTGGTGACGGGTTCAACAAGCGGAATTGGTCTGGCTATGGCAGGCGCCCTGGCAGATGAAGGGGCCGATATCTACCTCAATGGCTTTGGAGAGGCCGCGAGCATTGAATCCATTCAAAAAGACCTCAAGGCAAAGTCTGTGTCGGTGGATTACTTCGCCGCCGATATGTCGAAGCCCGATGAAATTATGGCCATGATGGCCGATATCGAATCACGCCATGGCGGCATCGACATTCTTATTAACAATGCCGGTATTCAGCATGTCAGCCCCATCGATACCTTTGACCCCAAGCTCTGGGATGCCATTCTTGCAATTAACCTCAGTTCGGCTTTCCACACCATTCGTGCCGCCCTTCCGGGCATGAAAGCGCGTGGCTTTGGCCGTATTGTCAACATTGCCTCTGTGCATGGCCTTGTGGCCTCCGCAAACAAAAGCGCCTACATCGCAGCCAAACACGGGCTTGTTGGCCTTACAAAAACCGTTGCACTTGAGACAGCGTCAACGCCTGTTACCTGCAATGCCATCTGTCCGGGCTGGGTGCTGACCCCCCTGGTTCAGAGGCAGGTGGATGCACGCATGGCCAATGAAGGGCTGAGCCTTGAAGAGGCGAAGCATGTTCTTTTAATTGAAAAGCAGCCCTCTGGGGAGTTCGTTCAGCCTGAACAACTTGCAAGCCTTGCCGTCTACCTCTGCTCACCCCAGGCAAGCCAGGTGCGGGGTGCCGCCTGGAACATGGACGGGGGCTGGGCAGCGCAGTAGGCCTGCATCACCGCCTGCTCCTGCTCGTTTGAGGCGCCCAAGGGCCGGGGGCGATGCCACAGGCGCCTGCGCTCCTTGCGTGCGCAGGTAAACAAAGGCTCGCCTTGAGCCGACCAGTTCAGGCGAAGTGCACCAAGAAGGTCGGTTCGCAAGAGCGCAACCTCTTCGGTCGCAAGCCGATCAATCACATCAGAATGGGGATGACCGAAACGATTGCGATAGCCCGACTGCGCAACGGCGGCCTTCGGTCGAAGCCTCTGCAGAAGTAACGCACTTGTAGAGCCACGGCTTCCATGGTGGGGGGCCATGATCACCAAAGGCGTGTTGCCACGGCTTGATGAAGTCTGGTGCAGCCAAGGCATGCGTTCGGCCATCTCGTCTTCAACAGATACGGGAATGTCGCCTGTTAAAAGCAGTCGCCGCCCCTGGGCATCGACAACCTCAAGAACACAAGAGTCTTCGTTCGCGCCCTGGGTCCAGTGCGTGGCGGGGGCTTCAAAGGGATAAAGAAAACGAAACCAGACCCCATCCCAGACCCAGGAATGGCCCAGCCGACAGAAGGTTGTGTCGAGGCCCTGCACCCGATAGCTCGTGTAAACATGGCTTGGGCGGTGCGATACGAAAAGATCGGACAAGCCCGAGGAGTGATCATCATCGCGATGCGAGATAACCAGGGCGTCAAGCTTGCCAATGCCCTGCGCAAAAAGCTGAGGAATGACCACACGCTGGGCAGCATTGGACGGCCCGTGGCTTGGCCCCGTGTCATAGACCAGGCTATGGTTGCTGGTCTGCACCACCACCGATGTACCCTGGCCGACATCCAGAAAGCTCGCCTGAAACTCACCCATTAAGGGCCGCGAGCCACCTGGAAGAAAAAGCGCTAAAACGCCAAGCGACGCAAGCCAGCGCAGCCGGGTTGACGGATGCGTAAAGGCAATGAAGACCGATACGCAGCTAAGGACGCTGGCCCAGACGGGCGGGGCATGCCAGGCTAAGGACGCCCAGCTAAGGCCCGCTAGGAACTGGAGAAAATCATAAAGCCATACAAAGACAAGATGACCGACATACAACAGGGCATGGAGATTGAAAAAAGCAAACACCGACCCGAGCATGGCCAAAGGTGTAACCAGAAAAGTAATAACGGGAATGGCAAGCGCATTGGCAATGGGGCCAATCACTGATAACTGTTGAAACAGCGCGATGGTTAAGGGCGCAATCCCCAGCGTAATGGCCAGCTGCGCCTTTACCGCAGCGCGCAGGCCTTGGCTTGAGCCCGAGAGCCCAAACAAAATACCCACAGCAAAAAACGAGAGCCAGAAGCCCACCGACAGCGGAGCAATGGGATCAACCACAAGCACGGCTAAAAGGGTGACCGCCAGAATCGCCCAGGATCGACTCTCAAGGCCAACAACTGCGGCAAGACTTGCGATGGTGACCATGGTGGCTGTGCGCTGGGCTGGAATATTAAAGCCGGCAAGAAAGGCGTAAGACACTGCCGCAAGGCTTGCCATAACGGCGGCGGCAACAGGCGCCGGAACCCGAAGAGCAATTGAACTGCCCGAGCGGGCAAGCAGCCGCCAGGCCCAGGCCGTGAGAAACCTTGCAATAACAGCAAACATGGTCACATGCATGCCCGAGATCGACATGAGGTGCGAGACACCCGTCACCGAGAAGACCTGCCATTGGTCGCGCGCAATGGAGCGCTGATCGCCCACAACCAAGCCCGCCATAATGGGAGCAAATTTTTCTTCGGCAAGCGAATCAAAAATGACTGCCCGAATAGCATGCCGCAGACGATCGACCTGAGTGCTAAAGGCATCGGACAACGTAAGTTCGTAGCCCTGCTGAACCCTCACCGCAGACTTCACGCTGCCTGTGGCCTGCATGCGGTTTTCAAACATCCAGGTCTCAAAATCAAAGCCCGTGAAGTTCACTGGCCCTGATGCCGGACGAAGTCGAAGCTCAGCCCGATAAAAATCACCCGGTGCAAGACGTTCGGGAAGTTTCTCGCCCAGCCAGCTTAGGCTTGCATCAAACCGTTTGAAGGCCAGCCCTTCGGACTCAACAGCAGCAACCTGCGCCTGAAACTGCCACCGGGCGGGCCTTGCAGGGCCTGCCGGTTCAAAGACTGGAAGATCAAGCACCAGTAGATCAACGACAACAGGCCCCTCAAACAGCTGGGCCGGTGGGGCCTGATCCAGAATGGCCTGCACACGAACGCCGGTATAGGCCGCAGCAAAAAAAAGTGAGGCGAGTAGAACAAAAACACCAAAGAGCCGGCGCGCAGCGACAAGCCAGGCAAGAAAAAAGCTCGCAAGCGCAAGACCAAAAAGAGGTGCTGAGAGGTCGTGGGGAGCCCATTGCAAATAGCCCACAACGCCAAGCAGCACCGACAGCGCAAGGCTGTAGACACTTAGCAGCACGACAGCGAACTAGAAAAAAATGCTTAAGCGGGGCAGGGCTCGTAAGGCATTCGCGCTTGAGGCTCTCTCAACATCCTCAATGCAGCAGCCTCGAAGGCCCGCCATGCACTGCGCAATGCCTACGATCTCTTTGGGCTGATTCGGCTCGTCCTTCGGTAGCCATTCGGGTCGAATGTCCGGACTGTCTGTCTCAAGCACCCAGTCATCCTCAGACAGCCAAGAGGCAAGATGACGAATGCGCAGAGCACGGGTGTAGGTGCTTGGCGCCACCAAAGCCTAGAACGATTCCCTGAGCGACATAGGCCTGGGCCTGTTGCTCGCTTCCATTAAAGGCATGGGCAATACCTTGACGAATTCCAAAACGACGAAGACCGGCTAAAACCTGGTCTTGGGCCTTGCGAACATGCAAGACAACGGGAAGCTCGTAATGACGAGCGAGTCGAAGTTGTTCAATAAAGAAATGGTTCATACGGTCTTGTCGCAGTCCTTGGTCGAAGAGATCAAGGCCAATCTCCCCCACACCAAGAAGACGCGGGTCGGCATGATGGGCCTCGAGCTGATTCTTAAGCAGCTCCAAGGCCTGCTCTTCTAGACCATTGACCGAACAGGGGTGAAGCCCAAGGCAGTAGCCAACGCCTGGGAGCGAATGGGCGAGTTCACGCACAGCCTCGAAATTACTGGGTTCGACAGCCGGGACAACAATTGCACCGACACCCTGCAGGCGAGCCTGCTCAGCCTGCTGCGCGGGCTGGGGCAGAAAATCGAGATGGCAATGGGTATCGACAAACATGGTTGCCGCCCAACAAGGGCTAGGCCTGCAAAGGGCTTTTTGCGGGAAGGCTTGCCATGGCAAAGCGCTGATCGCAACGGTTTGCAAAGTGAAGGTCGTGGGTGACGATAACCAGACCCGCCTGGGACTCGCGACAACGGTCGACAAGTAGCTCAAAAACCCGCTCTGCAGTGTCGCGATCGAGGTTACCCGTTGGCTCATCGGCAAGGACAAGCGAGGGCGCGTTAACAAGCGCACGTGCAATGGCGACACGCTGGCGCTCACCACCCGAGAGCCTGGAGGGAGGGTGGTCAAGCCGGCTTTCCAGACCAACCCGCCCAAGCCAGTCGCTCGCCTGCTTCATGGCCGTTAGCCTTGGCTCTCGTCGAATTAGCAGGGGCATGGCCACATTCTCAAGTGCCGAGCATTCCTCAAGCAGATGATGGAACTGGTAGACAAAACCAAGCTTTTGGTTTCTTAGTAGCGTTCGTCTGGGCATCTGTAAGCTCGTAGATGGACTGACCCTCAATAAAGACCTGACCCGAGGTTGGTTTATCGAGGCCACCAAGCAGATGCAGCAAGGTGCTCTTGCCAACTCCCGAGGGCCCAATGACGGCAAGGCTTTGGCCCGCCGCAAGCTCCAGACTTAAATCTTCGAAGGGCACGACCTCACGAGGGCCATCGGAATACCGGCGGGTCAGGCCCACAGCGCGAAGGACTGGGACGCCTGGCAGCCCGGGGTCTTTAGTCATAGCGAAGGGCCTCGGCGGGGTCGATAACCGAGGCACGCCAGCTGGGATAGAGCGTTGCCAAGAAGGAGAGAACCAGCGCGGTTGGACCAATGGCCAGAACGTCCTGCCACTGAAGATCGGATGGCAGGCTTTCAATAAGGTAGATGCCCTTCGGTAGAAGCTGGAACCCAAAGGCATGCTCCACAGCCCCAACAATGGAGTCAATATAGACAGCACCCAATACGCCCAGCAGGAGCCCAAAGCCCACACCCAGCAGCCCCAGGAAGGCCCCCTGAATAACAAAAATGGCCATCACAGAGCCTCGGCTTGCACCAACGGTTCTCAGAATGGCAATGTCGGAACGCTTGTCCATGACGGTCATGACCAGCATGGAAACAAGATTAAATGCAGCCACAGCAATAATGAGCATCAAAATAATGAACATCATGCGCTTCTCAATTTGAACGGCTGCAAACCAGTTCCGATTCTCTAGAGTCCAGTCGCGCACGATGGCCCCATTGGGCACTCTGGACTCAAGCTCAATGCGCACAAAAGGAGCCTCATGCATATCCGACAGGCGAGCACGCAGCCCCTCGGTCACCTGATTTCGAAAGAACCGGCTTGCATCGCTTTGATGAATAAAAACAAGCGAGGAGTCGTACTCGAAGTGGCCCGAACTAAAAAGCGCGACAAGCTGGAACGCCTTCATTCGAGGTAAGACACCGGCTGGACCCGAGGCCGGGTCGGCGGTCACCATCATGACCGAATCCCCCAAGGAGAGATTCAAGGAAAGCGCAAGGTCACGGCCCATGACAAGGCCAAAACGGCCCGACTCAAGCGAGCCTAGTTCACCGGCAACAAGCTGGCTTAAGGCAGGACTTACCGCAGGCTCAACCGCTGGATCGACGCCTCGCACCATCACGCCGCGAATCTGATCTCCAGCAGAAAGCATGGCCTGGCCCACGACGAAGGGGGCTGTGGCCAAAACCTTCGGATGAGCAGAAAGCGTCTGGCTCACAGCAGGCCAGTCAACATTGCGCTCCGGCAGGCTTATGACCTCAAGGTGCGAGAGCACACCAAGCATACGGTCGCGCACCTCCTTCTGAAAACCATTCATCACAGAGAGAACGATGATGAGGGCGGCAACGCCAAGCGCAATTCCCACCGTAGCGAGCGCGGAAATGAAACTAACGAATCGGGAGCTGCGTCCCGAACGTATGTAACGAAGCCCTAAAAGTAGTTCATACGGCATGGCCTGCAGTTTGCCATACTGAAGCTCATGACCTTTGCTTCCCCCGGCTCCGGCCACGATCAAATCAAAAAACTTGCCCGCCTCATCGACCAGGCAGGTTCCATTCTTGTGGTTGATGCCGCACTAATTAGTCCGTCCGAACGCGAGCAGATCGAGCGGGCGAGCCGTGGCGAAACGCAATTGTTCAATGCAATGGCCCAGTGGGACCCGCAGTTGCATGCGATGCTTGCCGAGCTGAGCTTAAAGTCGCAGGGCTGGGGCAGCCTTCAGCACCCCCCTGACTACCCGAAGCCCGCTTATGCTGCCCTGTTTGAGGCCAGCCTTCGCGAACTTGGCCTGCTTGCCTCGCAGCAGCCACCGCCTTGGGCCTATTGGCAGGCCATGGCTGAAGGCCTTGCCGCCGAGCCCCAGAGGCACTGGCTGGCCGTTGAGCCCTGTCAGTGGCTTGTATCAACCCAAGAGGTTCAGCTACGGCTGTGTCGCCCGCATCAGCCACTGAGCCCCCAGCTTGTTGAAACAATCAAGGCCGCGCTTGATTGGCTTGATGCCAGCCTTGTCCTTAGCCCATCGGGTCGCGCCTACCTTGGTTTTGAGAAGCCCTTTGACCTGCAATCGGCATGGCCCGAGACCCTGGAGGGGCTTGGAGCCGATGGCTTTCTGCCACAAGGCAGTCAGGCCGGCGACTGGCGACGGTTCGTGACCGAGCTTGAGATGGCCCTTGCCATGACTCCCGACTCAAGCGACACCCAAAGCCTCTGGCCCTGGGGAATGGGGGCGCCCTTGGCTTCTGGCTCACCGGTTGCATTCGAAAAGAACACGGGCGCAGAAGAATCGGGCTCTGCCCTCTTTCACTCCGCCGGCCTTACCAACGCACCCCTGCCGCTTCAGGGCCTGCATCAGTGGCTCGCGGGCCAGGGCCAACGGTTCAACATGGAATGGCGATCCTTTAAAAAAGTGCAGAGTGTTGAGGACTGGCTTGCCGAATGGGCTTTACTCTTGGCAGACATCCAAGCCTTGAGACGTCGCTGCATGGCAGCCAACGGCCAGCCCGCAAGACCTTGGGCGGTGCTTTTGCAGGACCAATGGTCGTATAAGCTTTACGTGCAGCCTGAGGGCAGAGGCAGGCACGACAGCTCAGCCTTTCCAAGTCATGGTCGGGCTAATCGCAAGTCTTCGGGGTCTGACCCAAAGCTTCTTCGCATCCCAGGGCGGTATAGGCAAAAAGAACCATCCGCTGCTGAAGTTGCTTCAGCTTGCAAGCTGGGACGATGGAAATACAGGCTGAGCCCATGAAGCACCAAGAGCGTCAGCAGAACCAAGAGCTTTTTACAAGCCTTCTGGCCAGCGGCTGCCCCGAGTTGTTGGCAAACTGCCTCGCACGTCGCAGCATTCACTGCGCAGAGGACCAGGCCATTCAGCTTAGCCGTCTTCCACCCGCACGAGGCCTCAAAGACATGGAAGCTGCGAGTCAACGGGTGCTCTTGGCGATTGATCGCGCCGAACCCATTGTTGTGGTGGGCGACTACGATGCCGATGGGGCAACCGCCACTGCAACGCTTGTGCTTGGTCTTCGGCGTATGGGTGCTGTCTGCCATTTTGTCGTGCCCGATCGATTTCGTCTTGGCTACGGACTCTCGCGGGCACTTATTGAAGAACTGCTTACACAGACCCGCAAGACCAATACCCAGCCCAGGCTCATCATTACCGTTGACAACGGCATTAACGCCGTCGAGGCGGTGGCCTATGCGAAGTCTGAAGGCCTTGAGGTGATTGTTACCGACCATCATCTTCCGGGAGCCCAGCTACCCGACTGCCTGGTGGTGGATCCACATCGCGAGGACTGCAGCTTCCCCTTTAAGACCATTGCCGGCGTTGGCCTTGCCTTCTATCTGCTTATTGCTGTCAGGACGCTTCTTATTAAGACAAAGCCCGAGGCTCAGCCTGCCCGAATTGATGATCTTCTTGCGCTTGTTGCTATGGGTACGGTCGCAGACCTTGTAAGGCTTTGCGCAGATAACCGTCGGCTTGTGCAGCAAGGCCTGGTTCGGCTGCGCCAAGGTATTGCACCCTTAGGGCTTTTAGCCATGTTCGAGGCTGCAGGCCGGGATGCAAGCCAGGCAGTCGCCAACGACTTTGGCTTTGCGATTGCTCCAATGCTCAATGCTGCCGGGCGGCTCACCGAGATGTCGCTTGGTATTTATTGCCTTATGGAAGCCGACCCAGCACGCGCGAAGACCATGGCCGAAGAACTGCGAGAGCTTAACCAGGCGCGCAAACGCATTCAACAAGAGCAGTCCGAGCAGGCCTTGGCCATGGCGCAGCTGATGCTTAACAAGGCTCCAGAATCCAATTTACTGGTTGTCAGTCATGCCGACTGGCACGAGGGCATTGTGGGTCTTATTGCGAGCCGGTTAAAAGAGCGCTGGGGGGTGCCTGTGTTTGCATTCGCCCCCTCCCGTGAAAACCCAGACCTTCTTAAGGGCTCGGGAAGATCGGTGGGTGGAATTCATCTTCGCGACTGCCTGGCCCGAGTCGATAGCCTTGAGCCAGGTCTCTTGGATCGTTTCGGAGGGCATGCCATGGCTGCAGGACTCACGCTTGAACGCAACCGGCTCGAGGCCTTCAACCAACGCCTTACCCAGGCCGTGAAGGGGTTGTACGAAAACTCTGAAGCGTTACTTGCCAAGGGCTGCCTTCTAACCGACGGAGAACTGCGGGCGGATCAGCTCTGCCTCGAGAGCGCGCTTGCCCTTGAAGATCAGGTCTGGGGTCAAGGCTTTGAGCCTCCCCTCTTCGAAAACCACTTTCAGGTCTTGCATCAACGACCCTTGAAAGAGCGTCATCAAAGGCTTCGCCTTGGCCTTCTTAAGAAAACGGGCGAGCCTTGGGCGGGCGAACCGCTTGAGGCCATTTGGTTTAATGCGCCCCCTGCAGTGGAGACCATGCTGCATCTTGCCTACCGGCTGGGCGTTAACCGCTTCCGTGGCTGGCCCGAGCTGCAGCTTGAGGTCGTCGCCGATCTCAGAAATGAGCAGTTACAATAGTGTCCATGGATGCCGAAAAAAGAAACGCCCTCGCCTCTCAGCTCGAGAACATCAAAGCCCGTCTGACCGACCTTCGGAGGTTTCTTTGACTTCGATAAAAAGTCACAGCGTCTTGAAGAAGTTGTTCGTCTAAGCGAAGACCCCAGCCTCTGGAGCGATCGAAAGAAATCGCTTGAACTTAGCCAAGAGCGTAAGGCACTTGAAAACGTTGTAATCACGCTTCGCGAGCTCGAGGCTGATCTCATGGCAAGCATCGAGCTCTTTGAGCTTGCCCAGGACGAGCTCGACAACGAGACACTCGCCTCCGTTGCAGACGATGCCCTTCGCCTGGAATCGGGCGTGGCGGCTCTGGAATTTCGGCGCATGTTTTCCAATCCTGCTGACCCACTGAATTGCTTTGTTGATATTCAGGCTGGGGCAGGAGGCACCGAGGCCTGTGACTGGGCCTCCATGCTGCTGCGGCAGTACCTTCGTTACTGCGAGAACAAAGGCTTTAAAACCGAACTGCTTGAGGAGTCTGAGGGCGATGTTGCGGGCATTAAGTCAGCCACCCTTAAGGTGAACGGCGACTATGCCTTTGGCTTTCTGCGAACAGAAACAGGGGTGCACCGACTTGTTCGTAAATCGCCCTTCGATTCCAGCGGGGGCCGCCACACCTCGTTTGCCTCCCTTTTTGTCTACCCCGAGGTTGATGACTCGTTTGAGGTAGATATCAACCCCGCAGACGTTCGCATCGACACCTACAGAGCCTCGGGTGCGGGCGGTCAGCACATCAATAAGACCGACTCTGCCGTTCGCATGACCCACATACCCACCGGAATTGTTGTGCAGTGTCAGAACGACCGATCGCAGCACCGAAACCGCGATGAGGCCTGGAAGATGCTGAAGTCAAGGCTTTTTGAGCACGAGATGCGCAAACGCATGGCAGAGCAACAAAAGCTTGAGGACAGCAAGACCGATGTAGGCTGGGGCCATCAGATTCGCAGTTACGTTCTTGATCAGTCACGAATCAAAGACCTACGAACAGGCGTTGAAATTTCAAACACTCAGAAAGTTCTTGATGGTGACCTCGATCCTTTCATCGAGGCAAGCCTAAAACATGGGCTGTGAAGGTCCAACCCAAAAGCATTTATTTATCCATAAAACGCCTGCAGCTTTTCTCCCCTGCCCCATTTCTCTCAGCCATTACCACTGCCACTGCCATTGCCCACCATGACCCAGCCCGCCCAGCCCGATAACCACGACCAGACATCTTCAACCCCACAGGCCCAGGACGAAAACCAGCTCATAGCAGAGCGTCGTCAAAAGCTTGCCGCTATTCGTGCCAAGGGTGGGCCAGCCTTTCCTAACGATGCAAACCCAAGCCACCGTGCGGCCCAACTTCTTAAGAGCTACGAGAGTCACTCCCGTGAGGACCTTCAGGCAACGCCCGTTCAGGTTGTCATTGCCGGGCGCGTGATGTTGAAGCGTGTTCAGGGAAAGGCCAGTTTTTTAACCATTGCAGATAGCTCGGGGCGGCTTCAGCTTTACTTAAATGATGAAACGGTTGGAGAGAATAAACACGCCGAAGTCAAGCGCTACGACCTTGGCGATATTGTCGAGGCGGGCGGAGAATTATTTAAAACCATGAAGGGCGAGCTTTCTGTGCGTTGCCGCTCCATTCGCCTACTTACGAAAAGCCTGCGGCCTCTGCCGGATAAGTTTCATGGGCTTAGCGATACCGAGACGCGTTATCGCCAACGTTATGTTGATCTTCTTGTTAATGAAGAAACCCAGAAGACGTTTTTGGCACGCTCGGTGACGCTTACCAGCCTGCGTCAGTTCATGATCGAGCATCAGTTTTTAGAAGTAGAAACCCCCATGCTGCATCCAATTCCAGGTGGTGCGGCCGCCAAACCCTTTATCACCCATCACAACGCCTTAAGCCAGGACATGTACCTTCGCATTGCGCCCGAGCTTTACCTTAAGCGGCTTATTGTGGGCGGGTTCGAGCGTGTCTTTGAGGTTAATCGAAACTTCCGAAACGAAGGGCTAAGCCCACGCCATAATCCTGAGTTCACCATGATGGAGTTCTATGCGGCCTACACGAACTACCAATGGCTAATGGACTTCACAGAACAAATGCTGCGCCAAGTGGCGAAGGCAGTTACAGGTTCGACCAGCATGCAGTACCAAGGTAAGTTGCTTGATTTCAGTAAACCATTTACCCGCCGCACCATTGTTCAAGCCATTGAAGAAAATGCGCCTGAGGTTGCAGGCCTTGACCTTCACAATGAAGAGAGTCTTCGCATGGAACTGCAGAAGCGAGGCGCTGACATAAAGGGGCCAGTTCTGTCGCGCGCTGGCATTGGGGCTCTGCAGCTTGCTCTGTTTGAAGAGGTTGCGGAATCTCGGCTCTGGAACCCAACCTTTATTGTTGATTATCCGGTTGAGGTCTCCCCGCTTGCCCGTGCCTCCGATTCCAACCCCAACATTACGGAAAGATTCGAGCTTTTCATTACAGGCCGCGAGATTGCAAACGGCTTTTCCGAGCTTAACGATGCCGAGGATCAGGCCGCGCGATTTCAGGCTCAGGTTGAGGCAAAGGAGGCGGGTGATGAAGAGGCTATGTTCTACGACGCCGACTACATTCGAGCCCTCGAGTACGGCATGCCCCCCACAGGCGGCTGCGGCATTGGCATTGATAGGCTCGTGATGCTTCTTACCGACAGCCCAAGCATCCGCGACGTCATCTTGTTCCCAGCTCTAAAACGCGAGGACGCCTAAAGAATTAGTGGTTCTCGCGGGCATGGTTAATGGTGTAGCGAGGCAGTTCAACCTCGAGGTCGGTTGTGAAAAGCTGCACCTGGCAAGAAAGCCTTGACTGAGATGTTAGACCCCAGGCGCGATCAAGAAGATCGTCCTCATCTTCGGTGGATGGCTCCAGCGACTGAAAGCCCTTGCGCACAATGACATGGCAGGTTGTACAGGCCCGAGACAGCTCGCAGGCATGCTCAATTTCAATATGATTTTTCAACAGCAGCCTGCAAAGGTTTTCACCCGGCTCAGCCTCAAGGCTAGCCCCGTCGGGGCAGATGTCAGGGTGAGGAAGAATGGTTATTCGCGGCATACCCAGGCTTTGCAAAAAATACGACTAAAGGTTTTCAATGGACTGGCCCGTAAGGGCCTGGGCAACCGCCCGATTCATGCGGCGCTCGGCAAACGGGTCAGCAAGCCCGCCAAGGCGCTCAGAGGCTGCTACCAAAGCCTCGCGATCTTGGGATGCACAAACCTTCCTGGCCTGGGTTATCTCGTTATCTAAGGCCTGCCTCTCCTGCGCACTTAGAAGATCGCCATCTTGCTCAAGGGCTGCAGAGATCGCCTCAATGAGCTGTTCAAGATCAATCAGCGCCTCTCGAACCGCACGCTGTTGCATATCTTCGCGAGAATGAGCCACTGCCTGCTCGAGCATGCTGGCAATCTCGTCATCTGTAAGCCCATACGAAGGACGCACTTCAATTTGAGCCGAGACGCCTGAGCGTGTTTCAAGCGCTGAGACCTGCAAAAGCCCGTCCGCATCCACCTGGAAAGTGATTCGGATACGCGCGGCACCCGCCACCATGGGTGGAATACCCTTGAGTTCAAACCGGGCAAGCGAGCGACAGTCGGCGACCGTTTCACGCTCGCCCTGCACCACATGAATGGCTATTGACGTCTGTCCGTCCTTAAAGGTTGTGAACTCTTGAGCACGTGCCACCGGAATGGGCGTGTTGCGCGGAAGAATTCGCTCAGCGAGCCCTCCCATGGTCTCAATACCGAGGCTTAAGGCAAGCACATCAAGAAGCAGCCAGCCATCGCTAGCAAGGGCATTGCCTGCCAGAAGATGGGCCTGCGAGGCTGCCCCAAGCGCCACAACCTGATCGGGGTCGATGGTGTCTTTCAGGCAGTCACCAAACAGGTGGCCTACAGCCAGCCGAACATTGAGAAGCCGGCTTGACCCCCCCACCATGACCACACCTTGCACATCACTGGGACTGAGACGGGCATCTTGAAGGGTCTGACGACAAGCGGTAAGAGCCCTTTCAACAAGCTCCATGGTTAGGCTGGCAAACCCCTGACGAGAGACTGCAAGCGTCAGCCTGGTCTGAGCATCGAGCTCGAAGACTTCAGAGATTTCTTTCGTATCGGAATCAAGCTCGAGTAAGGCCTCTTTGCTTGACCGCGCAAGCCCAAGCAGAGCACGCCACTGAGCGTGCTCAAGCTTGTCTGGCGAGAGCCCGTGAGCAGACAGCCATGCCTGGGCAAGCAGGCGGTCGAAGTCATCGCCGCCAAGCTGCGAATCACCCCCTGTTGCCACCACTTCAAAGACACCCTGGGTTAACTTAAGAACGGAAACATCGAAGGTGCCACCACCGAGGTCGAAGACAACGTAGGTGCCCTCAGCGCCCGTCTCAAGGCCATAGGCCAAGGCTGCAGCCGTTGGCTCGTTAAGTAGCCGAAAGACATGGATGCCCGCAAGCCGAGCCGCATCTTTCGTGGCCTGCCGCTGGGCATCGTCAAAATAGGCAGGCACGGTAATGACAGCGCCCACAATTTCATCGGCCAAGGCTCTTTCAGCCGTGCGCCTTAGTGCCTTAAGAATTTCAGCAGAGACTTCAACCGGCGACTGCAACCCCTGCACGGTTGGAATAAAAGGCATGCCCATTGACTCGTCATCGGCCTGCAGCTCAAAGGGCAGACGAATGGCGCGAACATCGGAGAGGCTGCGGCCCATAATGCGTTTGACCGAGGAGACGATGGACCTGGTTGGCTGACTTAAGGCATGGATATCGCCAACTGAAACCGCGCCATCAGCCTCATACACAACCACGGACGGCAGAATGGGACGGTTGTTTTCGTCCTTCAATACCTCGGGAGAGCCTGAACGAACCGCAGCAACCAGAGAGTTCGTCGTGCCGAGGTCTATGCCTACCGCAAGCCGCCGTTGATGAGGAAGGCTTGTTTCACCGGGTTCCGAAATTTGCAGAAGTGCCATATTAGAGTGGGGGGCCCTGGTGGGGTAAAGACTGTTCGAATCGTTCAAGAAACATAAGCGACTGAATACTCTGCTTTACCGAATCCGCCGTGCTTTCTGGCACGGGAAATACGCAAAGAAGCACAGAAAGCTCGTTGTGAATTTGACTAAGCTGGATACCAAGCTGGGCACGAAGCAGGACTGCAGCCTGGGAGTAGGCCTGTTGCCCCTGCGACTTCGCCTCATCAAGCTTCTCTCGCCAGGCCATTTGCTGTTCCAGAAAGGCAAGAGGGACCTTAGCCGAAACCTCTGGGTCGAGTTGAAAGCCTGAGAGCTCCATGAGGTACAGGGCGCGTTTCAGCGGAGAAGAGAGCGTCTGGTAAGCCTCATTCACCCGGGTAGACATTTCCACTGCCAAGCGCCTGGAAGAGCTAAGGCCTTCAGAGGCCACCTTGTCTGGGTGAACCACTGCCTGAAGGCGCTTCCATGATTCCTCAAGCGCCCGAGGCTCAAGACCAAACCCTGGCGCAATGCCAAAAAGCTCAAAAAAATTCTTTTGAAGCAGACCCGTAGAACTCACGCAGCTAGACCTGGAAAGACTCGCCGCAGCCGCACTCGCTCTTGACATTTGGGTTGTTGAATTTGAACCCCTCGTTCAACCCCTCACGGGCGAAGTCGAGCTCTGTGCCATCGATAAAAGGCAGGCTCTTCGGGTCAACAAAGACGGTGACGCCATGGCTTGCAAACGCAATGTCTTCTGGAATGGGAGCGTCGACAAACTCAAGCTTGTAGGCAAGGCCCGAGCAGCCTGTGGTGTGTATTCCCAGGCGAATACCCGAGCCCTTGCCCCGCCGCTCAATAAAGCGGCTGACATGCTGAGCCGCCTTTTCAGTTAGTGAGATTGCCATGCTTTTTCTTGTAGTCTTCAATGGCTGCCTTAATGGCATCCTCAGCAAGGATTGAACAATGGATTTTAACCGGGGGCAAGGAGAGCTCGCTTGCGATTTCGGTGTTCTTAAGCGACATAGCCTGATCGAGCGTTTTACCCTTCACCCATTCCGTAACCAGCGACGAGGACGCAATAGCCGACCCACAACCATAGGTTTTAAAACGTGCATCTTGAATGACACCATTGTCACCGACGCGAATTTGAAGCTTCATCACATCGCCGCATGCCGGTGCTCCGACCATTCCCGTACCAACGGTTGGATCGTCTTTGTCGAGTGACCCAACATTTCTTGGGTTTTCGTAGTGGTCAATTACTTTTTCACTGTATGCCATTGCAACCCCCTTGCATGAATTAATTAGATAGATAAGCCTGTGCTAGTCAAGAAAGTAACAGTAATACGCGCTAATGCGCTGCCCACTTGATGGTGCTGAGATCGACGCCCTCTTGCACCAGCTCCCACAACGGTGACATTTCACGAAGCCTCTCCACCTTTTCTTTAAGCAGTTCAACGGCAAAATCGACATCGGCCTCGGTCGTAAAGCGACCGATTGAAAAACGAATGGACGAATGGGCAAGCTCATCGCTTCGGCCCAGAGCCCTAAGCACGTACGAGGGTTCAAGGCTTGCGCTGGTGCAGGCAGACCCGGACGACACTGCGATGTCTTTAATTGCCATAAGTAGCGATTCACCCTCGACATAGTTAAAACTTACGTTGAGGTTATGCGGCACACGGCGTTCGAGATCGCCGTTTAAATACACCGCATCGATGGTTGAAAGGCCCGCCCAGAGTCGGTCGCGAAGCATTCGAATACGGTCGTTCTCAACGGCCATTTCCATGCGTGCAAGCTCAAAGGCAGCCCCCATACCAACAATTTGATGCGTGGGAAGCGTACCGGAGCGCATGCCACGCTCGTGGCCACCACCATGAATAAGCGGTTCAAGCCGGACGCGCGGCTTACGCCGAACAAACAAAGCCCCCATGCCCTTTGGCCCATAGGTTTTATGAGCAGAAAACGACATAAGGTCCACCTTAAGTTCGGCAAGATTAATAACCACCTTGCCTGTAGCCTGGGCACTGTCAACGTGGAGAATAATTCCGCGTTCACGACAGAACTCCCCGAGACGGGGGATGTCTTGAATGACCCCAATCTCGTTATTTACGAACATTACCGAGACCAGAATGGTGTCTTTTCTGACGGCCTGCTCAAAAACCTGAAAGTCGATAAGCCCGTCGTCTTGGACTTCAAGGTAGGTAACCTCAAAGCCCTCACGCTCAAGCTCTCGGCAGGTGTCGAGGGTTGCCTTATGCTCGGTTTTGGCTGTAATAATGTGTCGCCCACGCTCTTTGTAGAAATGCGCTGCCCCCTTGAGAGCTAGGTTGATCGACTCGGTGGCGCCCGATGTCCAGACAATTTCCTTCGCGTCAGCGTTCACAAGTGCTGCAACCTGCCGCCGAGCGTTTTCAACGGCCTCCTCGGCCCGCCAGCCAAAAGCATGACTACGTGAAGCGGGGTTACCAAATTCTTCCCTTAAGAAGGGAATCATCTGGTCTACAACCCGCTGATCGATAGGCGTTGTAGAGGAGTAGTCGAGATAAATAGGGAGCTGCATTCAGTTTCCTTTGGGAATCAGGGGTTGGCCACAGCGCTGGGTGCTGAGTTGCGTGCCTTGGGCATGTGTGCAGAATCGCGCTCTTCACGAAAGAGCACATGCCGCGTCACACTGCCTTCGACAACACCATGGGTTTTCTGCTTCTGCTCGTCCACCAGGTCGTGCAAGGAGACGGAGTCTAGAAAATCAACCATGTGACGGTTCAGACTTGCCCATAACTCATGGGTCATGCAGACCTGATCTTCATGGCAGTTCTGCTTGCCGCCACACTGGGTGGCATCAAGCGGTTCATCCACCGCATAAATAATGTCGGCCACGGTGATGTCTTTGGAGGAGCGGGCAAGCCGGTAACCGCCACCCGGCCCACGCATCGACTCCACCAGCTCATGCCGTCGAAGCCGGCCAAAGAGCTGTTCGAGATAAGAAAGCGAGATCTTCTGGCGCTGGCTGATTGCAGACAGTGTCACCGGACCCTTCTCGTGACGAAGCCCCAAGTCAATCATTGCAGTAACGGCAAAACGACCTTTGGTTGTCAGACGCATAGCACTCTCTCCGTTTTATGTACCCAAAAAATTTTTCAGCTAATTCCCGACTAATTTGGTAGGAGTATAGAGAAGTTGATTGAAATACTCAACTATTGGGCATAAAAAACCCCGGAAAAGGCCGGGGTTTTTAAAAGGCAGACACTCTGCTGCATCCACTAAACGCCACCAGGAGCCCGGTTAGGCGGCAGCCACCATGCTTGCCCGACGACGGACCACTTCCATGAGGCCATTGCAGGCGTCCTCGATGTAATCGAGAGCCTGCTCGAAGCCTTGGGCCCCACCATGGTAGGGGTCGTTGATGGTTGCTGCCTCGTACTCGGTCGCAAAGCGCATAAGCAGCTGCAGCTTGTGCTGAAGCCCTCGGGGCGCCGTTCGTTGAAGCAAGGCCAGGTTGTCCCAGTCCATGGCAAGGATGTAGTCGTATTCGCTAAAGTCGGCCATCTCTACCTTGCGGGCGGAGTGATCGGAGAGGTCGTAGCCACGCTTTTGCGAAGCGGATGCGGCCCTGGGGTCAGCCGCCTCGCCAACGTGGAATGCATGGGTACCGGCCGAGTCGGCCTGCACAAGGTCGGATAGACCCGATGCCTTCACCATGGAATCGAACACGGCCTTCGCCATTGGCGAGCGGCAGATGTTGCCCATGCAGACAAAGAGAACACGGGTCTTGATGCCCAGCGACTTCGAAGGCTTGTTGAGGGAGGTCTCAACCTTTTTTGTTGTCGTCGAACGCGTCATTTTTCTAGGTTTCCTTATAGTTAAAAACTATGCGGCTCGCATGCCCGAGGCAGGAGGTGGCAGGTCTGCCGCACTGGGAGGTACTTCAACTTGATCACGGAGCGCACCGGCCCCGAAGGCCCTGTGTTTGAGACGCGCAAGCTCATCGCGAGTCTTTGCTGCCTTTTCAAACTCCAGGTTTCGCGCAAACTCGAGCATTTTTTTCTCGAGCTGCACGATTTCTTTTGCCAATGCCTTCTCAGACAAAGGCTCTGCAGCATGGTGATCGGCTAAGGCCAGGGACGATGCACCCTCGCGTACGTCGGCGCCCGAGCGAACAATGCCATCGATAAGCTCGCGCACCTCTTTGATGACGGAGGTTGGAACGATGCCATGCTGCAGATTGAACTCGGTCTGCCTCTGGCGTCGACGGTTGGTCTCTTCGATGGCCCTGTTCATTGAGTTTGTATGCCGGTCAGCATACAAAATAGCCTTACCGTTGAGGTTGCGAGCCGCTCGCCCAATGGTTTGAATAAGACTGCGCTCGGAGCGCAAAAACCCTCTTTATCGGCATCGAGAATCGCAACAAGGGAGACCTCGGGAAGATCGAGCCCCTCGCGTAGAAGGTTAATGCCAACCAGCACATCGAACTGACCAAGCCGAAGGTCGCGCAGAATTTCAACCCGCTCCACCGTATCGATGTCGGAATGAAGATAGCGAACTGCCACCTGGTTCTCGGCCAGGTAGTCAGTGAGGTCTTCAGCCATTCGTTTGGTCAGGGTGGTGACGAGAACACGCTCGCGACGCTCGACCCTTAGCCGAATTTCAGAAAGCAGGTCGTCCACCTGGGTTCGGGCGGGACGAACCTCGAGTTCGGGGTCGATTAGCCCCGTGGGCCGAACAAGCTGCTCGATGACCGCACCTTCGGACTTCTGAAGCTCGTAGTCGGCCGGGGTGGCCGAGACAAAAATGGCCTGCCGAAGCTTGGGCTCGAACTCATCGAATCGAAGAGGTCGGTTGTCGAGTGCCGATGGCAGCCGAAAGCCGTAATTCACAAGTGTTTCCTTGCGCGAGCGATCGCCTCGGTACATGCCACCCAACTGCCCAACCATGACATGGCTTTCATCAAGAAAGATAAGGGCGTCCGAGGGGAGGTAGTCGAGCAAGGTTGGGGGTGCCTCACCGGGTGCAGCCCCAGAGAAGTGGCGTGAGTAGTTCTCAATGCCCCTACAAAACCCAAGCTCGCCAAGCATTTCAAGGTCGAAACGGGTGCGCTGCTCGAGCCTTTGCGCCTCGACGAGCTTGCCATCTTTGACAAACTCAGCCACCCGTTCGGTAAGTTCTTGCTTAATAGTTTCAATGGCCCGCAGCACGACCTCGCGGGGCGTAACGTAATGAGACGAGGGGTAGACCACAAAACGGGAGACCTTTTGACGAATACGCCCCGTTAGAGGATCGAAGAGCTGCAAAGACTCCACCTGATCGTCAAAAAGCTCTACGCGCACCGCAAGCTCTGCATGCTCGGAGGGGAAGATATCGACGGTATCGCCACGCACCCGGAAACTGCCGCGAACGAACTCCATGTCGTTGCGTCGGTATTGCATACGGACAAGTTGCGCAATGACTTCTCGCAGCGACAGTTTGTCGCCTGCGCGCAGGCCCAAGACCATGGCGTGGTAGTCGGCTGGGTTGCCTATGCCATAAATGCAAGAGACTGTCGCCACGATGATGGTGTCACGCCGTTCAAGCAGCGATTTTGTTGCCGAAAGACGCATCTGCTCGATGTGCTCGTTGATGGCGGAGTCTTTTTCAATAAAAAGATCGCGCTGGGGCACATAGGCTTCTGGCTGGTAGTAGTCGTAATAGGACACGAAGTACTCGACGGCATTCTTTGGAAAAAACTCGCGCATCTCAGAATAAAGCTGTGCGGCAAGGGTTTTATTAGGAGCCAGAATGAGCGCTGGGCGACCAAACTCGGCAATGACATTAGCCATGGTGAAGGTCTTGCCCGATCCCGTAACCCCCAGAAGGGTTTGGAAGACGAGCCCATCCCTCACCCCTTGAATAAGTGCGTCAATGGCCTGGGGTTGGTCTCCGGAAGGACGAAACCCACTGACCAGATGAAACGGGCTAAGTGTTTGAACCGACATGCTAAACTTGATGAAATTCGCAGATAGAAGCGACGAGAATTGTTACAAAATCGTGATACAACTCTAGAACACGAGTCCTATTTTCGCTTGGCTTGCACTAAATTTCCATGCTTTTTTTTTACGCCTATTCCTTGACATTTCACTCCTCTTCTGATTATGCCCGCCCTCGCCCCCTCCCCCTCTCCCTTTGCCAGTGTTGAACAAGCAGCCCGCGACCCCATTCTTGGGCTTACCGAGGCTTTCCATAAAGATTCCCGGCCAATTAAGGTCAATCTGGGGGTCGGCGTCTACCTGACCGAGGCGGGCAAGGTTCCGCTTCTTCAATGCGTCCACCAGGCTGAAGAGGCCCTTGCTGCCGCAGCCCTTGCTAAAAACTACCTTCCGATCGACGGAGCACCGGTTTATAACAAGGCGGTTCGCGAGCTGCTTTTTGGCTCCAACAGCCCACTTATTGCAACCAACAGGGTTGTCACCGTTGAAACCTTGGGAGGAACAGGGGGCCTAAAGGTTGGTGCCGACTACCTAAGACGCCTACTGCCTAAGAGCAAGGTTGCAATTAGCAACCCCAGCTGGGAAAACCACCGCGCCATTTTTGAGATGGCAGGCTTTGAAGTGGTGAATTACCACTATTACGACCCCGTAAGCCGTGGCGTCGATTTCGAGGCCATGTGCAGCAGTCTTTCAAGCCTACCCCAGGGCACCATTGCGGTGCTGCACGGCTGTTGCCACAACCCTACAGGCGCCGACCTTGAAGAGTCCCAGTGGGATACGGTTATTGGCCTATGCGCCGAAAAAGGCTTATTTCCTTTCCTCGACATGGCCTACCAGGGTTTTTGGAAAGGCCTTGAAGAAGACACGCTTGCGGTTCGTAAGTTTGCCGACTCCGGCCTCTCCTTTATGGTCTCCAACTCATTCTCAAAATCCTTGTCGCTATATGGCGAGCGCGTGGGCGCGCTGTCAATCGTTACGGGTAATGCTACCGAGACAGCCAATGTCCTTAGCCAGATCAAGCGCACCATTCGTACAAACTACTCAAACCCGCCCACCCATGGTGGCGCCATCGTGGCATCTATTCTTAACAGCCCCGGCCTGCGCGCCCTCTGGGAGACTGAACTTACCGAGATGCGTGAGCGTATTCGTACGATGAGGCATGAGCTTGTGAAGGGCATTGAGGCACTTAAGGTGGCACAAGATTTTTCTTTCGTAACACGCCAAAACGGAATGTTTAGCTACTCCGGGCTTAATGCCGAACAGGTCGAGTCTCTTCAGACCCAATACGGAATTTACGCCCTTAGTACGGGGCGCATTTGTGTTGCCGCCCTTAACAGCAAAAACGTGGGTTATGTCTGCGAGGCCATTGCAGACGTGGTTAAGCAGTAACTGCTATGGCCGTTAACGACTCTTGCAAGACGGATCAAAACCCGTCTTAAGACGCGCTAACTTTTTTTGTTGCTCTGTCATGGGCTCGTCGCTCGCGGCAACAGGGTCGGGGCAGTCAGGAAGATTCTGACTGCAGCCAACGCCTGAAAAAAAGACAAGGGTGGTTAACAAGGATAAGAGCAGGCGCATAATAAAATTATAGAAAACATCCCTTAAGCCCAATGATATTAACCCTTCTGGGATTTGCCTTCGCGTTCGGACTCTTGGCAAGCCGACTTGGCCTGCCTCCTATGGTTGGCTTTCTTGCAGCAGGCTTTGCCTTCAACCATCTTGGTCTTGAAAAGCCTCCTGAGATCAACTTTATTGCGGACCTGGGCATCACCCTTTTGCTTTTCACAATAGGGCTAAAGCTTAATCTGAGGTCTCTTGCTGCGCCACGAATCTGGGCTGGGGCCATGGTTCAAATGGTGTTCACAGCCGGTTTCTTTACGGTGGTTCTTCTTCTTGGCCAGAAGCTTAACCCCATCGAAGGCCTGGAGCTTACTGGGTTTGCTACTGGGTTAATTGCCTTTGGCCTGGCCTTTTCAAGCACTGTTTTCGTGGTCAAGCTACTGGAAGACCGCGGTGATATTGGAACGCTTTACGGGCAGTTGGCCATTGGCCTACTTATTATGCAAGACCTTGTGGCGGTTGTTTACCTTGCCTTTAGCGAGGCGCAATACCCAACCCTGTGGGCCTTATCACTTCTTGCGCTACCCTTTGTACGTCTCTTTTTAAACAAACTTCTTAACTTTGTGGGCCATGGGGAGCTTCTTATCCTTACCGGCCTGGCACTTGCGACAGTTGTTGGCTATTCGTACTTTCATGCCATTGGCATTAAGGGCGACCTTGGTGCCTTGGTGCTTGGGGCTTTATTGGCTAATCACCCTAAATCGTCAGAGCTCGCCCAGTCACTTTATGGTCTTAAAGAAATCATGCTGGTCGGCTTCTTTTTGTCGATTGGACTTCAGGGCCTTCCTAACGGCGACATAACGCTTGTAGCACTTGTTCTTTGCCTTTTACTACCCCTAAAGACCGCCATCTATTTTGGGGTCTTTGCCCTGAGCCGTCTTCCCCTTCGCATCAATGCCCTAGCAAGCCTTAGCCTTTCAAACTTTTCCGAGTTCGGTCTTATTCTTTGTGCGCTAGCAGCTCGTCAAGGCATCATCCCCGTTGACTGGCTCATCGTGTTTGCTCTGGCACTAAGCCTTAGCTTTGTCCTGTCTGCAGTAACAAACGCAAAAAGCGAGGCGCTTTATCAGCGCTTTAAGTTTCTAGCCAGGCGCTTTGACTTTGAGAGCAAGGCCCTTAAAGACCAACGCAAAACCCTGTTGGAGGCCGACATTTTGGTTGTTGGCATGGGACGCGTAGGAGCAGGGGCCTACGATGCGCTTACGACAACTTTCAGCCATCAAATAATCGGGCTCGACCACAACCCCTCGCGGGTTAACGAGCATGAGGAGTTCGGCCGTAGGGTTATGGTTGCGGATGCATCCGATACAGATCTCTGGGCCAACCTGCGCAAGTCCAAGAGACTGCAGATGATTATTCTTGCCATGCCGAACCATCACAACAACATTGCTGCTGCCGAGCAGCTAAGAGCGCTTCATTTTGAAAGCCTGCTTGTTGCAGTGGCAAAGTTTCCAGAAGAAGTTGAGGAACTGGCTGCCCTTGGGGTTACGTCCTTTAATATGTACTCAGAGGCTGGGCTAGGACTTGCCCGCCATGCCCTTACCGAACTTCAACTGCGCGAGCCATGATCCCAACACACCGCCATACCAACGAAGCCCCTACACCCATTGCATTAACCAGTCGCGCCTCTCAAGCCGTTCTCGAACTTCAGTACGACGACCACGAGCCCTTCGAACTAAGCTTTGAGTTTCTTCGCGTCTACTCACCTTCAGCCGAGGTGCTTGGGCACGGCCCTGGCCAAGAGGTTCTTCAGACAGGCAAACGCCAGGTTCAAATTGTTGCCATTGAGCCTATTGGTCACTACGCCATTAAGCCCATCTTTTCGGACAACCATGACACAGGAATTTATTCGTGGTCTTACCTTTGGTGGCTATGTCAGAATCAGCAGGCCTTATGGCTGCGCTACCTGGAAAGGCTGGAGGAGGCATCGGGCTCACGCGATTAGTCTCGACCAAGCCCTTCATCGCCGAAGACAAAGCCCGCATAGCGCAACCTTAGTGAAACACCCCAAAAGCCTTAAGTAAGCCAATTCCGCTCACAACCAACAGCGCGATGCCAAGCACCCGAAAAAAGGTGCTCCCCTCGGCTTGAACCAGTCTCTGGTGAACGCGCTCGCCAATAATATGGCCTACAAAGGCGCAGGGTAGCAGCCAGAGGTGATGAATGAGCTGCAAATTGACCCCCAATGCAACAAACGAGGCCAGCTTAAGCGCTGTAAGAATCTGCCAATTCACGAAAAGGGTGTTGCGGAGTTTTTCCTTGGCAACGTTCTGGGCGAAGGGCGGAATAATAAGTGGCGCGCCCGTGAGCGAACTGCCGCTTACATACCCCCCCAAGGCCAAAAGCCCACGCTCGGTCCAGACACTTTTAATTTTGATGGGCCGATTCACAATGTAGCCAACTGCGTAGGCCGAGATAATGACGAAAATGAAAATGGACATGACGTCAGCCGGTAGAGTTACAAGGCCGACAATGCCAATTAATTTCGGAATAATCATGATCTTCATAGCCGACCATAGGTACTTCCAATCAATGCCTAGGGCCGCCGATAAAGATCTATCCCCGCCGCTTGCCTGCGAGGTAGTCACCGTTTTTCGATGCGTCTGCCAGTTATGCAGGAAAACAAGGCTTGAGAAGAAAATGAGGTGAGCCGCTATAAGGGGAAGAAAGACAAGCGGGTCGTTCACAATTAGAAGTAAGAACGGAAGCGACAAAACAGCGCCTCCAAACCCTAGCCCCGTTCTTACAAAACCACTCCAGGCAAAGATAAGGCCGATAGCGACATACTGCAGACAGGCTAAGATTTTCCATAGCCCGATATTATCGGGCAAAAAGCCCTAACTGACTTTGCTTACAACCACCAAGACGCTACAGGGCGAGCGCTCCACTAAAGAAACAGAATTGGAGCCACTCCACCAGCGGGCAATCCAGTTCTCTTTGTACTCGTGGCCAATAACAATAAGGTCGGCCTGAACCTGCTTGGCATATTCGGTAATTTCGGTGACCACATCGCCCGAAAGCAGACGGCCTGTTGCCTTAAAACCGTGCTCGGCAAGCAAAGCCAGGCCAGAGTCGAGTGTGCGTTGCTGCTCTTTCGCGCGGTCTTCAATAGCCGTATCGGCAAAAACAGCCTCTCCATAGACACCGAGGCCCTCGTAGCCATTGGAGGCAACGGAGACGAGCTCAAGGTCGGAGTCGCGCCATTGGGCAATCTCTTTCGATTCAAGCAAGGCCCTTTGACCAACCTCGGACCCGTTGTATGCAAGTAAGATCTTCTTGTACATGCATAGAGGCTACACTTAATCAACTACCTTTTGTTCTAGGGAAAGCCCCAAACCTTGCCAGGACCTTTTCTTATTGGACTCGTGAAGTCCTTACTCATCGGCCGACTTCGACGAGGACTGTTTCGGTATGCCCTGCCTATTGTTTTTACCGCCTTAAAGCGTTTGTTTACGCGACGCTAGGCCTACCCGAAGGGATTTGAGCATGCCCGATTTTCTTCAGACTCTTCTTATTTTTGCCATTCCTGTTGTCCTAGCCATTACGCTTCACGAGGCTGCGCACGGTTACGCGGCAAAAGCGCTCGGCGACCCCACAGCCTACCTTCTAGGGCGCGTCAGCCTGAACCCGTTGCGGCACATTGACCTCATTGGCACCATCGCCATGCCAATTGGCATTCTGTTGCTCACCCAGGGCCAGTTTCTGTTTGGATGGGCAAAGCCTGTGCCGGTGCAGTTTGGTCGCCTGCGCAACCCAAAGCGCGACATGATCCCCGTGGCCTTTGCTGGACCCGCCATGAATTTCCTTCAGGCCTTTCTCTGGGGACTCCTGATGCTTGTGCTTCTTAGCCTTGAACTTGAACAAAGCATCGCCTTTAAGGTCTGCCAGGCAGGCATTCTGGCGAACCTCATTATTTTTTGTTTTAACCTTCTGCCACTTCCTCCCCTTGATGGTGGACGGGTTCTGGTTGGGCTCGTGCCCACAAAGCTCGCCATTCAAATAAGTAGGCTCGAGCCGTTTGGCATTTGGATTGTCCTTGCGCTGCTTCTAACGGGGGGACTTGGAACCTACTGGATGCTGCCTGCAATGGAATTCAGCCGCGCCATCCTTCAGCTTCTTCTTATGCCATTTTCATGGCTGCTATCTGCTCCTTAGGTTTGCCTTGGCTGCCAACCCCACTATACTTTCAGTGAACCAAAGCCAGTGGAGGCTACAAATTTAAATGATCAGAAATCAACTTAAGGCTGTGACCTTCGGTTTACTCATGGCTTGTCTTCTGCCACAAGGTCTTTCTGCCCAGCAGCTTGCCAGCGCCAAATCAATGAAATGTCACCTGTCTGAAAGGCAAGACAATCGCGATAAAACCCGAACGGCCTGTATCTATAAGTGCCCCAATGGCAAGAAAGAGCGCGAGGTTATTCCAAAGGGCGTCAGCTGCCCAGGCTATCTTGACGTAGGTTCCTAGCCGGGCCGGTTTTATTTGATTAAGGCCTTTAGCACCGACCAGTTTGAGCTGCCCCTGCCCGCCGGGCATCGCTTTCCGATGGCAAAGTACCGCATGCTCAAAGAATCGCTGCAAAACTTTTCGGCCATTTCACTTGAAAGCCCGCCTGCAGCGAGCGACGAGCAGCTCTGGCTATGCCACGACCCCGTGTATGTGGAACAGCTCTGCACCGGAAGGCTGGATGACAAGGCGATGAAGCGAATTGGCTTTCCCTGGTCGCCTGCAATGGTAGAGCGCTCAAGACGGTCTGTGGGTGCCACCGTTGCGGCATGCGAGGCAGCGTATTTCGGCGAGCCAAAGGTTGCTTTCAACTTGGCTGGTGGGACGCACCATGCCCACCGTGACTTTGGCTCGGGCTACTGCTGTTTTAACGATGCCGCCGTTGCATGCTGTTGGATGCAGAACCGTTGGGGTCTTGGCCAGGTCACCATCATTGACCTCGATGTTCATCAGGGCGATGGTACCGCGGCTATTCTAGCGAATCGGCCTCACACCTTCACATGCTCCATCCACGGCGCGTCCAACTTTCCTTTTCGAAAGACTAGGTCGGACATTGATATTGCGCTTGCCGATGGCACCGCTGATGACGAGTATTTGAAGGCTCTTGGTGATCTTCTTGATACCTTGAATACCTTTCCAAAACACGATTTACTCATTTACCTGGCTGGCGCAGACCCTCTTGCGAGCGATAGGCTTGGTCGACTAAGCCTTAGCCTTGACGGGCTTCATGCCCGAGACGAGGCTGTATTTGGTTTCGCAAAGGCGCGAGGCATTCCAATTGCAGTGGCCATGGCCGGGGGCTATGCAGACCCCATTGAGCTTACCGTGCAAGCGCACCGCCAGACCTTTGAGTCTGCGGTCCGCCTTTTCAGCAACGAGGCTTAAGCCTTCAAAGCCAGCTTATCGGCCTTGTTAGGCCGTTTAATGACGAACATCGCCAATAGCAACAAACTTCATTTCAAGGTAGTCATCAATGCCATGGCTTGAGCCTTCTCGGCCCAGTCCACTTTGCTTAACACCGCCAAAGGGCACATGCTCGGTAGCAAGTATTCCAACATTCACGCCCACCATGCCGTATTCAAGGGCCTCGCTTACACGAAAGATACGGCCGACATCGCGGGCATAGAAATAACTGGCAAGCCCGTAGATCGTGGCATTGGCAAGCGCCACCGCCTCTTGCTCGGTTTTAAACTTGAAAACGGGTGCGAAAGGACCAAAGGTTTCTTCCGTGGCGCAAACCATGTTGGCAGTTGCATTGGCAATGACGGTTGGCTGAAAGAAACGGCCTGAAATTCGCGCACCACCTGTGACGACCCGCCCCCCCTTTTGCTTGGCATCGTCCAAGTGACGCATGACCTTGTCGACGGCGGCATCTTCAATGAGTGGGCCTTGGTTGACGCCCTCTTCAAAGCCATTGCCCACCTTCGCGGTTGCAACCTTGGCTGCAAACTTCTCGACAAAGGCATCGTAGACGCCTTCCTGCACATAGAAGCGGTTGGCGCAGACACAGGTCTGACCTGCATTGCGGTACTTGCTTGCCCAGGCCCCTTCAACCGCACTATCAAGATCGGCATCGTCAAAGACAATAAAGGGCGCATTTCCCCCGAGCTCGAGGGAGAGCTTTTTAATGCTGGGCGCAGACTGCGCCATAAGAATACGGCCGACCTCGGTGGAACCGGTAAAGCTAAGGTGGCGGACCGTTTCGGAGCCACAGAAGACCTTGCCTATGGCAATGCTGTTCTCTGCGTCAGCGGTAATGACCTGCAGCACGCCTGCGGGAATGCCAGCGCGTTGCGCCAGCTCGGCAACAGCCAGTGCGCTAAGGGGCGTTTGTTCGGCTGGCTTAATGACAACGGGGCAGCCCGCTGCCAGGGCCGGGGCCACCTTACGGGTAATCATGGCCAAGGGGAAGTTCCAAGGGGTAATGGCTGCACAAACACCTATAGGCTGACGCAGAACAAGTAGACGGCGATTGTTGTCAAAGGTGGGAAGCGTCTCGCCATTAATGCGCTTTGCCTCCTCGGCAAACCATTCGACAAAACTTGCACCGTAGGCAACTTCGCCACGCGACTCTGCGAGCGGCTTGCCATTCTCGGCGGTCATAAGACGAGCCAGGTCGTCTATGTTGGCCATAAGCAGCTCGTACCAACGGCGCAGAAGATTAGCCCGAGCCTTCGCCTGGGTTTCACGCCAAGAGGGCCAGGCGGCATTTGCGGTTTCAATGGCCTGCTCGGCCTGCTGCGCAGTGCAATTCGCCACCTTGCCAAGCTCCATACCCGTGGCAGGGTCGTTAACACTAAACTGCTGATGGCTGTCTGCCCACTGGCCATTGAGGAAGGCTTGAGACTTCAGCAGACTTGGGTCTTTTAATAGACTTAAGGGGTTTGCTTTCATATCCACAACCAAGGTCTCCTATGTTTTAACCTGGTCATTGTATCCTTCAAGCGTCATGCACTTTTACTCTCATCCCCGGTTCCAAGACCACTGCATGGGCCCAGGCCACCCTGAGTGCCCTGAGCGGCTTATGGCCATTGAGCAAGCGCTTAAGACGCAGGCACTCTGGGCTCGGCTCAACCATCAGCAAGCCAAGCCTGTCGACATCCGCCTGCTTAGACTGGCTCACACCGAAGATCTCTTGCATCGGCTCGAATCACCCGTCTCCAGCGGGACCTACGAATACATAGATCCCGATACCTGCATAAATGCTCGGACCTACGAGGCCATTCTTTTAGCGACTGGAGCGGTTCTTCAGGCCATCGATGCGGTCATGGCCGGCGAATCACGCCATGCCTTTTGTGCCGTTCGTCCTCCTGGCCATCATGCCGAGCGAGAGTCCGCAATGGGCTTTTGTTTTGTGAATCACATTGCACTTGGCGCCTTGTATGCCCGACAGAAACACGGAGTTGAGCGTGTCGCCGTCATCGACTTCGATGTGCACCACGGCAACGGCACCGAAGCTATTCTTGCGAACGAAGAGGGTGTGTTGATGGTCTCGTCGTTTCAACAAGGCATCTACCCGGGTTCTGGTACTAGGCCTAAAGGACCAAACATGGTGAATATCCCCCTGCAGGCGGGTGCCGGTTCGCAGGCAATTGGCTTGATGTTAAAGAACGACTGGCTCCCCGCCCTTGAAGAGTTTCAGCCTCAACTCATACTTATTTCGGCGGGGTTCGATGCCCACCGCGAGGACCCCTTGGCTGGTCTTGCCTGGACCGACGACGACTATGCCCTTATTACCGACGCGCTGGTTGGGCTTGCCGATACCTTCTGTCCCAATCGAATCGTAAGCAGCCTCGAGGGCGGTTACTGCCTTGATGCACTTGGCCGCAGCGTGGCAGCGCATGTTGCTAGCTTACTTGCCCCCTCTCATAAGGCAGTCTAGTCGTGGCCGATGCCTGGGACCTTATTGCAGAACTGCGCATTCAAAAGGCCGTTGAGAATGGGGATCTTTCCAACCTACCGGGCGAAGGAAAAGCGGTTGAGGTAACCGAAGATTTTTCTATTCCTTGGACCGTGCGGTGGCTGTTGCGCAAGTCCAAACAATCAAGCGCTTCTTCTGAAGCCAAGTTTCAGGCCAAGGCCATTGCATCGCAGATTCTTAATGGTGAGCATCGACGAGCAAGGCTAACTGCGCTCGTTAAGAAGGCTAGAGACGTTAAGGCTGTGAAATAGTCAAAGCCCGCTTAACTGTTCTTGTAAGACCCTGATCCCCCACCCATTCACACTCCATCTCGCCTGCCTGCTCCACACGAAAAGGAAACCGAATACTGGGATCTGCACCCATACCCGAATGAAGGTCTGCTCGAAACACTTCCTTGCCATTGAATCGACAGACAAGCCTCCGAATAAGGTTCGCGGCGATGAGCTCGCCGCGCTCCGTTCGACGAAAACCTGATTCCATGGGGTGACGAATGATGGCGTGCACTTCAACCACTGACCCCTGAGGTACGGGCGACTGAAATTGCAAAACAGCGCGAGGAGCGACAGGGCCTGTCACTTCTTATCAACCTGCGCAGGCAGCCAGTGTGACAATGACCTGCTGATACGAACACCAGAACTCACCCTTATTGGTGCGAGCCACGGCCCAAACAGCCTGGGTGTCGGCAAGCCGAATACGGGTCTCAACGCGGGCCTCGGGCAGCTGAGGGCCAAGATAGAAGTTGGCAATAAACGGGGATGGATTCACCTCAGAAAAAAGGCGCAATTCTTGAACATGGTCTGCCTCGGTCATGGGGCTCTCAACACGAACGGACGTACGAACCAGAAATCCATTTTCAACTAATGGCGGCAAGGAGAGATGGACCCGCCCGTACTGCAAGGGCTGGCCATTTGCCCAACTAAGAACCGCCTGGGGAATATCCCTGCCGGCGGGCTCAGCCTGAGCGGCAAGCGCCGTTAGGCCCGAGCAGCCCCACAGGCTCAGGCCGCCACCAACAGCAAGGGCGTTTTTAAAGAAGGCTCTTCGCTGCACTGTTTTAATATCCCTCGCGTTCAGACCAGGGTCACGCCAAGATTCTTAAGCGGCACAGTGCGCAGTCGACGCCCCGTAGCCTGATAGAAGGCATTGAGAACTGCCGGGGCTGCAACCGAAATGGTTGGTTCTCCAACCCCACCCCAGCTCGATCCCCCACCTTGAAGAAGAATGGTCTCAACCGGTGGCATCTGCGCAAGTCGTACCGAGCCAAAGGAGTCAAAGTTGGTCTGCACAATACGACCGTCTTTTACAGTGCACTCCTGCTCAAAAAGGGCGGAAAGGCCATAGACAAACGAGCCCGAGACCTGCCTTTCGATCTGTGCCGGATTCACCGCATAGCCTGGGTCGGTTGCAGCAACAATGCGATGGATTTTAATTTTGTTGCCGCCAGTGACCGAGAGCTCGCAGCCAGCTGCAACATAACTGCCGAACGAAAACTGCTGGGCAATACCCCGAAAGACACCGGCCTTCGGCTTTGATGACCAGTTCATACGCTCTGCGACTGCATTTAGAACAGCAAGGGTGCGCGGGCGATTTGCAGAGTACTTACGCCGGAACTCAAGCGGATCCATTCCCGCAACCTCTGCCATCTCGTCAACAAAGCACTCCATGAAAATAGCATTTTGGTTTATGTTCACACCCCGCCAAAACCCAGGAGGTACATGGGTATTACGCATGGCATGGTCAATAACAATATTGGGGAAGTCGTAGCTAATGGCATGCTCGCCATCTTTGGCCACACCCTGAAAGACCAAGGGGTCCATGCCTTTGCTCTTTTCAACAATAGCGGGCCTGACAGCAGCAAGAATAGACTGACCAGACAACCGCATTTGAATACCAGTCAGCTCTTTCTTCTCGTTAAAGCTTGCCTTCATTTTCGCCATCATGATGGGGTGGTAGCGCCCCTGTGTCATGTCTTCCTCGCGAGACCAGATGAGCTTAATGGGCGTACCAGGCATTTGTTTGGCAACAAGTACCGCCTGGGTTGTGAAGTCTTGAAAGGCGCCGCGTCGACCAAAGCCTCCCCCTAGGTTTACCTTCACAACATCGCATTGGGCCGCCGGCAGCCCTGATGCTTCAATGACTGCGGCCATTGACGCCTGACCATCTTGGGTAGGCACCCATGCCTTGCAGGACGACGATGTCCAGAGCGCTGTTGCATTCATGGGCTCAAGAGGGGCGTGATTCAAGAATGGATAAAAGTAACTTGCCTCGATGGTCTTCTTTGAGGCCTTCAGCGCATTCTGGGCGTCTCCCTTTTGAAGGCCAACAAAGGCCTGCTTACTTACAAGACCCTCTTCCAAGGACTTCAGAATGTCTGCCTGCTGAACCTTGGCATTTGGCCCTTCATTCCATGCGATGGGCAGCTTATCGATTGCCTTCTTGGCGTGCCAATAGGTATCTGCAACAACAGCAACGGACCTGTTGTCGACCTGGACAACCTTTTTTACGCCAGG
Source organism: Burkholderiaceae bacterium (assembly GCA_018402635.1). Lineage (GTDB taxonomy): Bacteria > Pseudomonadota > Gammaproteobacteria > Burkholderiales > Burkholderiaceae_A > Hahnella. The sequence goes on from JAGYIP010000005.1 coordinate 463,523, forward strand.
CATACCACTGACGGCAGACGCATCAAAGGACTTCACCGTTCCACCGAAAACAGGGCACTGTCGAATGGTGGCTGTAAGCATTCCGGGCAGCTTGAGATCAATCGCGTAAATCTGAGCGCCGGTGACCTTGTCTGCCAGGCTGTCAAGCCGGTTCATCGACTTGCCAATAATCGTCCAGTCTTTCGGGTCTTTCAGTGCGATGGCTTTAGCGTCTGGCACGGGAAGCTGCGCTGCCTGGGCAGCGAGCGAGCCAAAACTTGCCTTGCGCCCCGAAGGACGATGGGTAACGAGGCTCGTTCTTGCGAAACACTCCGCGACAGGCACGCTCCACTGATTTGCCGCTGCCTGAACGAGCATTTGTCTGGCGACTGCGCCGCCCCGACGAACATAATCTTCCGAGGTTCGAATACCCCGACTTCCCCCTGTGGAGAAGGAGCCCCAGATGTCCTTACGCCTAAGACTCTCACCGGGGCTTGGATACTCGACCTGCACCTTCGACCAGTCGCATTCAAGCTCCTCAGCCACGAGCTGGGCGAGCCCCGTAATGGTGCCCTGCCCCATCTCTGAGCGAACAACACGCACGATCACTCGGTCGTCGGGTTCTATGACCACCCAAGCGCCGATCTCAGGATGACTCGATTGGAGAGAAGTGGGCAAGACTGGCTCGGTGACGGGGGCTGCCGAGAGCTTGGCCAGGCCCCAGGGAAGTTCCAGGCCAATGGCAAGACCGGAACTCACGGATGCCGCACCGACAACAAACTGACGACGCGATTGAACTGTGTTGGAAGAAAGCAGAGTTTTCATAGCATTCCCCTTGGCTAGGCTTGGCTGACAGAGCGAATTGCTCGACGGACTTCTTGGTAGGTTCCGCAGCGGCAGATGTTGGTCATTGCGGCGTCAATATCTGCATCGGTTGGATTCGGATTCTTCTCAAGAAGCGCCGTTGCTGCCATGACCATACCGGACTGACAATAGCCACACTGAGGCGCCTGGTTTTCAACCCATGCCTTTTGAAGCTTTGTTAGCTGGCCCGAGCTGGCCAGAGCCTCAACCGTTCGAATGGATTTGCCTTGCGCAGCAGAGGCCGTAAGAGCGCAAGAACGGACAGCATCGCCGTCGATAAGAACCGTGCACGACCCACACTGGGCAATACCACAGCCGTATTTCGTACCTGTAAGGCCAAGCTGCTCACGCAAGACCCAGAGCAGGGGTGTATCGGGTTCAACCTTGACCGAGTGCGCTTTACCGTTAACGTTGAGTGAAATCATAAACACCTCCATGCGGGCTTAATAATGAGAGTATGAGCATACGAACCAAGGCCATCCCCCTAAAGGCGAAGGGGAACTAAGGCGTAAGAACTGTAGGGTAAGCCACCGGGAGGCTCTTTGGATAGTCTCGCGTGTAGTGCAGGCCACGACTTTCTTTGCGCGACAGGGCACTTTCAACAATAAGCTGGGCGCAGTCAAGAAGATTACGAAGCTCAAGCAAATCCCGGCTCACCTTAAAGTTAACGTAATAATCTTGAACCTCGTCTTGGAGCAGCTTAATACGATTGAGTGCTCGCTCAAGCCGTCGGTCGGTTCGCACAATACCCACATAGTTCCACATAAGTAACCGAAGCTCATCCCAGTTATGGGCAATGACCACGGTCTCATCGGCGTCTTCAACCATGCTTTCGTCCCAGGGCTTCACGTCATGCTGCATGACCTCGCCAAGGGCGGAAATGCCCTTAGCCGCCTGCCGGCCAACAACCACGCACTCGAGCAAGGAGTTACTTGCAAGGCGATTGGCACCGTGCAGACCCGTACAAGCGCACTCGCCCACTGCAAAAAGATTGGCAAGATCGGTCCGGCCCGACATGTCGGTGACAACGCCACCACAGGTGTAGTGGGCGGCCGGCACCACAGGAATGGGCTGCTTGGAAATATCAATTCCAAGTGCGAGGCAACGACTATGGATGGTTGGAAAATGCTCTTTAAGAAAGGCCTCTCCAAGATGGGTTGCATTGAGGTGAACAAAGTCAAGACCATGGCGCTTCATCTCGAAGTCAATGGCTCTGGCAACAATATCGCGGGGCGCAAGCTCGGCACGGGCGTCATGGCTTGGCATAAACCTTGTGCCATCGGGAAGTTCAAGCCAGGCGCCCTCGCCTCGTAGGGCCTCTGTAATTAAGAAGGTGCGCTCTTGCGGATGGTAAAGGCAGGTGGGATGAAACTGAATGAACTCCATATTTGCAACACGACAACCGGCCCGCCATGCCATTGCAATGCCATCGCCCGTGGCTGTCTCGGGGTTACTGGTGTAGCGGTAGACCTTACCCGCGCCTCCTGTAGCCAGCACCACCGACGACGCTGGCATGGTTTCAACTCGCCCCGTTTGCAGGTTGAGTGCGTAAACACCGTAACAAGTCTTCTCAAGATGCTCCTCACTCGGGCTTAGCGGCTGGTCCAAGTGTTTACGAAGTATGAGGTCTAGCGCCAAATAGTTTTCGAGCAGCGTAATGTTGGGATGATTTCGAGCCTGCTCGAGCACTGCATCTTGAATGGCCTTGCCCGTGGCATCGGCAGCATGCGCAATACGCCTGTGGCTATGACCACCCTCTCGAACGAGATGAAGGCCCTTGGGGCCTTGCGGGTCTTCTGTGAAAGGAACCTGCTGATCAATAAGCCACTGAATGGCGTCTGCACTGTGGTTCGCAATTTCTCGGGCGACCGATTCTGCGACAAGCCCAGCCCCGGCCTCAAGGGTGTCGGCAACATGCGCCTCGATGTTATCGAGCTCATCGATGACCCCAACAATGCCACCCTGCGCCCAGGCGGTTGCGGACTCATTAAGAGAGCGTTTGGCCAAGACCACGACCCTGTGCGTCGCAGCAAGCTCAAGGGCAACGGTAAGGCCCGCAAGGCCAGAGCCGACAACAATAACGGGCGATGCACTGAGGTTTTGCGAAGTCATAGCAAGATGACCAACAGCTATTGGTCTAGGCCGGGTGATGCCACAGCGCCCTGTGCAATGAGTGCATCAATGTCTGCTTTCGAATAATTGAACTCAGTAAGAATGTCAAAGGCATGTTCACTAAGCATTGGGGGAGGACTCGACTCGGTAGGCTGGGTATGGTTTGAGAACTTAATGGGGTGGCCAATACCCTGGACATGACCTGCCTTCGGATGCTTGGAATTCACCACCATTGCTCTTGCCAGCGTTTGTTCGTGGGTTAATGCCTGCGCTAGGGTGTGCACTGGCCCTGCAGGAACGCCTGCAGCGTCAAAAACAGCCTGCCAATGGGCAACCGTCTGAGACCGGGTCACCCGTTCAATCTCATTCACCAGGGCATCAAGGTTATTCATACGATCAGTATTGGTCTTAAAGCGATTGTCCATTTTCCATTCGGAGTGCCCAAGCGCATCAGCGATGCGCTCCCAGTTTGCCTGGTTTGCCCCGCCAATGTTAATAAACCCGTCTGCGCAGGCGAAGGCCTGGTAGGGCGCGGTAAGCGGATGAGAGGAACCAAGAGGCGACGCTGATACTCCTGTTGCAAAATAAACAGCCGCCTGCCAATAGGTCTGTTGAATGGCTGCCTCCATAAGCGAGGTTTCAACAACCTGCCCCTTGCCTGTGCTGGCGCGCTCAACCAACGCGGCACAGATACCTACAGAAGCCAGAATACCTGCATTGATATCGGCAATGGAGTTACCCGTTTTCGCTGGCGGCATGTTGGGATGGCCGGTAAAACTCATGAGGCCCGAGAACCCCTGGGCGATTAAATCGAAGCCCGGGGCATCGGCCATCGGGCCCGTTCGACCGTAGCCAGAGACTGCGCAATAAATGAGGCGCGGGTTGATCTCGGCAAGGACATCGTAGCCTAGGCCAAGCTTCTCCAAGGTGCCCTTACGGTAGTTTTCTGTAAGCACATCGCTGCCTGCAACCATGCGCTTTAAAACCTCTTTGGCCGAATCGATCTTTAAGTTCAGTGCAATACCACGCTTGTTACGGTTCAAGACCAAAAAAGGGGCAGACACGCCATTAAGAAGAGGCTCTCTGTAACCCCTTGAATCGTCACCCCCAGGGAGCTTCTCAACCTTAATAACATCGGCGCCCATATCTGCGAGCATCATTCCGCAGGTAGGGCCCGCCATGATCTGGGCAAGTTCAAGAACCTTGATGCCATGAAGTGGCCCAGAGCGGCTGGGCGGCAAGGGACTCGCACTCACAGGTTCAGCGGCCAACAAATTGGGCCTGTTGCTTCGAAAGAAAAGCCTCTACACCAAGACGGAAGTCTTCGGTATCGAAGCAGTCAAAGCATTCATCGCGCTCAGAGCCTGTTAATGGCGATGGACTCAGTAGACGCCGAGCGAACTTCTTGTGCCAACGGGCAACCAAAGGCGCCCCAGAGGCCACCCGCTCGGCGGCGGCCGCGCATTCCGAGGCGACATGCTCATCGTCCACCACACGCGATACAAAACCTATTTGCAGCGCCTCGTCTGCTGCGAAAATACGACCCTCTAAGAGAATTTCAAGGGCCTTCGAAGGGCCAACAAGACGGGCAAGGGGGGCCATTTCATCGTAGGCCATAACCAGACCAAGGTTCTTTATAGGCGCACCGAATCGGCTGGACTTTCCACAGATTCGAATGTCGGCAAGGGAGGCGATTTCCATTCCACCACCAACACAAATGCCATGAATCTGCGCAATGACGGGGTGAGGACAGTTGGCGAGTGCCTGCACCGTCTGGTGCATGATCTTTCCGTAGGCCATGGCCTGCTCTTTATTTGAGCGCTCGGTCGCAAACTCGGCAATGTCGTTACCGGGCGAAAACGATTTCTCCCCCGCTCCGCGCAGGATGAGGCATCGAACTGTGGTGTCTTGTGAGAGACGGCTAACCGCCTGCCCCAAGGCCATCCAAAGAGGTTTGGTCATTGCATTGAGTTTCTCGGGACGGTTGAGCGTTAGGGTAACGACATGTCCCGATCGTTCTTCAATAAGCAGTTCAGTCATCACTCATTGTGCTCACATTAGCGATAAAAAGTTCCACCAAGCCCATGCCGGTCACAGGCACATAGGTTACAAGAAGCAAAACGGAAAGAAGAACACCAATGTAGTAGACGTTGGTTCGCGTGACCTCCCAGACGCTGCATTTGGCAATGGAACTGGAAACCATGAGCACGCTGGCAACCGGTGGAGTCTGCTGACCAATGGCGAGATTCAGCGTAACGATGATGCCAAAGTGAACAGGGTCGATACCCACAAGATTCACAAGGGGCATGACAATTGGGACAACCAGAATAATTGCCGCCGCCGAGTGAAGAAAAACCCCAAGAAACAAAAACAGAATATTAAGGAGTAGCAAAACAACCAATGGGTTTTGCGTAAAGTCGGCAACGGCCTGCGCCGTCTGCTGAGGCGCATTGAGCTCGGTAAGCACGCTGCCCAGCAAGGCACTTGTTGCAACCATTAGCATAACCACAGCTGTCTGAAGACCCCCTTCCATAATGGAAGCCTTTAAGTGTGGCCAATCAAGCTCGCGGTAGATCACAATGCCTACGAACAAGGCCGCAATCACTGCAAGGGCTGCCCCTTCGGTAGCGGTGACCACCCCCCCAAAAATGCCCCCAAGAATAATCATTGGAAGCAGGAGCGCCCAGGAGGCTTCCTTAAAAGTTTTAAGAACTCGGCGCCCTGAAAAACGATCTTCTCGGGGAAGGTTATAGCGCTTGGCAAGGTAATACGACATAAGCATCATGCCCACCCCTCCTAAGATACCGGGGACAATTCCGGCTACGAAGAGCTGAACCACCGAGACCTCAGCCATGACCGCATAAAGAATCATGGGAATTGAGGGGGGAATAATAATGGCCAGAGAGGCCGAAGACGAGGTAACTGCAGCCGCCATGGAGGCTGGATACCCCTTTCTCTTCATCTCAGGAATGAGTACAGAGCCCAGTGCCGCAACATCGGCAACCGCTGAGCCTGAGATCTCGGCAAAGAAAAGTGAGACACCCACATTGACGTGGGCCAGACCGCCCCGTATCCAACCAAAAAGGGCTGAGGCGAGATTAATAAGGCGTTGCGAGATGCCAGATGAATTCATAATGGCGCCAGCCAGAATGAATAGCGGAATGGCAAGAAGTGGGAACTTGGTTGCCCCATTAAATGCAATGATGGGCAGATTGGGGAGGCTCTCAGTTCCCTGAGTTATCACCATTGCTGCGGTTGCCACAATGCCCAGGGCAACTGCAATGGGCACATTAATAAGGACCAGCGCTAAAACGACCCCAAAGAGGATCAACATGGTGGCCATAGCTGCTTACCGCCTAAAAAAGGTTAATGCCCAGAGAGGGTTTGACGCGGTCGCCCCAAGACAAGCCGAAAGAGCTCGTCGAGTTCAGAGATGAGAATCAGACAGGCCGAGATTGGAATCACCGACTGAACCAGGCTCATCGGTACATCGGAAAGACTGGTCATGAAATCGGTTGCAAGAATAGGCATGATCTGAAAACCAACGACAGCCATTAGACCAAAGAAGCCCACAACAAGGAGCTGGGAAAAGATGCCCACCCAACGCCTTAGACGAGGCCGCAGGCTGTCGACCAATTCAGGGCACCCAATATGGCCTCGCTTAAACGAGGCCAGTGCAGACCCATAAAAGGTTAACCATGCCAGAAGAATGGATGCCACTTCGTCGTACCAGGAGAGTGACTGGCCCATTACCCTAAAGACGATACCAAGCGTGACCTCAACAAACAGAACGATCATTAAAACAAAGACAAGCCACTCAAGTGCTCGGCCATAAAGGGCCCGCCAAGACCAGCCCGACTGCGACTGGTCTTTACTTTCCAACTGCGACGGAACCAACATGTGCCTGGTTAGAGCCTATTTGGAGACTAAGCTAGCGCAGAGACTGTGCCTTACTAATGAGCTCGTTACCACCCTTGACATCCTGACCAAACTCTTCATAGATGGCCTTACTTGCTGCAACAAAGGCCTTGCTATCAACGTCATTGACCTTGGTGCCTGCTGCCTTAACTTTGTCGAGAAGTTCGTTGTCCATCTTGGCAGCTGTCTTGAACACAAAGTCTTGTGTCTCGATTGCTGCCTCGATAAGGGCCTTTTGAACGTCTGCAGGGTAGCTGTTGAAACGCTTTACGCTTGCCGTAGGAAAGGCTGGCGTGTAGACGTGGCCTGACATAGAAAGATACTTCTGAACCTCTTGAAACTTACCCGAGTAGATCTGGGTAAGTGGGTTCTCTTGGCCATCCATTACACCGGTCTGCAGGGCTGTGAAGACCTCGGAGAAAGACATGGGCGTGGGATTCGCACCGTAAGCTTGGAACATCTTCACGCGCCACTTGCCCTGGGGTGTGCGAAGCTTCACGCCCTGAAGGTCTGCAGGACTCACAATGGGGCGCTTGTTGTTCGTGATGTGACGGTAACCGTTCTCCCAAACACTCAAAATCTTCAAGCCTTTTTGCTCAGCCATAGGGAAGAGCGTAGGGCGAACAACCTCTTTTTCAATACGCTTCATGTGGTCGCGATTGGCAACCAGGTAAGGCATATCGAAAATACCAAACAGGTCGACCTCAGAAGTCATGACCGAGGACGGTAGGGCGAAGTCGAGCGTACCAAGCTTGAGCTTTTGCACCATTTCCTTGTCACCACCAAGCTGGCTTGACCCGTAAACCGTAACTTTTGCCTTATTGCCGAGCTTCGCATTGGCAATGCGAGCAAACTCGTTGGCAGAGGCCTCAAAGAGAGAGCCGGGGTTACCAACATGGCCAAATTTAATGTCGGTCTGAGCCTGGGCTGTATTCAAACCAGCAAGGCCAAGACCTATAGCTGCCGCAACACCGGCAAGAACGGTTCGGCGGGAAGAAGGAATTGAACGCATAGATGTCTCCTTTTATTAAATAGAACTAGGTTTGTACTACCTTAGTACCACATACGCCCAGACACTAGCTGGGATTGACTAAAACATTCATCGCGGCCTGCACACCACCCTGCCTAATAGGCACACCATTCACCTGAAGCGCCATCTCAACACCGGCCAGGGTGCCAAGCAGAGATAAATCGTTGAAGTCGCCAAGATGCCCAATTCGAAAAACCCAGCCTGCTAACCTGGAGAGACCGGTACCGAGAGACATGTTAAAACGCTCGAGCGCAGTTCGACGGAATGCATCGGCATCGTAATGGCTACCGTCAGGCTTCTTGGGCATGACGACAGCCGTTAAAACGGGGCTGTGGCCCTTGGGATTCTGGCAAAGAACCTCGAGACCCCACGCCTCAACCGCAGCACGGGTGGCCGTTGCATGACGAATATGACGCTTAAAGACGTTGTCGAGCCCTTCTTCGTAGAGCATATCGAGGGCTTCGGCAAGACCATAGAGCAGGTTGGTTGACGGAGTGCTAGGCCAAAACCCCTTCTCATTGGCCACTAAAATTTCATCCCATGCCCAGTACGACTTGGGTATGGCAGACGAACGGCTTGCCTCAATGGCCTTATCGCTTACAGCATTAAAGGCAATGCCCGGGGGCAACATAAGGCCCTTTTGAGACCCAGAAATGGTGACGTCCACGCCCCATTCGTCATGCTGAAAATTAACGGAGCCCATCGACGAGATGGTGTCCACCAAGAGCAAGGCGGGATGCTTGGCATTGTCGAGTGCTGCCCGTACAGCAGGTATATCGGCCGTGACCCCTGTGGATGTCTCGTTATGAACAACGCAGACTGCCTTAATAGAGTGGGAGGAATCTTGGCGCAGCCTTTCCTCAATTCGGCTTGCGTCAACCCCCTGCCTCCAGTCCCCCTCCATGACCTCGGGCTTTAGCCCCATTCGATCGGCGAGGCGCTTCCACAAAGCCGCAAAATGCCCCGCCTCGTACATAAGTACGTGATCACCCGGATTAAGCACGTTAACAAGCGCGGCCTCCCAGGCACCGGTACCTGACGAAGGGTAGATTACGACCGGGTTGCGAGTGCCAAAGACAGGGCGAATGGCCTCGAGAATTTTTAAGCCAAGCTGCTGGAATTCGGGCCCCCGATGGTCAATGGTTGGGAAGTCAATTGACCTTAAAACACGATCGGGGACATTGCTTGGGCCTGGTATTTGCAGAAAATGGCGGCCCTGACCCACCCGATTAAGGCCCACCCGGGGATTGATTGCCTGAGGAAAATCGCGCTGCATATAAAAAAGACCCCTTAGAAGGTTTGATATCCGCAAATGGTATACGGTATACAAAACATCTGCACACTATGTTAGGCAACCGGGGCTGCGTCAAATGGGGCAAACCCTTATTTCTCTAAAGTAAATTCCTACGAAGGCACCCCTTAATCTGGGCGCAAGCGCTGTACTATGTATACAAATTTTGAAAAGTCATGGGTTATCGCCAGCGCGCCTGTCTTAAAGATGAACATCGTGGGCGAGCACTCAGACATTGAAGCTAGGTTACATGAGCGTGAAGCTGGATTCTATTTCTAAGGTCAATCCAATTAAACGAGAGGGTCTTCACCAGGCCGTAGTAATCCGCCTGCGTGACGCCATTGTTGAAGGAAGGATAAGCCCTGGCTCTCGGTTGAGTGAGCGAATGCTTTGCGAGCAAATGGGGGTGTCGCGCACTCCCATGCGTGAGGCATTCAAGGTGCTTGCGGGGAAAACCTTATTCATATTCTCCCCAACAAGGGCGCGGTGGTTCCGCGTATGTCCATTGACGAGGTAATACAAACCTTCGAAGTCATTGCTGCCCTTGAGGGGCTTTCTGGGCAGTTAGCTGCCCAAAGGGCAAGCCCCGAGCAGCTTCTTAGAATGCAAAAGCTTCAGTCAGACATGGAGTTGGCCCACCAACGCGGGAACCTACCGAAATACTACAGCCTGAACTCAGAGATTCATGCACTTATTGCCGAGGCTTCCCACAACCCCGTGCTTAAGGAAACCTATTTGGCAATAAATGCCCGGCTTCAGTCTTTGCGGTTTCGGTCTAACCTGAACCAGTCGAAGTGGGATAAGGCCATACGTGAACACGCTCAAATTGCCCGTGCCCTTGCAAGACGTGATGGCGAGAAGCTTGCAGCGCTTTTGGTGGCTCACCTTAAAGCGAAATGCAACATTGTCGTGGGCCTTCTAAAGGAAGAGCAACTTAAGGACGACCAGACGAAATGAATGCCCCACAGCTTCCCAATACACTTATCAACCCTAGGCAGCCCCAGGAGCGATCGAGCTCGCGTCTTGCAAAGCGACTAAGGCGAGAGGTGCGTGGCGATATCCATTTTGACGAGGCCGCGCGTGGACGCTACAGCACCGATGCCTCCATTTATCAGATCATGCCCCTGGGGGTTGTGCTTCCAAAGACAAGTCTCGATCTGCGAATTGCGCTTGATATTGCCCGTGATGAGGGTGTCGCAGTCCTTCCTCGCGGTGCGGGAACCTCGCAGTGCGGCCAGACCGTCGGCGAGGCCTTGGTTATTGATACAAGTAAATACCTGTGCTCTCTAACCCGCCTTGACACTGAGAACCAGACCGCAGTTGTTCAGCCTGGCCTTGTGCTTGACCACCTAAATGCGCGGCTAAAACCCAAAGGGCTGTGGTTTCCCGTAGATGTATCAACCGCCGCCCAGTGCACCCTGGGAGGCATGACCGGCAATAACTCATGCGGCTCACGGTCGCTTCATTACGGCAACATGGTGCACAACGTTCTGGGCATTGACGCCATTCTTGATGATGGAACCCAGGCCTACTTTGGAGGATTCGGTGACAAGGGGGATATGCGCCTCTCGGGTCGGCGGCTCTCTGACCTCGTCTCACGGCTCTTCCAAATCTCCGACTCTGTAAAGACTGATATTCAAGACGTCTGGCCCAAGGTGATGCGTAGGGTTGGAGGTTACAACCTCGACATTTTCTTTCCCCAAAGCGAAAGGCCCTACACCGAGGACGGCAGTCTGAACCTTTCCCATCTGCTTGTTGGGTCGGAGGGAACGCTTGCAACCTTTGAGGCTATCCACCTCAAGCTTGCACGGCTTCCGGCCCACAAACTTCTTGGGGTTGTGAACTTTCCCAACTTCCAGACCTCGATGGAGCTTACCAAAGAAATTGTGAAGCTCAAGCCTGTTGCCGTTGAACTTGTAGACCGAACCATGATTGAGCTCTGCCGGGCAAACCCGGTCTTTGCTTCGGTTATTGCCGATGCGCTTGTCAATGTCAACGGCCAGGAGACTGACGCACTGCTCTTGGTGGAATTCGCTGGCGACAACAAAGACCAGTTAACCCGGCAGCTTGAAGCCTTGGACGAACTCATGGCCGATCATGGCCTTCCCAAGGCAACCGTTAAGTTCATAGAGCCAGCCCGCCAGTCTGCCTTGTGGGAAGTGCGCAAGGCAGGTCTTAACATCATGATGTCGCTGCGAGGCGATGGCAAGCCTGTTTCGTTTATTGAAGACTGCGCGGTGCCCCTTGAACATCTTGCGGAGTACACCGCAAGGCTTACTGAAATATTCGCAAAGCATGGCACCCAAGGCACCTGGTATGCCCACGCCTCGGTGGGCACGCTGCATGTTCGCCCCATTCTTGACATGCGAGGTGATGGCGCCCAGAAAATGCGAGCCATTGCAGAAGAAGCCTCGCAATGGGTGCGTCGCTTTAAAGGAGCTTTCTCGGGCGAGCATGGCGATGGCCTTGTACGCAGCGAATGGGTGCAGTGGCAGTTCGGCCCGCGAATTACAAAAGCCTTTGAAGAGGTTAAAGATGCCTTTGACCCATCAGGGCGCCTGAACCCGGGCAAGATCGTACGAACCACACGCATGGACGATCGATCACTGTTTCGTTTTCCGGCCCACTACACCATTAAGCCTGTCACACCCGGGTTCGACTGGTCAGCTTGGAATGTTCGCAACGACCCCTCGGTGAAGGGCGACCCCGGTAGCTTCGGCATTAAAGTGAGTGCACCAGGCACGGGCAACGACCCTGCCTTTGGCTTTGCCAAGGCTGTAGAGATGTGCAATAACAACGGCCACTGTCGAAAGTTCGATGCCGGAACCATGTGCCCGAGCTATCGGGTGACTCGTACAGAAGAGCACTCTGTGCGTGGGCGTGCAAACACCCTAAGGCTGGCCGTTAGTGGTCAGATCTCGGGGGGCATGACGTCGGAGGCAGTTCGCGAGGCGCTCGATTTATGTGTGGGCTGCAAGGGCTGCAAACGGGAGTGCCCAACAGGCGTGGATATGGCCAAGATGAAGATCGAGGTTCTCTACCAGACGGGCCAAAAGCACGGCTTCTCGCTTCAGCAAAGGCTTATTGCAGAACTTCCGAGGCTCTCTGGCCTTGTGCGTGCGGTACCTGGCCTTGCCTTTGCACTAAATGCTCGAAACTGGTTTCCGGGAATGGCATTTCTGACTGAAAAACTTCTGGGTATTTCAGCAAGCCGGTCTCTACCGGTATGGCGATCAAAGGGCTTTCGAGCAAAAAGCAAAAAGCTTATTAGTAGCTCACTTCAGGAATGCGACCTTGTCCTATGGGCCGACACTTTTAACGATGCCTATGCACCCGAGACCCTTGTTGCTGCCTATGAGCTTGCCACGAGCCTAGGCTATAAGGTTGCGCTCTCCGGGGCGGCAGCCCAGACACCGCTTTGTTGCGGGCGTACCTCGCTGTCCGTAGGTCAGATTAATGAGGCCAAGGCCATGGCACTGCAATGCCTTTCTGCGCTTGAACCCGCCATTGCCCGCGGCGTACCCATCGTGGGGCTTGAACCCTCCTGCATTCTTAGTCTTCGCGATGAATGGCTGGTGATGCAGCTTGGGGACAAGGCGCAGCAGCTCTCCAAGCAGGCCATGCTCTTTGAAGAGTGGTGGATGAAAGAGATAACCCAAGGTGGCATTCAGAAAAGCAATGCGCTTAAAGGCCAAAGCCTTTACGTGCACGGCCATTGCCACCAAAAGGCCCTTGGCGCCATGAGTCCCACCATTGAGGCTCTCAAAAGTCTTGGGGCTGATGTGAAGCTTATTGAATCGAGCTGTTGCGGAATGGCCGGTAGCTTTGGCTACGATGCAAAACATCAGACGGTATCCAGGGCAATGGCCCAGCTTAGCCTTGTTCCAGCTGTCAATGCTGCCCCGGAAGACGCCTTGATTGTGGCCGATGGTTTTTCCTGCCAGCATCAGATCGCCGACCTCTCGGCCCGCAAGGCCCAGCACGCTGTTCTTGTAATGCACCAAGCAGTGAAATCTGAGTGATCTAGAATAAGGCATCAAACTCGGAAGAAAGCGCTTATGCCATGCCCCACCAGCCTGCCGTCTTGGTCGATTCTTAAAGAACAGTCCAGCTCGGCGCCAGGGCTTCGTGAGCCTTCGCCGTTTTCAGTTCAAGCAGGCGAGCTTGTGCTTGACGCCTCCCTGCAAAGGGCGAATGAACCCATACGCAGTCTGCTGGCAAGGCTGATAGACGAGGCAGGCGTATCGACTTTTCTGCAGCAAATGGTCACTGGGCAGGCCATTAACCTTACTGAGCAGCGTCCCGTCTTGCACATGGCACTTCGTGCGGGTGAGAACGACCCTCAGCCCTGGGGTGCTGACATTGCCAATGCCATTCAAAGCCAACGAAGACGATTTCTTGGTTTCGCCCAGGCCGTTCGCGATGGAACAATTCATAACAGCCTGGGGCAGACCTTCACACATGCCATAAATATTGGTATTGGTGGGTCCGACCTTGGACCACGAATGGCCTGTGCCGCACTCGGGCCCGCAAGCAAAAGCCGCTTGCCTGTTGAGTTTTTATCAAGCCCAGACCCATGGGCGGTTGAAGATGTGCTTTGTCGCGTCGACCCTTTACGCACGCTCTTTATCGTTCAGTCAAAGAGCTTCTCAACGCAAGAGACCATGGCGCTTTTTGAGACCATGAAGGCCTGGCTGCTCAGTCAAGGGGTCCCACAGACCGCACTTATGCAGCAGTTCGTTGCCGTGACAGCCCAGCCCGCGCGCGCTCAGGCGCTGGGCTTTGATGAAGAAAAGACGTTTCTATTCTGGGATTGGGTTGGTGGCCGAACCTCGCTCTGGTCGGCCATTGGGTTACCAATCGCCTTGCACTGCGGGCCCCAGAGCTTTGAACAAATGCTGCAAGGCGCTGCCTTGATGGATGAGCACTTCCAAACTGCACCCAAGCAAGCCAATATGGCTTACTGGCTTGCACTGTTTGGTATCTGGAACCGAAACTTTCTGGGTTACACAAGCCAGGCGGTTAGCTGTTACGACTGGCGATTGCGGCTTTTTCCTGCTTTCCTGCAACAGCTTGAGATGGAATCAAACGGTAAACGTATTCAGCGCGATGGTGAGCCCTCGAAGGTTGGTACGGCACCCGTTCTTTGGGGAGGGCTTGGCCTTGATGGGCAGCATGCCTATTTTCAAATGCTGCATCAGGGCACCGACATTGTTCCTGTGGACTTTATTGGCGTTCATTCCAAGGGCCCTGATTTTGTTCGAGCATCGGAAAACCTAAGCATTGTGCAAGAGAACCTTCAGGCACAAAGGCGGGCGCTTGCGCAAGGACGTACGGCCGAGGAGACGCTTGAGGCTATGAAGGCAGAAAATCTTGCACCAGAACGCATGAAGCAACTTACGCCCCACCGAACCTACCCTGGTCACCGGCCTTCAAACTACCTTTTACTCACCCAAGACCTTACCGGATTCAGCCTTGGGCAGCTTATTGCACTTTACGAGCACAAAGTCTTTACCCAGGCCGCCATTTGGAATGTTCCAGCGTTTGACCAATGGGGCGTGGAACTGGGTAAAGCCATGGTGATGAAGAATCACCAGCATTAGGTTAGATCATCAAAAAGGCTGGGCAGCATACGATGCGCCTGAACGGCAATAAACATTGCCCCTAAAGAGTCACCGAACACACCTGCTGTTGCCGGCCCTGCCAGACGAATTCGTGGGGAAGACTGACCACTGAAACCCACAACCCTGCAGTTCTCATCAACGCGAAAGCCTATACCGCTTTCGTCTCTGGCAAGAAGTCCAGACTGAACCATCGTGCCTGCAAGTGTCTGAGGATCAACTTCACCGCCGAGATCAAAACCTGTGCAATTAATCAGTGCATCAAACTCTTTCACAATGTCATGCCCTTTGCTTCGAAACGTAAGCTTAAGCCGCCCATTGTTTAAGGCCTTTGCTTCTACAAGTGACTGGGCGCAGAAAGATAGGCGGCCTGCGGTTACCGCCTTATCAAGACTCTCAGCCGTCTGCGGAGGCAACCGAAAGCGAGCCACGTCGTACCAGACCCGAAGCCGGCGAATGAAACGCTGCTTCTCAGTCTGACTAAGCAAAGGCCAGAACTGCCAGACCACATCGCGAGCCTCATCAAAAGCCTTCTGCCAGGGCATGCCTTGGCGTGTATGGTTCTGTATGCGTCCTCGCATGGCCCTGCACAAATGCCTTACTGTCCAGGCGGACCCTGGACCTGGATAAAGATAGCTTGGAACTGGGCCATTAATACGATCAACAAGCCAGGTCTGGGGAAGATTTGCCTGCGCCTGTGCATCGGGCGGACGTTGGCGGTGCGGAATGAGCCCTCGCCTTGAAAAGGCTGTAATACGCGCACCAGCGCTTTGACGCAAAAGCGTTGAAATAACATCGGCTGCTGTAAGGCTTGTTCCCATGACGGCCACTTGAGAGGCAGGCGAGATCTGTGCACATAGCCTTTGAAGTTCATCGCCCGCCAAGGGTGAGCTAACTACACAGGGATACTCGGTTAAGTCTTGCAGGATTGGAGGAACGCGGGAGGCGGGGTTTCCAAAGGCCAGTACCACCGAATCGGCAAGCAGGCTCTCACCTGTCTGAAGCTTTAAAACGACTTGGTTGGAAGTAAGGTGAATTTGGCTAACACGACTGCGCCGATGACGAATCGTGGAGCCACTTTCATTCTTGTTCGCAAACTCTAAAACCGACTCATGAAGATAACGACCGTAATCGCTTCGACGCAAGAAAGTACCAAAAGAGCACTGCGCATCTGGGTCTTCCACAAGAAGCTTGGTTCTTTCAAGCCAACGCTGCACATGGCTGGTATCAAGAGGATCAATGGAGTGGGTGGCAATAGGCCCATTGACACGATGGTCGGGGTCGCCTCCTCGATAGGGCAGCCCCCGACCGAGCTCGGCATTGGGCTCAATAACGACGATCTCCAGCGCAATGGGCGAGCGCCGTGCAGCCTGCACAGCAACGGTTGCACCCGTGAATCCACCACCTACAATGACAAGGCGGGGGGAAGAACTATTCAATATAAACTCGCAAGGTCGACCGTTAAACACCTAAATTCATGAGAACTTTTCTTGCCCTCGTTGCATACTTTATTCCAATAATTGCGCTCGCACACGAAGTAACAGTGGCGGTGGCATCTAACTTTACAGCGCCCATGAAAGTTATTGCCCAGGCGTTTGAAAACGATACCGGCTACAAGACAAAACTTGCTTTTGGCGCGACAGGGCAGCTCTATGCGCAAATAAGGAACGGTGCACCCTTTCAGGTCTTTCTTGCCGCAGATGAGAAGGCCCCTGCCCAATTGGTCACTGGGGGCATTGCAGTCGTTCATTCCCAATTCACCTATGCCACTGGCCGGCTTGTTCTTTGGAGCAAGACGCCCGGAATGATCAACGAGACGGCAGAGGTCTTAAAGCGGGGGGGCTTTAACAAGATCGCCATCGCCAACCCTAAGCTTGCGCCCTACGGGGCGGCGGCAATGGAGGTTATTGAAGAAATGGGGCTGGTGTCATTGCTTACCCCAAGGCTTGTTGAAGGCTCAAACATTGGGCAGACCCTTCAGTTTGTCTCCTCTGGGAACGCCCAGCTTGGTTTTGTTGCCTTATCGCAGGTCTTTGACAATGGACGAATAAAAGGGGGCTCTGGCTGGATCGTTCCCTCAGGTATGCACAAGCCCATTCGACAAAACGCTGTTCTGCTGAAGGCGGGACAGCAAAACCCCGCTGCTGAGGCGCTCATGAATTACCTTCGTAGCAGTAAAGCCCAAGCGGCCATTCAGTCGTTTGGCTACGACGCCTTACCACCCAAATAAATCTGTTCTTGACCCGAAGAAAGCCCGAGCCCTTTGCCTACCCTACCCATTAGCTTCGAAGCCTGGCAGGCAATCGGTCTTACCCTTAAACTCGCAACCGCCACCACGCTTATTTTGCTGTTGGTAGCAACTCCGTTGGCATGGTGGCTTTCACAAACACAGTCAAAGTGGCGAGCCGCAGTTGGAGCCTTGGTTACGCTACCTCTGGTTCTGCCACCTACTGTTCTTGGTTTTTACATATTGGTTGTGCTGGGACCGGACGGATGGATTGGGATGGTCACTCAAGCAATTGGGCTGGGCTTGCTCTCCTTTTCTTTTTCGGGCCTGCTTATTGGGTCCATTATTTTCTCCTTACCTTTTGCCGTGCAGCCCATTCAATATGCATTTGAAGCAATTGGCAGACGACCCTTAGAGGTTGCCGCAACCTTGGGTGCAAAACCTCTCGACGCTTTTTTTTCCGTGGCACTGCCCTTAGCCAAGCCAGGACTATTTACCGCAACTGTCCTTAGCTTTGCCCATACGGTCGGAGAGTTCGGCGTTGTCCTGATGATTGGTGGAAACATTCCTGGGCAGACACGGGTTGTATCAACCCAGATCTTTGGCCATGTTGAAGCCATGGAATACACACAGGCGCACTGGCTTGCCGCAGGCATGGTGGTCTTTTCGTTTGGAGTTCTTCTTTTCCTTACACGCCTTAAAAAGCGTCACGACAGGGTTATGCCGTGACGCCCCGTCAGTGCATAACCGTAAAGCTTTCGCTTGCTCGAGATGACTTTAAGCTTGATGTCGACCTCACCCTTCCCGATAAGGGGGTAACGGTTCTCTACGGCCCATCAGGGTCGGGTAAGACCACCTTACTTCGAGCAGTGGCAGGTCTTGAAAAAGCCCAGGGTGTTGTCACGCTTGGGGACCTGGTCTGGCAGAACAGCTTTGAAGGTCAATGGCTTCCCACATGGCGTCGCCAACTTGGCTACGTCTTTCAAGAGGCAAGTCTGTTTGAGCATCTTGACGTCATGGCGAACCTGCGCTTTGGCTTAACGAGAGCGGGTGGCCCTGGCATGAAAGAGTCGCTTGAGTCTGCCATTGACCTTCTCGGTATTCGTGCTTTGCTAAGCCGTCAACCACAAAGCCTTTCGGGCGGCGAACGCCAACGGGTTGCCATTGCCCGAGCGCTTGCAACACGACCCCGCGTTTTACTACTTGACGAGCCGCTTGCATCGCTTGATATTAGCCGCCGACAAGAAATTCTTCCCTGGCTAGAGAGGCTAAGCCAAGAGCTGAATATTCCGATGCTTTACGTCACGCACAGTGTTGATGAACTAACCCGGCTCGCCGACCATGTTGTTTTATTGAATAACGGACAATGCAGCCTCAGCGGGCCTGTGAACCATGTCCTGTCGAGTCTTCCCTTTGCCCTAACTGCAAATGGCGAAAGTGGTGTTGTCCTTCGTGGACGGGTTAGCCAGGTGGACTCCCAATACCAACTCAGTGGCATCGAGATCGACGAAACCAGGCTGTGGGCTCGCGACCAGGGTTTCGCCATAGGCACGATGGTTCGACTTTATGTGCCTGCCAATAACGTGAGCTTAGCCAGACAGGAACCATCAACAAGTTCTATTCAAAACACCCTAAAAGTTCGTGTTGAGGCCATTGAGGCCGACACTCACCCGGCAAGCTGCCTTGTGCGATTGCGGCACGGCGAGCATCTTCTTTTAGCTCGGGTTACCCGTCGGGCAGTCGAGCAGCTTTCGCTTGAAACGGACACATGGGTCTGGGCACAACTAAAATCGGTGGCGGTGTCGCAGACCTCTTGAAACTCTAAAGGCTGGCCTCAAGGTACCCCTCTGCCCTCGCCCAATGACCCAGCCCAAGAAGCCGATGCAGAAGACAGAAATTCAGCAGCCTCTGCAATGGGCTTTTACTGGCCTTGAAGTGTCACGACAAACGCTCAATAAGCCAGTAAGAAGCAATTGCTGCGATGAGAACCGAGCCACCAAAAACCACTACCCAGCGATAAAAAGCGGTCGCCCTTAGCCTCCACGCAATAGGGAAAAACAAGGCAACAATGGCCAGCTGACCAAACTCCACTCCAAGGTTAAAGCCTAAAAGGGCTGACGCCAGTTGGTCGCTCGGTAGACCCAGGTCGGCAAGCACACTGGCAAATCCGAATCCATGAATAAGGCCGAACAAAAAGGCGATTTGCCACCGGAGATGAATCAGAGTTTTTGTTAGGTTACCAAGTGCTGCAACGATTACGGATGCTGCGATGATGGGCTCGACAAGTCCAGCAGGAGGGCTAATAACTTCCAAGACTGTCAGGGCTAGCGTTATGGAATGCGCAACGGTGAAGGCGGTCACCACAGCCAGAACACTTATTAGTGAAGACCTCAGCTGCTGCGAGGCACGCCAATGACCCAAGCCCGCAGACTCACGCAGAAAAACACAGGGCAGAAGAAGACTTATAAGAAATAAAATGTGGTCGGCGCCAATCCAGATGTGCCAGACGCCTTCAATAAAATAACCACTGAAGAACCGAGAAAAAGCCCGATGCCGAGGCATCGAACCGATAATCAGGCCGATCTGGACTCAGAATTGCACTGTGGGATGTGCCATCAAGGCTTGCCTTTAGAAGCCCTCGATGCAGGGCATCCTGGTCAAAAATAAGGCTGTAACGTAAGGCAAGGGATCCATCGGTTGTTGCATTCGGGCAGTTGAGCTGACTAACAACGCTTAAGTAAACCTCCTCGCCGTAGTTCGCAGTCGCCCAGTTCTTGTCAGTAAGAGCACACAACTGCCCTTCGCGTTGAAACCGAACACCAAGGTTAATCCAGGGGGTAACAACAGCCTTTTGGGCCTTCACTTCGCTCCACGTGACCGCCCCATCTCCGTTGCGATCAAAATCAAAGCGCAGTGCAATGTCCCGCAGGGGTATATCAAGCCGAACCGTAGGAAGGCCCTTCCCCGACTCTGAGACCTCAATGAAAGTCGTGCTGCTTGAGTGAGACCAGGCGACCGAGCCCGACATGAGGCAGGCCAAAAAAAATAGCAGCCGGACTCGGTGTCCAAAGAAGAACCCGCTTAAGCGGAACGGCTTGGGCCTCATTGTTTGCCTTTGGAGACAGTGGCGTTCTTTATCTGCCCTAAGAGCCGATCAAGCTCTGGCTCTCTGTAACCAGTCTCCATCTGCCACTGCAACAGACTTGTTGCCTGCAGTGGCTCACCGCTGCGAAGCGCAGCCTGGGCAAAAAGCAGTGCGTCTGCAGGCTCCCGTTCGGTCTTCCAGGACTCCTTTGCCATTTCAAGGGCCTTGCGCGGGTCTTGCCTGACATAGAGGTAATACTTCACGAACGGCCTCTCGTTGAGCGATTCGCCTCGCAACTCGCGCTGCATCAGCCGCTGCTCGATATCGGCGCGAAGCACCGCATCCTGACCGTTGTTAAGCGCCTGAGCGGCCTGAATGGCAGAAACAAGCAGAGCGTCTGATCTTTGCGGCCCCATGTTGAGACGCAAGGCAGAAGCAAAGTCACCCACGTTGATAAGACTGTCGATAAGAGCAACCTGGATGCCATGCGCTGCACGGCCTTGCTTGAGGTAGGACTGCCAGACTTTGTTTGCAGCCTGAACATCGCCTGCCACTCGGCGCGCCTCGCCTTGGTGAAAGGCGAGCCATTCCTGTGCGTTCTCCCCCTGGTAGTCTGGGTGACGGGCAAGTTCATTGAATTTCTTTATAGCCAGCTCGGGCTTACCTGTGCGGTACAGCAGCACCGCACTGCAGCTCTCTTTCTCTGCCGCCCCAAAGCGTTCGCCAATGGCCTGGCATTCCGCACTTGCCTTAGCGATCTCAGAGCGCACCATATAAACCGCAAAGCGCCAAGCCCAGAACTGAGACTGGTTGGCATCAACAGAAATGGCAGCATTGAGATCGTTTAAGGCACCCCCAAAATCGTGCATACCCTGCCGAACCAATGCCCGAACGAAAAAGGTGTCACTGGGGAGGTCTGGCTTGACCCACCAAGGATCGAGCATTGCCTTTGCCGTTCCTAGCCAGCGGAGATCTCCATGCCGCGAGGCAGCCAAAAAGGCAGTCTTCGCTGCAGAGGTGGCTGTAGAAATGTCTTGCGGATTGGCTCGCCAAGCCTCCATGGCCTGCTGCAGACCGTCCGCCTTATTGAACTGGGAATCCAACCGAAAGAGCACGGCTGAATCTTCAGGCTCGAAGCGGGTCTGGGCTAAAAGCACAGACGAGGAAAAAAACAATAAGAAGAAACTGGCCCTAAGTGGGCTTAAGGCTAAAAGCCCCTTGACGCCGGCCAGGGCAACTCCCCATACTCGAAGAGCGTTCTGCGATGGTTTCATTATTTCAACGCTCGAAACGTGTTTTCTAAACCCCAACTCTACAGGTGAATTTTGATGAAATCCGTACTTACCGTTCTGGCTTCTGCCCTTATTGCTGTCTCCGCACCCGCCTTCGCAATGAGCCATGGCGGCGGCAAAATGGATGACAAGAAAGTTGACTGCACAAAAGCAGAAAACAAAGACAAAAAAGAGTGCAAAGACGCCCCTAAGAAGTAAGCGTTTTACGTTATGCGAAACCCTCTGCGGGCCTTGTCCGCAGAGGGTTTTTTATGAGCGCCGAGAGGCGCTTGAAAGCCTTAAAGTTGTTAGTAATTCGCCTGGAAATCGGCAACGCAGGCCTTCCGTGTGGGCTTAAGAGCCCCTAAGTCCCACGTGTAACCCTGCGGAGTATGAAGTCTTGGCGCAATGTCCGTCTTCGAACCGCCTGAAACTGTCCTTCAGGCGAGCCGTAATCGTTACTGCCGAATTCGCCAGCCCGTCTTGAAGATCCATCCAATAATCGCAAGGCACAGCAGGGTGAAACCCCCGATGGCAAGCAGGCTCAGGCCAATGGGCACATCGGCCTGGCCGAAGAACGACCAGCGAAACCCAGACACCAGATAGACCACCGGGTTAAAGAACGAGACGGTCTGCCACACCGGAGGCAGCATCGAGATCGAATAGAACGCTCCACCGAGAAACACCAAAGGCGTCACGATAAGCAGTGGAACCAGTTGAAGCTCCTCGAAATTGCCCGCCCAAATGCCAATAATGAAGCCGAATAAGGAAAAGCTCAGGCAGGTCAGCACAAGAAACAGCAACATCGCAAAGGGGTGCTGAATTGATAGGTCCACAAAAAGCGCCGACGTGCCAAGTATGACCACTCCAATGAATAGCGCCTTGGTGGCCGCTGCCCCTACATACCCCATAACAATCTCTAGGAAGTTGATCGGTGCCGACAGCAGTTCGTAGATCGTGCCAATGAATTTCGGGAAATAGATTCCGAAGCTTGCATTCGAAATTGCCTGCGTCATTACCGAGAGCATGATCAGCCCCGGCACAATAAACGCGCCGTAGGGCACCCCTTCGACCTCGTCGATGCGGCTACCAATAGCGGCACCGAACACCACGAAATATAGCGAGGTGGAAATAACGGGCGACACGAAGCTTTGCAGCAAGGTACGGAAAAACCGCGCCATCTCGAAGACATAGATCGCACGAATAGCCTGCCAGTTCATGCCGCGCGCTCCTGTTTCGTCACCAGCCCGACAAAAATATCCTCAAGCGAGTTTTGCCGCGTCTGCAGATCACGTAGCAACAGCCCCGCATCGCTAATATCGCGGATCAGCGTTGCAATTCCCGTAGGGTCGCGCAAGGTATCGTAGGTGTAAACAAGCACCTGGCCATTTTCTTCAATCCGCAGACCCCGATCTGCCAGGAGCGCGGGAAGCTTTATTACGGGCTCTTGCAGTTCGATTCGCAGCTCCCTCTGGCCCAGCCGGGTCATAAGCGCGGTCTTTTCCTCAACCAGCAAAATCTCGCCGGCGTGAATCACCCCAATTCGGTCGGCAATCGCCTCGGCCTCTTCAATGTAATGGGTGGTTAAGATAATGGTTACACCAGACTGCTTCAGCCCTTCGACAATCGTCCACATATCCCGGCGCAGCTCCACATCGACTCCCGCAGTCGGTTCATCGAGAAAAAGCACACGCGGTTCATGCGCCAGTGCCTTGGCAATCAGTACCCGACGTTTCATGCCACCCGACAGCTCCATAATGCGGTTGCCGCGTTTTTCCCAAAGCGAAAGCTGCCGCAAGACACGCTCAAGTAATGCGTCATCTTTGGGCTTGCCGAACAACCCTCGCGAGAACCGTACTGTGTTCATCACGCGCTCGAAGGGTTCAAGACTAATTTCCTGAGGTACTAGCCCGATCAGCGATCGCGCCCCGCGATAGGCGGTCACCACGTCATACCCACCCACCGTGATCGTGCCGGATGTAGGCTGCGTGATGCCGCAGATCGTCGAAATAAGCGTAGTCTTGCCGGCGCCATTTGGCCCGAGCAGCGCAAGAATCTCGCCCTCGTGAATATCCAGCGAAACGCCTTTCAGTGCTTCAAACCCAGTGGCATAGGCTTTGCGCACATTCGCAATCCGAACCATCGGCATTAAGCGACTCTCCTTTTCGTTTAACAATTCTCGCGTTGACTTCGCCGTGAGCTCCGCGTCAGCGCGCTGGCAAGCGCAGTTAGAACCCCGTGGTGGCACAACAGTAGTCGCTTCACTAACTTGCTGGGGTCAACGCAAATCGAGTTCCAGTGGGCTCGGGGATTCGAACCAGACCCTAAGGATTCGCCTCGAAATCGACAAATACCCGATTCATATTTGCTCGGTGCAAGTCTTCGAAGTTCTCTAGGCCCATAAACTGAGTCGGCGTTGCAAACTTATCTAAGGTCTCACTGATCGAATCCATATTGCGCGCGGCGTTACCCACATTAGCAATCAAGAAATCGTAATAATCACCCGTTTCTCGTTTCGCCTGCGCCAGATCGGTAACCCGACCATGACCGGGGACAACATGTTTCGGGTTTAACGCCATCAGGCGCCGAAAGGCTGCTTGGGCCTTGCGAACATTCGACTGGGGCAAAACACCCAAAATTCGATCAACGTAGACCAAGTCGCCCGCAAAGACAACTGAAGTACCCGGGAAGTGAATCATCGTATCCCCGGGATAGTGGGCGTTGGTCTCTATCCACTGTATACGAACACCTTCGATTACCACTTCCTGCTCTGGCGGTTGGTGTGTTCGCGTTGCATAAAACGGCGTCGTGCCAGCCAATTGCCCGCCAATAAACCGCTTCAGATTATCCAACTGCTGTTGAGCGGATGCCTGCTGAGTCTTAACCGTGCCGACCATGGCATGAATTTCTGCGCCCCGCTTCGCAAAGTAACTATTACCAAGCCAGCGGTGATCTTGTGCACCCGTGTTAAGCACCCATTTAATGGGCTTACTTGTTACGGCTTTGACCGCCTGCTCGAGCATGGCTGCACTATGAGAGCTCGCACCACTATCAATTAGGATCACGCCGCTTGCAGTTACCACAAACCCGTAATTAGCATTTAGCCCTGCGTTGGCCTCGCTGCGCTGGCCCAAGGGCCCCACAATCGCGTAGAGACTCTCTGCAACCTTGACCGCCCGAGGTACAAAAACTTGTTCTGAGCCAACTGCACTCAGACCAAAACTAAATAAAATCAAAGCAACGCTGCTGCGCATCAATTGGTGCATAAGACCTCTAAAAAAAGCTCACGAAACACGCTGCTGCATAGAACCCTCTCGCTAGGGGGCCGATACCAAGCGCAGCACCATGATCATAGCCTAGGCCGCTGCAATGCGTTTCTTGCTTGGCCTTCAAGTTTCACAGCACTACACCACTCGGGTGGTTGCTCGAATAACCCCAATGTACATCCAAAAAGTGTTCGCCATGGCCAACACCAAACTTTCTAAGAATGGCAACTCGCAGGCCGTTCACATTCGTGTCAACCGATGGAATGACGGTCGGTTTACCGTACGTATAGCGGCTACGGC
The DNA here is from genome assembly GCA_018402635.1 of Burkholderiaceae bacterium. Taxonomy (GTDB): domain Bacteria; phylum Pseudomonadota; class Gammaproteobacteria; order Burkholderiales; family Burkholderiaceae_A; genus Hahnella. The sequence continues at coordinate 488,487 of JAGYIP010000005.1, forward strand.
AGCCATCTGGCGGCTGCATCAAGCAAGCCCTGACGAACCCGCAATTGCCGAGAGGCGTCGGTGTCGCCACAGGCGAGTCGACACAACCAATCGGTTGGCGCTTCGAAATCGCAGTGAGTGGCACCATCAATTAACTCATCTCGCCAGAGAGCCTTGAGTACGGCTTGCCATGGTGCTGACACCGACTGAGCGTTGCAACGTGATGCAGGTGCTCGCAACAGCAACGTCTCTGTCTCAAGACGCCTGGCCGCAACAATTCCCAGGCGTTCTGATTCGTTGCGTGGCAAATGGTCATACGCATCTAATCCGACAAAGCCCACGACGCCGGGCGTGTCTGCGGCAAGTAAGCTAGAGAGTCCTCCCGCGGAAAATCCCACCAACATGACACGCTCGGCCCTAGCGCCGAACGTCTCAGTGTCGAGGAGCATTTTGACCAACTCGGTAATGGCGCCTGCGTTGCATCGATGATCGAATGTGCAGGGCATATCGGGTGCAAGGGCCAAGACACCACGTGCAGCCAGAGCCTGTGCGTGTTCAGCCATGGTTTTACGACCTCTAAAACCACCATGGGTCAAAATTGCAGCGCCGGTCTGCGGACCCTATTGGCTGGTAGACATCAACCTCAACTGTACTGCTGTTAATTTTTACTGAAAGCGTTTTGGCACTCACCGTTAAGAGAGGCTGCGCCGCGAACGCTTGGCTGCAAAAGAGCAGAGTGAAAGTTGTTAATAAGAAAAAAAGCCTTTCGAGCATATGCGACTGCCTCCTACCAACTACGCAAATCGTTTTGAACCGCCGACTGTTGTAATTGCTGTCCTCAATGTTGATCAAGCGGGCTTTGTCCGAAGTGCCTCGGTAGCGGTTTCATCAAGCGTCAGACGAACGCCGAGCGATCCGCTACCCGCTCGTACAGGTGATTTTTTAAGGACGATCTCAATATGCTGAATAGCAGGATACGCCGCACATGCAATCGCAATGCGTGTAATAAGCCTCTCCTGTGTTTCATAGTGTCCATCGGCTGCAAGGCGGTCAATTTCCAAAATGAGTGGGTCATAGTCAAATACGTGCTGCATGCCATCTTGCGCAATGACCACTTGATCGACCGCTATACCAAGCGATAAATCGAGGATGTGAACATCAGGCACAGTGTCGTTCGGACCATAAGTTCCAATGTCTGTCTTTAATTTTAAATCTCGCAACTCGATGACTGCTGAGTTCATGGGTTTCATGCCTGCGCCTTTAAGAGGATGAATGTCATCAGCCCTTCGCCGGCCTCTGAAGTAGACTAATTCTGTGAGACAGGCTCGTGGAAAATATAACCGATAGGCCGTGGTAAGGTCTTCTCAGGCTGCTTTCCTCACCCTGTCTGCGAAGTAAACCTCATCCAGGGTCTGTCTGGCAAGTGACTGGTGGGTGCGCTGCGCACGGTTAGACAAACGAGAAGGGGGACAATGGTGCGCATCGACGTACCTTAACCAAAAGTCATACGCTGGTGTGTTGGCAATCTCAAACAACACAGAGTCTCTCTGACTGAAATTGGATCAGTCTTCAAACGTAGGTAAGGTAACTCTTTAAAGGATTCTTCATGTTTTTGTCACGCCCTTTGATGCGACGCACATTTCTGATGATCGGAATCGGTCTGCTTGTCAGTTGGTCAGCCCAAGCCGGGGAACCTGTGCGTGTTGGGTCCAAGATCGATACCGAAGGCAAGCTGCTAGGCAACATCATATTACTTGCACTCAACGCCAATGGCATCAAGACTGAAAGTAAGGTTTCGCTTGGTAACACCAAGATCGTTCGCACAGCTCTTCTTACCGGTGAAATCGATCTTTACCCCGAATACACCGGCAATGGCGCGTTCATGCTTGGCGCAGAAAAAAGCCCAGCGTGGAGAGACCTTCGGGCAGGCTACGAATTGGCCAGGAAAATGGATTTTGAGAAAAATAGAATCGTCTGGCTGGAGCCTGCTAATGCCAACAACACTTGGGTCATTGCCGTGCGCAAAGACCACGCCACCGCCAACCAGTTGCGCACCATGGCCGATGTGGGACGCCACATTGCCAAGGGCGGTACATTCAAGCTGGCCGCATCGGCCGAGTTCATGGAGCGGACAGATGCGATGCCTGCGTTTCAGGCGGCCTATGGATTCAAACTGCGCGCTGACCAAGTCCTTGTTTTGGCGGGGGGTGACACTGCAGTCACCATCAAAGCTGCCGCAGAAAAAACATCGGGCGTGAACGCCGCAATGGCTTACGGTACCGACGGTCCCTTGGCCGCGCTGGGTCTGTTGGTCATGGAAGATCCTAAGGGTGTGCAGCCAGTCTATGCCCCAGCACCCTTAGTCCGTGAAGAGGTGCTCAAGCGCCACCCTGCCATTGCCACAATATTGGCCCCCATCTTCAAATCACTCGACGGGCCTACACTGCAAATGCTCAATGCGCGTATTCAACTCGAAGGCCAAGACCCACGCAAAGTGGCGAGCGGCTACCTCCAAAGTAAGGGGTTTCTGAAGTAATTCTCACTATGCCAGTGTCGCTCGTACAACGCTTCAACCTAGTGCTGGCGCTTTATGTAGCACTGGCCATTGGCGCTGCATACGGACTGCCTTTTTTGCGGATTGCACCCAACCGACTGCTCTCTGGCGAGCCAGTGTATTTATCGGATGTGTTGCAGCAACAAGGCAGCCCACTGATATTTGCGCTCGTAGTGGCAATCTTCGCGCTGATCTGTATTGCCGTATGGCAGCCCAAAAGGCGTGTCACTCAAGCTTTGATTAGTTTAGCAATGGCCGCTGGCCTTGCTGGCTTGTGGCTGCTAGCCGGCCAGTTCGCCAACATTGCCACCCAAGCAGAAAACCCTCTCACCCGAACGGCGTTGGGCGCTGGGTTCTGGACGATGGCCGCAATGACCTGGATGATTGCCCTTGACGCGATAGATCGCTTGCAACTAACAACCCTGCGGCGCTTGCTTTTGCAAAGTGCATTGCTGCTGCCGCTCTTGCTTTCATTGAATGAGGGCCAGCACTTGTCTATTGCTCAAGAATATGCCACTCAGAGCGACATTTTTGGGCCCGCGATTCTGCGCCATCTTCAAATCGTCTTTCTAGCCGTCATACCGGCCTTGGTCGTTGGCTTGCTGCTAGCCTGGCGCATGACCAGAGCACGACATTTACGGCAGGCTTTGTTTCCAGTCCTCAATGTGATTCAGACCATTCCATCGATCGCCCTGTTTGGCCTGCTGATGGCGCCATTGGCTTGGTTAGCCTTCCAATTTCCAGCCCTCGGCCGCGCGGGCATCAGCGGTGTAGGCATGGCGCCTGCCGTGATCGCGCTGTGCCTGTATGCGCTGCTACCCATTGTTCGCTCGGCGCTGGCTGGGTTAGAGCAAGTGCCTGCAGAGGCGGTCAATGCTGCTCGCGCTATGGGCATGTCTGCGCGGCAGTTGTTTTGGCAAATAGAGTTGCCGCTGGCATTGCCCGTGCTGCTCATAGGACTTCGCACAGCGGTTGTGCAAACCACAGGCCTTGCCGCAGTCAGCGCTTTAGTGGGTGCTGGCGGGCTAGGTCAAATCATGTTTGATGGGCTTTTTAGCGCTGCCAACGAGCTGGTGATACTGGGCGTTATCCCTATCGTACTTTTGGCCATGTTGGCAGACACTTTTTTCAAGGTGCTAGGTTCCATGATGAAAACGCACCCATGACCATCAAGTTTGAAAACATTTGTAAGTTTTACGATGGCGCAGCAGCCATCACAGACTTGAACCTACACATCCAACAAGGCGAGCTACTGGTGCTACTTGGGCCCTCAGGGTCTGGCAAATCGACGGTCCTTAAAATGGTCAACCGCATGACCAGCCACGATGCTGGCCAAATCTTTTTCAACGGCAGAGAGATCAACAGCTTCAACATACAAGACCTGCGTCGCCGTATGGGCTATGCCATGCAGTCGGTTGGCCTGTTTCCTCACAGAACCGTCGCCCACAACATCGCCACAGTTCCCAAGCTGCTGGGCTGGGATGCTCAGCGTGTGCAAGCCCGTGTGAACGAGTTGCTGAAATTGCTGGCCATGGACCCAGAGCAATACGCCAGTCGCTATCCGCATCAGCTCTCAGGCGGGCAGCAACAACGAGTTGGTGTGGCACGCGCATTGGCAGCAGACCCAGATGTACTTCTTATGGACGAGCCCTTTGGTGCACTTGACCCAGTGACCCGCGCCGCCTTACAACTGGCACTCAAGAAGATTCACCGAGCTACCGGTAAAACCATTCTGTTTGTCACCCACGATATTGATGAGGCTTTGTTGCTGGCAACCCGCATTGTGCTTCTGAACCACGGCCGTATTGCGCAGGTAGGTACTCCGCTTGAGTTACTGCAACGGCCCGCTAACGAGTTTGTAGTCAACTTTCTGGGGCGCACAGATCTTGGGCTCAAACAGCTCTCGCTGCGGTCAATAACGTCTCACATTAAAGCGATTGAGGGCATAGAACCGAGCCACACCGTCGCCCATACAGCCACATTAAGAGAAGCCATTTCGCAGATGGCAACACTGCATGTGTCCTCCTTGAGCGTGGTGGATGAAAGCGGCACAGTGCTCGGTCAGGTGAAAGCCACTGATTTGCTAGAAAACTAACATGCCTGAGCTACACGCACTTTCATTGCAGCAGCCACGCTTCTGGCCCAACCGGCTAGGCTGGAGTGTGGCGGCGCTATTGTTGCTGGCTTATGGTCTGCCGTATTCTCAGCCGCTTTTTGCAGCACTTTTTCCGACCCTGCCGCGTCCGGTGTATTTGCAGGAGCCAATGGCAGAGCTAATGTGGCAGCACATAGGGCTGGTCGTGGTGTCGAGCTCAATTGCCATGTTGCTTGCAACGCTAGCAGGACTGGCCACCACCACTAAAACGGGGCAAGCATTAAGGCCAATGATGGAGACGCTGGCCGGCATGGGGCAGACCTTTCCACCTGTCGCTATTTTGGCCGTTGCAGTTCCGGTCGTAGGCTTTGGAGAACTGCCCGCACTCATTGCACTGTCAATTTTTGGCTTGCTTCCGGTGCTTCAGGGAACGCTCGCCGGACTGGCTTCAGTACCAACACCCGTGCTTGATTCAGCCCGCGCCATGGGTATGTCGCCTCGGCACATACTGACCGACGTGCAAATTCCATTGGCCCTTCCAATTTGGTTGGCAGGCGTACGAACGTCCGTTGCCGTGAACATCGGAACAGCCGCTATCGCCTCCACCGTGGGTGCCAAAACCCTCGGCCTGCCCATCATCATCGGCCTTTCTGGGTTCAACACAGCCTACGTACTACAAGGGGCCATGATGGTGGCGCTGCTGGCCATTGCAGCCGACTTAGCGTTTGATCGGCTAGCCCTCATCCTTCATGGCCACACAAGTTCAGCAGCTGACCAACAAACGTAATTTTCAGCCCCTTCCGGACAATGCCTATCCCTGCACGCTCTAGTGAGTGTTGTACAGGGCTGATCAGTATGGCCAATGAGTGTGTCATAGGGAGCGCCTTAAATTGAGGAAGTGTTTCGGGCAAGAGGCAGGGGTAAGCCTTCTGCGATAGCGACTTGTTGGAGTGCTTTTTCAAAAAGCATGCGGGCGCAGCCAGAGACATGCTGCAAGTAGGCGTGCAGTTGCTCGTCAGTAGCGCTTCTGTTGGCGCACTCGCTGCTGTATTTTTCAAAGGAGGAAACTTGCAGCAGCAACTCTGCCAAATGGCTAGGACACTCACAAGACACATCTGAGGAAAGTCCAGCAAATTGAGTCAGGGCAGCATCGTCAAACAGGGGGGGTGAAACGGTTTGTTCAACGAGGCCTATTGAAACGGCGGAGTTTGCAGTTGTAGCTTCACCAGCTTTGCTCCGTGATGCCTCAGTGCGCTGCAAAGACGCCAGCCATTGGCGCAGTGAGTTGTCATCTGCAGGTTCGGCTAAGACTAAAGCCCCGGCGTTGGTTAACTCTGCTCGTCCAGCGGTACTGGAAAAACGATAAAAAACTGCTGCTGCAGGGGCACGCCAAGCGTCTTGGGCAACGCGTAGTTCCTGATGAACACCAGGCTGCAAGTTTCCAGCTTGCCAAAGCAGTATGTCGGCGGTGGTGGTAGCAGAATTTAGCGCTGCTTGAGCTGATTCGGCCAAACTATCGTGTACTCCCACTATTTGCAGCCTTGGCCAAAAGGTCTGCGTCCCGAACAAGCGCTGCAGACGACTGGCCAAAGCTTGCCCCACCACCACAGCCCTCAAAGGAGGTTGCAAAGGTGCTTCGACCCAATTTACCTGAGAAAGCTCAGGGGCACGTATCAACTCGCGCATTTGTTCTGTCTCGAGCGAAGCGAGCATGCCAATTGCGTGACCCTGAGCGGTCAGCCGGCGCAGGAGCGTGACTCGCTCAACATCTGCCGACGAATACAACCGGTGTCCAGATGCAGCAGTGTGCGGCCGCACAGCCTGGTAGCGCTGCTCCCAAATGCGCAAGGTCGCCACGGGCATACCCGCAATACGCGCAACCGCTCCGGCTCTAAACGTCGGTTGAGCTTTCTCTGGCTGGGGAGCCTGGGTCTGACTTTCAGAATTTGAGGGCATTTTTTCTCGCTTGAGTTAAATATGAGTTGGATTATGGCATTTATTTCCATGCATTGAGTTGATTATTGCCTTTTAAACGCTAGAATCCTGATTCCTGCTTAGGTCTTAATTGTGGATGTGGCATTTTTTTAATCAAGCGCTTACCTCTCTCCTTCGGCCAAAGTCCACACGAAGCGGCCTTAAACAGGTTGACGTTTTCGAGCACCAAGCTACCAAGCCCTTGGTGCTCGTCGAAATTCCTAGGCTTGTTTCTTTAATTGGATTCTCTATGAACTCAAATCGACGCACCTTTTTTATGGTCGTGGCCGCTGGCTGCTCTGTTTTAGCTACTTCTGCCCACGGTCAAACAAAGGCTGACGAAAAAGACCCACAGTCTGTGGCCCTGGGCTACGTAGCGGATGCCACCAAAACCGACACCAAAAGGTACCCCAAGTACGCGGCTGGTCAAGTTTGTACCAACTGTGCCCTGTACCAAGGCAAAGCCAGTGATGCCTGGGGTGGTTGCCCATTGTTTGCCGGCAAGCAAGTTGCAGGCAAAGGCTGGTGCAGTGCGTGGGTCAAAAAAGGCTGATGTTGGCGGAATCGTCCGCCGTGCCTCCATCGAATGGGGGTCGATTAGAAAGCTTGAGCTCCAGTTGCGTGGTCCTTGCTCCTGGAGACAAGCTTCCTGCTTGGGTGTTAGCTGATCTTCGGACCGACCACGCAGGCGAGGTTGGAGCCGTTTGCATTTATCAAGGGGTGCTGAAATTCGCGCGCGATCCAATGTTGCGGGCCTTTGCTGAACATCACTTGGCAACAGAGCAAAAGCATCTTGGGCTTATCGCTAGCTGGCTACCTCCGGCACAATTTAGCCGTTTGCTCCCGCTGTGGCGACTGGCTGGGTTTCTGACTGGCGCCCTGCCCTCGCTGTTCGGTCCCAAGGTGGTCTACGCGACGATCGAGGCCGTTGAAACCTTTGTCAATCAGCACTACGAGGATCAGATATGCGCGCTGGCCTCGCAGCCGGACCTCAATGACTTGCGTCAGACCTTGCTCGATTGTCAAGCTGACGAAGTAGCTCACCGTGATGAGGCAGCTGCTGCGCGGGGTCCGACTCGGCCTAATATCGTACTTCGCGCCTGGTGCGCCATGGTGGGCGTTGGCTCAGGCGCTGCTGTGTCCTTGATCCGTCACGTTTGAGTGCCACACCCATGACCGCCAATGCAGCAGAAATCGCCTCGCATTTGGGTCGGGATATCGCCAGAGCTCTGACCGGGTTACGCATTTTGGAAAAGGTTAACTACATCGCCGCCTTCACGCGTACTGCCCATCACAACCACGATCAATGAAGGCCACCGTGCACCATGTAAGACATCTGATTTTGGTACTGGGAGATCAGCTCGACTTAGAAGCAGCGGCCTTTGACGGGTTTGACTGCGAGCAAGACGCTGTCTGGATGGCCGAAGCCCACGAAGAGTCCACCCACGTTTGGTCGAGTAAACAACGCATCGCGTTGTTTTTGAGCGCTATGCGTCACTTTGCACAGGCACTGCGCGACGTAGGTCGACCGCTGCACTTTCACCGTCTCGATGACACTGGCTCTGCCGCCGATTTGCCCAGCCTTGGGGCTAAGTTACAGGCCGATCTGGCGGTGCTGGCGCCACAGCGCGTGTTGATGACTGCACCAGGTGATTGGCGCGTGTTCCAGCAACTTAAGGCCACGGTTGAGGCAGCAGGTCTGAAGCTGGAAGTCTGCGAAGACCGTCACTTCTTCACGACGGTGAGCGATTTTGCTGCCCACGCAAGTGGACGCAAATCGCTGCGACTTGAGTACTTTTACCGCGAGCTGCGAAAACGCCACAACATCCTAATGGACGACGGCAAGCCCGCTGGTGGCCAATGGAATTTTGACTCCGATAACCGTGAGGCCTTCGGCCCCCAAGGTCCCGGCCAGGTGCCGGCCCGCGCGACCTTTGGGCCAGACGCCCTCACGCAAGAAGTCATTGCCTTGGTGAACACCCGCTTTGCCAACCACCCTGGCTCGCTCGATAGTTTTGCCTGGCCAGTTACCCGCAGCCAAGCCTTGCAAGCATTGCAGCTCTTTATTGACGAGCGTCTGCCACTCTTTGGTCGCTATGAAGATGCCTTATGGCCTGGCGAGCCCTGGCTGTACCACTCGCACCTGTCATCGGCTATGAACCTGAAGCTACTCAGTGCGCACGAAGTGGTTCAAGCGGTGGAAGCAGCCTACCGTGCCGGTCACGTTCCGCTTCAAAGTGCTGAGGGGTTTATTCGCCAAATTTTAGGATGGCGCGAATATGTGCGCGGCATCTACTGGACCCAGATGCCCAGCTATGTCGAGCTCAATGCCCTTAATGCCCAGGAAGAACTGCCCGCCTGGTTTTGGACTGGCCACACGGATATGGCTTGTTTGCGCGATGCCATCACGCAGACCCTGGAACATGGCTACGCTCATCATATTCAACGCTTAATGGTAACGGGCCTTTATGCCCTGCTGCTTGGCGTGCGGCCACAGCAGGTGCACCGCTGGTACCTGTCGGTTTATGTAGATGCGGTCGAGTGGGTGGAATTACCCAACACCTTAGGGATGAGCCAGTACGGCGACGGCGGGCTCATGGCCAGCAAGCCTTACGTTGCCACGGGCAAATACATTCAGCGTATGGGTGGGCCCTGCAAGGGGTGCCGTTACGACCCGGCGCTTCGTGAGGGTGAACGCGCCTGTCCCTACACCACCCTGTACTGGGATTTTCTAATGCGCCACGAACCGCTTCTTGCTAAGAACGTGCGCATGGCTTTGCAGGTCAAGAATGTGGCTCGCATGACGGACAGCCAAAAGCAGGCCGTGCGGCTGCGAGCTGATGCCATCCGCAGCGGCGAAGTAGGAGTCAGCCATGCCAGCGCTCAAGACCTTCAGGCTCACTAGCGAAGCTACCCGCCATTAAGCACCGACTAGACGCGCCAAAGGATATTCTCCAGCAGATCTGGAAAGAGCTTGGACGAGCCAGCGTAGACCGTCACCACGCCTGGCGAACTCCTGTTTTGGCTACAGTGGATTGCGATAGTTCGCCTAACGCTCGTACGGTGGTGCTTCGAGACGCGGATATGAACCAACAGACGCTGTGCATTTACACGGACGCGCGCAGCGACAAGGTCGGCGAACTGACAAAATCGCCCAGGGCGGTGTTTGCCTTTTGGAGCGCTCGGCTCAACTGGCAACTTCGCGTGCGAGTGACAATCTCGGTCACCACCGACGGCCCTGAGGTGCACGCCCTTTGGCAGCGGGTCCGGCGGTCAGCGGCGGCTGCAGACTATTTGACCCAAGCGGCGCCGGGCACCGAGCGACCTGATGCATACAGCAGCGCGGAGACGGCCGCTGGCGCCCATCACTTCGCCTTGTTGAACGCTCAGATCCTCGAGATGGACTGGCTGGAATTGGGCCATGGTGGACATCGACGAGCACGCATAAGAGCCGACACCTGGCAGTGGCTTACCCCCTGATCCACCCCCAACCTGCACTTATGGCTACGAACTGCACAGAGATAGGCATCGTTACTGCTCAGTAACCTTTTTCTAAACAGCCAGTCTTCACCGACGATGCTGGTATTGCCCGCGGTTTCGCGCAGGCTAAAGGCTAAGCGAAGCTGGAGCCACGTACAGGCGGGCATCGACAGTAGTAACTCTAGTCGTGCGTGATCTCCTGCTTCTTGCTCGCGGCCACAGCCCAGTTCCCTCGCAGGGCGAAATACAAACCACCGACCCACAGAAATAAATGGAATGAGTCGTTTATGACTGCCATTAAGCTGTCCGGTTTCATTACCACCCAGATCACTCCGGTAGCGATACAGCACATGACAATGCCGCTGAAGCGAGTTAATAAATCTCCGATTTCAGCAATAAACGGTATGTCACGGATGCGATACAGTGACGCGACGCCGCCGGCTAAGAGTCCAATGCCCGCTAGTATTTCACCGTAGACGACAAACCACCAAGTTAACGCACCCAAGCCAAACCCCGAGCCACCTGCCGGATCAAACGGTAATTTGCTTAATCCCTGTTGGATGAAAACTACTGCCAACGGAATCCTAAGGAGTATGTGGCTCCAACCAAAATCTGGTAACACCCTCCAATAATTTTTTGCCACTTCAGCGTTCATAAACATTCCTTTCCGGGGCTACCCCCCCTGTTCGGTCGGAGCTTAGCGCTGCTGACCTAGGTTAAGCGTTGATCCAATTTCCGTGAGCGTTTTACTTTCGATTTATTTAATCGACTTAGCTTGGGCTTGTCCAGATATCGTTACTAATATAAGGCCCACGCCCTGCATACCTTTCATCGCCCTGACCGATGAGCGCATGGGGCGTCTGGTGGGTTATGTCTACCGAGTCGAGTACAAGCCGACAAACACAGCCCTGGTGCTGAGCATTTGGGAAGATAACGACATGAACCATAGCTCAATCGCGACATCAATAGGCACTCGAAGTGAGCCACGATAAGAATCGTGGGCAGAGGTTAGTGTGCTCAAGCATGTGGGTTCTCCAAAGTCGTCAAAGGCAAGGGGTAGTGAAAGTGGTTGAGCGGTCCGTGGCCCGCGCCCAAGCGGAGATCCAGGCCGCTGAGCAGGGCGCAGCGTACCCAGTGGTGCGCGGCTTCTACCGCGTCTATCAAGCTGTAGCCCTGGGCCAAAAAGGCAGCAATGGCCGATGACAGACTGCAGCCAGTGCCGTGCAGGTTGCGGCTGATCAAACGCGGGGTGCAGCGCTGCCAGCGAACGCCAATAGCATCAACCAAGGTGTCAGTCAGGCGCGTGGTCTGCAAATGACCGCCCTTCACCAAGACTGCTTGGGCGCCTTGGTCGATTAATTGACGCGCAGCGACCAATGCGTCCTCCAGTTCCTCAATGCGCCGCCCCACCAGCAGGCCGAGTTCGTCCAAGTTCGGGGTGATAACGGTGCAGGCGCCAAAGAGTTGTTCGCGCAGCCTCTGCACCGTAGGGGGTGTAATCAGCACATCCCCGCTGGTAGCCACCATCACCGGGTCGAGTACGGCGGGCAGCGGGTGTAGTTGCAAGGCTTGGGCCACCACGTCCACCGTGGCCTCGTCGTGCAGCATGCCGATCTTCAAAGCGTCGGCCCCGATGTCGCTGAGCACCGATGCGATTTGCTGCGCCAAAAACGCCGGCGGCGCGGCGTGGATGCCTTGCACCCCCAGGCTATTTTGCGCCGTCAGAGCAGTCACCGCGCTCATGCCGTGGCAGCCCAAAGCGGCCAAGGTTTTGAGGTCGGCTTGAATACCCGCGCCACCGCCCGAGTCCGAGCCGGCGATACTGAGCACGCGCGCGACGCGCCAGGGCCGGGCGTTGGCCATCAGGCTTCGCATCTGCGTTGCGGCGGCGGCGGTGTCGGGGGCGTCGCTGATGGCGCGCACCACCGCCACGCCGTCCACGCCTGTAGCCCACACGGCAGGCAAACTCTCAGCGTCGATGCCGCCAATGGCCACCAAGGGCACATGGGTAGCCAAGCGCGCTTGGCGCAGGCCCTCCAAGCCCCAAGCGGGGGCGGTGTTGGTTTTAGTGGGTGTGTCGAACACGGGGCTAACCGCCAAGTAATCGGCCAAGTTATCGGCCGCCGCGGCTTTTGCACTGATCATTTGGTCGGGGTGCTCGAGCGACAAGCCAATCACCGCGTGTGGGCCCAAGGCAGCTCGGGCCTCAGCCAGCGGTGCATCGCTTTGGCCCAGGTGTACTCCGTTAGCACCGGCGGCCAGCGCCACGTCCACGCGGTCGTTCACGATCACCAACACCCGCCACGGCCTTGCCAAACGCATCAAGGTCTGGGTGCGTTTAATCAAGGTAGGGGTATCGCTGCGTTTGTCGCGCAGTTGTACACAGCCCACGCCGCTTTGCAGCGCGTCAATCACGCGGGCTTGACCTGTTTCGGTGTCCAGGTCGCTGCCGTCCATCACCCAATACAAGCGCAGCCGCTGGCGCAACGAGTCGGGCGTGAGTGCGTTCATGCCAAGGCCTCGGCACGCAAAGTGGAAGCCAGCTCGGCCTGGGTAAGGGTGCTGGCCACATCCAGCAAAACGCTGGCGTAGCGGCCGGTACCGGTGTCGGGGGCCATGCGCTCGGCCGCGATTTGACCCACCACGCCCCAGTAAGCCATGGCGCTGGTGCAGGCTCGCCAAGCGTCGGGCTGCACCGCGGCAAACGCACCCACCAAGGCGCTAGCCGAGCAGCCCACGCCGGTCACACGGGTCATGAGGGGATGGCCATTACGCAGCACCGCGTGGCGGCCGTCGGGGGCCAGCACATGGTCTTCAGGCCCTGACACACACACCACGCAGCCGTAGCGCTCGGCCAGGGCTCGCGCAGCGGCGAGCGCACGCTCCACAGGGTCGGCGCTGTCAACGCCCTTGGTTTGTGCAACTTCACCCGCCAGGCTCATAATTTCGGATGCATTGCCGCGCACCAAGCTGGGCCGACGCGTCAACAGATCGGCCAAGACCCGGTTGCGGTAGGCGCTAGCCCCAGCGCCAACGGGGTCGAGCACGCTGGGTTTGCCGGCCCCGCGCGCCGTGTCCAAAGCCAATTGCATGGCGGGCACCCAATGCGAGTCGAGCGTGCCGATGTTGACCACCACCGCGCCGGATATCTGGGCCAAATCGGCCACCTCTTCCATGGCGTGGGCCATTATGGGCGAGGCCCCGGCAGCCAACAAAGCGTTTGCATTGAAAGCGGTAACGACCAGGTTGGTCACGCTGTGCACCAACGGGGCATGCGCCCGCACTGCGCAAATGTCGGTCCAGACGGTGTCAATAAAAACGGGGTTGATTGTGTTCACGGCATGCCTTTTAAGAAAAGAAGACAGGTCTCAGCGCGAGTGAACACGGACCCCTATTCGGGGCCGGCTTTCCTACGCTGGTATGACCCAGATCAGGTTCGAAGGGTGTTTCTCAGCCCCGAAGGGCACCCCTAGCCAAAACGTTGATTTCTCAATAGAACTCAGTATGCCTGCAAATTAAAATGCCGTGTGAATGCCTTTGTCATACTGATTTGCTTTTGATCCGTCCTTTACAACCACAAAGGACTTTTTAATTTATGTTGTCACCTCTCAGCAAATGGGTTCATCAACAAATGGGCTTAGAGCTGTTGTTGGCCACCTTCGCGGGTGACCCCGGCAGGTTTTCATTTCAGCATATGTTCTTTGAGCCATTGAATCGTGCGCTTGTGGGCGTGTTCCGTAGCAAGTTTCTCTTCTGCCGTTTGGTCGCGGCGGAAATCAAAGGCCCGCCTTGCAAGGGGGTAGGACTGATACTCGACTGGAATACCCCTCTCCCATAACGCATAGAAAGCGCGTCCCATATTAATACGCCGGACCTCAAAGTCCTGCTCACCCACGAGCATAAGCATCGGGGATTGAATGAGCGAAATCTCTGGAGCAACCCGATAAATCTGATCGGGCTCTGGTGCATTAGGGTCCTGCATATGACCGTAGTAACTAACGATTGGGCCAATGTCCATCGGCCGCTTCGATGCCAAACGAATCGCATAGTAGGGACCTCGCGACTTACCTACGATACCCACTGGCTGTTTTGAGGCAAGCGGATGATTCATTAAGTAATCGAGGGCAGCTTCCACATCCCTCTCCGTTGACGGCTCGTGGCGAACAGGCCAACGCTCCAGCATTCGTCCAGACTGCCAGTCGGGCGCAACCACTAAAAAGCCGGCCTTCGCCAATTGAGCAACATGCAGTTGGTCAACGTCCTCGTAACCTCGCCGAGCATGAATATAGAGCAGAGGCAGAAAAGGGCCTGTTCCTTGCAACATTGCAACCTCAGCCGGAATTGGAGTTCCATCATAAGATTGCAGATCGATTTGTTCGACATTAACGATGCCGGCGGCGCTTTTAGAGAAGCACAGCGCGGCAAGGTATAGAAGGACGGATGTGAGCTTGCCGGTAGAAGTTCGCACGTCAGTTAATCCATTTTTTGATTATTCAGATTCGCTTGCTTGAAGGCGTAGGATATCGTTTTACCCGACACGACTGCGGCGTACTGAACCCAATCGGCCGCAGCCGGCCCGCTCGCAAGCATGAGTGCAATCAGCCAGTTCCAACGAATGCTTCATGGTGCTCCTCGACAAAAGGCAGCCTCGAGGGCGCGCAAAAGGCCGAGAACGCGCGTATCGGTGATTCTGTAGAACATGAATTTTCCCTCACGACGCGGCTGAATCAAGCCCTCGGCCCGTAGCACCCCAAGCTGCTGAGAGAGACTGGGCTGCTGAATGCCCGTGAGCTGCTCGAGCTCACCCACGGAACGCTCTCCTTCCGTGAGCTGACACAACAAGACCAGCCGGTCTTCATTGGCCATGGACTTCAGAAAGGCAGCCGCAAATCCGGCCGACTGCCGCATGGACTGGATGTCGAGGATTTCAGAGGGCATTGATCGGAATCTTCACATAGGCCGTTCCATTGGACTCTTTCGGCGGCAGATTTCCGGCACGGATGTTGATTTGGACCGCCGGCAAAATCAGCACTGGCATCTCGAGGGTTGCATCGCGCCTTTTACGCATCTCGACAAACTGCGCCTTGCTGATGCCCTCGTGCACATGGATGTTCTTAGCCCGCTGCTCGGCCACGGTTGTCTGAAAGGCGATCGGGCGGTCGTTGGGTGGATAGTCATGGCAGACAAAAAGACGCGTCTGCGGCGGCAGGCTTAAGAGCTTTGACACGGAATCATGAAGGGTCTCTGCGTCGCCGCCGGGGAAGTCACAGCGAGCTGTTCCCACATCGGGCATGAACAAGGTATCGCCCACAAAGACGGCATCGCCAACCTGATAGGCCACGCAGGCGGGGGTGTGGCCAGGAACGGATATCACGCGAGCATTTAAAGCCCCAATGTTGAAGACTTCCTCGTTTTTGAGCAGCACATTGAACTGTGAGCCATCCGTCTGGAACTCGGGCTCCAGGTTGAAGATGCCCTTAAATATCTTCTGTACGTTGGTGATCTGGTCGCCGATGCCAATATTGCCGCCCAGCGTGTGCCTGAGATAAGGCGCTGCGCTTAGGTGGTCTGCATGGGCGTGAGTCTCCAAAATCCATTCCACTTGAAGTGCGTTGGCTCTGACGTACTCAATGACCTTATCTGCTGATTCGGTCTTGGTGCGTCCCGACTTGGGGTCGTAATCGAGCACCGAGTCGATGATCGCGGCAGCGGTTCCGGGGCCGGCATGAACGACATAGGTGACCGTCCAGGTTGCAGGGTCGAAGATGCCATGCACTTGCGGGTTTTGCGAGGGGCTGCTCATGACTTGCTCCTTTTCATTTAAGGTGTCAATAGTTTATTGACAAATATATTATATATCAATAGAATGATCTTAAACATGCAAAACACACAAATTCAACAAAGGAGCAAGACATGACGATTGACTGGATTCACTTCACTCCCTGGACATCCCTGGCTGGTGGAATCCTGTTGGGCATTGCATCCGTAGCGCTCATCCTAGCAAGCGGTCGCGTGCTAGGCATCAGCGGCATTCTGGGCGGCCTGCTCGCCCCCAAACGCGGCGACACCAGTTGGCGGGTGTTCCTGCTGCTCGGGTTGCTTCTGGCACCCGTCACGCTGGGTCTCATTGCCCCCGAACTCGTGAGCGCGCCGCGTATTGAGGCTGGTAGCGCCGCCATCGTGGCCGCCGGCCTCTTAGTGGGCCTGGGCACACGTTACGGTGCAGGCTGCACCAGCGGCCACGGCGTCTGCGGACTATCGAGGCTCTCGCCGCGTTCGCTCGTGGCCACACTGACCTTCATGGCCGCTGGCTTTGCCACCGTCTACGTCGCACGCCACATCCTCTAACCTCCGGGAGACTTTATGAACCGCGTCATTGAATTTTTCATCGGCCTTCTTTTTGGCTGGGGGCTTCTAATTTCCGGCATGACAGACCCCGCAAAGGTCATCGGATTTCTCGACCTGGCAGGCACCTGGGATCCTTCGCTTGCATTTGTGATGGGCGGCGCCATTCTGGTTGGGCTGTTCGGCTTTGCCGCAGCCAAGAAACGCACACAAAGTCTGCTGGGGGCGGCAATGCAACTGCCCGCCTCGCGTGACATTGATCGCCGACTGGTGCTGGGCTCGCTTGCCTTTGGGGCTGGCTGGGGCATTGCCGGCTTTTGCCCGGGCCCTGGCATCGTCTCGATGGGCGCCGGGGAATCCAAGGCTGCGCTGTTCGTGTTGTCCATGGTGGCCGGCATGTTGCTGTTCGAACTTCTAAACCGTCGACCCAAAGCATCCACTTCGACTGGCGCCCAGGCATGACATGGGCCTCGGGCCAACACGATCGCCCATGATCGAGTGGGCACGCGGCTACGACCGCACCACTTTGTCGAGTGACCTCACGGCGGCAATTATCGTCACGGTCATGCTGATTCCCCAGAGTCTTGCCTATGCAGCATTGGCTGGCCTGCCACCGCAGGTCGGCCTGTACGCCAGCATTGCCCCACTGCTGCTCTATGCCGTGTTCGGAAGCAGCCGCGTGCTGGCCGTAGGGCCCGTGGCCGTGGTCTCACTTATGACGGCAACCGCCATTGGCGACTTGGCGCGGACCGGCACGGAGGCCTACTGGACGATGGCCATTACGCTTGCCTTTATGTCGGGTTTGATGCTGCTTCTCATGGGAGTGCTTCGACTTGGCTTCTTGGCAAACTTCCTGAGCCATCCCGTCATCTCTGGCTTTATCACCGCCTCGGCGCTTCTCATTGCAGCCGGCCAACTCAAGGTCATCCTTGGCCTCACGGTGGAGGGCCATCACTTCATAGAATTGGCCATCGGCCTGCTCCAACAGGCATCACAAGTACACCCGCTGTCTGCGGCCATTGGTGTGGCCACGATTATTATTCTCATCTGGGCCCGGCGCGGTGCCAAGCCATTGCTGCAACGCCTGGGCCTGGGGCCAAAGCTTTCCGATGCCCTCGCAAAGGCCGCCCCCGTGGCAAGCATCGCGGTAATGGCCTTTTTTACATGGGTAAATCAATGGCAAGACCAGGGAGTCCGAATCGTCGGCGCTGTGCCGCAAGGCCTTCCTCCCTTCACCTTGCCGTCTCTTGACTGGTCGATCTGGCAACAACTGGCGCTTCCCGCCTTGCTCATCAGCGTGGTGGGCTTCGTGGAGTCGGTGTCGGTGGGACAGACCCTGGCAGCCAAGCGCCGTCAGCGAATCATGCCCAACCGAGAACTGGTTGCATTGGGGGCAAGCAACCTTGGCGCAGGCGTAACTGGCGGGTTCCCTGTCACAGGGGGGTTCGCCCGCTCCGTGGTGAACTTTGACGCAGGGGCACAGACCCCGGCAGCTGGCGTTTTCACGGCCATGGGCATCTTGCTGGTCACCCTGCTACTCACACCCGCCCTCTTTTACGTACCGCAGGCAGTGCTTTCTGCCACCATCGTCGTCGCTGTGCTCTCCCTGGTAGACCTACGAACATTGCGCAGCACATGGGCCTACTCCCGCGCAGACTTCTCAGCAGTCGTCTTCACGATCTTCACGACCCTGGCCGTCGGGGTGGAGGTGGGTCTAATGGGCGGCGTCCTGCTCTCTCTGCTCCTTCACCTTTACAAGACAAGCCGTCCGCACATTGCCGAGGTTGGTCTGGTTCCAGGCACGGAATATTTTCGCAATGTCTTGCGTCACCAGGTGCACACGAGCCCGTATCTCACAAGCCTGCGGGTCGATGAGAGTCTGTATTTTGCAAATGCCCGAATACTGGAAGACAAAGTCAATGCAGTGGTCGCTGAGCGCCCACTGCTCAAACACCTTGTGTTGCAATGCTCAGCAATTAATAACATCGACGCGAGCGCTCTCGAGAGCCTCGAGGCAATCGACCAGAGGCTTCGCGAGGCAGGCATCAAGTTTCACCTGTGCGAGATCAAGGGGCCGGTAATGGACAGACTCCAGCGCACTGGTTTCCTTAGCCATCTGAGTGGCGAGGTGTATCTAACCCACTATCAGGCCGTTGCCGCCTTGGCCCCAGACATCCTGGACTGAGCAAGAATCCACTCATAGGCCTCTTCAATAAGAGGGCGCGCGTGCACGGAAAGGTACCTCTTCGATGGAATGACTCCGACGCGTCCCGCTTGGTTTCAGTTACCGGTCACATTGCCTTATTAGGCGAGCCACCTTGCCCGCAGCCCCACCCTCGTCCCAGCCGGCGCCAAGTTGGTTTATCCGACCGTATCAAAGCAACGGAAGAAACCTCAAGGAAGAGCAGGCAATTGGTAACTAATACCCAGGAATTGTCGGCCTAGCCTCATCATTCGACCGTTCTTCCGTTTGCTCCACCTCTTGTTCGACCGCCTTTTCCTCCCTTACATCGCAGCCGCTGAAAGAGGTCACGGTAAACAATATCCAAAAGCTTGTCTGCATGAGTCGTAGCATTGAAGTGAGCCGCCCGCTTTAAGTAGAAATCATTACCTGAGTGTAAAGCTTGACGCACCGGCCAGCTTCCCGAACGTTTAGGGTCTATTTCAATACTCCGGCAATTGCCAGTATTCGGCCTCGGTAGATTTCGCTGGGACTGGGTGCAGTCGCATCAGCGGGAATGAATTCAACCCCTAGGTGACAGGACATTACATCAACGCCGCAACGGAGCGGTACTCAAGCTTGAGTGGGTTCATAGGGCCTTGGGAAAAGAGAAACCCGCGCAAGTAGCCTTGGGCGGGTTTGGGGGACTACGCCATGATCTGATAGCCCTGAGCCTGGGCGATTGGGCGGACCGAGCGGTTGCTCTTCTCCATCCTGACCAGCCCATAGTGAGACATCGTCTTAAGGGTGCGCGACAGGTTACCCTGCTTACGTCCGGTCAAGTCTGACAACTCACTAATGGATGCAGGGCGCGAGGTGCGAATCACATCTAAAAGCGCTCGGTTTTCATCGCTTAATACCTGCGATAACGATCTCATCGATGTGAACCAGACCTTTGGGTCAGAAGCCTTTGGTTTGAGCTCGCCCCTAGCGATAGCCAACATCCGCTCGCGAATCCGCTCCTGAGGAGCAATACCGATTTTGATAACTTTCATCTTGATCTCACTTCCTTTAAAACCGCATCAACCTCATTAAAAAAATCCTCTAACAACTGATTTGCATCTTTGAACTCATACGGCACCCCTTTGTCAGCGACGTGCCTGTGCTTGTGATCAAACGGTAGGCGCTGCCCGGAGAACCTGCTTCTCTTAGCCTTAACAGCATGAGCATTGTCGTACCCCAAAATCCGCTTGCCACTGGGCGCGTGTAAGGTGAGCGTGTACCTAATTCCGTGCGGAATATCCTTGGTCGGCTCAACCTGCCACGCCTCGATCTTGATCCAGTAGCCGTCCTCCTGATCAATGACCTGATCGTGGAGGTCAAGCAAGGTGCGGATTTGGTGATCTTCCACCGAGACGAGTATATCACCTGCTGATATGTATATCACCCCTGGTGCCCGCTGAATCCCGCAATGTACGGTTCTCTTCTGGGTTGCCATCGGAACCTTTATCTCAGGCGTTGCCCACCATGGCCTTGATGTCCTTCATCAAAAGGAAAAGGTGAAATGGGTCAGATGGGCTGGGTTCAAACTCCCAATGGAGATACCACTGCCTGGCAGGCTCGTCCTTGGCGTGAACCAACAGTGCACGAATTCCGGCAATATCCGCCGCCTGCGCTGTGCGCAGAAGCGCATCTTTGAGCAGTGCTTTGCCAAGCCCTGCGCCTTGGTGCTGAAGGTCCACGGCAAGCCGAGCCAGAATCATCACCGGCACGGGGTGTTGTGGAATGCCTTTGGTCACACGCGGTGCCGCATTGGATGGCTCGACACTGCCAACCGCCAAGCTGTAGAAACCAACGACCGCACCCGAATGGCAGTTCACGTAGGTTTGCGCGCTGTTGGATTTTTGGTTGACGAACGCAAAGCGCTGCAAAAACTGGTTTAGTGCAGGCTGACCACAATCAAAAGACTCAACAGCGTCCGAACCGGCCAGTTTGCGTACTGGCTCATAAGCCCGCGAACTCAACCAAGCAGCCCAGGCTCAGACAAAAGTTTCTTAAGCTTGGGCTTGGCGCTCACGGGTTGATCCAGTGCAGCCTGAAACGCCAGCCACTTCTCGTCACTCAGCTCGAAACGGGTGCGGTCAGCCAAGGTCTGGGTGGCCGCAATGATGCCCGCGTCGAGCAAAAACTCGCTCACATTTTTGTGTGCCACGCGTGCCGCGTCTTGAAGCAACTGCTTCACGGGCGCGCTGGCGCGGACATCGATGCGCTCGGATTTAGGATGATTGACTGCAGTCATGGCGACTCTTTTTTTAGGATGATTGCCCATCATAACGTCCGGACAACGTACCGACAATCGTTTTTTAACGACTGTACCCATAATGCACCGTCAAAACCCCAAAGCGCCTTTTTAAAACCTTCAGCAGTGGCTATGCGCCATCAAGTGTGCTTTCAACGCACTCGCGTAGGCCGCTTCAAACTGCGGATTAAGCATGCAGGGCCCTAGTGATTATTGGCATAATATGCCAATAAATCTTTTTAAGGAGATCAGTATGCCCACTCGTAACGTTGTACTGACCAACCATCAGGCGTCCTTTGTGGAGCGTCTCGTCAGCACGGGCCGGTATCAAAACGCCAGTGAAGTCTTGCGAGAAGGCTTGCGCATGGTGGAACAACGGGAAGCCGAAGACGAATCACGCCTGGAAGCCCTACGCAGCGCAGTCAGAGTTGGCATTGATGACTTCGAGCAGGGACGCTACGCCACCTTTGAATCGGGCTCTCAACTTAGAGGTCACTTGGCATCCTTGGCGTCCAAGGCCATCGCTGAAGCATGAGGCCAGTTTGGACAGTTCGGCTCGGTCGACAGGCCGAGCAGGACTACCTTGAAATACTGCAGTGGACGACAAAGACCTTCGGTAAAGGGCAGGCCCGCATCTACGCTGAAACGATGGCGCGTGCGATCGAGGCATTGGAGGACGGACCTGATGTCATGGGGGCGAGAACATGCGATGACATTCAACCAGGCATTCGGACCCTACACATCGCGCGCCAGGGGCGTGCGGGGCGCCACTTTGTGGTGTTCCGAGTCACAGGGTCAGAAATCGATGTTCTGAGGCTACTTCACGACAGCATGGATCTGCCACGGCACTTGCCTGCGGTTGGTGAGCGCCAATCCTGACGCTCCTCTTCGCAACTGGCGCGTGGCTTAGATCCCGGACGAGCATCTGAGGGCTTTTGTTTCTTGGCGGCCCAGAAGGGATAGTTCAACTAACTCGCTCAGTTTTCGACCCCCTTTTTTGGTGGGTTCGGGGATTCGAACTCACAAGCTGCTCCAAGCTGAGCTTGACGCAAATGTTTCCCATGGGATACATTAAAGCATGATTCAGATCCAGCAAACTGAAGCCCGGATACCGGATCTATTTCGTCCAGCGCGGCGAGGTCGTGATTGTCTTGCTGGCTGGAGGCGACAAGTCCACTCAGGACAAGGACATCCGCAACGCCAAGGTATTGGCAAAAGATTTGAAGGAGTCGTAACCATGACCAAAACCAAAACCCGTGTTTGGGATCCTGCCGAGCACCTCATCACCGATGAGGATATGGCAGCCTATCTGGAAGCGGCGCTTCAAGAAGGGGACTCCGCACTGATCGCCGCTGCGCTCGGCGATATTGCACGCGCCAAGGGTATGAGCCAGATTGCCCGTGACGCAGGGTTGGGGCGCGAGAGTCTCTACAAAGCGCTCTCTGCGGAAGGCAATCCAGAGTTTGCAACTATCATGAAGGTCATCGCGGCACTGGGATTGCAGTTACATGCGTCTCCATCGAATACTGCTGCATGACGACAACGAACAGGCAAGGTTCATCATGAAGAGTTACTACGACCGAATCAAACCCCACTGGGACCTCGAGGTTGCTTCAGCTGCACGGGCTGAATCCGACGGCGATCCGCACCTTGCGTTTCGGCACTTGGAGCGCGCTCATATCCTTGGGCAGAACTCAACGCGGCTGCACACCCAAACCCATTTCCTGATGATGCGCTGGGGACTGCGCCAGCCGAGCGGCAAGGAGGTCGCTGGGCAACTTTTCCGTATCTTCGGCGCCGCGACAAAAACCGCCTTCGGCTTGGTTCCGGCGGGCAACACCGGAGGGACCGACGTCAGCCCCTTCCGGACAATGCCTATCCCTGCCGACCTGCAGATACTCATGAGGGCCGCGCAATCTTCTGATTAGCGTCCTTTCCAATCAGGACGGCACCAAGCCCCCGTTTTTTCGTCAATACCCTGCCGCCGTACCGCGGACAGAAAGTCAGGAGGTTCTGAGGCGAAAACTGGGTTTGAGACGGATTTCGGGGGTGGGTGGCCATGGGGTCAGTCAGGGCGCAAAAGCAAAAAGGCCCGCGTGGTGCGGGGCGCTGTGCGCCTGCTAACCCGACTGA
>JAGYIP010000006.1 GCA_018402635.1 Burkholderiaceae bacterium
TAATAACTTTTGACGTGCTTAAGAAGCAATGTCGATTCAATCCATCTCAAAAACTGACTGCTCGTTTCTTAGAAACGGGTGGTGCGAAGACCATGTTGTTATACAAGTTATGCCTGACGACCATAGCGAGGTGGAACCACTCCTTCCCATCCCGAACAGGACCGTGAAACGCCTTTGCGCCGATGATAGTGATCATTCGATTGTGAAAGTAGGGCATCGTCAGGCTATTCAAAATAAAACCCTTGCTGGCTTTAACGCGGCAAGGGTTTTTTCATTTTCTGTTGTCATAATGCTTCCAGAGAATCAAAGGAGGTCGCATGTCACGGGTCGGGCCACTTATACGTTACCTACCATGGGCAGTCACACTGCCTCTGGCAGCCTTGGGCTATGTTGTTAGCCCCTGGATAAGCCTGCTTGCTTTAATTCTCTTTGGCCTGGGCGTGCAAGACCTTCTGCAAACCCAGCAGGCCGTCCGTCGCAACTACCCACTAACAGGGCGTCTGCGTTACGCCTTGGAGTCGATACGGCCCGAAATTCGTCAATACTTCATTGAAAGTGACGACGACAAGCTTCCCTTCTCGCGCCATCAAAGGGCCATGGTCTATGCCCGCTCTAAAGAACAGAATGATAAGCGAGGCTTTGGCACCATCAAAGACTACTACCAGCAAGATGCGCAATGGCTTGCGCATTCTATGCACCCTGTTCAGACCGACACAAAGAATCTGCGGGTCTGGGTGGGAGGCCCTGACTGCAAACAGCCCTACTCCATGTCGGTTTTTAATATCTCCGCCATGAGCTTTGGCTCACTCTCAGCCAATGCCATTCAGGCCTTAAACAAAGGCGCAGCCAAGGGAGCGTTCGCCCACGACACGGGCGAGGGAAGTATGTCGAAGTACCACCGCCAGCATGGTGGCGATCTGGTCTGGCAGATTGCCTCGGGCTACTTTGGCTGCCGCACGGCCGATGGCCGCTTCGACCCTGAACGTTTTGAAGAGCAGGCCCGAGACCCTCAGGTTAAGCTCATTGAAATTAAGATTTCGCAGGGAGCGAAACCCGGCCACGGAGGAATGCTTCCTGCTGCCAAGGTAAGCGCCGAGATTGCGCAGGCTCGTGGCGTTCCCATGGGCGCCGACTGCATTTCCCCGGCAAGCCACTCGGCCTTCACCACCCCAATTGAACTGATGGCCTTCATAGCCCAGTTACGCGCGCTTTCCAAAGGAAAGCCCATTGGCTTAAAAATGTGCATTGGCCAGGTGCGCGAATGGTTTGCTGTTGTAAAGGCCATGCTCGAAACCAAGACAACGCCTGACTTCATTGTGATTGATGGCGCCGAAGGTGGCACCGGCGCTGCCCCCATTGAGTTTGCAGACCATATGGGCATGCCCATGCGCGATGGTCTTCGGCTGGTTCACAACACACTGGTTGGGGCTGGCCTGCGCGCTCAGATCCGCCTTGGTGCTTCTGGGAAAGATCCTTTCAGCCTTTGACATTGCAAGATGCATTGGCCTTGGCGCCGACTGGTGCAACTCGGCAAGGGGCTTTATGTTTGCCATAGGCTGCATTCAATCAAGAAGCTGCCACACCGACGCATGCCCCACCGGCGTTGCAACACAAGATCCAGTGCGGCAGCGCGCGTTGGTGGTTCCCGATAAGGCCGAGCGTGTGTATCGCTACCATGCCAACACCATTCATATGCTCTCTGAGATGATGGGCGCTGCCGGGCTCTCACACCCCAGCCAGATCACTGCCGATCTTCTAATGACCCGTGATACGAATGGCCAGGCGGTGCCTTTTTCTTCGAAAGAGACCACCTTGGAGCAAGGGGCCTTGTTGGGGAGCTTGGAACATGTTGAACGTTTGCCAGAGCCCTTTGCAAGCCATTGGGTGGCTGCTGATGCATCGCGTTTCGGGGTTGAGCGCCTGGCTTAAGAACCTAGGCCAGACACTAAACCCCCGACCCCTAGGCTGCTAGGCCGTTGAACTAAAGCCGCGAAAGTTTCAGCTTGCCATCCGCATGGCTTCGGGTTGCTTAGCGAGCAGGCTGGGCACGGTCGACCAGGCGCCTTGAATTTCACCCATCAAACCAGAGATCTCTTTTAGGGCCTCGACGTCGTTATGAAGGTTCACATGAAGCAGGCGACGCGTAACGTAGCCGTAGAGCTCATCAAGGTTCTTCGCAATCTCGCCGCCCTTTTCAAAATCAAGCGCGCTCTGAAGGCCAAGAATAATCTTCCCAGCCCGGGCAAGACTGCGAGATTTTTCCTCAATCGCGCCGCGGGCAATCTGGCCCTCGGCAGAACGAAGGCTTTCCATCAAGCCATCAAAGAGCATTTGAATCAGCTGAATGTTGTCTGAGGTGGCCACACCCGTTGAAACTTTTACTTCTCCGTAGCTTGCAATTCCCCGATTCATCGCTCTCATTACAGACCCCTTAATAAATCACTTGGTTATGTCAAATCTGCCCAGGTATCGATTCTTTAAACACCCATAACTTTGGAATCGACGGCACTGCCAACTTCTTTAGACTGGAAAACTAGCCTGGAACCCCGTCTTGCTTCATTGCGGCCTTGGCTGCCGCTGCAACAGCGGCTGTCATATCGGGTGAGTTAAGGGTTAAGGCAGGGGGGGCTGGCTCAGACCCCTTCGCCTCGGCAGATGCTGGCCCTGGAAGTGCTGGGGTTGCAGTTGCGGTGGCGGTCGGCTGGCCGGCTCCAACATCGTCTCCGGCCTGCCCATCGGAGGCTTGCGCATCGGACGGATTAAGCGGGAGAAGCCTTTCAGCCAGAGCCTCTGCATTGACCATTGCTGTGCGCGTGGCAATGACCTTAAGTGCACCAAGCAAGGTCTTTTGTAGGGCCTGACGAGCCTCTGTTGACTGCGCTAAGACCGAGTCATAGCCCGCCTGGTAGATGGTGTCAGCGTGCTGCTGCGGGATCCACGAAATAACCGACCCCCGAAGCCCCTTGACCTTGTGCTTGTTCTGAGGCACGGACGCCTTACCGGCCTTACCGTTTTCCACCCCCTCGTTGAACAACTCTTCGCAATGCTTTGCGAGCAGAACGTGATAACGCGGCCTGAGCTCTTCAACAAGCTTCTCGTCGATATCGGGCAAGGGCTTACCCGACATGGCATCCCAAAGCCTCTTGCTAACCAAGGTGCCAAAACTGGTGTCGGGCTTATCGGAGTCTTCCTGCGGCAAGGGCGCCCCTTCGCTGCCATCGGTGTCGGAAAACGCCAGGGCAGGGGCGGCGCCGTTTCCGTTAGCCTGCCGCGAGTCATCGCCTTGATGCTCGTCCTCGAGGTCGAACTCTTCTGGAACAATTGCGCGATGCACACCGCGCACCTGGTCGACCACCAGAATCATTAGAAGGAGCATCATGGCCAAGATGGCCAGAATAGAGAATAAGAGTATTGAGCCCATGGCCTTAAAATCGGCGCAGACGTCGAAGACTTAAGGCTGAGGGGTTAAAAGCCTGGGGTCAAGCCCTTTTGAGGCCTAAAAGGCTGATGAAGGTGAACGCGTGGAACGTGGAGCGTACTGCCTTCAAAGGGCCTGCCTCTAAGACGCCCAAATGAAAAGGGGCCTAACTGGGCGGCTGCCCGTCGGGCTCGCCCTCGCCCTCAGCGCCTTCGGACATGTCCTCGCGCATAAACCCAAGCGCCTGAAAAGGCGGCTCTAACTTAAGCTCTTCAGAAATTTTTTCTGCGATGGCCTGGCAGAGCTCGATGGACTGCTCGGCAGAGACCTCTTCGTTCTGATAGGCCGCGCCAATCTTGAAGACCTCTTCGGCAAAGGCAAAGGGTATGTAGCCAATAATTTCGCCATTGACAGACTTAATGGTCTGGAAGGACGACGGGCTTGGCGGTGCCGGCTTATCGTCGCCCGAGGCAATGGCCATCATGGACTTCTCGGTGAAATCTGCCGTCTTTTCAGCCCCGTCAATAAAGGTTTTATCGAGAACGGCCCGGCAACGAAGCCCCATGCGTATTCGAGCAGAGACCTCGGCCCGGCCGTCACCTGTTTCGGCGCAGGTCTTCTCGTAGTCCTGCTTTGCCTTAATCATCTCTTCTTTTTTGGCATCACCAAAAAGTTTTCCAAGCATGGTTGATCTCAAATAACGAGGGTTAAAGAACCTTTAATGATACGGCAGAAACCCTAACTGCCCTCAAAACCCAGTGTTTTACGTAGCTTTTTAATGTTCGCTGACAGAATCTGGCTAACCCGAGACTCGGTGACATTTAGTGTAAGACCGATTTCCTTTAGGTTCATCTCTTCTTGGTAGTAAAGGGCCATGACCAGCCGGTCGCGCTCGGGCAGCGCTTCGATGGCCGCCACCACGGCCTCCATGAACTCCGATTCCTCCACCTGAGCCTCAGGCTGGCTGCTGCTGGCATCGGGAATGGACAGCGCCTGCTCGGCCACATCCTCAAGGTAGACGGTATGAAACTGTGCGGCCTTGCGTCGATCTTCTTGGAAGTCATCCATGTCTTTGCCCAAGGCCGCAGCGACTTCGGCCTGCGAGGGCTCACGGCCCAGTACGGACGACAACTGCCGAACCTCTTCGGAGTGCTGTTTATTAATCGCAACGGCCGAGCGGGGAAGGTTCGACATACGCCGAACCTCATCAATAATGGCGCCTCGAACTCGACTGTGGGCAAAGTGCTCAAAAGGCACTCCCTTGGCTGCAACGAAAGACCGAGCAGCCTCAATAAGCCCAATGGTTCCAACCTGAATAAGCTCATCGAGGTCCATAAAGGAGGCTAGACGCGGGCGCAGGTGCAGTGCAATTCGTTTAACAAGGCCAAGATGAGAAAGAACCAGGGACTCGAGGTCGCTCTCGGCCTGCTGGTAGGGGTTAGGGCCTTTCATCTTCAAGGGCGGTTTTTTAATGCGGCAGTTTCAGTCGTTAGCATCAGCTTAATTGTCGTTCAAGAAAGAAGGATAGCCCACCTGGGCTGCCTTCAAGTGGACTGAGCTGGCTAATTTCTTTGGCCAGGGCGCGAAAATTTCGACTGGCAAGGCTTCCAGGAGCCAGGGCCACGAGCGGTTTGTGCTGACGCAGCGAGGTAAGCACCATCTCGTCAGACTCAATGGACCCAAGGTAGTGCAGGGGCTGGCCGAGAAAACGCAGTGAGACATCTTGAATGCGCTTAAACAACATCTCACCTGCGGCCTGGCTATCCACCATATTAGGAACTAAGTAAATCTGATCTGCCGCACTTTCTTGCGTAAGAACTTTGATGGTTCCATAGGCATCGGCAATGGAGGAGGGCTCGTCGCGAACCACAATAAGTCGTCGCTGGACTGCCTTCATGAAGGTCATAACCTGCGGCGAAATGCCCGCCGCAATGTCCACAATAAGGTAATCGAGGTCTTCTTCAATCTCACTAAAAGCCTGAACCACGCCCGCGGCCTCTTTCGGGCCAAGTGCGGCCATATCCAAAAGACCCGAGCCCCCGGAATAAGACGTACACCCTGGGCGGTGGTGGTGACAATTTCAGCAAGAGACTTCTCGCCCGAAATAACATGACTCATGTTGAAGGGTGCCCGGTGCCCAAGGGCAATCTGCGCATTGGCAAGACCTAAGTCGGCATCAAATAACAGCACGCGCTTGCCCTGCGCGGCGAGCGCAACAGACAGGTTTACCGAGACGGTTGTCTTGCCGACGCCACCCTTTCCGCTTGCAATACCGATGACTTCAGGCTTTGACGATGAGTTCATGACTGTGGCTTAGGAAGGGTGTTTAGGGGCCAGAACAGCCTGGGTGGGTTGAAAACTTGGAGACATTGAAACCAGTGCCTCGGCAGACGAACCCGACAAACCCTGGGACGCCTCTTTTGCAAGACCGTCTTGAACGGCACAGGCCAGCTGTTCGCTTGCCAGGCGCGCAAGGCGATCGCCCGACATGGGACATGCATTGATGGTACCAACGCCATTGGATGCCTCGTTCATTAGAGCCAGGGGCTTTTGCTGCAGAGCCTGAATAAGGCCCCAGCACTGCGCCGACTCATCGAGCTTTGTGACAATAAGATCGTCCCAAGGGCAGAGCTTGAAAAGCTGCAAGGCCTGCGCAAGGCTGATGTCGCAGGTAAGGGCTAGATGCAGCTCGGCCTTAGGCAGCTGCCTTGAAATTTCATCGCAGTGATGTTTGAGCTGTGGGCCCGGTGTGTCAATAAAAATAGCGCGGCGCCCTTGAAGCTCCTCAATAAGGCTTGTCAGCAGGCCTGGCTCGGTGACCCGAAAGGCCTCAAGGCCAGACCGCGAGCAGCTTAACTGCAGCTGCGACCAGGCGCCAAGCCGGCTGTCGCAATAGCTAATAACAGCAACCTGTTCGGCGCCCCAGGCTTCAGCAGCCTTGTGTGCCAGCCGGGCCACAGACTGTGTCTTGCCAGAGCCCGAGGGACCAAAGACAACATGAATGCCCTCGGTTGGAACCTTGGTAATGGTCTTAGGAAGACCTGTCGCAAGAATGGCCTCAACCTTCTTCATGGCTATTTCGATGGTCTCTTCCGATTGAATCTCATCAATAAGAAGTACGCGACTTGCTGTTGAAAGGCCAAGGGTTTCGAGTGCCGTGTTGAGGGTCTGGCCCATTGACGATAAACCGACAGGGCTAAGGGCGGACAATTGTTGTTGAAGCCGAAGTTCGCGTCGCAGCACGGCCATTTCTTGCCGAACAATATCGACAATTTCCCGGGCCCGAAGCTGTTCGCGATGGTTGTCATGGCGATGCTCACCCATGACGGGCTCGCGTTTTTTCGTGGCGGGCTGGAGTGTCTGGGAGAAGATGGCCTCGAATTCTGGCCCGTCTGGGCTGATGGCGCCTGCCGCTCCTACTTCTCCCTCCGCTCTCTCCGCGCCTATCGGCTCGTTAGGGGAATCGCCAGCGCTTGGCCCGTGGGCCTGCGCGTCGGCGAGTTCAAGACTGGCCCGGTCGAATGTCGGCTCCAAGTCCACCGCAACAATCACCTCTGTCTGGCCATTGACTTGTTCGTGAGAGACCACAAGGGCATCCGTTCCATAAAGGCTCACGGCTTTCTCCGTCGCTGCACGAAGGTCTCTAGCAAGGATGCGTTTTAGTTCCATAAAGGTCTCCAGACTACTTTCCTAAAGTAGTAAGCAAGGTCTATTCCGTTTTTTCCCGTATTTCAACGGTTTCAATGACTTTCACGGACTGGTCGTCCGGAATCTCCGCGTAAGAGAGCACCGTAAGTCCTTCAACACGATGGCGGGCTGCACGCGACAACCAGGGCCTTAGAACAGGCGAGACCACAAGCACCGCGTTATTGCCCGCCTCTTCCACATTCTTGGTGCTGTTGCGTAAGGCGCGAAAGAGCCCCTCTGCAAGCCCGGGCTCGAGCACCACATTGGCAAGGTCGCCGCGATGTTGCTGCAAAACGTTATGCAGCATCTGCTCAAGGGCCGGATCGAGCGTCATTACGGGCAGCGTCTCTTGGTTCTCAAGAAGCGTCTGAATAATCATGCGGCCGATGCGCGGCCTTACGAGCCCAGTAAGCTCGGCAGGGTCTTGCGTTTTGCTGCAGGCATCCGACAGGGCCTCCATAATGGAACGCATGTCACGAATGGAGACGCCTTCTTCAAGCAGGGTCTGAAGCACCTTGGTAACAACACCCAGGGGAAGCTTTGCAGGCACCACATCCTCAACCAGCTTTGGAAATTTTGAGGCGAGCTTATCGAGCAGTTGCTGGGTCTCGTCTCGGCTTAAGAGCTCCGAGGCGCTATCTCGCAGCACCTTGTTAAGGTGCGTCGCAATAGCAGTAGCGGCATCAACCACCGTGTAGCCAAGTGTGCGCGCGTAGTCACGCTGCGATGGGTCGATCCAGACGGCATCGAGCCCAAAGGCGGGCTCTTTGGTTGGAATGCCCTCGAGCGTGCCGTAGACCTGGCCTGGGCTAATGGCAAGCTCTCGGCCCACCTTCGCCTCACCCTTGCCGCGAACAACACCATTAATAATGATGGTGTAGTGGTCGGGGTCAAGTGTTAATGAGTCGCGAATACGAACCGGCTGAATCAGGTAGCCGAGCTCTGCCGATAGCTTCTTACGAACCCCTTTTACCCGGGTCATAAGCTGACCACCGGTCTCGGCATTAACCAAGGGAATGAGCCCATAGCCAATTTCCAGCCCAATCACGTCAACGGTATCCAGGTCGTCCCAGTCGAGTTCTTTATTGGGGTTGTTGGGGTCATCGCCTGCCGCGCCATTGCCACCTGCATCACTAGCCAATTTGTCGGCATCTTCCTTCTCATAGCGGGTCTTTAGCACCAGCAGGCCTATTCCCGCAGCCACTGCAGCCAAGGACAGGAAAACCATGGCGGGCATTCCGGGTACAAGGCCAAGAATGGCGAGGATGCCAGCCGAAATAAAGAGGGCAGAGGGCTTTGAGAGCTGGCTGGTAGCCTGCTCGGTCATCGACTCGCTGGTTGTAACGCGAGTTACAACAATGGCTGTTGCAAGCGAAAGAAAGAGAGCTGGAATTTGCGCCACAAGGCCGTCGCCAACGGTGAGCAATATATAAATGGCGCTTGCATCCGATAGGCTTAGGTCGTGCTGGGTCATCCCAACAACCATGCCGCCGAGGATGTTGATAAGAAGAATGAGTAGGCCGGCAATGGCATCGCCCTTCACGAATTTCGATGCACCGTCCATCGACCCGAAGAAGTCGGCCTCTTGAGAAATTTCCTCTCGCCGCCTCTTGGCAGTCTCTTGGTCGATAACCCCCGAATTGAGGTCGGCATCAATGGCCATTTGTTTGCCGGGCATTGCATCGAGAGTAAAGCGCGCCGTGACCTCGGAGACTCGGCCTGCACCCTTGGTGATCACGACGAAGTTAATAATGACAAGAATCGCAAACACAATAATGCCGACAAAGTAATTGCCGGCAATTACGAACTCTCCAAAGGCCTGAATAACCAGCCCGGCCGCATCCGGTCCAGTATGGCCTTCCACTAAAACGACGCGTGTGGAGGCTACGTTTAGCGCAAGCCTGAGCATGGTCGTTAAGAGCAGTATTGCGGGGAACGCCGAAAACTCAAGTGGCCGCGTCACCCCAATGGCCACCATAATGACAATGAGGCCAACTAAAATATTGAAGGTGAACAAGATATCGAGCAGCCATGCCGGAAGCGGCAAGACCAGCATGCTCATAATGAGCAGCACAAGTGCCGGTATACCAAGACCCGTGGCGTCAATCTGGGAGACGGCTTGTCGTAAGTTGGACAAGCTAAGGGTGGCCATAGTGTGTCGTTAAACCTTCATTCGTTAATTAAAACAATGCCTTAGGCTTTTAGGGTCCAGGCCTGCACTTCATCCTCAGCAATTGGTATGCCACTGAAAAACAGGCGTTCGCCTAGGCGTGGCCCAGAAATTGCTGGTTTTTTGACACCTTCACTTATGCGGCAAAGGCTGTTCAATGAGTTCATGGGACCTTACTAGCACCATTGGTGCCACCTCGCCAAAGGCTACGGGCCGAGCGGATGCGCCCTCCAAAGGAGGCGACAGCGCAGGCGAGTCGTTTGGCAAACTGTTTGGCAGAGTCTTTGGGGACAGCCCGATGCGGCAAAGTCTTGCCGGGGGGGAGGTCATCGAGGAGGCCAGCAAGATTCGAATGGTTCTTCTTGGGTCAGACACCCAGGTCATCACCGCTGGAGAGCCCCCTACAGAGGAGGAGATTCTGGCCTTTGCACGGGAGGCCAATCTTGATGAGACGTCGTTAAAGGCGCTGCTTTTGACCGCCCCTGGGATGTTGGGTGATGCGGGCTTGAGCGAGGAGGCCTTGGGCCTAGACCCGTTGAAAGATGGTTTGGCGCTTGCAGTGGTGAGCGGTCTGAACAGTGTGGTGGGTGTAGAAGGCTTGGCTGGGAAAGGGTCTTCAACGATGTCGCCAAGCCCTTGGACGCACTTGATGGCTAGCCCAGCAGATGCCGGCGTTGCCTCAGGCAAGCTTGTGGCGGTGGCTGGTGAATCGAGGCCATCGAGGCTGACGATCGCCGAAGCCATCAACCGGAGCGCGTGGCGGTTGCCAATGGCTCTGAGGCCTTTAAGGTATCTGTGGAGGCCATTGCAGCGAAGGAGGCCGAATCAGGGCGTTCATCAAAGGATGTGATCACCTCGCGTCTCGTGGTTGGTGACACAGCCACAAAGGAAGCTCCAGAGAATAAGTTTGCCGCCCGACTCGGCCTTGGCCTTAAGGCAATCGAAGAGTCGGTTTCTATGGAGGCTCTTCTTAAAAACATTCAAGAGAAGAAAAAGCTGATGCTGCAAGACCCTATCAAGCTGCAGCTTGTTGATCCGGCTCGCAGTCCCGAGCCCTGGGTTATGGATGCAAGGCTTGAGTCGGGTCCGAACACCGATGACCCGTCACGCGCCTCTGCTGGAACCGGTGGCGTGGGATCACTTGACTCGTCTATGCGGTCGGGCGGTGGCTCGCTTGGGGACAGCAGCCAGCAGTCTCGTTCAGACCCGAATGCGGGCCCCAAGGCCATGAGCCAACAAGTTATGCAACGATTTGGTGAAATTCTTGGTCAGCGTCTCTTGCAACAGATTAATCAGGGGGCCTGGAAAGTTGAAATAGCACTTGAGCCAGCCGACCTTGGGTCGATTCAGATAGAACTAGAATGGCGCAATGGTGAACTCGAGGCGAGCTTTAAGGTGGGACAGGCCCTTACACGCGATCTGCTGCAAGATGGTTTACCTCGGCTGCGAGAGACCCTTGAGCGAGCTGGTATAGATGTTGCTTCGGTGTATGTTGGTGATCAGGGCCGCCAGCAGTCGTCTTCGGGCCGCCCCGGTCAACCGGGTTCCAACGACCTGAAGCAATCCCAGTCTTCAGATCAGGGAAATGGGCTTGAAGCACAGGCCGCGGGCCCGCAAGGTTTTAAGTCTGACGATGGCAGGCTCGATGTTTTGGTGTAACTCCTAAGTTTGGAAGGAACAAAGATGGCTGACGAACAACAAGCTGAAGAAGGCGGAAAGAAAAAAAGCCCGCTAATTATGATCATCGTTCTGGTGGTGGTCATTCTTTTGTTGGTGGTTGGCTCCATTATTGGAACGCTGGCCGTCACAGGCTTCTTCAGTGAGCCCGAGCAAGAATCGGTCGAAGAACTATTGAAGAAAGCCGAGGAAGAGAAGGCTGCTGCCGAGGGTAGCGCCGAGGGTGAGCCTAAGCTTGGCCCCGATGGTCAACCGCTTCCTAATGTTAAAGAGACGCCCGACGGACCTGAAAAGCAGATTAAGTCAGAACCCGATGTCACCAAGTTCGAGAGCCGTTACAAAGAAATGAGTCGGCCTCTTATTGCCAACGTTGCCGCATCTCGTAAGGTGATGTCCGTTACTGTGGCCATCATGACGCACTACGACGACAAGGTACTTACCAACATGGACAAGCACGAGTTTGCCCTTAGGTCGGCCTCGTTGGATGTCCTGCGACAGGTGACAGAGGCCGATATCGACAAGCCCACCTTCCGTATTGAGCTAGCAGAAAAAATTCGGCTTTCCATGAACTCTGTGCTTGAACGTTACGAAGATTTTGGCGGTATTGAGCAGGTGCTCTTTACGGAATTCATTATTCAGTAGGCCCTTTAATGGCCTGGGGCCTTTGAGCCCCGGGTTGTTAAGCCACTGACCCTCAAAGCACAGACACATTTAACTACGAACCCATGTCAACCGGCCTCCTAAGTGAAGAAGAACTCTCCGCCCTGCAAGAGGCGGTAGAAGACGGCTCCATTGCGGTTGATACCGGTTACAACACCCGTGTTCGCGTCCGTAAGCACGACCTTGCCAGCGAGGACAGCACCCTAGGCATTAACGTGGGCGCCATTGAGATGATCAACGAGCGTTTTCTGCGCTTGTTCCGTCTTGGGCTCGTTGAGGTCTTGCGTTCCACACCCAAAATTGCGCCGCTTAAGTCTGAAATTGTTCGCTACGGCGATTACTTGAAAATGCTCAAGCCACCGCTTTCGGTGAACATGGTTCGAATGAACCCTCTGCGTGGCTTCTCACTTATTGTGATTGAACCCCAGGTTATTTTTCAGTCGCTCGATGTCTTTTTCGGTGGCTTTGGAACCAGCGGAATGGCCAAAGGGCCTCTGCCGCTTACTCGGCTTTTCACGCCCACTGAAACGCGTGTTATTTCTATCATTCTTGAAGTCTTCTACCGGTCGCTTAAAGAGGCCTGGGCGCCTGTTCTTAAGCTCGACCTTGAGCTTGCGAACTCAGAGATTAATCCGCAGTTTGCACAAATTGCCGATGAAAACGACCTCATCGTTTTAAGTCGGTTTGAAATTGAGAACTCAAAAGACAAGTTCATCGACCTGGTTCACCCCTATGCCTCGTTAAAGCCCATTCGCGATGTCCTGCGCAGTCGTGTACAGACGGGCGATGGCAATGAGAGCTCTGAGAAGGTCTGGCGAGATCAGCTTAGAGAGGCCACTTACGAGGCATCGTTAGAGCTTCAGGTTATGCTGGGCCAGGTTCAGACAACCTTGCACTCCCTTCAAAACTTAAGAATTGGTGATGTCTTGTATTTCAAGAAGCCCGATACTGCTCGCGTGAACATCTGCACTATTGGCACGTTTGATGCTGAGGTAGGAGTTGTCGACACCCAGATGGCGATTCAAATTAAAGACGCCCTGGATGTCACCGGCCAAGTAAAGACGCGATAGGAAAGCAAGATGGAAAATAACACTGCAGAAGATCAGACCGCACCGGAAGGTGATGAGCTTATTGAAGGTGAAGGCGCCGAGGCGGGGCAGATTAACGCCGAAGTCCTTCAAAACATTCCCGTCACCATCTCCATTGAGGTTGGCAGGGCGTCATTGAAAATTCGCGACCTGCTTCGGCTCTCACAGGGCAGCGTTGTGGAACTCGACCGGCTTGCGGGCGAACCTCTCGATCTGCTGGTCAACAGCACCGTTGTTGCCCAGGGCGAGATTGTTCTGGTGAACGACCGCTACGGTATTCGGCTGACCCGGGTTGTTCCGGCCGCCGAGCGTCTCAAGCAACTCTAGCCCTAACCTTTCGAGACTGACATGATTTCCGGACTTCCTCCCGGGGTGGATCTGCTCGGCCTTGCCAGTAGCTTTCTGCTGGTTATTGGGCTGATGGCGGTTGTGCTCTTCGCTCTTAAGCGCATGCAGGGGCTTTCAGGTGGCCTGTCGAACGACCGACAGATTAAACACCTTGAGACCATGTCCGCAGGACCCCGACAAAAGATAATTCTGCTGCGCGTAAAAGACCGAGAACTTCTTGTGGGCATCTCTGCGGGTCAGATCAATACGCTTGCGCAATGGCAAGACACGAACACCACTGGCAACGCTCAACCGGCCAAACCTAACGAGGGTGGCTTTTCAACATCCAGTCCAAAAGAGATCTCCGGCGGCTCCTTGGCCGCAGGTAGCGCTGCCCTCTCAGCTCAAAGGCCCAGCTTCGGCCAGGCCCTAAGTACTGTATCGGGGGCCTGGAGCTCAGACTTCTTAAAGCGTTTTCGTCGATAAATGAAGCGCAGCCTTACCCCCCTCGCACCACAGACCGCCAAGGCCTATCGACCCATGCAAATGGTGGCCTTACTTCTTTTGGCGGCAGCAGCCCTGTTGTTCTCAGGGCCAAGCTTTGCACAGACGGTGGCGGGCCTTCCTATTGTGACTGTGGAGGGATCTCGCTACAGCCTAACGCTTGAATTGCTAGCATTAATTACGGTTCTTACGCTAATTCCGTCGTTGGTGCTGATGATGACGTCTTTTGTTCGAATCATCATTGTTATGTCGATTCTGCGACAGGCTTTGGGTACAGCACAGACCCCTCCCAATCAGGTTCTTGTGGGCCTGGCGCTCTTTTTAACCATCTTTATTATGTCGCCGGTGCTTACCCAGGTATATGAGAACGGCCTGCTTCCCTACCTTCAGCGCACCTTGCCGTTTGATCAGGCACTTGCCAACATCGAGGCACCGGTGCGAGCGTTTATGTTGGCTCAGACCCGTGAAAACGACATTGCCATGTTCTTAGAAATTGCTCGCCAGACCAATGTTGTTTCGGCCGAGCAGGTGCCCTTTTCAACCCTGGTTCCCGCCTTCATTACCTCAGAGCTAAAGAGCGCATTCACCATTGGTTTCCTTATCTACATTCCTTTCCTTGTGATTGATCTTATTGTTGCCAGTGTGCTGATGTCGATGGGCATGATGATGTTGTCACCCATGATGATCTCCATGCCTTTTAAGCTCATGCTCTTTGTCCTTGTTGACGGCTGGAGCCTCATCATGGGGTCGATGGCCGCAAGCTTTGTTATTCCATAGCGCCGCCTAAAGGCAAGCAGCCGAAGTAGTCGAAGTAGTCGAAGTCTAATTCGGCTCGGATTTTGCTAAAGCCTAGTCACTCACCCTTCACACTTACGGAGATGCGTTGATGGACACGGCAGGCGTTATTGATCTAGCCCAGAAGGCCCTTCTTGTCACCATGCTTATATCGCTGCCTTTACTTGGGGTTGCTTTGGGCGTTGGTCTGCTTGTTGGAATTTTTCAGGCAGCAACCTCCATTAACGAGATGACGCTAAGTTTTATTCCCAAGCTTGTGCTGATTGGCGTGACGCTTGCAATTTTTGGGGGCTGGCAGATCAACACCATGGTTGAATTCACTCGCTCGGTCTTTGAGCGTATTCCTACTTTGTTTAATTAGTTCAATGTTTACGCTGTTAGCCGCAGACATTGCGGATCGCTTCATCATCATGCTTTGGCCGATGATTCGCATATCGGCCCTGCTCCTGGTGGCACCCGTGCTTTCAATTAGCGCGGTCACCCTGCGCATTCGCATTATTTTTGCCTTTGTCCTTACTTGGCTTATCTACCCTCTTCTGGATTGGCCGCGGCTTGACCCTACAACAGCCTTTGGACTCGTTGAGGTTTTTAATCAGGCCGCCATTGGTCTGCTTATGGGGCTCATGCTGCAAATTGTTTCGGCAGCCCTCATTGTTGCGGGCCAGGCCATCGCGGGCTCCATGGGCCTTGCCATGGCCAGCATGATGGACCCGAACTTCGGAAACGTACCCGTCATTGCTCAACTGCTCGTCATTATGGGAAGCCTTATTTTCCTGGGCCTTGGCGGACATCTTCTGCTCTTGCAGCTGCTGCTAGAGAGCTTCAGGCTCTTGCCGATCGGCACGTCATTGCTAAGCTTAGACGCGCTGGGCCATCTCATTGCCTGGTCGTCGATGATGTTTATGGGCGGTGTACTTCTGGCCTTGCCCGTCTTGGTTATTTTGCTCGCCGTCAACATTGGGCTCGGTGTTGTCACACGCGCGGCCCCCTCACTTAATATTTTTGCAGTGGGCTTTCCTGCAATGATCATTGCAGGCTTTCTTATTCTGTATGCCTCCATGAGTTCGATTGCCGCCCGAATTCAATGGCTTTGGATGGCGGGCTTTAGTCAGATTCGAATGATTCTCGGAATTGAGTAGACAGAGACGTGGGCGACGAATCCGACCTTGAACGCACCGAAGAACCTACCGCGCGCCGACTTGAAAAGGCGCGCGAAGAGGGTCAGATTGCCCGATCAACGGAGTTACCTGGCGCGGCGGTGGTGGTGGGGTCCATGGCCTACTTGTTGTTGTCGGGACAGTGGACATTCGACAAGCTAGGCAGCCTCTTTAAGTCGGGCTTTAACCTCGACCCAAGGGTATTGGACAACCCTTATTTACTGCTTGGGATTTTTGCTCAGTTTATTTTTGATGCGTTTCTTATTTTTCTGCCCGTATTTATTCTGACCTTGATCCTGGCCCTGCTTGCATCGAGTGCTACCGGAGGGTTCAACTTTGCATGGAAGGGTGCAGCCCCAAAACTTAGCAAAATCAATCCCCTTAACGGTCTCAAACGAATGTTTGGGCTTAATGCCCTGGTTGAGCTTACCAAGGCGTTGCTCAAGTTCGCGCTGGTGGCAGGCGCCTTAAGCCTTGTTATTTCCGAGCAAATTGAAAACTTCCTGCAAATTGGGGTGATGAGCCCAGAGCCTGCCATGGCGAGGGCTGCCGAGCTTGTTGGGCTGACCTCTTTAGTGGTGGCCTCAAGCCTTATTCTTATTACGTTTATTGATGTGCCTTGGCAGAGGCATCAGTTCTTTGAGCGCATGAAAATGACCAAGCAAGAGGTCAAAGATGAAATGAAAGACATTGAGGGTCGCCCCGAGGTGAAGGCCCAGATTCGTAAAAGGCAGCGGGAAATGGCCGCCAACCGCATGATGCAGAAAGTGAAAGATGCCGATGTGGTGGTGACCAACCCCGAGCACTTTTCCGTGGCCTTAGCCTACGACCCCAATTCTGACGGCGCCCCGATTGTGGTGGCCATGGGGGTTGATCATCTTGCCTTTCGAATTCGTGAAGAGGCGAAGAACCACGGCATTACCATTTTCCCCGCGCCACCTTTGGCCCGAGCGCTTTATTACACCTCGGACGTGGATCAGCCCATTCATCACGACTTGTACATTGCTGTGGCCCAGGTCATTGCCTATGTTTTCAACCTTAACAGTACAAATCCTGACGGAAGCCTGCCCGCCAAGCCCGACCCAAGCGTGCCCGAGTCAATGCAGTTTGATGCCCTCGGACGAAAGGCAGCAACCCAGTAAACTCTAGGCTATGGACAGTCCTGACCTTGGCTACACCCCCGATCTGTTTGTCCGGCCCGACGATAAAGTCCGGCTGGATCGTATGGTGCGTGCGGTCAGTGACGAGCAACTTAGCGTGGCCTTTATTTCGCACAGCGACGCCCTGCTTGACCATTACGGCAGGCTTTTTGCCGAACACCTGCGGCGAACATCTCGGCTTGCCGTTGAAATCTACTCGCCCGACAGCACCGACGCCCTGATTGACCGGTTCAATCGAATTCTGGCGAGTATGTCGGTCTCCGAGGCCCTCAAAATCGAGGGCTCCATGGCCCCAAGCCGCCTGCTTCTGGTCTACGACGGGCGGGCCACGGGAGTTCGTGAGGTTCAGCTTTTGGCCCGGCTTCTTAAAGACTTCCCCGGCGCGAACACCCGGGTGGCCCTTTTGCTGCATGCCCATGCCGATGCCCCTAAGAAGGTTGAGGCCTTTGGCAAGCGAATGGTTCATTGGGAATTAAGCCTTCCCAGTGCCTCTGAGAAGCAAGCCCTGCTTGAACGGGCCGCAAGCCAGGGCAGTCTGCCCGAGACCCAGGCCTTTCTTGCCCTTTTGGGTGAAGAATCCAGCGCCAGTCAGGCCCTGGAAGAGACCCTCACCGTGCTTGCGCGTGCTGATGAGGCCCTGGGGCTCTCGCCAGGCTCCACTCAGTCGGAGCTTGCCAAGCGCACTGCGAAAAGTGCGGCCGCCTCCGGTGTAGACGATGTCTCCGAAGCCGCTGATCAAGGCCTGTCATTCTCGGCCACCATGGCCCCACTGCGAGGGGGCGGCGCAGGCCAAAAAGAGGAGCCCCGGCTTTCAGGCTCCTTCGATGACGAACCGCCTGCGGGGCTTGCGGCAGACACACGGCAGCCGGCAGCGGCTAAGAAGAAGTTTCCCGCCATCTTGGTGGTGGGCATTCTTGCCTTAGGGGCCTCAGCACTTTTAACGCTTGTTCAAAGGCTGCCTGAGATGGGTGCCGAAGGACCACCTGCGGCTCCGGTGGTGGTTACCCAGACACCCGTTGCTGGCACTCCCAGCTCTGTCGCCCCTCAGCCTGAATCCCAGGCCTCATCAGACCCAAGCAGTGAAGGCGCGCCTGAGCCGTCCTCGAGTGCTGGCGCCCCTTCCGGCCAACGCCAATTCGTGTTGAAAGGCCCCATCCCCGAGCGCCAAGAGACCGACGCCGCCGTTCGTCTGGCTCCCGGCACGGTTGCTTCGGCGGCCCCCGCCGCCCCTACTGCTAGCGCCCCTGCTCGGGCTGCACCGCCCCCTGCCGCTGCAAGTCCTGCCCGGCCAACCCCGGCACCTGCTGCCCCCGCCCCCACCCAAACTGCGCGGCCAACCCCGGCACCTGCTGCCCCCGCCGCTGCAGCGGCCTCGGGGCGGGTGACCCAGCCCGAGGTGCTTACCAGCCTGGCCGTGGGCTTTTATGTTCAGCACATTGCCTCACCCAGTCGTGGCAATGTTGAGGTCTTTTGGAGAAGTCGTCCGGTACTGCGCCAGGCTAAGCTTTTGGAACTTCGCCGCGCGCCCAACAGTCAGACTCCTAACTTCGTACTTGTGTCTGGGCCCTTTGAATCCATGGAGCAGGCCCAACGTTTTATGGCGCAGCCCGAGCTTCCTCGGGACATGTGGTTACGAGAGGCCTCTAAAATTCGCCCCTTGCTGCCGAATCCCTAATTAGGTGTGACTTTTTGCAAGGGTCACCAATGCATCAGGAGCCCCAAGCAATGCAAGACGATCTGGCTTCAGGCCAAGCAGGACAAACCACCACAGCGCCCGCTGGCTCTGACGGTCAGGCAACGCCTCGGCCTAAGCGGCGTTTAAAGTGGAGCAACAAGGCCGGAGAAATTATTCGCTCCAACAATGCCCACGAGGTCTCGATGATTGAAGGGGGCACGGTGGCATTAGGCCGTAAGGCCATTCCCCAAGGTTCCGATTCCCGCTCTATTGATGATGATTTTCAATCGGCGGCTGGCTCATCCTCGGGCTACGGGCGCGACCGGTTCGTGACAGCCGCACGTGGTGGCAAGGCCGATCGATTCGAGTCGGCTGGGGCGTCTGCGGGGGCAGCAGACCGCAACCTGGCAGGTCAAGGTCAGGCCGGAATCGAAGACCGTTATGCCGCGGGTCAGGCGGGGCCCGCTATTCGAGACAACTACCAGGGCGGCCCCGAGAGCCGCAAACAGGCCGCTGTTGAGGGCCCAAGCGTTCAACGTGAAGGCTTTGAAGATCGCACCGAGGGCGGTGGTGATGCGGGCGCACTTAACGATCGATTGACGGGCGCAGCTGCTGGCGCTGCTATTAACGACCGGTTTCAAGGCGGTGGCGATACCAAGCCCATTAACGACCGCAACCAGGGGGCAGGTGGCGCCGATGCCTTCAACGACCGCAATCAGGCAGGCGGTGGCGCCGATGCTCTGAACGATCGCAACCAGGGGGCGGTGGCGCCGATGCTCTGAACGACCGCAATCAGGGTGCAGGCGGCCCACAGGCTTTCAATGACCGCAATCAGGCCGGTCAGGCACCTGCAGGCAAGGCCTCTGGCTTTGTCTC
Organism: Burkholderiaceae bacterium; assembly: GCA_018402635.1. Taxonomy (GTDB): domain Bacteria; phylum Pseudomonadota; class Gammaproteobacteria; order Burkholderiales; family Burkholderiaceae_A; genus Hahnella. Next base: position 19,195 of record JAGYIP010000006.1, read on the forward strand.
CCTTGAGAAAGCCATTGTTGAGCGGGGCCGTATTTCGCTTACCGAAGAGGCATTGCGTCGGGCGAATTCTGGGCATTGGGGCAGTCGTAAGCCAAGCCGCATTGACGAACTCTTGCGCAAAGTGCCCAAGCCCGTTTTCGAGCCGGTGAACTATTTTGGCGATGTCGAAAAAATAAAGCAGCGATTAACTGGAATTCGTGAGCAAACTGCCGATATACGAAAGGGACTGGCAACGGTATCGGTTGCCCCGAGTAGCGCTGGGCCGGCGGGCAGCGCGGTCTCTCGAATTAGAAAGGCACAACCATGGCAGAAGAAAAGTCCGCAGTAGACGAGAAAGAACCTGGGCAGGAGGCGTCTGACGCACAAGGCACTGAGAAGACTGCCGGGCAGGAGCCTATTGCTGATGAGGTTGAAGAGGCTCTTGAGCAAGAGCCCATAGATCCAACCCTCATTCAAGAGCTCAAGGCCGCTGAGGCAGACTTTCGTGCGGCCGAGAAGGCGCATCTGCAGGCAAAAAAAGAGGCGGAGAAGGCTGCCGACCAGTTGCAGACCATCATCTCCACCGTTTTAGATGCTGCCGAAGTCGCCAATAAAGCGGCGAGTTCGGCCTCAACGACGCACAAGTCGTTATTTGAGGCAACAAGTCGGCTAACGAAAGGGGCAACTCAAGGCCAGAAGATCACCGGTTTTTTGCTTGCTGCGTCAGTTATGTTTATTTTGGCCGGTGCCGGTGTCTTTGCTGCCATGGCCGTTCAAATGGGAAGCAAAATTGGGCAGTCCGATATTCTTCTCGTTAAGATGAGCACCCAGCTTATTGAGTTTCGTGACAGCCTCGAGTCGGTGCGCGGTATGAACCAAGACCTAATGGGAATGGCCAAGCGCAACGAGGAGATCTCTCAGACCTATCAGCAGATCGCAGCCCGTGTTGAGGAGCTTGCGGCGTCACTGAAGAAGCAAGAAGAGTCCATGGCCAAGCAGGCCGAGGAGGACACCAAGCGGTTTGCCGAGCTCTCTAAGCCCAAGGCCTTGCCACCCAACCCACAGCTTGATGCGCTTTTAAAGCAGGTTGCAGGCCTTGAGGGGCAGATTAAGTCGCAGTCCAAGGCGCTCTCTGACGCAAGCGGCAAGATCGTTGCGGTGAACAAAGAGGTCAGCAGCGTAACGAAAAACGTCACTGCCGTAACCGAGGAGGTGCAGAAGCTGCAGACGGTTGGGGGCAACGTGAACAACCTCAAGCGTCAGCTTGAGGCCCTTATCACCCTTGAGCAGCAGCGCTACAAAGAGGCACTTCGTGATGCCACACGACGTGGTCAGGCCGAGGCCTTTGTGGCCTTTCCCAAGCGTGATGCGGGTGGACCGGACGGGGCCGAGGCAAGACCCCGGGCGACCAACTAGACAGCTTGCTTAATGCTTAAGGCAAGAGGCGCTGGGCCTTAGCCTGCTGCGCCAGCCCGAGAGGCCTGCCCAGAGGGGTGATCCACGGGGCTAGGGCTTACTGGGGTCGTGAACCAGTAGAAACATTAAAGGCTGAGTGCGTCGGGTGCGGCAGTGGCCAACACCGGTGAAAGAGTAAACCGTGCAGGCCTGCCAGGGAGAGCCCATCTGGGACGAGGTTGTCCAGAAGTTTTCAATGGGCAGGTTAGGAAAGGCTGTAGGGTTAAAGGCCGGGTTGTCGCATTTGGTTTCGGCCAGGTCTTTTAATTCGTTGTAACTTGGAACTCGCCAGGTTTTCCCCGAGGCCTTCGAGAACTCTGCCGCATAGCTTTGGGCTTCTTCAAAGGAGAGTTCGGCGGGGTCCCCCACGCAGGCGTCGTCGAGCCATGCCATGCCTGCGGCACAGCGATACCAGAGCAGTTGAGATGCAGTATCCTTAACAACTTCGGGGCTTTGAAGCTTGAACCGGCCCATGTCTCCGGCAGTAAAATATGCATCACACGCGGGCGTCTGCCTAAGAGATTCCGCACAGCCCAATAACCCAACAAAGCAAGCTGCGCCAAGTCCAATTTGCCAGATACGCTTTAATGCAAGGTGGCCGGTCATCAAGTCTTCAAATAATTGGTCGAATCTGTCTTTACTATACGCGAGTGACTTAACCGCAGAGGAGTTTGTAGGCAATGGATATCGCAACGATCGTTGGTCTTGCAGGGGCATTTTTCATGGTGATTATGGCCATGGGCGACCCTGGGCCGTTTATTGATGTCCCTTCTATTCTCATCGTGGTCGTGGGTACCGCGTTTGTTGTTTTAGCCCGGTCGTCCATTCCCGAATTCATTGGCGCCATTGGTTATGGCATGAAGACCATTAAGTTTAAAGCCGAAACGCCGGTTGAGCTTATTGAAAAGCTTGTTGAGCTTGGAACGATTGCCAAGAAGGACGGCATGATTGCCCTGGAAGGCCAAGACATTGCCAACAAGTTCTTGGCCAAGGGTGTGCGCATGATGGTTGACGGCACCGATGCCAAGCTGATTCAGAAGTCCATGGAGATCGAGGCCGCGCAGGTGAAATACCAGGCGGGGCTTGCCAAGCTTGTCTGGGAATCTATTAAGGAAGTGGCACCCGCCATGGGCATGATCGGAACGCTCGTGGGCCTTGTCATTATGTTGGGCAACATGTCCGACCCGAAGTCCATTGGCCCTGCCTTCGCGGTGGCATTGTTAACAACCATGTACGGCGCCGTTATTGCCAACATGATTGCCATTCCCGTTATTCAGAAGGTGGTGAACAACGACGCCAAAGTTGACCTCAACAACCAGCTTATTGTTGAGGCCCTTATGTTTATTGCCAGTGGCGGTAACCCACGGCTCTTGCCCGATGTTCTAGCGGGCTACGTAGCGCCCAAAGATCAGGCCAAGCTTGAGGCTATTAAAGGCTAACAGAAACGGGTAGGGGCTAAAAAGTGCGAGCAGCCCCATGTCTTTGGGGGCCTCGCTTCCGCAGGCAGGCTAAAACTTAAGAGACGGTATGGCAGACGAAGACAAAAAGCCAGAAGATGAAGAGGTAAAGGCCGAAGGCGCTGAAGGTGCCGAGGCCGAGGCGCCTGCGCCACCGCCGCCTGTTGAAGAGGCTCCCGCCGAAGAGGCCCCAGCAGCCGCAGAGGAAGAGGAGACCAAGTGCGAGGAATGCCCGGAATGCCCTCCTGTGGGTGCTCCTGCCTGGATGGCCACCTTTGCCGACATGGCCACACTGCTTATGGCCTTCTTCGTTCTTATTTTGTCCTTTGCGGAAATGAACGTCCCGAAGTTCAAGCAAATTTCGGGCTCGTTAAAAAACTCCTTTGGAGTGCAGCGCCTTATTCCAACGGTCGAGTCGCCTAAGGCCACCAGCATTATTGCGCAGCAGTTTTCTCCGGCCGTGGCTCAGCCTACTGTTGTTGACGCAATTCGTCAGGACACCACCAACGACCGATTGGAAAATGTTGAGTTAAAGACGGAGACCAAAACAGAAGATCCACGCCCCGACCCCGAGACCCAGGCGCAGGCCAAGGCCGTAGAGAAGGCGCTTGCTGAAGAAATTGCTAAGGGCCTTGTTGAAGTGAAGGCCGAGGGCAAGAAGGTGGTTGTGCAGATGAACCCCCCCGTGGGTAAAGACCAAGGCCAAGGCGGTGGTGCAGGCACGCAGGGTGCGCAGGCTGCAGGCGGTGGCGCGACGGGGGAATCCAGTGCAGGCGGTGGCGAGCAGGGCGCCAAGATGGCAGGTGCGGCCGACAAGGGTGAATCGGCTGCCGGGGGTGGAACGGGCCAGAAGGGCGAATCAACCGCAGGCGTTGTACCGCAAGAAACCATTGAAATTTTTGCCAAGGTGGCCCAGGTTCAGTCACAAATAACCGCTCAGGTGGAGGTTCGCGCGGCAGGCGCCCAGGCCGAAGGAGCCGGCGGGGCTACTGGTCAGGCCGGAACGAAGGCGGGTGCGGCAGGCACTGCGGGTGCCAGCGAGGCCGAGGTGGCCAACCGGCTGCAGCAAATTCAGTCCGACCTTGCCAAAGAAATTGCCAATGGGCAGGCCGAGGTCTTCCGAGACGGCATGAAGATTGTGATTCGTCTGGCAGAGCAAGGCTCGTTTGTCAGCGGCCGCTCCGAGTTGCAGCAGAGCTTTCTGCCCTTGCTTGAAAAGGTTGGGAAAACCGTGGCCTCGGGCAATGGTCAGGTGAAGATCGAGGGCCACACCGACAACGTTCCGGTGGTGATGAACGAGCGGTTTAAATCGAACTGGGATTTATCCGCCGCCCGCTCCTCGGCCGTGGCCGACTTCATGGCCCAGCGCGCCGGTGTTGCCATGAGCCGCATCAGCGTCAGTGGCCATGCCGATACCCGGCCAGTGGACGTCAACACCACGGCCACAGGCCGCGCAAAAAATCGGCGTATTGAAATTATTGTTGACGGCTGATTTAAGCGGTTGAAGGCTCGTCGGCCTGCGCCTTTAGGTTGTACTTATTAATCTTTTCAATCAGCGTTGTTCGCTGAATAGCCAGAATGCGAGCCGTCTGCGAGACATTGCCGTCTGCCTGTTGCAACGCCTGCTCAATTAGTGTTTTTTCAAGCTCCGCAATTCGTTGTTTCAGTGGAATGGAATCGATAGCAGGCAGCGGCGTGCCCTGGGCCAAGGCAATAAGGTCTTCAATGGGGTTGTAGTTGGCGGGGCCTGGCAGCTCAGGCAACAGGCTTGACGTGTCGTCTGCCTCAATGCTGGCCGGTTTCAATTCGTCGTTACTCGGGTCTGCTAGAAGCTCGTCGGCAAGCATGCTCTGGTCAGAGGCCGGGGTTGCGATTGCGGTTGCGGTAGCCTGGGGCTGCGTTGCTGCGGCAGCGTCTGTGGCGCCCTCTAAAAGCCTGTCGCGCAGCCCCTTGGGCAGCATCATGGCAGGAATGTCGGTGTAGCAAATAGATTTGCCCGGAAAGAGCGCGCTAAAGCGGGCCATAAGGTTTGAGAGCTCGCGAATGTTGCCTGGCCAGGGGTAACTGTGCAGCTCGTGCATCAGACGCTCAGAGAGTTCTATGGGCAGTTTATTGGGGTTGGCATGAACCCTGCCAAAGTGTTCGCAAAGCGCCGCGATGTCCTCAGGCCGTTCACGCAAGGGCGGCGTGGTCACCGGAAGAACATTCAGGCGGTAGTAAAGGTCTTCACGAAAACGACCTGTTTGTACCTCAAGCTCAAGGTCTTTATGGGTGGCAGCCACCACGCGCACGTTAATGTCGATGGGCTTATTTGACCCAATGGGGTCCACGCTTCGCTCTTGCAGCACGCGCAGAAGCTTGACCTGCATATCGAGGGGGAGGTCGCCAATTTCATCAAGAAACAGGGTGCCGTCTTGGGCAAGTTCAAAGCGACCCATGCGGTCGGAGATGGCCCCTGTGAAAGCCCCCTTGCGGTGGCCGAAAAGCTCGCTTTCAATAAGGTCTTTGGGAATGGCGCCACAGTTCACCGGCACAAACCGCTTGGCTGCTCGCTGAGAATAGTCGTGCAGGGCGCGCGCAACCAGCTCTTTGCCGGTGCCGCTTTCGCCAATAACCAATACGGTTGCGTCCGACTGGGCAACGGACTCGATAAGCCGCTTTAGACTTAAGATGGTTTCGCTGCGCCCGATTATTGCGTCAAGGCTCACGGAACTTAGTGCTCCCAATGTATGCAGAGCTTTGAGTTTACGGGAATTTCGGCTGTTTTAATTAAAGCATCCCTAGCCCCGGTCGAATTTAAAAGTATTCGGCATTCGTGTCACCACCTTAGAAGGAACTCGAGATGAAACGAAATCGTCTTTTAATTGCAATGGGAACGGGTCTAGTTGGCTTTGGCCTTGTGGGCTGCTCAAGCATGCCCACTTTATCGGGTAACGTTCCGCCCATTCGAACGGGCGAGGTTATTGAGGTGGTTAAGCCAGTTTCATCACCAGAGACTGCAAAGACTGGTGCAGTCGAGCCTGAAGGCCAAGGCTCCTCCTAGTCCCAGTGGCCTTGTTCAGTCCATGATTGAGCGTCGTCAGTCCATGACAGCCACAGGCTACGCCGTGGTTAGCGTGCAGAACCATCGGCTGCCTGCTCAGCAACGGTTACTGGCCATTCGCGCCTCGAAGCTTGATGCCTACCGCTCCTTAACCGAGCAGGTTTATGGTCAGTACCTTGATGCCACCACAACCGTGGCCGACATGGTGGTGCAAAGCGATAGTTTTAGGGCGCGTGTTGAGGGTGTTATTTATGGCGCCAGCCTGGTAAGCATTACCCCCGTTGGCGACGATACTTACGAGACAACCTTGTCGCTTGAGTCGGCTGTGGTGGACGACATTCGTAATTTGTATCTGGCTCAACTCACATCGGCTAGAACTCGCTAGTATGGTCTAGCAGGCCTTGCCCCGCATTTCGTCGGGGCAGGCGAAAAGCCTAACCGAGCCGAAAGCCTTTCATCATGAATCGTTTTATTCCTCTACTTGTTGGGCTGACTGCTTCCTCGTTCTTAGGGGTGGCTCAGGCGCAAAGCTTTAATCCAGCGCCTTCGGCAACCGCATCCAAGGTCTTCGAAGCAGCTTTGCCCAAAGAGGCTGCGCTTGAGCCGACGTCGTCGAAGGCCGCCTCGTCATCAAGTAAGGCAAGGGCCGTTTCAAAGGCCCCGCTTGGTTTTATTTCAGACGGACGGCCGCGGTTTAATCCCTCGGCCTCGCAGGGCGCACGCGCGCTTCTTGCGCCGCCCTCGGCTTTCAAAGGCCCACAGTCGTTTAATCCTTCAATCTCGCCCGAGGCCCGTGTGCTGCTGGCGCCAGTCTCAAAGGCCGATGAGCGTCGCGCCCGCCTAGCTGCCAATCAGCGCGATCGGGAGGCAAAAGCACTGGCCGGACCAGGGGCCAAGGATGTTGGACAGACGGGCGAAGGCCCGCCCGAATCCGATAAGCCTGTAAACAAGGCAGTCCCCAAGACCACTACTAAAGATCCGTCGGCTGCACAGCTCGACCTTATTCGTAGCCGCCTCATCGAGGCCGCGCAACGCTCGAACATTAACGTTCGCTCCCTTGCCTGGGTAGATTCCGATGGGAAGCTTTACGAGGCCAGTCGGTTTGATTCCGATGCCCGTGTTCGCGGTGTGCGGGTGAACAGCTACCTGGGTGACTCATCGGTTGAGTTGGGTGCTGTTGAGGCACGCCCCAAGGACTGTTCGGCCGATGACCTGCGTTTTGCACGGCATGCCTATTTAGAAGTGCTTACCGACGCGGGCGGCAGCTTTTTCTCAAGCTCTCAGCTTAAGCTTCTGGCCCAGTACCTGGAGCCCGATTTTCGTAAGCTTTTAACCACAAATACCGGATGGCGACTTTCAAACTTGCCAACAGGGTTTGACGGCCAGAGTGGGCGCAGCCTCTATGAGCAAAAGGTTTTGGGTCGGTCATCGGAGAATGCGAATTACCGCTTAAGTCTGCGTCTGCTCGACATGGGCAACTTTCGTAGTCCTTCATCAAGACAGTCGCCCACGCCAGCTGACCGTCCCGACTGGGTGGAGTCTGTTTTGGTGCAAACCGGTGTGCGTGAGGCCCCCGAGGCTGTGGGCGTTCTTGGCGTAACCCTTACCATCACCGAGATTGCAACGGGTCGAACCGTTTCAACCAGTGCAGCGCAAATTGCCATGCGACTCGAGCGCGCAGGCTATCTTGAGCCTGTGCAGCCCGTGGTGGTTGATCCCCAGGCCTCCCAGCAGGCGCTTCAAGCGCTTCAGACCGAGGTGCGCCGAGCCATGGGCTGCAAGACGCCCGAGTATCCCGTGCTTCAGAAGGTGGGGTCCAAAGGGTTTCTTTTAAATGCCGGGCAGCAAGATGGCTTAACGGTAGGTATGCAGGTCCTTTTGTCGTCGGATGCGGGTTTTATGTCTAAGATTCTTCAGCCAGGTGTCGCGGACACGTTGATTCTTGGTGTGGTCGAGTCAGTCACCAACGACCGTGCCGTCATCCAGCAAATTGCAGGCCCTTCGGTTTCCAGTCCTGAGCGCCTGGTGGGCATGCCCATCTAATTAAGAAGGAGTTGCATGTTATGACTACGATCGATTCTCGGCAGACGGTTCGTTGGCTTTTAGTGCTTCTGGCCATGCTCTTTCTTCTTGCAGAAGTGGTTTTCGCCCAGCCCATGCCCGACACCGCCCGTGCATTAAAAACGCTTATGGATGCCAAGCCTGCAACGGTTGAGCAATCTGGCCCAGGTGGTTCGACCATGACCGCAGCATCCATGCCCGGCACCCCCTACATTGTGAAACGCGGTGACACACTGGTGTCGTTGGTCTCAAAAATGTACGGCACTCACCCCTTTAAAAATCATGCCGTCTTCGGAATTATTGTTCAGCACAATCCTCAGTCCTTCATCAAGGGTAATCCGAATCGACTGCTCGAAGGGACTCGTTTAGTATTTCCTAATGCCAAAGAACTCCATCAGGTGTTGGCCGGTCAGCACCCGGAGCTTGCCGCCTCAATTGCAGCCAGGAGCCAGCCAATGCCCTCACAAGCCCAAGCCGCAGATGCCTCCGGCGCTCCTGTTAGAGACGAGGTTCCCACCCATCTTCGCAAAGGCTGGGTTCGGTTTCCGTAGTGGCTTATCTAAGTCCCTGCGGGTCTTAAATTGGCAATCTGACCTTGGTCAGCGAGGATCTAAAAAATGCTAACGGGTTCTGATGCCATTGCTCAGATATCTGGAGGCAAAGTTTTGCCTATCTACCTCGAGGGCCGTCTAATTTCGGTTTCGAACCAGGTTGGTCGTGAGCTAGGGTTATCTATTAACGAGGTTGTCAGGTCGGTTGTGGAAATTCGGGGCGACTCCTTGGCCATCCTCATTAATGGCCGCGCCTTTGACCTTCCAGCTCAAGTGCGTTTTAGGCCCGGAGACGCAATATGGGCGCGCTTCATCCTTCTCCCCAACGGCTTTTTCGCCTTTAAGCTTCTCGAAGGTGCCCCTGGCGCAGCTAAAACTTCAGCTGCACAGGTAAGTCAAAGTGGGCAAGGCCCAGCTGCGGGTGCAATGGCTTCTGCAACGACAGTCGCCTCAACAACAGCAACCTCTTTCTCTGCGGTATCACCTACGGTCACCAGCCTTTTTGCTCAGCCTGCAAATCTTGCAGGCTTACTTCAGCTGCTTTCGCAGTCGGGCTTAACGGCCCTAGCGAATCAGCTGTCTGCCAGCGGTTCATTGGGCCCTCTGGGCCTCTTTCTTCAGGCCCGCCCCTCCATGGGGCGACTATCGCCCGATGTTATTGCTGCGGCCTTACGCGCCTCCGGCTTGGTTAGTGAGGCCAAGCTATTAAAGGGCCAGCCGGTTGGCCCTGACCATAAAGCTTGCTCTTCGAGACTTATTCGGAAGGCTTTCGGGCGCTTCGCAGTCCTCGGGAGGGCGTGCGGCAGTTGAATCAGCCTTGCGAGAACTGGACTCGTCCCAGGCTGACACCTTACTTGCCCAACAAAACCGCGACCTTGCCTTTAGTTTTGTTATTCCTTTTAAAGATGCCGACCCCGTTCTGGTATCGATGTCTCGTCCTCGACCTAAGGGCGAGTTGACCGAATCTGCCTTCACTATCAATGTTTATACCAATAGCCAGACACTTGGCGAGATATGGATGAAGGCAACGATCTCAGACGGCACAGATGTTGACTTCGCAATGTGGGCGGTTCGTGACGATATAAGTGGTCGGGCACTCAGAGCGAGGCCCGAACTTGCAGAAGAGATGGAGTCTGTGGGCCTGCGCATGCAAAACTTCCTTGTCTTTACCGGCCCTAAACCCGAGGAGCCCGCCACCACGTTAGGGCGAACATCCCGGTAGGGTGGTGGACCAAAAGGCTTAATTCGTAATGAAAAACCTACGTTGCTGCCAAAGTGGCAGAAGGCTAATCCATGAGGCATCGCGGCAATCGTGAGGCGGTAGCCCTTGAGTACGGGCAGAATCGAGCCCCTGTTGTGGTTGCTAAGGGAAGCGATGAACTTGCTGAGCTTATTCTTGAGGAGGCCCGTAAGCAGGGGTTTACGTTGCTCAAGACCGGCAACTTCTTGCCTTATTGGGCAGGCTCGAACTTGAGCAGGAAATACCCAAAGAGCTCTACGCAGCTGTTGCTGTTATTTTGTCCTGGGCCTATTGGCTAAAAGGAATGGAGCCTGGCGACGAGCGCCCAGGTGAAAGGTTTAAGCGTCCGCGTAATTGCGTCGATTTCGGCCCGCGGAAATGCGGCCCAGACGGTCGTACACCTCAACCGAACTGGCCGAGGTCAACCCCTGAAGAGTACGTAACGCGCCTTTAATTGCGTCTAACTTGCGCTGAATAAGCAGACTATTGCGGTGATGCCTGTCTTTGCAGTCGAGTACCGCTTGTTGAAACTCCTCGCCAAGCGGCAGGCTTGGCAGGCTGCTTGCCGGAACACTAAGGCTAGCTAAGCTTTTGATTAAATTCGTTTTTTCTAATTGGAGATGTTCAAGCGCAGGCAGGTTTTGCGCCTTTAGAATATCAAACTCCTCATCAAGAAGTTCTGAAAGGCGTTTAGCCGAGGTAAGGATCTGTGAGAGGTCCATGCCGAAGATTCTTTAGTGCCTAAGTTTAAGTGCGCCTGGTTCTGTCTTAAATGAGCTTCTCAAGTGCTAGAAAACTTTCTGCAATGCGCCTAGAGTCTAGGGGATAGTTTCCTCTTCAATGGCTTTACGAATTCGATCGACCTTGGCCTGATCAAAATCGGGGCCCGAGGCAGCCTTCGCGGTTACGCCAGAGAGTTTTACCTCATCTTGCGACGGTCGGGTCGCAAGAGGGCCAGCGACATCAGGGTCTTTTGGACCCCTTCAGAAGCTTTGGCCTGGCGCATTCTTTGTTCAGCAACCAGGTCGATGCGGTTGCTTCGATTTGCTCCAGTAAGTGCTTCAGTCATTTTTACTTTCCTTTCGAGACTTCTTAAAAAACGCTAAAAAAACTTCTTACAATTTGGATGTCGACACAAACTTAACTGACTTTAGGGCTGGTAAAGAAAAAGTTTAAGAGGAGCCTCAAAACTTTCTCGAAGAAATCATAGGCTTTTGGTCTGGTTTCGTCCAGTAACTCTGCCCATCACGGTCCTTCCAGATTCCGGGTTTTTTAGTCGAATTTGCTCACCCGCGAACCCGTCCTCAGCCGCCTCGAGCTTCACGCTTAGCGTAAGTCCTGTAATGGAGGAAATCACATGCTGCACAGGCTCACCTTTACGCACCAGCGTTGATTTCTTAAGGTCCTGCTTTCGAATTGGACTACCCGCTGTAGTCGGGCGGACCAGTTCCAGAAATTCAAGCCCGTCAAACTCGGAGTAAAACTGGGTTGGGCTTTGATTAAGCTGCCTCGTTTCTTGGCGAAACATGCTGGCCGCAAGTGGCTGGCCTGAGCTTATATTGGTTGCTGCAACTAGAACCTTGGCTTCAAATTGAATGCTAGTGCTTGCCGGGGTCACCCGGGCTGGAAGCGAGGGCCTGGTGGCCGGCCGTTGGCTAAGCTGCGAAACAGATCGAACAATGGGTTCTCCATAACCAATGTGGGCGCCCGCTTCCATTCTCTCTGCTTTGACCGGGGTACCCGTGTGGCTATTGTCGGGACGCGCTCGCCGAAGAAAGACCTGTTGATTTAACGACGGGCATCGAACGCGAAGTGTCTGCGAGTTGCCAAAGGGCAGGTCGATGGCATGGGGCTGCGGACACGGCTTAAGCTCAAGTCGCGAATCAAGAGGGAAGAAGTTAATTTCTTCTGCACGCAAGCCCTCGTTCTTAGAGACCCACTGTCGGGCCTCAGCTAGCAAATGGGCATGCGCCTCGGATACTGAGGCATTGGCCCATACCTTGGGAGAGGCGGCGGCAAGGGCCACAAAAAACAGGCCGAAAAAAGAAGATTGCTTTGTCATGCCATGAACCTAAGCAACGAATAGGCCAAGAAGCTGGCACGTTTACTGCTGGGATCGGAGCATGAAATTAACCGTTCAACCAGGCGACACGCTCACGCACCTAACTCGGGAGGCCCTTAAAAAAGGTTCGCAGCTCGAGCAGGGCGCGGACCTTAGCTTCTCCAGTCTTTTCAATAGGATACAGACCGTGGCCAAGACCAATCAAATTGCAAACCCTGATCTCATTTACCCGGGGCAGGTCATTGATTTCGCGCCCATCATGGGACGAAAGCATTCAGCACCTGTGGCGTCTTCGGCCTTGTCTGAACCGTCACAAGGGCAGCCGGGGGCGATTCGAACCCATGCCATTTCAGATTCCACCGAACAAGAATCGTCTCATCGGGTACTGAAAGAACCCTTGAGCGCGCAGTGGCCAAGGGCTACCTTCCTCAGGCTGAGCTGCCAGAGGCCCGACGACGAATTCTCGACATGGCCAAAGAGCACCGTTTTATGCCCGACGATTTTGCGCGTGTTGCGCTTATTGAAAGCGATGGATTCAATCCAAAGGCAACCAACGGCAACTGCCACGGCGTAATTCAGTTTTGCGATGGTCCCGATCGCGGTGCGACCAGCGTTGGGTTTGGCGCAGAGCCAAAAAAAATTCTGTCGATGTCTGTCGTTGACCAGCTTGAGCTCGTTGATAAATATTTTGGGGATACCCAGCTAAAGTCGTACATGCCCGCCTCGTTGGACGCCTTGTATCTAACTGTGCTTTACCCAGCAGCCCGCGATGAGCGTCAGATGCACATGGCTTTGCCCATTCCCGGACCCCAGGCCTCGGTTTTGCATATGTGGGCGGGGTCAACAAGAACCCAATTACGCGGGCCTCGATTCGCAAGGGGCTTATGGAAAACGCAAGCCTAAGGCTTAACCAATTTGCACTTGAAAAGGCTCGCAACGACCTGGCGGCGGCAAAACTGAAGGAGTCAAAGCCTCAGCAAGCCCAGCAGGCTCAGCAAGTCAGTTCCTCGGCGCAGGTGTTAGCCGAGCTTAATGCCTCCAATCAAGTTTCAAGATACTTCCCTGCAACGCAGCTCTTCGGTGCCATAGACCGGCCAGCAACAGCCCATGTCTTTGCAGCGCGGGAGCGTATGTAGGTGCGGTGTTCTCCTAGGAGCAGCGGTACGGGCTCCTTTCAAGCGGCAAGCAATTGCCGCTTTTTTATTGGCATAAGGGGTTGCATAACTCGACGCAAGAAGCTCTCTTCTTAATAGGGGTTGAACATGAATTTGGTGGAATCTGAACATGAACCTGGTTGATAACGCACTCGGCATCCATGAGCGAGCCATTGCTGTTCGCAACCGCCGTGTCGAGCTGATTTCGCAGAACATTGCCAACGCCGACACGCCGAACTACAAGGCACGTGATCTTGACTTCAAAAAGCTCATTGCCGGTGTTGAGGGCATGAAGGTTATGGCCACCGACAAGCGTCATTACGAGATTGCGCACTTAGAAAACACGCCCGATGGCCTGAAGTTTCGCGTGCCCTTTAACTCGGCCACCGATGGCAACACGGTTGAGATGTCGGTGGAGCAGGCCCAGTACGCCAAGGCCACGGCCGACTACCAGGCAACTTTAATGTTTTTAGAAAACCGCATATCGGGTATTCGCAAAGCCTTGCGCGGCGAATAACACCTTAGGAGCAAGACACCATGATTGACAATATTTTTGGAATTGCGGGCACGGCCATGAATGCGCAGTTGACGCGCATGAACCTAACCGCCTCGAACCTGGCCAACCAGAACACGACAGCACCAACGGAAGACGAGGCCTTTAAGGCAAAGCGATCTGTTTTCAAGGCCATGTTGTCCGAGGCAGACACCCACAACGGTGCTCAGTTTGTTGGTGGTGTAAGGGTTGACAAGATTGTGGATGTTCAAGACCCCAACCCTCGAGTCTATGAGCCAGGCAGTCCTCATGCGGATGCCGAGGGCTACGTGTGGATGTCCAACGTGAATGAGGTGACCGAGATGGTTGAAATGATGGCCTCGGCCCGTGCCTATCAGAACAACGTGGAGGTGGTGAACACCGCCAAGGTTCTGATGATGAAGACGCTTGATATTACGAAGGCCTAATAACCATGAGCATTGATGCCACCACCTTTCAGCTGCCGCAGACCATTCCTACGGTCAAGGCCTACAACGAAGAGAAACTGACGAAGTCGGTGAACGAGGAGATGGGACAGAAAGAGTTTCTTCTTTTGTTCACCACACAACTGCAGAACCAGAACCCCCTGGACCCCATGGAGAACGAGGCCTTTGTTGCCCAGCTGGCTCAGTTCTCGCAGCTTGAGGCCACGGTAACCATGGGCGACAAAATGACCGAGCTAGCGGACGCCATGATGGGCGAGCGCATGCTGCAGGGCTCAACCCTTTTGGGTAAGCGCGTGGCTGTGCCCAATGGCCCAGCCATTTTGAAGGGCGGCGCGCCTATTAGCGGAATTATCACCGTACCCAATGGGGCAGATAACGTTGAGCTTAATGTTTACAGCAATGCGGGCCAGCTGGTTCGCACCATTGCCTACGGCCGTCAAATGCCCGGTGATGTCACCGTGCGCTGGGACGGCATGAATGCCCAGGGCACGACCATGCCCGATGGCCCTTACCGAATTATTGCCACCGTGAAAAGCCAAGGGGAGGTTACTCAGGTGCCTATCTCGACACCCGACACGGTGAAAAGCGTGACCTTCAGTGCCGAGGCCAACGACCTGGTGCTTGAGGTCTCAAGTGGCGGCACCGTGAACTTCAGTCAGGTTAAACGTATTGACGCCGCCCTTGAGCAGTCGTTTAGCCAATAAACCCATTCAGTAGACCTTCGTTGACGCACCACCGACCTTTTCCAGATTGAAGTCAGACGCCATTTCCCAAGGAGCCTTAAACCATGTCCTTTTATACCGCCCTTACCGGACTGAACGCAGCCACCGCCTCGCTTGGGGTTATTAGTAACAACATTGCCAACGTTGGAACAACAGGCTTTAAAAAAATCGCGTGCCGACTTCGGCGACATTTTTGCTACTTCGCCCTTGCAGAAGGCTTCATCGGTTATTGGCCAGGGTGTGGCGCTTAAGGCAGTGACCCAGGAGTTCAGTCAGGGCAACCTGCAGTTCTCGTCCAGCTCGCTGGATATTGCTATTACGGGCGATGGCTTTTTCCCGTTGAAGTCTGCTGACGGCCTGCAAGACATTTACACCCGCAACGGCACCTTCTTGCTTGATGACTCTTTTGCGGTGGTGAACTCTGCCGGTCAGGCCCTTATGGCGGCAAGTGTGGACTCCTCTGGAAAGGCCGACCTTGATGACCTTCGGAAACTAATTATTCCACGCAGCACCAACGGGGATGCGCGTGAGACCACGGAAATTGAACTCGGCCTGAATCTGCCGGCCGACGGTGACGTGATTACCGCCGAGTTTGACCCGTCGAACCCCGACACCTACAACCTTACAACGGCGGTCACCGTGTTTGATGCCGGTGGTAACGAATACCTGGCCACGGTTTTCTATGTGAAGACGCAGCGTGCAAGCCCTGATAATCCAACCAACAAATGGCAGACGCATGTCTTTATTGGCGACACCAAGCTTGATGAGTTTCTTATTCAGGCGGCAAGTGATAAGGGTGAGGACCTCTACGTAAATAAGTACGGCCAGGTGAAGGCTGAAGGGGAAATTCCTCCGCAGGACATTGCCCGAGGGGTGACTAAGCTTTTTAACCTTGATGAACTTACGAACAAGTCGGACTCTGACCGGGCCACCTACGATGGCGAACCCATACCCACCAATACTGTTGAGCTTCTTAAGACAGGGCAGTTTAGTGTGGCCAATGTTATTGCCCCTGAGCGAGAGCTCACCCCGGGTGTTCTAACGCGGGTGGCCGCCTTTCCTCCTCCGATTGTCGGCGAGTTTGGGGGCCTTGGGTCCATTGACGGTCTTTTAGATGCAGCAACCGGCAACGAGACCAATCGGCCAACTACAACGCCCGAGATCTTTGCCTATTTAAGCATTGACGGCTCCCCCAACCCTGTGAAGGTGGATGTGTCGGAGCTCTACGATGCAAGTGTTACGGCACCAACCTACAGCGGTGTGGAGCTTGCTCGGTTCTTAGAGGCCAAAATAAATAAGGCCTATGGAGATCAGAATTATTTTGATATTTCAAGCCTGGTGGACGACAACGAGACCGCCGTTGATGGGTCCTCCCTTATTAATTTGAAGACCCTTCGTCTTACATCGCGCGATGGCTCATCCGACACGGTTGCAAACCTGTCGGTAAGCCTGAATCAGATCAATCATTGGTTGGGCAATGGGTTTACGGGGCCAACCCTTGACACAGACGGCCTAGTGACAGCGGCTCCTACTGCCACGAGTGATGCCACCTACGCCAATATTGCTCCTGCATTTACCGACCCAGTCTACCTCGACAATGGCAATGTCGACCTCTCAAAAATTACGCCCGATCAGCTTGAAATACTTATGAAGAATGCGGTGGCCTCAACGGCCAACGCCACCTACCGAACCGATTTCGGAACAACCCGCGCCGTACAGATTCAAGACATTAGCGACCTTTCGGTGGGATACAGCCCCGCTCGCCAGAACTTTGTTTACACAACGACTGACGGCTCAACCGTCTCTGCTCGCGCCTTCGGTAGTGATGTATCTAACTCTTTATTTGACCTTACCTCGGCCTTTACCAGCGTGGACCCCGATACAGGAACCTACCAGGGAAGCATTGCACCAAATGGTTTGAGCATTCGCTCATCCAATGTGAACTATTCGCAGAGCGACCAGCGTTACGGCGTTCGCGTGCAGTTTGACGACACCACACAAAACTTCCGAATTCTGTCGGGCACCACGGGCGATGATGCCTCGGTGGAAATTCTCTTTCCCCCCAAGGTGGGTCTGGCTGGTGGTGACGAAACAACGTTTGTAACGGCCGAAGAATTGTCTGTGGCCACCGGGGCGACCCTTGGAACAGAGACAGCGACTGCACTTAATATTCTTTCGCGTGACATGGCGGCCTTTTTGAACTTCCAATCGATCTTTAACTTCTCGCCAGGCGAGACTCCTACGCAAGATCTGCCAACCCGCGGTGTGCGCTCGACCCCGGCCATTGCCAATGGAACCCCCATTGGTTTAAACCTTGATAACAAGTTCACCCTTACGGCAGACACCAACACCTTTACTGTGACGGTGGATAACGTGACTGGCCTTATTCAGTTACCAACAAACCGTGAGTACACCTCAGAGACCTTCCGTCAGGAGCTTGAGACCCGAATTAATGCGCTTGAAGACTCCCGTGGACGAACCGTGAATGGCGTTACGGTGGAGTACAAGACCGAGGGCACAGCCACTGTTCTTGAAATTAAAACAGGAACCGAGGGCAACGACTCGTTCTTAAAGGTCAGCGGCCCAACAATCTGGGGCCTGGCCGACCTGCCTGCAGCGCGTGGAACCACCGAGCAGTGGCTGGTTCCCCCCCAGGCCGAAAACGAGAATGGTGTGCCCTTGTATGTAGACAGGGATGGTAATGAGACCACCGAAGCGGGGGAGTTCTCAGAGGAGGAAACCCGCGAACTCTGGTCGCCCATCTTCCTCGATAAGGGTGAACTTACCTTCAATACGCGAGGCGAACTTAGGTCACCGGCGGTGCCCATAGCCTTTAAGGCAACCACCATTGGTGAGACCGGTGCCACCTTGCAGTTCTCTATTAACTACGACGGCACCACGCAGTTTTCCAGCCCCTTCGGCGTTTTAGCCCAAGACCAGAATGGTCGGCCCGAGGGCGACCTGATTGGCCTTGATATTGGTGACGATGGCCTGGTGTCTGCCAACTATTCCAACGGCAGCCAGAAGAACCTCTCAAAAATTATTCTTGCCAACTTCTCGGCACCGACGGGTCTTCGACAGATTGGTGATGCAAGCTTCTTCTCAACCTCCAAGTCGGGCGCCGTGCAATACGGTGAGGCCGGAACGGCAGGCTTTGGAACCATTCGTGCCGGTGCGCGTGAGCGGGCCAATGTGGACTTAACCCAAGAACTTATTGACCTTATTACCGCACAGCGGGCCTTCCAGGCCAATGCCAAAGCCATTGAAACCAACAACACCCTGACCCAGGCCATTATTAACATCAGAAGTTAACAAGAGGTCGGGCCGGCTTTTTAAGGAAGTCGGCCCAGTCTTTGCTAGGTACAGACCATGGACCGATTTGCTTACACCTCCCTTAACTCGATTAACGAGCGACGCCCGGTGCGCCATGTTCACACCAACGAGTTGGCCAATGTCAATGTGGTGGGCTTTAAAAAAAGCTACGAGGCAGCCATGCAGGCCAACAAGACCGAGGGCATGGGTTACGACACCCGCATATCGCCCCAGCTTGAAAAGATGGAGCGCATTCTTTTAACCCCGGGCGCCATTATGGTGACGGGTAAGCCCACCGACATTGCCTTTGAAGAGCAGACGGTAATGGGCGTTCAGGCGCCAAATGGCGAGACCGCCTTTACCCGGCGTGGCGATTTACGGGCAAGCCTTGAGGGCGTGCTTGAAAACGGCCAGGGCCATGTGGTGGTTGACGAAGGCGGCAACCCCATTGCTGTGCCGCCTGGCTTCAGTGTGAACATTACGGAAACGGGGCAGGTCTTTGCCAAGGACCCCAACCTTATTGGCGTGGCCCCGGAAGTTCAGATTGGTCAGCTTATGTTGCGCGATGCCAGTGAGACTTTTTTAGTGCGTCGTGAGGATGGTCTTTTTGAAGCCTTTGTTGATAACCAACGTGTAGCAGGCCCCTTTGAGAGTGGACCGAAAACACCACGCCTAACCTCGGGTGCGCTTGAGGGCAGCAACGTGAATCCTGTGCAAGCCCTTGTACGAATGATTGATGAGTCACGCTCGTTTGAGCAAAGCATTAAGTTCATTAAGACCGCTAAAGAAATCGATGAATCCGGCGCATCCATGATGCGCGCCTAAAACCTGGCAAGCCTCTTGCTTAGTTTTCGTTAGAGGAGCGGCCGAGTGACCGCTTAATAAACCAGAAGGAAATCAGCCATGGATGCATCGCTGTGGATTGCCAAGACAGGCTTAGACGCGCAACAAAAGCGTATGAGCGTTATTTCGAACAACCTGGCTAACGTGAACACCACCGGGTTTAAGCGCGACCGCGCCAACTTCGAAGACCTCCTTTATCAAAATATTCGTCAACCGGGCGGTGCCACAGGTGCCGATACCCTGACCCCCACGGGCCTGATGGTGGGTACCGGTACGCGCATTCTAACCACTGAGAAGATTCATGCTCAGGGCAACATGATTAACACCGAAAACGCCTTGGACATTGCCATTGATGGGCCGGGCTTCATGCAAATTACCCAGGCCGACGGCACCATTGCCTACACACGCGACGGAGCCTTCAAGATCAATGCCGAAGGTCAGGTGGTCACCGGCCATGGCGACCTGCTTGACCCTGCCATTGTTATTCCCGACAACGCAGCCTCCATAAGCATTGGCCGCGATGGCACGGTAACAGCCGAACTGGTTGCGGGTGGCGGTCAGGTGGCGCTTGGCCAGATTAACCTGGCGCGATTCATTAACCCTGCAGGCCTTCAGCCGATGGGTCAAAACCTTTACAAAGAAACGGCAGCCAGTGGGGCTCCTGTGGTGCTTGTACCTGGAACGGAAGGCATCGGCTTTCTTCGCCAAGGCATGTTGGAAGCCTCTAATGTGAACGTGGTGGAAGAGATGGTGAACATGATTGAGACCCAGCGGGCCTACGAGGTGAACTCTAAGAGCATCTCGGCCACCGACGGCATGCTGCGCTTCTTGAACCAGAACCTGTAAGTCAGGCGCTTAGCGCTTTTGCATCTTTCGTTTTTAGAACCTCTTTTTTTAAGGCACCCACCATGTTTATTGCTAGACCTCTCCAAATCTTGGTATCGGCTGTAGCAGCCCTGGCTTTAGTGGGCTGTGCAGCCACGAAGCCCAAAATGGCCGATGCCGAGTTTGCGCCCATTGTGCAAATTCCTGAACCGCCACCGGCTTCCGTTACTGGCTCCATCTACAACGGAGGCCGTAACGACAACTGGTTTGGCCGCAAGCGCGACTACAAGGTGGGCGACATTATTACGGTTGTGCTTGACGAGCGAACCCAGGCCGACCGCAACAGCAGTGTGAATGCCAGTCGCACCAGTTCAAACGACGTTATGGCAGGGCTTCAACCGCGACTTCCCGGTTTTCTTGATGGCCTTCCTTTAGCCGGATCGACTCTGGAAAGCAACGGGACAGGCAGGGCGGCCCAGGGTGCAACCCTTACGGGCTCCGTTGCCGTCACAGTGACCAATGTTTTGACCAATGGCAATTTGGTGGTGCGTGGTGAGAAGCAGCTTGATCTCGCAGAGGGCAGCGAGACGATTCGTGTGGCGGGTATTGTGCGCACCGAAGACGTTGGCCCCGACGGCACCGTGTTTTCACGCCGCCTTGCCAATGCACAAATTGCCTACACCGGCTCGGGTTCGCTTGCCAATGCCGCGAAGGTTCCCTGGGGTACGAACGCATTGATGAAGTGGTGGCCTTTCTAAGGAGCGATCATGAAACTGCAGATCTTTATTCGTAACTGGCGTCAGAACGTATCTGCAGAGCTTGAAGGCTTTGTTCACGATCTTATGACGGGCACCTACAAACGCAAGTGCCTGCGTGTCTTTAGCCTGGCGCTTATGCTTGCTGCGCTTAAGTCTTTTCCTTGCGCCGCCTGCCCATGCCGATCGTGTAAAAGACCTGGCCTCGCTGGCAAGTGTTCGTGCGAACCAGCTTCTTGGCTACGGCCTGGTGGTGGGCCTTGAGGGCACAGGCGATGGGGCTGACTTAAGCGTAACGGCATCGAGCATGAAGGCCATTCTTGGCCGCCTTGGTGTCAATATTGATGGTGCCATGGGTGACTTCGACCGGGCGGCAAGTGGCAAGTTAGATGTTAAAAACGTTGCCGCCGTAATGGTTACAGCAGAACTTCCTGGCTTTTCAAAACCCGGCCAGCGTATTGATGTCAACGTGTCAGCCATTGGTAAGGCCAAGAGCCTTCGAGGCGGCAACCTTATTCTTACAAGCCTTCGCGGTGTGGACGGGCAGGTCTATGCCCTTGCGCAAGGCCCTTTAACAGCAACAGGTGTGCGTGAAGAGGCAGCTGCCTCGCGCGTAACCCTGGGTGTTCCTACAGCGGCCCGTATTCCAAACGGCGCTATTGTCGAGCGAGAGGTACCGACGCCCTTTGAGAGCGCAGAGTACCTGGTGATGAATGTTCACGTCTCCGACTTCTCCACCACCAACAGCATTGTGAATGCCATTAATCAAACCTTCGGCTCGGGTGTGGCCGAGGCCATTGACGGCACCTCCATTTCCATTCGTAGCCCTGCTAATTCCAGCCAGCGGGTGGCATTTATGAGCGAAATTGAAAACCTTAATGTCACGCCGGGTGAGCCACCTGCGCGTGTCATTGTGAACTCGCGCACTGGCACAGTGGTGATTAGCCGCAACGTGAAAGTAACGGCTGCCGCCGTTGCCCACGGAACCATCTCGGTGATGATTGCAGCCACCAACGAGGTCAGCCAGCCCGCTCCTTTTGCTGGGGGCGAGGCAGTGCCCGTACAGAACGCAGACATTGCCGTGCAAGAAGATAAAAACCCCATGTTCCTTTTTCAGCCTGGCGTTGACCTGCGTCAGATTGTGGATGCGGTGAACCAGGTGGGTGCGACCCCTTCAGCCCTTATTGCCATTCTTGAGGCTCTTAAAAGCTCGGGCAGTCTGCGCGCTGAACTGGTTGTTATTTAAACGAGCCAGGCCATGGACATTCAATCTACCCTTGATTTTTCTGCATTCGGAAGCCTAAGAGCGCAGGCCCAGCGCGAGCATGAGGCCCGCAGGGCTGCTGCTATGGCAGGCCAAGACACGAGCTTGGCTAATGGCGAGAAGACTTCTAACGCAGCCACAGCAGACAAGGCCGCCTTGGGCCCGGGCCTGGCTGCCTCTCAGGCAGGGGAGAGAACCGCCTTACGCAAAGCGGCCGAGCAGTTTGAGGCCTTGTTTATTCAAGAAATGCTTAAGACCATGCGGCAGACGGTTGAAAAGGACGAGAACAACACCTCGGCCCATATGGAGACCTACGAGTCTATGCTGGACCGCGAGCTTGCCCTGCAGATGTCTAAGCGCGGCACGGTGGGTGTGGCCGACATGCTGGTTGCGCATCTCGAGCGTCAGCAGCAGTCGACCGAGCAGGTGCTTAAGAACCGCGACCTTAACGCCTTGCGCGATGAGGCCAAGGGCGCACCCGGCAAAGGCTTGCCGCTTGAGTCGGCAATGCCTAGCCCCGTTCTTCCGATGCCCAGTGAAAGCCTTCGTTCGCTTAACAAGGGTCTGCGACAGCCTGACAGCTTTAGCCTTCCCCTTGAAAAAGCCTTTCGGCCTCTTCGGCCCGGCTCTTAGCCGCAAGGTAATGTGAAATGAGTGATCTCGTCTCCATTGCCGGCACTGCCGCTGCCGCCTACCAAAGGGCTTTGGGTGTTGTCTCCAACAATATTGCCAACGTGGGCAGTGCGGGCTACTCGCGGCAAGAGGCCGATCTTATTGAAAGTGCGCCAAGGGCTTTTGGTACAAGCTACCTTGGAACCGGGGTGAATTTTGCGGGCGTTCGCCGCGCCTACGACGAGTTCATTGAAAGCACCTTGCGCAACGCCACCACCGACCTAAGCAGCCAAGAGCCCATGGTGAACTATGCCAACCGCGTGGTGAACATTCTTGGCAGTGAAGACGTGGGCTTGTTGTCGGCCTTTGATGAGTTCTTCGATTCAGCCCGGCAGCTCTCCACCGACTCCTCCTCGCTTATTCTGCGAAGCCAGTTTCTAAGCAAGTCCGAGGGCCTTACCGAGCGCTTCCAAACCCTCTCGGGCCAGCTTGAGCTTGTTACCCAAGAAAGCCAAGAGGCTATTAACGCCGACATTGCCAAACTTAATAACCTTAGTAAGCAGCTGGCCACCATCAACGGCCAGCTGATGAAAACCAAGTTCAAAGACCGTCAGCCTCCTGCCCTTATGGACCAGCGCGACCAGACCCTGCGCGAGATGGCTGAGCTGACGAAGTTAAATGTAAAAGAGGCATCCAACGGTGTCATGACCGTGAGCATCGGCTCCTCCTTAAGCCGAGGGCTGATTGTGGACGGCACCGACTCACGCAAACTTACGGCTCTTTTTAATGAGTCCGATGTGGGCAAGGTGGACCTTGTTATTAACCCAGGCATGCCCTCGTTTGAAAACATTGTGGGCTTCTCGGGCGGCTCGATTGCAGGGCTTATTGGCTTTCGTTCTCAACTGCTTGAGCCCGTGTTTAACAACCTGGACAACCTTGCCAAGACCCTGGTGCAAGAGGTAAATGCCATTCATCAGGAAGGCATCGACCTTGAGGGTCGCAACGGGGAGGCCTTGTTTAAGGTGGACCCACAGTTTGCTGTTGTCTCGGGCTCCGGAGATACCGCCGCGCGTGTGGATGCAAGCCTGTTTGACCTGCAGGCCTTTGAGGCCAACACCATTAACCTGGAATACCGGGCCAATGTGGGCCAAATTAACGACCTGAGCCTTACGGGTGATTTTGCCGTGGGCGATCAAATTACCGTGACGCTTAATAGCCTTAGTAAAACGCTTACGCTTTCTGGCAAGGTGAGTGATGATGCAGCGCTTGCCGAGGGCACGGTACTAAGCCTAAGCCAGGTGAAGCAGCAGCTTCGCAATTTTCTAGAAGGTGGCCAGCGGCTAAGCCCTGAAGAACTGGTTGTTTATTTTCGTACAGGCAACCAGACCTCGTTGGACGGCGCCTTTGGCCGGCAGTTGACGGTTGATTTTGGTGCCCAGGACGATCTTCTTATCTCAAGCGATGTTCTGGGGGCCTACAACCTCAACCTCACGGTCTACAGCAGAACCGGTGCCGGCCTTGACAACCGTGTTACGCGCGGACAGTGGCAGGCCACCGACGAGCGCACAGGCCAGGTGGTCACAGGTACCCGGTCTTTGGAAATGAATGGCATTCGCCTGAACTTCTCGGGCGAACCCAAGGACGGCGAGTTATTAAGCTTGAAGGTGCAAAACAGCGCTGCAGCCGGTATTCGTTTAAATACCGACGACCCCACCAAGGTGGCCTCGGCCGCGCGCTTTCGGGTCATTGAAAACCAGTTCAACCCCACCGGGGCCGATGCCAAGCTATTTGAAGCACCCCAGGCCTTTCCTGATGAAGAGGCCATTGCATTAAACCGCGTGGTGGCCGATGACGGGCAGACCCTGCTTGACAACAACGTTCTTGAAGACGTGGCGGTTGACTTTGACCGTGTTCGGGTGGCACCCATTACGGTTATTCCTGCAGGCTACTCTGACACCACGCTTTACTTAGGCGAGTTAAATGGCGAGCCCATTGACCTTCAGGTTCTCACGCGTGACGGCCGGCATTTATTGGGCCGGCAGATGGCTGATGCACGCATTTTAGAGCGCGAGATCGAACTGGGTAGGCCTTTAACCGCGGAGGAGCGTGCCCTTGAAATTGACCAGGCAGGCGAAGACTTTCTAGCCAATGCCAAGCTTGCCGATGTGGCCTTTGCCGAAGGCTCCAGCTATTCCGCCCAGTACTTAAATGCCTCCGATGATGAAGCCTATCGGGGTATGGAGCTTTTCTATGGCGTAAAGGCCAAGGTTACCAACAGTCCCTGAGCTGACCCTAGACCATGTCTACGATTCGCGCGATGCCGTGGCCTTGCGGCCTGCCGAACTGTTGTCGGGTGTTATTCAGTCTTTTGACGTGTCGCTTGAAGAGCTTGTTTATGCCGAGGGCGATTTAGTTATGAACGACCGCAGCCTTGGTTCGCTGCGGGTCACGCAGGTGTCTAACGGGGCAGGGGGGCTTACGCCCATGCTGGTGACCGACATCACCCAGGAAGACGGCCGTGTGATGACCAAGGCCATACCCTACCCCGGGGTAACCGCAAACGCCTCGGGCAAGTACGAGATTACGGCAGAGCATTTGCAGTTTTACTTTGCCGCCCAAGACGGCTTTGGTGCTGGCGAGAAGCAGACCCTTCAGTTCTCGCGCGCAACCCAAGACGGCAGTTTCACCATTGCTGGTGAGACGGTGAATGTGTCGGTGGGCGATACCGCAGTCACCATTGCGCAGCGGGTGGCCGAGGCCTTAAATGCCAGTGACTTTATTCAGAATTTTGGTGGCCGCTCTGCACAGGCCTTTGATGATGGCTCGGTGGTGATTCAGTTTGCTCTTACCGACAGCAATGTCGATAGGGTCTCGGTGACCTCATCGAATGTGGAACTGACAGCCACGGTGGTTGAAGACGTCTTGCGCGAGGGGCCATGGGCCTTGGGCGAAGAGCGCACATTAACGTTTGCTGTGCCGAGCACGGCGGGAACCATTTCCATTGCAGGGGTCACCATTTCCCTTAACCCAGCGGTTGAAACCACAGCAGCCCTGGTTGCAACCAAGGTGCAACGTGAGCTTATGGCCGCCGGAAGCGCTTTCGTATCGGTTTACAGCGAGCGTCGGGCCATCGATAACGGGGACGGCACGCTTACCCTGCGGTTTCCCGCAAGCGAGGGCGACCCCGTAAGCTTCACGCTATTCGACAGCAACGCCCTGGGCGTAATGAGCCAGAGTCTGACCGATCGCGAATTTTCTGGCCTGGAAATAAAGCTTAACGAATCGGACACCGACGGCGACCTTGCGACCACCGAAGAGTACCGGTTGTCCTTTCATCAGCCCATTGTTGAAGACAGCGACAGACCCCAAGATTCTCAGATTCGCATAGGCCTTGGCCAGACAGGTTTCACAACCGATCTTACCAAGCTGGGCTTTCGCACAGGCGTGTATGTAAGCGGCGAGGTGAAGGAAGATCTTATTGTCTTCTCCACACTGACCCATACACCCGACGCCAGCGACCCCGATGTCCGGCCCGACCTCGGCGTTGGTTTTACCTTGGGCGCCATCTACAAGGAAGGAACCCGCGACCCGGTTGAAACCTTACGTGTTGAGCCCTTTAATGTGGTCTTCACCAGTTCGACCCATTACAACATTATTGACCGCGCGACCAACACCCTGGTTGCTGAGCGCTCCTATAACCAAGACCAAGGTGTCAGCTACCGTGGCGTCACCCTCTTTTTAAACACCACGCCTGCAGCAGGCGACCAGTTTGCGGTGGACGGCAACCAAGACGGCATTGGCAACAACGCCAACATGCTTCGTATTGCAAAACTCCAGACCGCCGCCATTGTGGGAGGCGCGGGTGGCTTTAGCCTGGCCGATGCCTATGGCCAGGTGGTCACCGACGTAGGCAATGCCTCCTTTCAGGCCAGCATTGCCCAGAAGGCCCTGGAGGTGGTGAAAGACCAGGCCGTGCAGGCCCGCGACAAGATTTCGGGCGTAAGCCTTGACGAAGAGGCTGCCGACCTTATTCGCTACCAGCAGGCCTACCAGGCCAATGCCAAGGTGATGCAGACCGCAAGCACCTTGTTTGACGCCATTCTTGCGGTTCGCTAGGAGTAAGTAATGAAAGTTTCGACCAACCTTTTCTTTGACCGCGCCTTGAACCAGATGGTGGCAAGCCAGAGCAGCCTTGCTCAGAGTCAGGCACAGCTTTCAACCGGTAAAAAGGTGGTGCAGGTTAGTGATGCGCCCGATCAGGCCACCGCCATTCAACGATTGAAATCGGTCATTGCCCGGCAAGACAGCTTTGAGCAGGCCGTGAAGACCGCGCAAAACCGGCTCAATGCGGAAGAGACCGCACTTGAGGCGACTGCCAACATTATGGTGCGCATGAAAGAACTCACCATTCAGGCTTTAAACGACACCTACGGCCCCAAAGACCGGGAAATTATTGCGGTGGAGATGCAGGGCCTGCAGGAAGACCTTCTAAGTTATGCCAATACCCGCGATGTGAACGGCGCCTACCTATTTAGCGGCTCGCGTGTCTTTACCCCGCCCTTTGCCGCGAACGCGCAGGGCGACATTGTTTACCAGGGCGATGAGACCGTGAACCTGGTGGAGGTGGGTGACCAGCGCAGCCTTCGGCTCAACCGAACCGGCACCGAGGTGTTTGGCCGCGTGACCCGCGACCTGCCCAATGGCAGCACCGAGGGGCGAAGCTTTTTCCAGTCGGTGCAAGACCTGGTGGATGCCGTGCGCACGTCTGACCGCGAGGCCATGAACCGTGGCCTGGGTGAGTTCGACACGCTTAACCAGCAGGTGGCCATTAGCCAGGCCAAGGTGGGTTCGGCCATGAATGTCGTGAATAACCAGACCGCCGTGCTTGAAGAGACCCGGCTGCAGCTCAAAACCGTTTTAAGTGAAATTGAAGACCTGGACTACACCGAGGCCGTAACCGAGATGCAAAAGCGCATGATGGCCCTTGAGGCCAGCCAGGCAAGCTTTGCCCAGATATCTCGGTTGAACCTGTTTGAGTACATTCGTTAGCCCTTGGGTGGTTGGCTTTCAAAAGTTTGTTGCAAAACCTGAAAGTTCTTCTCAAGTTCCTTTAAGACCTGTCGAATTCTACATCAATGACTGAATCTGCAAACCTAATTACTGCGTTGGGCGCTGGCTCTGGGGTTGATATTAAAGCCCTGGCCAAGGGCCTTGTGGATGCCGAGAAGGTCCCCCGGCAGAATGCCATACAGGCCAAGCTTGATAAATCCGAGGCAAAAATCTCGGGCTACTCGGCCATGATGGCGGCCATTAACGTCTTTAAGACCAGTGTTGAGCAGGTGGACAGCACCACCGACTTTGCTGGCACCACGGCTCGGGTATCGAATGCATCGGCCTTGTCGGTCTCCACCAGCAGCCTAGCAGCCCCAGGGTCGCACAGCATAAGCATTAGCTCGCTTGCGCAAGCTCAGCGCAGCAATTCCGACACGGGCTTTAGCAACATTACGTCGCAGGTGAATGGGGGTAATGCCTTCAACCTTACCTTTACCGTGGGCCCAGTCGGCAGCCAGACCACCACCACGGTTAGCATCGACCAGGCCAGCACCAACTTGTCTGCTGTGGCCAGTGCTATAAATTTGTCGGGCGCTGGCATTAGCGCCCAGGTGCTTGATACCGGCGTTGTTGATGCCGCTGACCGTTACCGCATGGTGCTAACAGGCCTGACCGGCGCGAAGAATGTTTTCCAGGTAAGCAGCACCGCCACCAACCCCACCGAATTTGCCTTCTCTACGCCAGCAGGCCAAGCAGCCTCTGACGCCTCGCTTACGGTGAACGGCGTGGGCATTACACGGTCCACGAACACCATTAACGATGTTATTACAGGCGTCACCCTAGACCTTCAGGCCACCACCTCAACCGCCACTTCGCTTACGGTGGTGCGCGACGCCACGGGGGTGAAGGAAAAAATTCAGGGCATTGTAGAGGCCTATAACAATTTGGTGTCTGACTTTGGTGTGTTGTCTGGGCCTAAGTCCGATGACGCCGACGATGTGTTCAGTGGCTCTTTGCGGGGCGACTCCACGGTTCGTACCGTGCTGTCTCAGATTCGCCAGATTTTCTTTGGCGAAAGTGAAACCGCGGGCAACACGGTAAAAAGCTTTCGTGACCTTGGTGTCTCGGTGGACAAGGATGGCGTGCTGACGCTTGATGAATCGACACTGGATGCCACGGTGATCGCTAACTTTGACGAGGTGGTTCAGGTTCTGGCGGCTCGGCAGTCATCAGTTGAAAACGGCGAAACCGTTATTAAACGCGGGCTTGGCGTTACGCTTGCCACCCGCCTACGCGAGCTTATGAGCCCAAGCGGCATTATCTTAAGCCAAAGCACAAGCGCTGAAAGCCAGGTAAGCCGGTACGAAACCCAGCTTGAAGACCTGGAAGACCGCATGACCTCGTTACTTGAGCGCTACACCAAACAATTTGCCGCCATGGAAA
>JAGYIP010000007.1 GCA_018402635.1 Burkholderiaceae bacterium
GGGGTGGGGATGAACGGTTTCAGCCGTCATCAAACAAGTCGAGAGACGTGTTTTGCGCTGCTTTACGTTTTATTAGAGGAGATTAATCATGCTTGCTCCCAAAGCATTTCAGTTTTCCGAGTCTCCAAAAGGTTTCTGGGAAGCACAGCTTGCCCGATTTAATAATCGATACAACTATGACGAGGATCTACTCAATTCATTGAACTTTGAAGAACTGGATTTCTTAGTTGAACAAGACAACTACTTCAAAGCAAATTTCTTCGACAATCGCGGATTAAAAGCGGGGGTGGTGTTTCAGCCCTATACAAGTAAAGAGTACCGGGTGGTGTCGCGGGCTGCCGAGGTTAACGAAGGGCAGACAGCCGTGTTTGATGTCTCTACGGTCAATGTGGCCGCAGGCACCCAGCTTGCCTACACCATCACAGGGGTGAGTGCCGCTGACGTTGCAGGTGGGCAGCTATCGGGAACAATCAATGTAGGAAGCAATGGCAAGGCAACCCTCTCCATTGCCATAGCGGCAGACAATCTGACAGAAGGGCCCGAGGTGCTAACCGTAGCAATTCGATCCCCGCAAGGTGGTATGCTGATTAGTAGCAACATTATGGTTAATGACACCTCGATGACCATTGTTGGTATACCCGGCGATGACGGTGGAGGTGGTGGTGGAGGGGGCAAGGGAGGATAGCATTATGGCGACTTTTCTTAGACTATTTGGTTTGTGTTTCGTGGTCTTATTCTCATCGGCAACACTTGCAGAGGATTCCTGTGGTTGGCGAGATCCTAAGGTACGGTTTGCAGACGGCCGCGAGAGTTGCCTGAAGAAAAACACCCCCTTCTTCAACATTTCTGGCCTCATCGAGAATGAAAGTCGAACCTACTACGATGTGGCTCGAGCGTCTCGTATGTACTCTGTGGCAGCTGTTAAAGATCAAAGCCAGTGCCCATTTTCCTCCGGTACAGCTTGGGATTGGCATCCGACAGAGAATCCTAAGAAAGCCATTGAGTACTGTGAGAAGAAGTTTCCCCAGCATCTAAGCAAAACATGCCGATGTGAAATTATTTTAGACTTTTGGGACACGCCACTTACCTACGAGCAGTTCGAGAGCAAAAGCATCGCGTTGATGGAACAGTTTTCCGCCGGAGGGCATCCTTTAACAACTGTATCTGCCCCCGAGCCAAAGATTAACGTCGTTAAAGAATCAAAGGCAAGTTCTCTGCTTACAGTCTCCGCATCAGTACCTGATGTAAACGGCCTAGTTACCCTTAGTATCGTTGTTAACAAAGGGTCTATCGCATCTTTAAAGGTAAACAATGAAGAGGTTAAAAGTCAGCCCGATGGGCGCACCACGTTACAAAGGTTTGCTCAGGTTGGTGAGAACAAATTTGATGTAGTTGCAATTTACAAATCTGGTGATACACAGAGCCAGACCGTCACGGTTAATAGAGCCGTTGAGGAGGTTCTAGCTCGCATCCAACCACTCAATCCAATCAGGGTTTCAGAGTCGAAGCCTCGAGATGCGGTTGCGATCATTATTGGGATAGAAAAGTACAGGAGGGTCAGCAACGCTGATTTTGCTAACAGAGATGCTGGGTTATTTTATGACTACGCCCGTAGAGCATTAGGTGTTAGGCAAGAGAACATCAAGTTGTTGCTCGATGACAAAGCAGATGCTTCTGAGATCTTGGTAGCCTTTAAAAACTGGTTACCGACGAGAGTGGGCAAAGGTGAGACGGAGGTCTACGTGTTTTACAGCGGGCATGGACTACCATCAGAGGACGGTAAGTCACTTTTCTTCCTGCCACACGAAGCCAATCGAGACTTGCTGGAACGCACAGCCATTTCTCAGAAGGAAATCGTCGATGCAATCCAGCGCACATCCCCCAAGTCCGTGACTATGTTTATTGACAGCTGCTATAGCGGACAAAGCAGAACTGGGGAGACGCTGCTAGCCAGTGCTAGACCTATCAGCATTGTTGCCAAGGAGACCAGCAGCTTTCCCCCAAACTTCACAGTAATCTCTGCCTCAGCACCCGACCAGATCTCATCGAGCAGTCCTGAGCTGCGCCACGGAATCTTCAGCTACTACCTCATGAGGGGTATGGAGGGGGAAGCCGACGCTAACGGAGATAAACAGATCACTGTGGCGGAGATGCAGGCTTATCTATCAGCACGGGTGCCTAGACGGGCCATGAGCATGAATCGAACCCAGCAGCCACAGGTAGTGGGGGATCAAAGCCGCGTGCTGGTAGGGGGGTGACGTCTGGAATTCACTACAAACAAAAGTTGGGGGCCATAACCGAACCGCCGACTCGTTAGTCTTGGTGCCGGAGGCGGGACTCGAACCCGCACACCATCTCTGGCGCCGGATTTTGAGTCCGGTGCGTCTACCAATTCCACCACTCCGGCCAAAAGTTTGGGGAACATCGAGGCCTAGTATAGCTCGAGCTCCCCAAACCGCCGAGGACGTACTTTTAGTTAATTTCGTAGACAGCCAGGGTGCCACTAACCTCGTAACCCGCCAAAAGCAAGGCTTTACCTGTCGGGCTGTTGGCAGCCGGAACAAATTCCAATCCCTCCGGCGAGATATCGCCGTCAGCCATGTCGGTGGTGTTTTGCAGCCACTGAACAAACACCGGAGCGGCCGGGTTGCTCACGTCGTACATCAAGATGGCGCTGGTGCGTTCCAAGCCCACAAAAGCATAGGTCTTGCTGCCGATCTGGCCCACCACCACGCTCTCTGGCTCCGGGCCTTTATTATCCAAGCGACCAAGTACTTGTGATTTTCCTAGCAAGGCCGTGGGCAAGGTGGCGTAGGCGCGCTGCTCAAGATCAGAGCCTGAGTCAAACACCTGCGCGCCCGTGGTGGCGTTGTAGATCGAGAACGAGCGGCCCCCCAGCGCGTAGAGTTTTTCGTACTGGTTGCTGCTGTTCTTGCCCAAGGTGTTGATCACCGTCAAGCGGCCCAATTCGGCATCGGCTTGCAAGGCCTCAGCGTTGGGGAAGGCGGTGGCGTCCAGCGTCAGGTCTTTGACGCGCGAGGTTTCACCCGTGGCCAAGAAGTCGTCGCGGTCATCGCCTTCGTTGGCGGTGATGAAGTAGGGCGTGTTGCCGATGCTGAAGCTGGCAATCGCATCGGGCATGTAAATGCCAAACAGATTGGCATAAGACTTGAGCGCGAACGGGGCTGTCGCACTGACCCGGTCAGATGGTGCCAAGGCGTTGGCTGCCAAGCCGTGGTTTTTGAAACCCAAGGCCACGATGCGCTCGATGCGTGCGCTGGCCAAGTCTACGATCGCCACCGCATTGTTCTCTTGCAGCGTCACATAAGCTTTGCTGCCGTCGGCCGTGATGGTGACGTATTCAGGCTCTGCATCGCGAGAAAAGTCATTGCCCGCAATGCCGATGCGCACGTCAGACGGACGCTCGCTGGCACGCGCACCGCCGTCGTCAAATGCGGTGAAGTCCAAACTTTGCGCTGTGTCGGCAGGCGTGCCATTGGCAATGGCAATGATAGAGATGGTGCCCAAGGGGTCGTTGGATTTGTCTGCGGCCAGCACAAAGTCTTCGTCGCCATCGATCTCAGCTTCGTTGGCCACAACCAGACGGCTGCCATCGGGGCTGAAGGCCATGCCGTCAGGCAAGCTGCCAACGGTGACTTTTTTCAGATAAGTGGCGTTGCCTTGGCTGTCCAGCCTGTAAAAAGCCACCACACCGTTGTTGGTTTTGGGCGTGGCTCTGACGGCAATGGCCAATAAGTTGCCGCTGATGGCCAAGGTCTGCACACCGCTTGCAGTGAAGTTGGCATCGTTGACATCGGTGGCTACTTGGGTGGTGGCACCGCTTTCCAAGTTGCTGGCGGTCGTTGGATTGGCCAGTGCGGTGCTGCTCAAATTGCGCAAGCTGATGCGCTGAAACGAGGTGGGCACAGTGCTGGTGTCGACAGTGATGAAAACGGATGTGCTCGCCTGGTGATATGCAGTAATTTCGGAGGTTCCCTCCGACACGCCAACTGCGAATCGACCAATAAGGCTGGCTTGTGCTTGCGTTTCAACGGGAGTCTCCGCGACGTTCTCAGTATCGTTTCCTCCACCACAAGCCGATAAAAACATGACTGCTACAGCTAACGACAAGCCGCTTACTTTCGTTCTCAATGTTGCCATTGCATATCTCCTTGTTTATTGACGTTTTTACTCAAGGTGACAAGGTTATTGAATCTTTATGAAGCTACTATGACAGGCGATGATTCTCCAAAACATTACCCTGCGGCGCAACGACCAACTGGTCTTCCAAGATCTTAGCCTTCGGCTAACAGCCCATCGCACGGGCCTGGTGGGTCTTAACGGCTCGGGCAAAACCTCGCTGCTGCGACTTCTTATGGGGCTGGAAGAGCCCGAGCAAGGCCTGCTTCAGAACGAAAAACCTGTGGGCCTGGTTTTTCAGTCGCCAAACCAACAAATCCTATTTCCTACGGTCATGGAGGAGCTCTGCTTTGGGCAGCTTGAGCGCGGCAAGGAGCCTAAGCAGGTTGAAGCCAAGGCAAAGGCTCTTGCAAGCGCGCATGGGGCCGAGCATCTGCTGAAGCGGTCCACCCATGAGTGCTCCGAAGGGGAGAAGCAGCTGGTTTGTATTCTTGCGGTGCTTATGGACGAGCCGCAGGTTTTACTTTTTGACGAGCCCTTTGCCAGTCTGGACGCGCGAGCAACTCGGGCCATGATGCGTTTTATTGAAAAGCTTCCGCAGCAGGTGGTCATGGCAAGCCACAACCTTGAGTTGCTTAGCGACTTTGACGAACTGATTTGGATGGATGGAGGGCAGGTACGAATGCAGGGGCCCGTGCAGCAAGTGCGGGAGGCTTTTGAGGCATTTACAAATGGCTGACGTAATGAACGCAGCGACGAACCCAAGAATCACAAAGTCAATCTTTCGGGAATGCTAAGCCTCTACCTTAGCCAGCCCAGGCCGTCGTGGCTGCACCGAATTGCTGCGGGCTACAAGCTGTTAGCGCTTGCTGTTGCCTCGGTCTTGCTTCTTCCCATCACACAGGCCTGGCCTTTGGCCCTAGCACTTGGGCTTGGCGTGCTTGGCCACCTTAGCCTGGGGTTTGCAGGGCGTAGGCGTTTATTGGCTTTGCTGAAAGGGCTCTTGCCCATGCTGTTCTTTTTGGGGCTTGCCCAATGGTTCGCCCTGATTATTAGCCTGGGCTGGCCTGCGGGCATTGCGCCGGGCCTCGAACAGGCCTTGCTTACGCTGCTTCGAATTTTGTCGCTGGTGGTGCTGGCCGACCTGGTCACGCTTTCAAGCACCACCCAAGAACTGCTGCGCGCCTTACGGTTTTTTCTTAAGCCCTTGCAGTGGGTGGGCATCTCGGTAACAACGCTCTCGCTTGCCATGGCCCTTGTCTTTCGATGGGTGGGTTTACTGAACGCCGAATGGCAGACGATACGAGAAGGTTTTATCTGCCGGGGTTGCAGGCGGCCAAGGCTAAAATCGGCCACACCGTTGCTAAGGCGGTCGCAGCTGCTCTCGCAGACCATGGGGGATGCGCTTGCTGCAAGGCTAAAGAACACACGAAGCTAACGTCGCGTCCAACGAACCCGCCATGAACCATTGGCCGTCAACAGTCACTACTCGGCCATCACCCACCCGCCATGACCTACCAGTTATCCGACTTTGATTTTGAATTGCCTGAAGAACTTATTGCCCAGGCGCCTGCCGAGGTGCGCAGCCAGAGCCGGCTGCTTGATGTGCACGGCGAGCAAGACCTTCGCAACCGACGATTCACCGACCTGGTTGATCTTCTGAACCCGCAAGACCTGCTGGTCTTCAACAATTCCAAGGTGATTGCGGCAAGGCTTTTTGCAAAGAAGCCCTCGGGTGGGCGGGTTGAAATTCTGGTGGAACGCATTGGGCCTGCGCCCAACCAGGCAAGCGCCCTGCTTCGCGTGAGCCGAAAGCCTGCGGCGGGAATGCGGCTGCAATTGGAAAATCATGAAGACGTCACCTGCCTCGGCCGCGACCCCGCCCATGACGACCGATTTCAGCTTGAGTTCAGTCGCCCGGTGCTTGATGTGCTTGACGAGTGTGGGCAACTGCCACTGCCGCCCTACATTGGCCATGCCCCAACCAAAGACGACCTGCTGCGTTATCAAACGGTGTATGCCCAACACCCCGGGTCGGTGGCCGCACCCACGGCGGGCCTGCATTTTGACGAGGCGCTCTTTGCGGCACTTCAGGCCAAGGGCATTCAGCGCGCGGAAGTGACCCTGCATGTGGGAAGTGGAACCTTTGCCCCTGTGCGCGATAACGATTTGTCGAAGCACCGCATGCATCACGAATGGTGCTCGCTGAACGAAGAGACGGCGCAGAAGATTCTTAAAACCAAGGCCCAGGGCGGACGCGTGGTGGCAGTGGGCACGACAAGCCTGCGAACGCTTGAGTCTGCGGGGCAGCGCGCCTCAGGCGCCGCAGGCCTCAAAGGCACCCTAGGCATCGCGACCCTCGCAAGCCTCGCGGGCCAATGGGAGACCAACCTGTTCATTACACCGGGCTATCAATTCAAGGTGGTGGATGCCCTGGTGACCAACTTCCACCTACCCAAATCAACACTCTTAATGCTGGTTAGCGCCTTTGCGGGCTACCCCACCATTCGCAAGGCCTACAACCATGCCATTGCCAACCGGTATCGTTTTTTTAGCTATGGCGACGCCATGTTTCTAAGGCGCCTTCCCTAGTCTTACACCCCCGTCGCCCTATCCGCGGCAAACTGCGCCCGCCAAGCCTCAAACCGGCCTTCGAAAATCGCCTCGCGCATCTCGCGCATGATCTGCAGATAAAACGCAAGGTTGTGAATGGTGGCAAGGCTTGCCCCCAACATCTCATCAATACGCTGCAGGTGATGCAAATAACTTCTTGAAAACCCAGGACGGTCATCGCCATGGGCGCTGGGCTTGCAGACCGGGCATGCGCAGTGCGGGTCGATGGGCAAGGGGTCGTCTTTAAACCGGGCGTTGCGAATTTTTAAATCCCCCTTGCGGGTAAAAAGCCAGCCGTTGCGGCCATTGCGGCTTGGCATCACGCAGTCAAACATATCGACACCATTGGCAACGCCATCCACCAGGTCCTCGGGCGTACCCACACCCATTAAATAGCGGGGCTTGTCTTGCGGCAGGCGCGGGCCAATGTGGGCAAGGGTTCGCAGCATATCGTCCTTGGGCTCGCCCACCGACAGGCCGCCAATGGCATAGCCTTCAAAGCCAATTTCTAAAAGGCCTGCCAGCGACTCATCCCGCAGGTCCTCGAACATGCCGCCTTGAACAATTCCAAAAAGCGCGTTCGAAGAGCCTTCAAAGGCCTGCCGGCTGCGGGCCGCCCAGCGCAAGGACATGCGCATACTCTGGGCGGCTTCTTCATGGGTGGCCGGGTAAGGCGTGCATTCATCAAAGACCATGGCAATGTCCGAGTTCAAGACCCGCTGAATGCGCATGGACTCCTCGGGCGACAGAAAGAGCTTGTCCCCGTTAATGGGCGACTGAAAGGCCACACCTTCTTCTGTAATTTTGCGTAAATCACCAAGCGACCAGACCTGAAAGCCGCCGGAGTCGGTCAGCATGGGACGCGTCCAGTTCACAAAGCCATGCAGCCCTTGGTGGCCTTGAATCAACCTCAAGCCCCGGCCGCAGCCAAAGATGAAAAGTGTTGCCCAGAATAATCTGGGCGCCAAGCGCCTCAAGCATGGCGGGCGGCACGCCCTTTACAGCGCCGTAAGTACCCACTGGCATGAAAATGGGCGTTAACACTTGGCCGTGGGCAAGCGCAAGCCGGCCGGCTCGGGCCTGGCCGTCCTGGGCCTGCTTCTCAAAAATAGGCCTATTAAGGCTATCGGCGCGCGTGAGGCTGGGGGGTTGCGAATTCATAAGGAGCCAAGCCTACCTTATACTTATGGGTTATTGTTCTTGGAGGTCCGACCCGTGTTTATTTCGAATGCTTACGCCCAGGCCGCTGGTGCGAGCCAAGACCCTCTTATTGGGTTTCTTCCCCTTATCCTCATGTTTGTGGTGCTCTACTTTTTAATGATTCGCCCACAAATGAAACGCGCCAAAGAGCATCGCCAGTTGGTTGAAGGCCTGCAAAAGGGTGACGAAATTGTTTCTTCAGCAGGCATTGTGGGCAAGGTTACGGAAGTAGACGACGCCTACATTTCCGTTGATGTGGGCTCGGGTGACAAGCAAATTAGCATGGTGATGCAGCGCCAGGCGGTTCAAACGCTGCTGCCCAAGGGCACCATTAAAACCATCAGCTAAGCAGTTGTTGCCGCGCCTGGGGCTAAGCTTCTTTTTTTAAAGAAGCGCCCCATCTACTTTCAACCCATCTTTCACTGCGGCCCCTTTGCCTTTGAACCTCTTCTCCTTCGCCTTTTAAGCCCATGAACCGCGTAGCCTGGTGGCGTCTTGCCCTAATGGCCCTGGCCGTAGCCTTTGGTCTGTTTTACACGCTGCCCAATTTCTTTGGCGAGAAGCCTGCCGTTCAAATTTCAACAGCCAAGGCAACGCTTAAGGTGGAAGCCTTGGTTGCCCAACAGGTTGAGCAGGCCTTGCAGGCGGCAGGCATTACCCACCAGGGCATTCGTTTTGAAGAGACCAGCACCGGCAACACCGTGCGCGTGCGCTTTGCAGACACCGACACGCAGCTTAAAGCCAAAGACCTTATTGAATCGGCCTTGAACCCGGGAAGCCTTGCGGGCCGTAGACTGCCTGCAAGCCAGGCAGAGAACTCCGCCGCCCAACAGGCAGCCGAGCGCGTGGCCGTGTCTGGGCCCAGCAACTATGTGGTTGCCCTTAACCTGATTTCCGCCTCGCCCGATTGGCTCTCAAGCATTCGTGCGCTGCCCATGTACCTGGGCCTCGACCTTCGTGGTGGTGTGCATTTTCTTCTAGAAGTGGATATGGCCACGGCGCTTACCAAACGGCTTGATGCCCTGGTGGGTGAGACCCGTACCTTGCTGCGCGATAAGCGTGTTCGTCACCAAGGCATTGCCCGCACGCGCGAGGCCCTTGAAATTAAATTTGCCAGTGTCGAGATTCGCGAGCAAGGCCTTAAGCTGCTTGCCGAACAGGTGATAGACCTTGACTGGCAGGCCCGCGACACGGGCTCAGAGTTCTTCTTGGTGGGACGGCTAAACCCCGCAACGGCCACCCGCATTCAAGAGTTCGCGCTCAAGCAGAACATCACAACCCTTTCCAACCGCATTAACGAGCTGGGTGTGGCAGAGCCCATTGTTCAGCAGCAGGGTGCCGCCCGCATTGTGGTGCAGCTGCCCGGCGTGCAAGACACGGCAAAGGCCAAAGACATTCTTGGCCGCACGGCCACGCTTGAAGTGCGCATGGTGGAAGACTCGCCTGAAGCGGCCACGGCATTGCTTGCCGGCCGTCCGCCCGCAAGCGTGGATGTCTACCAAGAACGCGGTGGCGCACCCCTAATGCTTAAAAAGGAGGTGGTGCTTACGGGTGAGAACCTAACCGATGCCCAGGCCGGCTTCGATTCCCAAAACCCAATTGAGCCCGCGGTGCACCTTACCCTTGACAGCAAAGGCGCTCGTATCTTTCGCGAAGTTACACGCGAGAACATTGGAAAGCGCATGGCCATTCTTCTTATTGAGAAAGGTCAGGGCGAGGTTATTACCGCCCCCGTGATTCGCGGAGAGATTCCAGGAGGACGGGTTCAGATTAGCGGCCAGATGACCACGGTGGAGGCGGCAGAGACCGCACTTTTGCTGCGTGCTGGCTCGCTTGCCGCACCCATGGAAATTATTGAAGAGCGTCTTATTGGTCCAAGCCTGGGCGCAGACAACATTGCCAAAGGCTTTAATGCCACGGCCTGGGGCTTTGTGGCCATTTCTGTTTTCATGATTGCTTATTACGCCTTGTTTGGTGTGGTCTCGGTGCTGGCGCTTTCACTGAACCTGTTGTTGCTCTTTGCCCTGCTCTCTATTTTGCAGGCCACGCTCACCCTTCCTGGCATTGCCGCCATGGCGCTTACCCTTGGTATGGCCATTGATGCCAATGTGCTCATTAACGAGCGGGTACGCGAAGAAATTCGTGGGGGCCAACCCCCAGGTGGCTATTTCCACAGGCTACGAAAAGGCCTGGGCCACCATTCTTGACTCCAACATCACC
The DNA here is from genome assembly GCA_018402635.1 of Burkholderiaceae bacterium. Classification (GTDB taxonomy): domain Bacteria; phylum Pseudomonadota; class Gammaproteobacteria; order Burkholderiales; family Burkholderiaceae_A; genus Hahnella. Next base: position 10,174 of record JAGYIP010000007.1, read on the forward strand.
ACGCTCATTGCCGGTATTGCCCTGCTTGTCTTTGGCTCGGGGCCTGTACGCGGCTTTGCCGTGGTGCATGTGCTTGGCATTCTTACCAGCATGTTCTCGGCGGTCTTCTTTAGCCGTGGGCTTATTAACCTTTGGTATGGAAGCCGCAAGCGCCTGGGCCGACTGACCATTGGCTAGGAAAATAAAGGCGAGCAACGAGCGACTATGGAATTTTTTAGGTTAGAACGCACCATCCCCTTCATGCGCCATGCGGTGGTGCTTAACGTTATTTCGTTCTCGCTTTTTATTGCGGCCATTGCGGCCATTGCCCTGCGTGGGCTTGCCTTCTCCATTGAGTTCACGGGCGGCACGGTGCTTGAGGTGTCTTACAGCCAGACCGCACCGCTTGAAGAGGTGCGCAGCACGGTGCAGGGCCTGGGCTATGCCGATGCCCAGGTGCAGAACTTTGGCTCCTCACGCGACCTTCTTATTCGGCTGCCACTGCGGGGCGAGAACAGCAACGATCAGGCCCAAGAGGTGTTTAAGGTTATTGCGGCTCAGGCCCAGCCAAGCAATGTTCCCGAGCTGCGCCGCGTGGAGTTCGTAGGGCCGCAGGTGGGTGCCGAACTTGCCACCGACGGCCTCATTGCCCTTTTGTTTGTCATTGTGGGCATCATGGTTTACCTGGCCATTCGCTTTGAATGGAAGTTTGCGGTGGCGGCCATTGTGGCCAACCTGCACGACGTGGTGATTATTCTTGGCTTTTTCGCCGTCTTTCAATGGGAGTTCTCACTTTCTGTGCTGGCAGCCGTGCTTGCGGTGCTTGGCTACTCGGTGAACGAGTCGGTGGTGGTGGCCGACCGTATTCGTGAAAATTTCAAGCGCATGCGTAAGGCCAGCGTGCAAGAGACGATTGATAACGCCATTACCCGCACCATGAGCCGCACAATTATTACCCACGGCACCACGGAGGCCATGGTCATTACCATGCTTATTTTCGGTGGCCCTGCCCTGTTCTACTTTGCCGTGGCCCTTACCATTGGCATTGTCTTTGGTATTTATTCGTCCATCTTCGTTATGTCGCCCATCACCTTGTGGCTGGGCATTAAACGCGAAGACCTTGTGAAACCGGTTAAAACAAAAGAGGACGAGGTTCTAAGCCCTTAAAGGCTGTGGCCCTCAGTGGCCTCGGGGTCTCGGGTCCTGTTAATGTCGCGTCCTTGGCTTGACTAGAGCGTACCTAAAAGCGTACGCTTAGAGATATGGATACTGTTAAAGCAACCCAGGCACGGGCCAACCTCTACGGCCTTATTGATCAGGTCGAGCAAAGCCATGAACCTGTTCTTATTACGGGCAAACGCTCCAATGCCGTTCTGATTGCGGAAGACGACTGGAAGTCTGTGCAAGAAACGCTCTATCTGCTAAGTCTGCCCGGTATGCGCGAATCCCTAATTCAGGGTGCTAGTACACCCACCTCGAAACTCAAGAAATCTCTTCCTTGGTGATGTCCGGCTGGACACTGTTTTTTACCAAAGAGGCCGAAAAGGATTCCAAGAAGCTCAAACAGGCCGGCCTTAAAGAGAAGGCGGAAAGCCTTCTGCGGGTTATTGAGCTAAATCCCTTTCAAAACCCACCGCCCTTTGAAAAACTTGCAGGTGATTTGCAGGGCCTTTACTCCCGACGCATTTCCATTCAGCACCGGCTGGTTTACCAAGTGCTACAGGACGAACAAGCATTGAAGGTACTAAGAATGTGGACGCACTATGAGTAGAAGATTATTTTTAGTGGGTTTGCTCGCGTCATCAGGCTGTGCAAGTTACGCCCCTACAACCACGATGATCGGCCAGAACCAGCAGGCTGTCACCCAAGTCATGGGCCAACCTGGGCGCGCCCAAGATAGCTATGTGGATTACATGCGTGGTCCTTACGGGGTGCACACCTACCGGCTCTACTTCGATCGTCAGAATCGTCTGTTGCGTTGGGACCAGCTCCTTACCGACGAACGGTTTTTGAAGATTCGCGAGGACATGACTCAGTCACAGGTTATTGACTTGATTGGGGTCAGCACGGTTATTTCAAGCCTTGGGCGCGGTCGCGGGGAGGTCTGGTCGTATCGCTACGAGAACCCTCTTTGTCAGTGGTTTCAGATTGAATGGAGTAGTAGCGGCATTCTCAGATCTGCGGGCTATGGCGTGCCCCCGGAATGCAATAACAGTGACGACGATCGCGACGCCCAGTAAAAAAACCCCCGCCTTGTGAGCGGGGGTTTTTGTTTTTCTAGATCCTAGACAGCGTTGCCGCTGCGGCGGGATTAGAAGGAGTGCGTGAGTGCCGATCGCGTTGGTGTGGTCTCTTCCCGCGTGCGCCCAGTACCGAGTGTTGGTACCTGCGCGCTCGACCTCCGCTCTTGACCCATTACGAAAGTGACGCATATGCGCTTGCTGGGGGCGCAGAGGCGGAGAGCTGATAGCCCACTTGAGATCAGAGTCATCGGTGGCACCTGTCCGCGCCTTCGCTCTGCACCCGAGTAGTAGCTCAGGCGAAGCGTGGTTTGCACCCATGGGCACGGTGACGCCTAGGACGTTCAACGCCGATATCAGCGAGGTGTCCTTGGTGGCGTAACGCCAGCGGCAGACCGTGGTCTCGTCCTCACGCTGAACGCGGGCCAAAGACCAGACGGTTGCCATGCCGAGATTGTAGGAGCCGCCTAGCCAGGTGAGGTTACCGCCGACCGAGGACTGGACGGCTGCCGCAGTCCCGGCGTTTCCAGTCGCGGCGGTAACCCGCGTTATCGACCTGCGCATCAACATCGCGCTTGTTGGTCGCAAGACCAACACTTATCGGACCTGCCGAATAGCCAATATGCGACGCCTGTCTGAGTTGTCTTGGCCTCACCAGCCAAGGCGCTGCTATCACTCTCGGTAGACCGTAATTCACGTTTACGACAGAAGCCGCCCATGGAAGGGGTAGTGAACGAATGTTGTTATTGTTCCGCTCAAAGCTGACAGCCAGTGAGATCGCTCACCCAAGCGGACATCGCTGCAGAACCTCCGTTTATCATCCTGGTAAGTCGTGCCGGCAGCATTCGTCGTAGATGCGGTATAGCCATACCAACCTGAGGCTGCCGCAGGAACGAACACGACCGATCCTGATCGATCCAAAGGCCGCCAGCGAGGCCGAAGTAAAACGGTCACGGTCAGCCGGGTGGACGCTTCCCCCAGCGCCAGGATAAACCTGTGGCCAGCAGCAAACGACGCCAGCAGGCCGCCGCCAAGGAATCCTCAGAACCCTCAAAACGGATTTCAGACGTGGACCAGCCGTTATTGAATTACCCAGTGGCCGTGGTGTCAACGTCTACCGCGGTGGCTGGCCTGGTTAGTGGTGCCGGCCACGAATCCATGATAGCCAAGAGCTGCTGCAGGGACGAAACGACCCATGCGAATAGCTCCGAAACCGCCAGCGAGCTGAAGGAAACGATCGCGATCTGCGAAGGTGGATGCACCATTGCTAAGCCCCGTGGCCAAAGCAAACGAAGCCTTGAGCCCACCGCCAAGATCCTCAGATCCCTCAAAACGGATTTCCGAGGTGGCCCAGCCATTGTTGTTGGCGGTTTGTGAACGCTTCGCTGTCGTGGTTGGATCGGCAACGGTGTCCCCGCCAAGCGAAAATTTCGTGGAACCATAGGCCTGCACGTCAAAAACGCCTTTGATCGTAACCTGCGCCATTGCGGGAACAGCCAGGGCTCCGGCCACAGCAGCAGCAATAAGATGCTTTTTCATTCAGTATTCTCCTAAGAGGTTATTTGAACCCACGCAGACAAAACGTGGGGAGACGCACTTTTGTACGCACGCTCTAATTGTGAGCGTTCGACCCACGGAGTCAAACCCTTAGCGCCTTTTGTGAGAAAGGTTCTTGGAATTTCGTTGCGGTTAAGCAACACTGTCGTTGCGCCCCCGCAACAGGCTCCAAACCCGAACTCACGGGATCTGCTCACCGAGACTTGTCGAAAAATAACCGTTGGCCAACCCTTTCCATCGAGTTACCAAATTGCGCGCAGGGGTTTTCGCAAAAACCTTAGAGCCAAGGTTGCAATGCAACAATTTAAGGGTTAACCTGAAGTCTGTCTCCTCCACCCTCCTCCAAAGGTGGATTACGCCTCAGGCCGCAAAGCCTGGGGCTTTTTTTTGTGTTTTTCCTCAATTCCACGCATACTTAGCCACCTTCGGACGTAAGTCTGAAGCACATCAACAAGGGCTGGGCCAAAAACCCAGGAAAGGAACGTTATGAAAACCTTCTCTGCCAAGGGGCACGAGGTCGTGCACGATTGGTATTTAGTAGATGGAACCGACAAGGTTCTGGGCCGTCTGGCCTCTGAAATTGCTCTGCGTCTGCGCGGTAAACATAAACCGGAATTCACCCCCCACGTCGACACCGGTGACTTCATTGTGGTGGTCAATGCCGAGAAGATTCGGGTTACGGGGTCTAAGGCCACCGACAAAAAGTACTATCGCCATTCAGGCTATCCCGGCGGCATTACAGAGACCAATTTCGAGAAGATGCAGGCTCGGTTTCCCGGTCGCGCACTTGAAATTGCGGTTAAAGGCATGCTGCCCAAGGGCCCCCTGGGTTACGCCATGATTAAAAAGCTCAAGGTTTACCCGGGCGACAGTCATCCCCATTCTGCTCAACAGCCCAAAGCGCTGTCGATCTAACCCCTACCGAAAGGAATCGCAATGGTCGGTGAATACAACTACGGAACGGGTCGACGCAAAAGCTCGGTGGCCCGTGTCTTTATTAAGCTTGGCAAGGGGAGTTTTACGGTGAACGGCAAACCCCTTGACGAATACTTTGCCCGTGAAACAGGCCGCATGATCGTGCGTCAACCCTTGGCGCTTACCAGCAACCTGTCGAGCTTCGACATTATGGTGAACGTGCATGGCGGTGGTGAGTCGGGCCAGGCTGGTGCGGTTCGCCACGGCCTTACCCGCGCGCTTATCGATTTCGATGACACGCTCAAGCCCGTGCTCTCGAAGGCTGGCCTTGTTACGCGTGATGCCCGTGAGGTGGAGCGCAAGAAGGTGGGTCTGCATAAAGCCCGTAAGCGCAAGCAGTTCTCCAAGCGTTAATTCGTTCCGAGGCCCTGCAGGGGGCTTCATCAGAAAAGGGCGCTTACGAGCGTCCTTTTTTATTCATTCTTAACTTATCGCTGCAGGGTGAAGATATGGAGATTGAGACAGCTTTACTTTTAAACTCTGACTTGCTTAATAGGGCTGAGAAGTTCAGCAGCAAGGAAGAAGTCAAGGAGTTACTCGAGGAAACACTCCGGCATTTTTGCGAATGTCATGCTGCCTTTCACTTAGCAAATCTTGGGGGAAGTCAGCCCGACATGGAGTTAATCCCTAGGCGCCCTAGCCCATAAGGTTTACGGGGGTGACCAGGAAAAAGCATCCTCACCTGGCTCAATCCCCTATAATTCAGTAATTCTGCATTTCCGAAAAGGGAATAAATATGAAAGAACTGGTGACAGTGTCGACTCGCGGGCAAATTACCTTGCCGGTGAATATTCGTCGTGCACTCGGAATTAGCGCAGGCGGTACCTTGTTGGTTGAAGAAAAAGATGGCGAGCTTCGTTTGAAGCCTGCGGCAGTGTATGAACTTGACACATACTCTGACGAGCAAATTGCGAACTGGGCCAAAGAAGATGAGTTTGCCCCAGGGCAGCGAGAGAGAATTGAACGGCTTCTCAAGAAGCGTTAATGCGCATCTTTCTTGACGCCAATATTTTATTTACAGCAGCGCATCGGCCCGAGGGCAAATCGGCCTCTGTTATTCAAGTTGCCCAAGCAAATGACTGGGTTCTTTGTACAAGCAGGTATGCGCTCGAGGAGGCTCGAAGAAATTTAGAGCGTAAGTATCCTCAGTGCCTTCAAGCTCATCTGGATCAAATACTCAACCTAGAGGTCATTCCTGAATTTCCATGTTCGGAGGGCCTTGTAAACTTGCCTAAAAAAGATCTTCCAATTTTTTTCGCTGCTCTTGGGGGTAACGCTCAAATTCTTCTCACAGGTGACGTTAAGGATTTTGGTTTTCTTATGAATGACAGGGCAAAGGCAAAAGGATTATTAGTGCAGACTGTGAACGACTTCTTAAATGAGATCGAGATCGAGAGATCGAAGGGTGAAGGGTAAACCCAACAGAGGGTGACGTCGGAATGATCAAAATCGGAATTGTTGGCGGCACGGGCTACACCGGGGTCGAGCTGCTAAGGCTCTTGGCCCAACACCCGCATGCAGAGCTTATTGCCATTACCTCGCGCAAGGAAGTGGGCATGCCTGTGGCCGAACTCTTCCCATCGCTGCGCACAAGGGTGAACCTGGCCTTTAGTGACCCCGCTCAGGCGCCTCTGCAAGACTGTGACGTGGTGTTCTTTGCAACGCCTCATGGCGTGGCCATGGAGCAGGCGCGATCGCTCTTGGATAAGGGTGTGAAGGTGATTGACCTGGCGGCCGATTTTCGCCTGCAAGACCCGGCCGAGTTTGAACGCTGGTACAAAATGCCGCATGGCTGCACCGACCTACTTAGCGAGGCAGTCTATGGTCTTCCGGAAGTGCATCGCGAGGCCATTCGCTCTGCGAGGCTTATTGGCCTGCCGGGCTGCTACCCCACGGCGGTGCAATTGGGTTATTTGCCCGTGCTTGAGCAGGCCGGCCTCATTGACCCTCAGAGTCTTATTGCCGACTGCAAGTCGGGCGTAAGCGGTGCGGGCCGCAAGGCCGAAGTGAACACCTTGTTCAGCGAAACAAGCGACAACTTTAAAGCCTACGGCGTAAGCGGCCACAGGCACTGGCCCGAAATTACCCAGGGCCTTAAAACTATTATGGCCAAAGCCGGCCAGCCGGCCAGTGACCAACAGGCACTTGCCATGGCCTTTGTGCCACACCTAACCCCTATGATTCGCGGCATTCATGCCACGCTTTATGCAAGGCTCACCCCCAAAGGAATGGCCGCCGACATACAAGCCCTCTACGAGGCGCGCTACGCCAGCGAGCCTTTTGTGGATGTGATGCCCGCAGGCAGCATGCCGGAGACCCGTTCCGTAAGGGCATCAAACTTCATGCGCATTGCCGTGCATCGCCCGCCGGTGCGCTCGGGCGAGGCCTCAAACCTGCTTTGTATTTTGGTGGTGGAAGACAATTTGGTGAAGGGAGCCTCGGGCCAGGCCGTGCAGGTGATGAACCTGATGTTTAATCTGCCTGAAACCACAGGGCTAAGCCTTGTGCCGGTGCTGCCTTAATTCGCCTCGCCCACAAGTTTTAAAGCGGTTGGAAGACTCACTGCAGTGGTGTCTTCGTTAAGGGGCCAGCTGTCGTTGCTCGGCGTCACAACAAATTGCCGGCTTGGCTTTAGATCGTTGCAGGCACTATGAAAGCCACGCGCCAACTTTGGGCTTAGGCTGTGTTTAATTTCAATAAGCCAGCGCTCGCCCGATTCCCATTCAAGTACCAGGTCGGCCTCGGCACCACTGGCAGCTCTGTAAAAGTAGGGCTGCGCCCTTGCGTTTAAAGCATTGGCAATCGACTCGACAACAAACCCCTCCCAGCTTGCGCCAAGTATGGGGTGACCTAAAAGCTGCTCATGGGTTTCTAAGCCAAGAAGGGCATGCAATAAACCCGTGTCGCGAATGTAGGTCTTCGGTGCACGAACCAGACCGCTTGGTTGGATGCCGGTGCCAGGCCGGAAGCCGTCTCACCAACAAAAAGTCCTCGAGCAGCTGCAGATAGTTACCTACCGTGCGTTGATCAACCCCAAGGCTACGTGCAAGCGAGGCCAGGTTTAGAAGGCCTGCATTCTGATGCGCAAGCATGGTCCATAAAGCGCGCAGATTATGAACCGCAAGCCTTGGTGCGAACTGGTTGACATCGCGCTCTATGTAACTGCGAATGAAATCGCGCCGCCACTGAAAACTTTTTCGATGGGAACTGGCCAGAAGGCTCTCAGGAAAGCCGCCCCGCAGCCAGAGTTTGGACTGGTCGGCTTCGGGCAGTTCGCCTGGGCTAAAGGGCGTAAGTTCAAGGTAGCGAACCCGTCCAGCCAGGCTTTCACCGGCCTGTTTAAGAAGATCAAGCGAGGCAGACCCTAAAAGAAGATAGAGCCCCTGACGACGAGACTCTCGACGAGCCTGGTCAATAAGACCGCGAAGTTGGGGGAAAAGGGCCGGGTAGCGATGCACCTCGTCAATAATGACAAGCTTGTCCAATTGGCCTTGCAAGAAGAGTGCAGGGGATGCGAGCTTTTGAAGGTCTGTTTCAGACTCCAAATCCAAGTATATGTAAGCGCCCGCTCTTTTGTTTGAGGCCTCTAAAGCTAGGGTAGTCTTACCCACCTGACGAGGCCCAAGGAGTGCAACCGCAGGCGAGTCTGCCAGAGCTTCAAGAAGGTAGGGTTCTAAAGCACGATTAATCATCCATGCAAATATTACATTGAACTTCCGTATTTGCAAGGTTATTTATTGCGGCTTAGACCTGCTAACCACAGGGCTAAGCCTTGTGCCGGTGCTGCCTTAGGCGCAGAATGTGAGAGTTCGCACCATTCCTAAAAGGATCTCCCCATGACTGCTGCCGTAGAAACCGCCAACCTTCAAAGCGACGTGCCCGACATTCCCGAGCCATTGGTGTTTACCGAGTCGGCCGCCAACAAGGTGAAGACACTTATTGAGGAAGAGGGCAATACCGAACTGAAGCTGCGCGTCTTTGTTCAGGGCGGCGGCTGCTCGGGCTTTCAATACGGCTTTACGTTTGACGAGGCCGTGAACGAGGATGACGCCGTAATGGAGAAAAACGGTGTTCAGCTTCTTATCGACAGCATGAGCTACCAATACCTACTTGGCTCTGAAATCGACTACAAAGAAGACCTTGAAGGCGCCCAGTTCGTCATTAAGAACCCTAATGCCACCACCACCTGTGGCTGCGGGTCTAGCTTTTCCGTGTGATTCTTCTTGATGACTGCAAGAGCTCGGCCCAAACGCCGAGCTCTTTGTTTTTTGAGAACCCGCTTCTTCATTGGCGGGTTTTTCACATCCAGGAGCTAGCAACCGCCCTGGAAGAAATGGAAGCAGCCCAAGCAGACGGGCACTACGTGGTGGCCTTGTTTTCGTATGAGCTGGGTGAGGCGCTTCAAGGTATTCGTTCGCATAAGGCTTGCCCGCTAGGCGCTGTTGCTTGCCGCGATACCCAAGCCTGGGGAACCAGTGATGCGACAAATGACACAGGGCCACTTTCTGCTGGTACCCCCCCACTGCTTGAAGCCTTCGCCTTTAGCCAATGCGAACGGCTAAGCAATGAGCAGGTGATTGAATGGCTTCAAACGCGCACGAATGCCATGCCCGAGCACGATCGCACTGCAGGCCTTCTTGATGTACGCGGAAGTCTTAGCGAAGACGACTACGCCCGCGACATTGCCGCCATTCAGGCCTTTATTACCAAGGGCGACACCTACCAGGTGAACCACACCTTCCAGCTTCACGCTCAAAGCTTTGGTCACCCCCTTGCGCTTTATGCCCGGCTTCGTGCGCGCCAGCCTGTTCGTTACGGAGCCTTTATTGAAACGCCCGAACGCCAGGTGCTCTGCTTTTCCCCCGAGCTTTTTATTAAGAATGAGGAGGGCTTGCTTACGGCCAAACCCATGAAAGGAACCCTGGGCCGGCTGCATGCCAAGGCCGAAGACCTTTCAAGCAATGAGAAAGATCGTGCCGAAAACGTGATGATCACCGACCTGATTCGTAACGACCTTGGCCGAATCTGCGAGACGGGCAGCATAAAAGTGCCCGCGCTTTTTGATGTGGAAGAAGTGGGTGAGGTCTATCAGATGACCTCCACCATTAATGGAAGGCTAAAGCCAGGGCTTTCACTGCACGACATTCTTCGAGCGAGCTTTCCCTGTGGCTCGGTGACTGGGGCCCCAAAAAAACGCACCATGGAAATTATTGCGCAGCTTGAGCCCCACGACCGAGGGCTTTACTGTGGGTCCATTGGCCTTTTCGAACCCAATGGCAACTTTCAGCTTAACGTGGTGATTCGCACGCTTGAAGTCAATGCGCAACGGGATGTCACCATTGGCATAGGCTCGGGCATCACCATCGATTCGCATGCCAATAATGAATGGCAAGAGTGTGCGGTGAAGGCGGCTTTCGTTACGGGGCTATCGTCACCGGTGGGGCTTATTGAAACCCTGCGGGTTGAGAACGGCCACCCACTTTTGTTGGCCTTGCATTTGAATCGTATGCAGGCCTCTGCCAAGGCTCTGGGTATTGCATTTAGTCGGTCTGTTGTTGAGGCGCAGATTCAAGACTATCTTGAGGCTTGTTTGCAGAATGTTCTTAGGCTTCGGCTTGAACTCTCTGCGCAAGGCAATCTGCATCTAAGTCATGGCAGCGTTGAGCCCCTATTGGGCGTACAAAAGCTTTTCTGGGCCAGCGACCTTCTGGGCGCCGAAGCGGCCCGTATGCAAAGCAGCAACCCCCTTCTTCGCCATAAAACCACGGCACGGGCGGCCTACGATGCGGGCTGGAAGGCGGCCGTTACAAACGGCGGCTTTGATGCCCTGTTTGTAAATGAGCGCGGGGAAGTCACCGAGGGCGGACGCACCAGCCTGTTCATCTGCTTAAACGGGCAATGGTGCACGCCGCCTTTGCAGTCGGGTGTTCTGCCTGGCGTGCTACGCGAGCAACTTCTAAACCCCGACGCATCGGTCGCCCAGGTCGAAGGCACAACACTCTTCAATACCGATCTTGCTCGCTCCATTCTGGGCAAGGCGCAAGAACGTGTGCTTTACCCAGAAGACATTCGTAAAGCCGAAGCGCTGGTTGTGGTGAATGCCTTGCGGGGTGTTATTCCGGTGAAACTCGCGGAGCCTAGGAAGACCTAGCGGCCGAAAATAGAAGGGCTTGAAGTATCTGGGGTCTCTGGGGTGTCCGAGGTATCTGGGGCTTGAGCTCGCTAGGCTAAAAGCTGCTTCACTTTAGCGGCAATAAGCCAGGGGGGAATCACTTCAATGCTGTCGTGCATGAAATAACCCTGATTTACTGCAGCAACCACCAGGGTTTGTTGAGGCTTGAGGTCTTGATGCGCAGACCAGAACCCTTTTGAGCCTCGGCTGGGTTGAGAGCTTTATTTCAAGGGCTAGGCGCTTTCCACTAGAGGCCTCAATGAAGAGATCCATCTCGGCCCCCGCAATGGATCGATAAAAATAGGCGGTAGCCAATGGGTCGATCTGCTCGACTGCGGCAAGCGCCTGCTCAATGACGAAGCCCTCCCAAGAAAAGCCTGCAACCGGATGGGTGCTAAGCGCACGGAGATCTGTAATTTTAAGCAAGGCGTGCAGCAGACCACTGTCGCGAATGTAGAGCTTGGGAGACTTCACAAGGCGCTTGCCAGATTAGCCCCGTAAGGCATAAGCCTGCGAACCATAAAGGCATCGCACAAAATATCGATGTAACGATTCACAGTGTGGTAACTCACCCCGCCAAGCGCAAGCCCAATTTGGCTTGCATTTAGAACCTGGCCATGCAGATGCGCAAGCATGGACCAAAGCCTAAGCATGGCCTCGTGCGGCACGTTCACCCCAAACTGCTGCAAATCGTTCAGCACAAAGCTTTGAATAAACTGTTGCCGCCACAGAAGACTCTGAGCAGGGGTTTGGGCAAGCGCACTTTGCGGAAAGCCCCCTGAAAGCCAAAACTGGCTTGTTACCAACGGCCAACGACCAGGCTCTGCTGCCTTGCCGTCTTGGGCCTGAAGATACTCCGACAAGGTAATGGGATAGAGGCTAAGACTGGAAAGCCGTCCGGCCAGTGATTCACGGGCTTGGCGCAATAACTGCCCCGAGGCAGAGCCCAGCAATAGAAAGCGGCCCGGCTGACGATAGGCATCGATTTCGGGGCGAAGTTCTTCAAAGAGCCCAGGCATGGCCTGCACTTCATCAAGCACGACCAGCTGAGAACGGTACTGCGCGAAGATGCGGGATGCAAAACCAAAGGCTGCCCGATCGTCTGGCTTTTCTAAGTCAAAAAAGATCGCCCCTGGACGGGTCTTCGCGATGGCCTGGGCAAGCGTTGTCTTTCCAACCTGCCTGGGCCCCAAAAGGGCTACAGCCGGCTGAAAGGCCAAGTGATCGTTAACGGTTTGCTCGAGCTCTCTTGAAATCATCCTAGTATTTTAGAAGTTTGATTTCTAAAATACTAGGAAAAATATACTACTCGACCGCCTTCATCATGTCCTCAACCACCTTCTTGGCATCACCAAACACCATCATGGTCTTATCCATGTAGAAGAGTTCGTTATCAAGCCCGGCATAGCCCGAGGCCATGGAGCGCTTATTCACAATGACGGTTGCAGCCTTGTAGGCCTCCAGAATAGGCATTCCAAAAATGGGGCTGCCCGGTGTGCGTGCTGCAGGATTCACCACATCGTTGGCGCCAAGCACCAGCACCACATCGGTCTGGCCGAACTCGCCGTTGATGTCTTCCATTTCGTGCACCTGGTCGTAAGGCACCTCGGCCTCAGCCAGCAGCACGTTCATGTGGCCAGGCATGCGGCCTGCCACAGGGTGAATGGCGTAACGAACCTTAATGCCTTTTTCAGTCAGCTTCTCGGTGAGTTCTTTTAGGGCATGCTGGGCGCGGGCAACCGCAAGACCATAGCCCGGAATAATAATGACCGAGTCCGCATTGGCCAGAAGAAACGCCGCATCGTCGGGCGAGCCACTTTTAACAGGCCGTTGCGCCTGATCGCCGACGGCCGCTGCAGTCCCGGCATCGCCACCAAAGCCGCCCAGAATCACATTAAAGAAACTGCGATTCATGGCCTTGCACATGATGTAAGACAAAATAGCGCCCGAGGAGCCCACCAGCGAGCCCGCAATAATAAGCATGGAGTTACCCAGCGAAAAGCCAATGCCCGCGGCCGCCCAGCCTGAATAACTATTAAGCATACTCACCACCACCGGCATGTCCGCACCGCCAATGGGAATAATAATAAGCACGCCAAGAATAAAGCTTAGGGCCAGCATAAGAAGGAAGGCCTCCCAGCTTTCGGTAAACATAAACACCAGCCCAAGACCAAGAGTTGCAAGCCCAAGAATTAGGTTCAGCATGTGCTGGCCGCTAAACACCACAGGGGCGCCTTGGAAGAGCCGAAACTTGTACTTGCCCGAGAGCTTTCCAAAGGCAATTACGGAACCACTGAAGGTAATGGCGCCAATGGCAGCACCCAGAAACAGTTCTAGCCGGTTACCCACTGGAATGGGCTGGCCCTTGGCCGCAATGTTCAATGCATAAGGCTCGGCCACTGCGGCAATGGCAATAAAGACAGCCGACAGACCAATCATGGAGTGCATGAAGGCCACAAGCTCGGGCATCTTCGTCATCTCCACTCGCTTGGCCATGGTGGCGCCAATAAAGCCGCCCACCACCAGCCCACCAAACAGGAGCCCAAGGCCCGAGCCAACCGAGGCTGTGGCGGACATGGACTGGGCCATGGTGCCAATAAGGCCCACGGTGGTCACAATGGCAATGGCCATGCCCGTCATGCCAAAGACATTGCCGCGAATGGATGTGGTGGGATGGCTTAGGCCTTTTAGCGCCTGAATAAAACAGACAGACGCCACCAGGTAAAGCAGCGTCACAGTGTTCATAGAGAGGCTAAACATTTACGCAGCCTCCTTTTCGGCCGAGGCCCCTGCCGCAGGCTTTTTCTCTTTCTTCTTAAACATCTCGAGCATGCGCTTGGTGACCAAGAAGCCACCAAAGACATTCACCGCGGCAAGCGCCACCGCAAGCACGCCCATGGTCTGGCCAAGCACGGTTTCGGTTAAGGCCGCTGCAAGCATGGCGCCCACAATCACAATCGCTGAGATGGCATTGGTGACCGCCATAAGCGGAGTGTGCAGTGCAGGCGTAACGTTCCAGACCACGTGGTAGCCCACGTAGATGGCAAGCACAAAAATAATAAGGTTGGTAAGGGTGGGGTTAATCACGTCCATCTGTGCTTCTCCGTTAAGTCGGTGCGCGTGCTTGGGGTGTCTAAATTTTTAAGGGTCCGTTCACCGCCCGCTATGCCGGCCGGGTTACCTGCCCGTCGCGCGCCACAAGGGTTGCCGCCACAATATCGTCGTCCATGGGCACTTGAAACGCCCCCTCTTTCGTAAAGACAAGCTTTAAGAAGTCCAAGAGGTTGCGGGCATAAAGCGCCGAGGCATCGGTGGGAACAAGAGCCGCCAGATTGGGCTGGCCCACAATACGAACGCCGTTATTGGTTGTGATGGTTTGGTTCAGCACCGACAACGGACAGTTTCCGCCCTGCTCAACGGCCATGTCCACAATCACCGAGCCTGGCTTCATGCTGGCCACCATGTCTTCGGTAATAAGAACAGGGGCCTTGCGGCCTGGAATAAGGGCTGTGGAAATAACGATGTCGGCCTGGGCAATGCGCTTGGCAACTTCGGCCGCTTGGCGCTTCATCCAGCCCTCGGGCATGGGCCTTGCATAACCCCCAGCGCCCTGGGCAATTTCACGTTCTTCCTCGGTCTCGTAGGGCACATCAATAAACTTTGCCCCGAGCGATTCGATTTGTTCTTTCACGGCAGGCCGAACATCACTGGCCTCAACCACCCCGCCAAGCCGCTTGGCGGTGGCAATGGCCTGAAGTCCCGCCACGCCCGCGCCAAGAATAACGACTCGGGCCGCCTTCACGGTTCCGGCCGCGGTCATGAGCATGGGGAAGATGCGCGGATAGGCTTCGGCGGCAAGTATGACGGCCTTGTAACCCGCAAGGTTGGCCTGGGACGACAGAACATCAAGCGACTGGGCACGGGTGGTTCGAGGCGCAGCCTCCATGGCAAAGGCGGTAAGCCCGGCCGCGGCCAGTTTTTCCAGCCCTGTACGGTCAAACGGCGAGAGCATACCGACAAGCACAGCGCCCTTTTTCATGGCCTTCAATTCGTCATCCGATGGAAAACGCACCTTCAACACAAGGTCGGCCGCCAGGGCCTGGGCCTGGTCCACCAGCTTGGCGCCTGCCTGCTCATAGGCGGCATTAAGCATGCTTGAGGCTTTGCCCGCGTCACGAGCCACCGCCACTTCGTGACCCAGCGCTACTAATTTCTTGACTGTCTCGGGAGAACCCGCCACGCGCGCCTCACCGTCCAGTGATTCTTTTGGAATCCCAATTTGCACGTCATAACTCCAGTGTTTCGATAGACTTCGATGGTATATGACTGCGTCAAAACCTGCCCAGCCTCGTCCACCGAAACCTTCGTTTGTGAAAGATCCTCTTGGATTTGTTCAAAGTCCCGACTTGAAAGCCGCGCAAATCAACGCCCCAAAGGTCGTTGTGGTGGGTCTTTCGGGCGGCGTTGACTCGGCCGTGGCCGCCGCAAGGCTTAAGCAGCAAGGCCATCGGGTCATTGGCATTTTCATGAAGAACTGGGAGGACGATGACGACTCCGAGTACTGCTCGAGCCGCCAAGACTTTCTTGATGCCGCTGCGGTCGCCGACCGGCTGGGCATTGAGCTTCAATCGGTGAACTTTGCGGCAGACTACAAAGACCGGGTGTTTGCAGAGTTCCTGCGCGAGTACGAGGCGGGTCGCACCCCCAACCCCGATGTGCTTTGCAACGCGGAAATTAAGTTCAAGGCTTTTTTAGACCACGCCTTTCAGCAAGGCGCCGACTTTATTGCTACCGGGCACTACGCGCGGGTTCGGCGTAACCCCGAAGGCAAGGTGGAGCTGCTTCGTGGCCTTGATGAAACCAAAGATCAGAGCTACTTCCTGTATCGCCTGCGTCAAGACCAGCTTGACCGTGTTCTTTTTCCCGTGGGCGAGTTACGCAAAACCGAGGTGCGGGCCATTGCAGAGTCTTTGGGGCTGCCGAACGCCAAGAAGAAAGATTCCACCGGCATTTGTTTCATTGGTGAGCGGCCCTTTCGCGAGTTTCTAAGCCGCTATTTAAAGACTCAGCCCGGCCCCATCTGCACCCCTGATGGCGTTCAGGTTGGCAGGCATCAGGGGCTTTCGTTCTTCACCCTTGGCCAGCGCAAAGGCCTGGGGATTGGCGGGGTACGCAAGGCGGTATCTAAGCGTTCTGTAAACCGCAGCCCCCTCGTCAGTGAAGAAGGCAAGGGCTGGTTCGTTGTGAAGAAGGATCTTGAGACCAATACGCTTTACGTGTCGCAAGACCATGACCACCCGTGGCTTATGAGTGGGTGGTTGACCACTGTGGACAGTTGTTGGGTCAGTGGCGAGG